>JBQCZP010000006.1:0-48380 GCA_052089225.1 Nesterenkonia sp.
GCGGCGGCCAGGTGATCCACCACCCGCTGGGCGTCGTCGTAGGTGCGGTAGCGGCCCAGCAGCTCGCCCTTGGGAAGGCCGCCGGTGTTCAACTGCGCAGCATTGCTCATGCTCTCCATTCTGCCAGCGTTGGGCCCAACCGGCCGCATCACACCAGTGTTCAGGGTCCGCGCCTAGACTTGAGGCGTGTCTGAGCAGAGTTCCTCCCAGTCTTCCGCCGTCGATCGGGTGCACCGCCGTTTGGACGAGGTGCTTGACCCGGAGCTGCGCGTGCCGATCACCCAGATCGGCATGGTCGGTGACATCAGTGTGGACAGCGAGGGCTCCGCCGATGTCACCATCAAGCTCACCACCGATGCCTGCCCCATGCGCAGCCGCATCGTCGACGACGTCACAGCGGCCTCGGTCCGCGCCGAGGGCATCCGGACCGCACACGTGCAGCTGGATGTGATGACCCCTGAGGAGCGCGCCGCACTGAAGGAGCAGCTGCGCGGCACGGACGGCGGCAAGGTCAACCCCTTCGCGCAGCCGGACTCCCTCACCAAGGTCTACGCCGTGGCCTCCGGCAAGGGCGGAGTGGGCAAATCCACGGTCACGGTGAACCTGGCCTGCTCCCTGGCCGAGCAGGGACTGAAGGTGGGAATCATCGACGCCGATGTGCACGGCTTCTCCGTCCCGGACCTGATGGGCATCACCGATACGCCCACCAGGCTGGATGAGATGATTCTGCCGCCGGTCACCCACGAGGTGAAGACCATCTCGATCGGCATGTTCGTCGAGCCTGGCAAGGCCGTGGCCTGGCGCGGGCCCATGCTGCACCGGGCGGTGGAGCAGTTCCTCACCGATGTACACTTCGGCGACCTTGATGTGCTGCTGCTGGATCTGCCTCCTGGCACCGGCGACATCGCCATCTCGGTGGCCCAGCTGCTGCCCGGCTCTGAGCTGCTGGTGGTCACCACCCCGCAGGCCGCGGCCGCCTCAGTCGCCGAACGCGCAGGGGCGCTGAGCACCCAGACAAACCAGAAAGTTGCCGGTGTGGTGGAGAACATGGCACCGATGACCATGCCCGACGGCAGCGTGATGGATCTCTTCGGCTCCGGCGGAGGCCAGCTGGTCGCAGACCGACTGAGCACACAGCTGGAAACAGACGTTCCGCTGCTGGGCTCAGTGCCGCTGGACCCCACGCTGCGCCAAACCGGCGACGACGGCGCCCCCGCGGTGCTCTCCGCCCCCAACTCCCCCGCCGGCTCCGCCCTGCGCAGCATTGCCGGTCGGCTCGCTCGCCAGCCGCGCGGCATATCGGGTAGGCGGCTGCCGGTTCACCCGGGCTGAGTTCCCCCGGGGATCACGCCCCGCGGCGGCGGGAGAGTGCTTCGCCGGCAATATGCTCGGCGATGGCCAGAGCACTGGTGGCACCCGGCGACGGCGCATTGCGGACATGCACTACCCGCGATCCTCCGGAGATGACGAAATCATCAGCCAGGCGCCCGTCGGCGTGCATGGCCTGGGCCCGCACACCTCGAGGTCCCGGCGTCACATCCTTGACCTCAATTCCGGGCAGGTACTTGTTCGCCTCTTCCACGAAGGCCCGCCTGCTCAGCGCCGTGCGGGTCTCACGCACCATCGCCGGGACGTTCTTGGAGGCGAACCTCCAGAACCCGGGGCTGGTCACCACATCGGTCACATCCTTGGGGCTGAGCCTTCGGCGTCGGTAGATCTCCCGGCCCAAGGAAAGGAACGCGTTGGGCCCCAGCATCACCTCACCGTCATATCGGGGAGTGATGTGCACCCCCAAGAAGGGGTAGCGCGGATCCGGCACCGGGTAGATGAGTCCGTTGACCCGCTGCGCCTGCTGGTGGGCCAGCATGAAGTAGTCCCCGTAGAACGGCACGATCTTGGGGAAGCGTGATTCCCCGGAGGCCCGTGCGATGCGGTCTGACTGCAGCCCCGCGCAGACCACCACAAGGTCGAAGGCCTCCACCTGCTGGGAGGCCCCGGAACGGCTCCGGTCCCGCGAGGAGATGTGGGCAGCTCGTCCGCCCGCACCGCTGAGGGCATCCTCACGGACAGACGTCACCTCGGTGGAGAGTCGCACCTGCGCCCCAGCAGAGATGAGGTCATCCGCCAAGGCCTCTGCGACGCCCCTATAGTCGACGATGGCCGTCTGCGGCGAGTGCAGCGCAGCCACTCCCTCCGAGTACGGTTCGATCTCTTGGATGCCGGCTGGGCCGATCATCCGGACTCCCGGGGCACCATTGGCCGTCGCTTTGGCATAGATCCCCCTGAGCCGCTGGTGCTCGCGCTCATCTTTGGCCACCACGATCTTCCCGCACTCCTGGTAGGCGACCTGCTTCTGGCGCGCAAAGTCACGCAGCAGCCCCGCACCCCGGCGGCACAGCCTCGCCTTCAGCCCGCCGGGCTCATAGTAGAGACCCGCGTGGACCACCCCTGAGTTGCGTCCAGTCTGGTGGGCCGCCACGTGGGGTTCCTTCTCGAAGAGCACGACGTCGGCTCCTGGGCGCTGGGCCGACAGTTCGCGCGCGACAGCAAGGCCGATGATGCCGCCGCCGATCACGCCTATCCTGAGCCCCATCAGATGGCCGCGTAGGAGAGGTTGTCGTTCTTCTTGGCTCTGCCCAGCTGGACAGCGAGGATGGCCAGAATGATGACCACCCCGGCTGCTGCCAACGTGATGTTGGAGGTGTAGACGAGGATGCCTGCACCTGCCAGCAGGATTCTGAAGTACCAGGAGATGGGCTCCATGAAGTGGCCCTCCAGGGCTGCAGAGATCACCAGGACAGTGACCAGCGCGGAAGCGACCACGATGATTCCGTCGACCAGTCCGACTCCGCGCAGCAGCAGGTCCGGGTTATAGACGAACAGGTAGGGCACCACGAACCCTGCCGAGGCGAGCCGGAAGGCGGACATACCAGTCTGCATCGGTTTTGCGCCGCTGACGCCGGCGGCGGCGAATGCCGCCAGCGCAACCGGTGGGGTGATGTTGGCGAAGAGACCGAAGTAGAAGACGAACAGGTGGGCCACCAGCGGTTCCACCCCGAGCATAGTCAGTGCCGGTGCCGCCATAGTGGCGGTGATGATGTAGGCCGGGATCGAGGGAAGACCGATTCCCAGCACCAAGCAGGCCAGCATGGTCAGCACCAGAGTCCAGAACAGGACCCCGCCGGAGAGCTGAACGATCGCTGAGGCCAGGGTGACGCCGAAGCCGGAGATGGTCACCACCCCGACGATCACGCCCACCGAGGCACAGGCCACCGCCACTCCGAGGGTGGAGCGGACGCCCTCTTCCAGCGCGTCGAGGATATCGCGCAGGCCCATTCTGGAGTTCTTGCGCAACATCGACACCAGGATGGTCACCAGAATGGTCAGCAGCGCCGAGTAAAGAATAGTGCGTCCGGAGAAGAACAGCATATAGACCAGGAAGATCAATGGCAGCATCAGGTGGCCGCGTTCTTTGATCACGTCCATCACGGCTGGCAAGTTGTCCCTCGAAATGCCCTTCAGTCCCAGTTTGGTGGCGCGCAGGTGGATCTGGACGATGATGCTGATGTAGTACAGCACGGCCGGCACAATCGCTGCCAGGGCGACCGTGGTGTAAGGCACTCCGATGGTCTCGGCCAGGATGAAGGCGGCGGCCCCCATGATTGGCGGCAGGATCTGTCCGCCGACTGAGGCCGTGGACTCTACCGCCCCGGCGAATGTCCTGGTGTAGCCGATCTTCTTCATCATCGGGATGGTGAACGCACCGGTGGAGACCACATTGGCGATGGCTGAACCGTTGATCGAGCCCATGAAGCCAGAGGCGATCGTGGCGACCTTCGCCGGGCCGCCACGTCCCTGACCCGCGATAGCCAGGGCCAGGTCGTTGAACATCTGGCTCATTCCAGATTTGGCCAGGAAGGCGCCGAAGAGGATGAACAGGATGATGTAGCTGGCTGCCACACCTACCGCGGTGCCGAAGATTCCCTCAGTACCGGCGTAGAACTGGTAGGCCAGGGTGTCCCAGTCATAACCACGGTGACGGAGCAGTCCGGGCATATCACGGCCGAAGAGCCCGAAAAGGATGAACAGGATACCCAGTACCGGCAGGGCCACACCGGTCACGCGTCGAGCTGCTTCCAGCACCAGCAGCACCAAGAGGCTCGCCACCACGATGTCGGTGGACGTGAACCGGCCAGCTTGCAGGACAAACTCCTCATAGTTCACCGTCATGTAGACGGTCGGCACCAGGGATGCCAGCGCGAGCACTCCATCAGCGACTCGCCAGCCGTTGGACAGCGCCCGACGGGTCGGGGGGTAGATCATGAAGACCAGGAACAGGATGACGCTGACGTGCAGCGAACGGTGAATGAGGGTCGGCGGAGTGCCGAAGTAGGCCGTATACATGTGGTAGACGCCTAGGAGAACAGCGACCGCGCTGATCAGCAGGCCCAGGGGCCGCCAATGCGTCTCGCGCACCCGAGATTCTGCATCATACTTGGCCGCCGCCTCGGAGGCGTCCTTCTCCTGGGCGGCACGCTCCTCCTCAGAAGTCTCGGTGTGGTTCAGCGTGCCCTCCGCACTGCGGGAAGCGTCCTCTTCAGCGACGGCGGCGGTCGCCTCCGCACGGGACTGCGACGAGGGATCGACGTCCTCGCCGTCCTTCCTCTCCCTGGTCATCGTGGCCTCAGTTCTATCGGTTCTCGGTCAGGCAGCTCACCGGCTGCGATGAGATCGTCGTTGTTGTCCACACCGATCCGGTAGTCCACCCGGTGAGAGTGGATCCAGCGGATCGCTTCAAAGTCTCGATCGATGTTCTCAATGATGACTTTGCCGTCTTCCATCCTCACGTCCCCCTCATCCATGGGCATCCCGGCGCCGTACTCCTCGAATTCGGTGCTGGTCAGAGTCAGTGCCTCACCGTCGAAGCGGTAGGTGTCGGTCCAACGGCTGAGCTCGATGGAGTGGACCCACGAATGGGTGATGGTCGAGCCCTGCCGAATGTCGAGCTCCGCATAGACCTCACCGCTTCGCTGGTGCCGGCACACCAGCTTGTGCGTGCCGGCGAGGCAGCCGGAAAGGCCCAGAGTCCCGGCGGCAGCCGCTGCACCCGCACAGGCCATCAGCTGCCGCCGAGTCATCCGAACCATCTGCGCAGACCGACTACGACTCGTCGTCGGCAGTCTCCTCATCAGCCCCGCCGCCGTCAGTGGAGATGTCGTTCTCTTCGTAGTATCGCTCAGCACCGGGGTGCAGCGGGACGACAAGGCCGTCAGTGGCAGTGTCAGCGGTGATGTTGGCGGCCTCAGTGTGCGAGCTGTGAATGCGATCAATATTGTTGAAGATCGCCGAGGTAATATCGTAGACCGCGTCTTCGCTCAGCTCATCGTTGGCCATCAGGTGGTTGACCACCGCCACTGTTTGGGTATCCTCATCCTCTTCGTAGGTATCGGCCGGGATGGTGGCCTCTTGGAAGAACTCATACTCGCTGAGCAGATTCTCCTGGCCTTCGCCGTCAATAGGCACGGTGACGAAATCCGTATTGGTGCCCAACTCGACCAAGGATGGGTTCGGCAGCCCGGAGGTGGCGAAAAGCGCATCAATGTGTCCGTTGGCCATCTGATCGGTGGCCTCGCCGTAGGGGAGGTAGTCGGCGTTGATGTCGTCGTAGCTCATGTCATAGGCACCGAGCACCATCTGGGCGTTGAGCTCGACTCCGGAACCCACGTCACCGACCGCGACGTTGGCGCCAGCGAGGTCCTCCACCGATTCAATGCCGGCGTCCGCACGAGCAATCAGCTGGACGGTGTTGGGGTACATGGTCATGATCGCCATCAGGCCCTCACGCGCATCATCCTCGAACGGCCCAGTGCCCTCAACTGCCTGAACGGTGGCATCGCCCATCGTGAAGGCGATCTCAGCATTGTTGTCGGTGAGCAGGTTGATATTCTCAGCAGAGGCTCCGGTGGACTGCACCGAGGTGTCCGACTCCATCTCGTCGGCAAGAACATCGGCCAGTGTGGCGCCGATCTGGTAATAGACTCCGGATGAGCCGCCGGTGGCGACTGTGAGGAACTGCGCATCCTGGTCGCCGACCTCCTCACCGCCTTCCGCGTCGGCGTCATCGCCGCCGTCGTCGCCGCAGGCTGTCAGCAGCAGCGCCATCGCTGCAAGAGCCGTCCCTGTGGTGGCGAAACGTCCGCGCTTCTCGAACATGGTGCTCCTCTTTTCGTCGGGTGCGTGCCCAGGCAGAAGCCGAATGCGTTCAGCAGGCATCACCTGAGCTGTGCTGCGTTGGACAGCGTTGCGAATCAGCATCAGTATGCTCCAGATCACATGGACGGAAAAGGTTGGGGATGCAAGCTTGAGGAAACCTTGAGCAAACATGGTTTCAGGCTGACCTCGTGAGCCGCTGCGCGGGGACTATGCTGATTCGGTGACCGGTTCACCCACCCCAGCAAAGCGCCCCAAGACTGCTGTGGCCGTCGTCGCAGCGCTGGCTGCGGTGGTGACGGCGGCAGCGCTCATCTGGACCGGAGCGTTTCGCGCCGAACCGACCCCGGAGCCGCTGAGCGTGGGGACTGGGCCTGAAGGCGGGGTCTACTTTGAGCTGGGCCAAACTCTGCAGCAGCTGACCCACGACTCTGAAGTGCCGTTGGACGCGCATGAGTCGGCGGCTTCTGAGGTCAACCTGAACCGCCTGGCCGCCGGCGAGATCGACGTCGCATTCTCCACCAGTGATGTCGCCCGACTCGCAGTCTCGGGCACCCCGCCCTTCGACGAACCGCTGCCGGTTCGTGCCCTCGGCAGGCTCTACGACCAACCGACGCACCTGGTGGTCCGGGCTGACTCGGAGATCGCGGAACTGCCCGATTTGGCCGGCAGAACCATCTCGGTCGGCGCGGCCGGTTCCGGCACCAGGACCCAGGCCAACCGTCTGCTGCGCGTCGCAGAGCTCCGCGAGAGCGGGACGCTGGAGAAGCGAAGCATGGACCTGCAGGATTCGGCCCACGCACTGGAGAGCGACCAGATTGACGCATTCTTCTGGTCCGGCGGGCTGCCGAGCGCAGCGGTGACTGAGTTGGCTCAGCGAACCCCGATTCGGCTGGTGGACCTTGCGGAGTGGACCGGCCCTCTGGGTGATCTCGGCGAGGGCCCCTATGAGGACGTGCCAGTGCCGGTGGACACCTATCCCGGAGTTCCCGGAGTCCGAAGCGTCGGGGTGTCCAGCCTGCTGATGGTCAGGGCCGATATGCCGCACGAGACGGCAGAGGCCCTGACCGCTGAAGTGTTCGCGGCCCGATCGGACCTGGTAGAGGGTCACCCGGTGATCCGAGAGCTCAATGAGCGATCCGCGATCTCCACACAGCCGGTTGACCTCCACTCTGGTGCTCTGGACTATTACCGAAGCGCTAAACCAGCTCATCGTCCGGCGGAGCCGGGTCATCCAGCAGAATGACCGCCCGGATGCCGTGGGGGTCTCGCTGATGCAGAGTCAGCTGCCCGGCGTCAAGCTCCAACAGCGAGACCACCGCTGAGAGCCCGAGCCCGGTGCCTTCGGCGGCTCCGTGCTCTGCAGAACCAGATGTCTGCGGGCCTTCAGCGTCGCCGGGCTGATCCGAAACTGGCAGCCGGCGCCAGAAGGGCACCACAGCCTCTTCCAGCATCCCATCAGGCAGCCCGGGGCCGTCATCGGCCACTACGAGCTCCGTCTGATCTGCCTGGTTTCGGTGTGCTGTGACGAGAATGCTGACCCCCGGGCCGCCGAACTTCAGAGCATTGTCAATCAGGACATCCAGGGTCTGGTCCAAGGTGTGCTCAACCATGTGCGCCTCAAGTCCCTCGGGCACCTGAAGCTCTATGTGGGCCCCAAGCTGGTCAGCTATGGGCATCCACGCCTCACGCCGCTGCTGAGCAACCTCCGAGAGGACGACGTGGACCCGATAGCGCTCCAGCTGAGTCGGCAGCGCGAGGTTCAGCAGGCCCTGACAGGTGCGGGTAAGCCGATCGATCTCTTCCAACACACCACGGTGTGCCGGCATCAGCTCCGCGGGAAGGCTCTGCGCCAAAGACTCCACGCGCAGGCGCACCACGGCTAGCGGATTGCGTATCTGATGACCGGCGTAGGCCACGAAGGAGCGCTGCCGATGAAGCATCTGAGCTATGGTGGCGCTCATCTCGTTGAACGCCGACCCCAACTGTTTGAGCTCAACCGGTCCGGCTGCGGTCGATACCTGAGCTCCCAGTTCACCGCCGCGCACCGCATCGGCGGCCCGAGCAAGCTCGCCCACCGGGCGCATCACCCATCGACTGATGGGGCGGACCGCCATCACTCCCAGCGCCAGGATGATTGTCAGTCCAGCCACAATGACTGCCCATTGGATCCACATGGAACGTGTCACCGTCTCGGTGGGTGAGGATGTGACAACTGCTCCGATGGTCTCTCCGCTGTCATTGACCGGTTCGGCAACCAGCAGCTGTTCCGTGGTCCACGGCCAGATCGTCTCGTCGTAGTCCTGCCGGACACCGGCCAGGGCCGCCAAGACGGTCTCCGCAGACTCATCAGCTGGTTCCCCTGCTGATTCCTGCAGATGACCCAGCGTGAGGTCTGGCCCGCTCACTGCCACGGGGTCGGCTTCGGCGTCGATGACCATGGCATCTATGCCATAGAGCCGACTGTAGGTCTGCAGCTCTGCTGTGATCACCCCCGCCTCTCCGCTGAGCACTGCATTCTGCGCCATCGAGGAGAAGCGAGCCGCATCAGCGGTCCTGTCCAGCAGCATTCCGCGGGATTCGCGGTCGATGACGGCCAACCCCAGAGGAACCGCGAGGCCCAGAGTGGCGATAACGATCAGCGTCAGGTAGATGACAGTGAGGCGACGATGCATCAGGCCTCAGCCAGCCGGTATCCGACGCCTCGGACAGTCACGATGCGTCCGCTGACACCCAGCTTCGCCCGCAGCCCGCTGATGTGAACCTCCAGGGCGCGGCTGTGACCGGGCCAGGTGTTGCCCCACACCTGGGTGGTCAGGCTGCTGCGGGACACGTTGCGACCGACCTGGGACACCAGTACGACCAGCAGCTCATACTCCTTGGCCGTCAAGTCCACAGGATCGCCCCTCAGCGTCGCCTGACGTGAGGACATGTCAATCTCAATCTCGCCGGCACTGATGACCGATGTGTGGGCCGGCGCTGAGCGTCGGGCCACAGCTTCCATCCGTGCCGTGAGCTCAGCGACGCTGACCGGTTTGACGACGTAGTCGTCCGCCCCGGCACGCAGACCGGCGACGCGTTCATCCGTCTGGCCCCTAGCGGTGAGGATGATGATCCCCGCACCAGCCATATCGAAGCGACCCCGCAGCTGGCGCAGGACCTCGAGTCCCCTCATATCCGGAAGCCCCAGATCCAGCAGCACCAGATCGGCCAGGTCAGCCGCGAGCGCAGCCGCACCTGTGGTGACATGCTCCACCTGGAATCTCATCCGATGAGTCAGCACCTCAACCAGGGCTGCCGCCAGTCGCAGATCATCCTCGACCAGCAAAACACGAATCATGTTCCCACCTGCTGCCTCGTTCACCGTGGGTCAGCCTTTCAACGCTGCCCACTCTTCCCCATCAACCATGCCACGAATCAGGTGGTACTGCGCACGGAGGCATACGCAGCAGGCAGTCTGGGCTGTTCCGGCTCCTGACCGTCAGCGCGGTGACTCAACAGGACCCGGATTTCATGAGTTGTGCGCATCACTCATCCGAGCTTTCGTGACTAATCGACATTGAGCCCACCTCAACCGTCAGACTGTCCACAGACCCACACGACAGAAAGGAAGCTCCGGTGATGACATCCTCCGAATCCGCCGGCCCGCTTGAGGGCGTCGTCGTCCTTGACCTCTCCCGGGTGCTCGCCGGCCCCTATGCCACGATGCTGCTAGCTGACCTGGGGGCGACGGTCATCAAGGTGGAGTCGCCGCAGGGGGACGAGACCAGGACCTGGCGGCCCCCTGAGCGGGACGGAGAGTCGACCTACTTTCAGGCGGTGAACCGCAATAAGCGCTCTATCGCTCTGGATCTGGGCTCGGCGGCCGACGCCGAGATCGTCGAGCAGCTGTTGGGCCGTGCTGATGTGCTGGTGGAGAACTTCAAACCGGGCGGCTTGGCACGATTCGGGCTGGACTACGACTCAGTGCGCACGCGTTTCCCGCAGCTGATCTACGCCTCACTGTCGGGGTTCGGATTCGAAGGCCCCGGGGCCGAGCTTCCGGGCTACGACGTGCTGGTGCAGGGGGCCTCCGGGCTGATGCACGTCACCGGCGACGCCGAGGGTCAGCCGCTGAAAGCCGGCGTCGCGGTGGCCGATGTGATCAGCGGGCTGCACCTTCAGGCAGCGATTCTTGCCGCGCTGCACGAACGCAGCGCCTCAGGTGAGGGACAGCACCTCAAAGCCAATCTGATGTCTTCGATGCTCTCGGGGTTGGTCAACCAAACCTCAGCGGCGGTGAACACCGGAACGTCGCCCCAACGGATGGGCAATGAGCATCCCAGCCTGTATCCCTACGGGCCGTTCCGCACTGCTGATGGCCAACTCATGATTGCCTGCGGCAACAACGGGCAGTTCGGCCGACTGTGCAGGACTCTGGGCATACCGCAGGCCGCCGAGGATCCGCGCTGGGCAGAGATGTCGGGACGCAACACTCACCGTGACGCGCTGCGTGAGCTGCTGGAGCAGCAGCTGGCCGGTGCGGACACGCAGCACTGGAGTCAGGTGCTGCGCGAGGCCGGGGTGCCCAGCTCTCCGATCAATGACGTCGTCGAGAGTCTGGACTATGCCGAAGAGCTGGGGCTACGCCCCCGGGTGACTCTGGATCGGAACGACGGCACCGCCTCATCGTCGATCGCCCATCCTGTGCAGTGGTCACGATCGGCGGTGAACTATCACAGTGCTCCCCCACGGATCGACGAGCACCGGGATTGGGTGCTCCAATGGTTGGAGGCCGAAGGATGAGCCGGTCGGATCAGGTGGCATCCCGGTCGAAGGGCGCCGGCCGCCTCTGGTGAGGGTCTTCGTCGATGTCATCGGACGCGGTGGTCAGCGCAGCGGACCCCGCGACACCGGCAGCAAGTGCACCGCCGCCCTGAGACGATGAGGCTGAGGAGGCGAAGAGCTCACGCGGATGAACGCTGTCTCTGACGGTGCGAACGTCTGAGCGGACCTGCTCGTAGTCCTCCGCGAGAGCCTCGCGAATGATACGCCGCGGGTCGTATTGTCGCGGATCGTACTTCTGCCAATCCACATCGTTGAGATCGGTGCCGGTCTCATCCTTGAAACGGACCTTGGCGTCCTCGGCGGCGGAGCGGGCCTTACGCACCCAGCGTGCCAGGGTCTGGGCGTACTGCGGCAGCCGTTCTGGCCCCAGCAGGACCAGGGCCAGCACAATGAGAATGAGGAATTCGTAGAAGTTGATGCCCGGCACAGCCCTCACTCTACCGCGAGGGTGCGGGCCTGACCGCGTTCGTTCAGGAGTCGAAGATGGCGAACAGTTCGTCGAAGCCACGCTCGAGTCGGTCCGCTGTGCCCGGAGATGAGGGCAGCATCTGGACTCGGGAACGGTCGGTGACCAGCACCCAGGAGGAAATGTCCGAGGCTGCCTCGGTGGGCATATCTGAGGTGATGACGTATTGGACTGCGGAGTTCTCCACCGCTGCGGTCCAGGTCGCCCCCTCTTCAGCCAGGTAGAGGTTCGCCTCGTGGCCGGTGGCCAGCTCCACCGTCTCCGCGACAACGCTGTCCAGGTTCACCACCTCATGAAGTTTGTCGCTGAGGGGTCTGAGCTCAACGTCGGGCCCCTCGGGGCGCGTTTCGGCAACATTGATGTAGTGATCGCCGTTGCTCAGGCGGGCCTGAATGGTGCGCACCCCGTCCAGAGATGAGGTTTCTGCGTACTCATGGTCGAAGCCCCGCCGGCTCAGGTACGGCACCGCCCACCCCATGCTCTTCAGCGCGGTGATGCTTTCCACCGGAATCTCCCGGATGTGTGAGCCCTGTCTTGCGCCGGGCAGGACCACTGCAGATTCGTCGGCGATGTATTCCTCACCGACGCCGACCGGCGGCTGCAGTCCGGAGGTCATCGTGACTGCCTCCCCAGACTGGGTCTGGGGATCCTGCCGCGGCTCGGGCGGAAGGAGCTCCTGAACGGTGGGGTCGGTAGAAGCGACTCGGCCACCGACGATCCAGGCTGCGGCCACGATGACGGTGACCACTGCAACTAGCGACGAGAGAAATATTCCAACTATCCAGCCGAGGCGGACGCCGCCCGATTCGCCGAGACGGTCGTGGCGCGAGGCTGTGGTTTCCAGAGTGGATAGGTGCCGACGCATTCTTCCCAGAATGCCTGGCCAATCTGAGCACAACCTTAGTTTTTACTGGGAGTTTCTCACTCCCGGCCGGATCTGCTGTTCAGCCGAGTGCAGATATAGGATGAACCATCGCCCCAACCCTTCAGGATGTGAACGATGAGCCAGACCGCCAAGCACGCCAGCTGGGCCTACACCGAAGCCCACGCCTCGCAGGACCCGGTCTTCGATGCGGCGCGGATTCGTGCGGCCCACCTGGGCTCCCAGCAGATCAGTGCCGGCACTGCCTCGGCCCTGAGTGTCTTGGCGGCCGCATCTGGGGCGAGCGCACTGGTAGAGATCGGCACCGGGGTCGGCATCTCAGGGGCAGCGCTGCTGCGCGGAGCGTCCCGATCAGCGGTACTGACCAGCATCGATTCCAAGGCAGACCATACTTCGGCTGCCGCAGAGATCTTTCGTGCAGAGGGGGTCCCGGCGTCACGGACTCGGCTGATCACCGGAGGGGCCCAGCAGGTGCTTCCGCGGCTGACGTCCGGTGGCTATGACCTGGTGTTCATCAACACTGAGCCCCAGGAAGTCGGCACGTTCGCCGCAGAGGGGCTCCGCCTGATCCGATCCGGCGGGCTGCTGGTCGTCAATGACGCGCTCGACGACGACCGGGTGCCCAAACCCGCTGTGCGTCAGGCATCCACGCAGGCGATGCGGGACCTGGAACGTGCTGTCCTTGAGGATGACCGTCTGGTCACCACCCTGTTTCCCACCGGCACCGGGCTGCTGGTCGCCGTCAGGCGCTGAGCCTGCCCGCTACTCCCCGACAGCCTCGATGAGGCACTGCTTCAGCGACTGTGCTTCGTCGTCGTTGATCTCGAGCACCAAGCGTCCTCCGCCGTCGATCGGCACGCGCATGATGAGGCTGCGCCCCTCCTGAGTGACTTCCATCGGGCCGTCGCCGGTACGCGGTTTCATAGCAGCCATCGGGAAAATCCTACTTCCATTGTCGTGCCGTTGAGGACGATTGCCCCTCTATTATCTCTGACTCAGGCCGGATGTCATCTTCATCAGGCGCTGCGCGCAGTTGGTGCGCCAGCGCACTGAGCAGTTTGTCCACCTGGTCCATGCGGTATCCCCGCAGCGCAGAGTCGAACTGCACCTCATCCAGTTGCTGGGCTGTCAGCCCGTCAGCGCCTGCACGCCGCAGCAGCTGGTCGACAGCGTCCTCGGCCTGAGCCGGGGACTCCTCACTGGGCGCGGCGGCACCATCCCATTTTCCGATGAGCACCACGACGACGGCCCCGATGATCACCAGTCCCAGCAGGTACAGCCACGTCATAACTCCACCCTAGTAGGCACAGGCCCCGAACAGGGGCAGCTGTCCGGCATCAGTCACCGTTCGGGCCGGACCAGCTGCGGAAGCAGCTCCCCGGACGTTCCGCGCAGCGAATAGTCCATGACCTCGGTGAGCTCGGTGGGCTCCGGATTGACCTCGACCAGCGAGGTTCCGCGCTCCAGGGCCAGCAGCGGCAGCGAGGCCGCAGGCTGAACGATGCCGGAGGTGCCCACCACCAGCACCAGGTCAGCGGATCTGATGGCCGCGCTGGCAGCCTCAAAAGCCTCAGCCGGCAGCATCTCGCCGAACCAGACAACGTTCGGCCGAAGCATTCCGTGGGCACACTCGGCGCAGTGGGGCGGGCTCTCCGGCTGGGCCGGGGGTTGGAAACCGTCGTACTGCGGCGGGCTCAGCTCAGCGGACGCCCCGCATTCGCCGCAGCGGTGGGCGAAGATGCTGCCGTGCAGGTGGCCGAGCACCTCAGCACCGGCACGCTCGTGCAGGTCATCGACGTTCTGGGTGGCGATGCTCAGCTCCCCGCCCAGGGCGCGCAGGTTTCGCTGCCAGTCGGCCAGCGCCTGGTGACCCGGGTTCGGCTCCACTGCCTGAATCAGCGACTGACGCCAGCGGTACCAGGTCCAGACCAGTGCGGGGTCGTTCTCGAATGCCTCCACAGTCGCCAAGTCTTCGGCGGAGAACCGCTCCCAGAGCCCGGTCTGGGCCTCTCGAAAGGTGGGAACGCCGGACTCAGCGCTGATTCCGGCACCGCTGAGCACGGCGACCCGGGATGCGGCGGCAGTCAGTTCTGCGACGTCGTCGGTGATTCGCTCTGATTCCTCGACCATGCCTCTACCGTATCGGCGGCAGGGTCACTCTGTGGGACCAGTTTCAGACCCACGACTGCAGCGATGATGCCGCTGATGAACACGATCTTTGCCACTGAGACGGATTCTGCTCCGGTAAGCATGGCATAGGTGACGGTCAGTGCTGCACCGATCCCGGTCCAGACGGCGTAGGCCGTTCCCAGGGGGATGTGTCTGATCGCCCAGCCCAGCCCCAGCATGCTGATGATCAGGGCTGCGGCGAACACCGCAGTCGGCGCCGGCTCACTCAGCCCCTCGGAGAGTCCCAGCGCGGTGGCCCAGATTGCTTCGAAGACTGCGCTGATCAGCAGAACGGCCCACGCCATGACTAGCTCACCGCCTTCAGGCCCACCACAGAGGCCACCAGCAGAACCAGCAGCAGAACCCGCGCCAGGGTGGGGCGCTCCTGCCGGGTGGCGAAGCCCCAGATCACGGTCAGTGTGGCTCCGATGCCGACCCAGACGGCGTAGGCGGTTCCGACCGGAAGCTCAGTCATAGCCCAGGCCAGGCCCGCCATGCTGAGGGTGAGCGCGAGGAAGAACAGTGCGACCGGCTTCGGCCTGCGGAACCCGTTGGAGGCGGCGAGCGCACCGGCCCACACAGCTTCGAGCATCCCGGAGATGATCAGTATGGTCCATGCCATGACAGGACGTAACCCTTTCACGGCCGTCTTGTCGTGGTGCGGGTACAGCTCCCTCGTCCGCGGGCCCGTGCTCGAGCCCCATCTGCCCAGGTTAGCAGGGGCTGAGTCAGCAGGGGGTCGGGTTCGCCGCGGCGTCGGGTGATCAGCTCTTGCGGTTGTAGAGATACATGGAGATCGGGGCGAAGACCGCGACCAACACTGCGCAGTAGATCCCCACCAGGATGATGCTTCCGACGTCGTAGGTGCCGACCATCAGCTCTCGAATCGCAGTGACCAGAACGCTGACCGGATTGGCTTCGACCACACCCTGCAGCCAGTCGGGCATGGTCTGGGTGGGCACGAAGATGTTCGAGGCGAAGGTCAGCGGGAAGATGATCGTCATCGATACCCCCATGACTGCCTCCTCAGTGGGCATCAGCAGCGAAATCATGGTCCACACCCAGGAGAGGCAGAAGCTGAACACCAACAGCAGCACGAACGCGGACACGACTCCAGGCAGACCGCCTTCGGGCCGGAATCCGACTGCGAAGCCTACGCACAGGATGATCGTGCCGGCCAGGGTGTAGCGGACCTGGTCCCCCAGCAGGGCACCGACCAGCTGGGCCGGACGCCAGATGGGCAAGGATCGGAACCGGTCGAAGATTCCCTTGGAGATGTCCTTGTTCAGGGTGATGCCGGTGTACATGGTGATCATGATCAGCGTCTGCACAAAGATGCCCGGAATGAAGAACTGAACGTACTCGCCGACCGCGTCGCCTCCGGTCTCTGCGGTGCCGGAGACCACCGAGCCCATCGCCCCGCCGAAGATGAAGGTGAACATCACCGTCATGATGATCGGGAAGATCGTCACGTCGAACAGCTGGGTGGGGATGTGTTTGAGCTTCAGCAGGGCTCGCCACCCGAAGGTCAGGGATCCGGAGAGCGGTCCAGCGGCAGCCGGTCGCTGATCAGCCGGCAGCAGGACATGGGAAATGCGCTGGGGCTGCGCGCCACCGTTGGGCGGTGCCGTGGTGTGAGGGTGAGCGGTCATGGGTGCACCTCGACTTCAGCGGTCTGATGGGCCGCAGCGTCGTCATCGGTGTGGTCCTGGGCGACCTCCCCCGTCACCGCGAGGAAGACTTCGTCCAGGCTGGGCTGACCGATGGCGAAGGTCTCGATTCCCAGCCCGGCCTCTTCCAGGCTGGTCAGTGCCGAGGATGCGACAGCCCCCTCGGCCAGCCGGACCGACAGTGCGGCGGCGTCCTTCTCTCGTGTCACGTCGCCTCCGAGGGTGGCCGCCAGGATCTCGGCGGCGTGCTCCCGGTCGGCAGGGTCAGTGACGCGGACCTTCAGCGCACCGGAGCCGACCTGGGCCTTCAGCTGGCCGGGAGTGCCTTCTGCGATGACCCGGCCGTGGTCGATCACAGCGATCCGGTCTGCCAGCTGATCGGCCTCCTCCAAGTACTGGGTCGTCAGCAGGATCGTAGTGCCGCCGTCGACCAGTTCGCGGATGATGTCCCATACCTGGTTGCGGCTGCGCGGGTCGATGCCGGTGGTCGGCTCATCCAGAAACATCAGCTCGGGGGTGATGATGAGTGAACCGGCAATATCAAGACGACGACGCATCCCGCCGGAGTATTTCTTGACCTGCCGGTGGGCAGCATCGCTGAGGCCGAAGGCGGCCAGCAGGTCCATGCCGCGAGCGCGCGCCGCCTTCGTGGTAAAGCCCAGCAGCCTGGCCAGCAGGATCAGGTTCTCGATGCCAGTGAGGTCCTCATCCAGTGAGGCGAACTGACCCGTCAGGGCAATCTTGGACCGGATCGTCTTGGGCTCGGCGAAAACATCATGACCCAGCACCTGGGCTGAGCCGGAGTCTGGCCGCAGCAGCGTGGCCAACATGCGGATCGCGGTGGTCTTGCCGGCGCCGTTGGGTCCCAGCACCCCATAGATGCCGCCGCGGGGAATATGCAGGTCGACTCCGTCGACTGCATTATTGTCTCCGAAGCGTTTCACCAGGCCGTGCGTTTCGACAGCTGGACTCTGGCTGTGGGCACTCACAGGGGCGGCTCTTTCAATGGTTTGGGAGGGGATGCGTCGGCTATTGTACACCGGGCTGGAACAAGCCGGCGCAATTTATTTTCACTCATCGCGGAAAATCTTTGTGCGGCTGGCGTTTGATCCGTGTAAGCTTTGGTTAAGCAATTAATGGTATAGCCCTTCTCGCGAGCAAATGAGCGAGCGACCAGAGAACGAGGAACATCATGTCAGACCTGACGTATCAGCTCATTGCGCTGATCATTTATTTCGGGATTATGATTGCGATCGGCATATACGCCTATCGCCAGACGACCAGCCACGAAGGCTACATGTTGGCCGACCGCAAGCTGCCCTCGTGGGCGGCCGCACTGAGTGCCGGTGCCTCGGATATGTCAGGCTGGCTGATGATGGGCCTGCCCGGCGCCATCTTCGCCGCCGGCCTGATTGAGGCATGGATCGCCATCGGCCTGACCATCGGCGCCTACCTGAACTGGATGTTCATCGCCCCGCGGCTGCGCTCCTACACCGAGGTGGCGCAGAACTCCATTACGATTCCCAGCTTCTTCGAGAACCGTCTGCATGACAGGTCCAGGTCACTGCGCGTAGCTTCGGGCGTGATCGTTCTGGTCTTCTTCGTCTTCTACGTCTCCTCGATGATGGTGGCCGGCGGCGAGTTCTTCAACGTCGCGTTTGACGCCCCCTATATAACCGGCATGCTCATTGTTGCTGGGGTCACCCTGGCCTACACCCTGATCGGCGGATTCCTGGGTGCTTCCCTGACCGATGTGGTCCAGGGCACCCTGATGATGCTGGCTCTGCTGATCATTCCGGTGATCGCGCTCTTCTCGGTCGGCGGCGTCGGTGACGTGACCAGCGCCATTCGTGAGGTTGATCCCTCACGACTGTCCTTCTTCGGCGGGGACGGGCTCAGCGGCGCAACCACCATCCTGATCATCTCAGGGCTGGCATGGGGTCTGGGCTACTTCGGCCAGCCCCACATCATTGTCCGCTTCATGGCCATGAAGAGCCCGGGCGCCGCTACGGCGGCCCGGCGCGTGGGCATCTCCTGGATGATCATCTCGCTGATCGGCGCGGTCATCACCGGCCTGGTGGGCATCGCCTACTTCCAGCAGTCCGGCACCGAGCTGGGCAACCCGGAGCACGTGGTGCTGGCCCTGTCCGACATTCTGATGCACCCGCTGATCGTCGGCTTCGTCTTCGCTGCTGTGGTTGCTGCGATCATGAGCACCGTCTCCAGCCAGCTGATCGTCAGCTCCTCCGCCTTCGTGGAGGACATCTACGGAATGTTCGGCCGCAAGACCTCCGAGCGCAGCCTGCTCATGATGGGGCGGGTATGTGTGCTGATCGTCGGCCTCATCGCCACTCTGCTGGCGCTGGACCCTGCCGACACCATCCTGAACCTGGTCGCCTTCGCCTGGGCGGGCTTCGGCGCTTCCTTCGGCCCAGCCATCATGCTGTCGCTGTTCTGGAAGAAACTGAGCAACTGGGGCGCCCTGGCCGGGATGGTCTCCGGTGCCGCGACCGTCTTCATCTGGAGCTCCTACGGCCCCGAGATCTTTGGCCAGAGCCTGTATGAGATCGTGCCTGGCTTCCTGGTCAATGTGGTAGTGGCTGTGGTGGTCAGCAAGCTGACCTACCAGCCCAATGCCGAGCTGGAGCAAGAGTTTGATCAGGCGGTTGAGCTGGCCACAGCCAAAGAGCGGGTCTGATCCCACAGACGGTGTGGCTGGTCGCAGCCACACCGTCGCAGCGGCAGGCGACCCTGATCAGTCTCGCAGCGTTCTCCACAGGTACCGGTAGATGAGAGCGTTCATCGTGGCCTGCTGATCAGGGTTGGCCGCTCCCCCATGGCCACCCTGGGTATTCTCCCAGTAGGTGACCTCAGCGTCCACCGCTTCCAATGCTGCGGTCATCTTCCGCGCGTGGCCCGGGTGGACACGGTCGTCCTTGGTGCTGGTGGTCAGCAGGACCGGCGGATACTCCGTATCGGCGCTGAGCAGGTGGTACGGGGAGAACTGCTCAATGTACTCCCAGTCTGCGGTCTCCGGGTCCCCGTACTCCGCCCGCCAACTGGCCCCGGCCAGCAGCTGCGCGTAGCGCTTCATATCCAACAGGGGAACCTGAATGACGACGGCGCCGAACAGCTTCGGGTAGCGGGTGAGCATATTGCCGGTCAGCAGTCCCCCGTTGGAGCCTCCGCGGCAGGCCAGCTGCCCCACGGTGGTGACCCCGGTGGACACCAGATCTCGGGCCACCGCGGCAAAGTCCTCAAAGGCCCGGTGGCGGTGCTGCTTCAGCGCCGCCTGGTGCCAGCGGGGACCGTACTCTCCCCCGCCGCGGATATTGGCCACCGCGAATACGCCGCCGGCCTCCAACCAGGCTTTGCCGACCAGTGACAGATAGCCCGGCGTCTGCGATATCTCGAAGCCGCCGTAGCCGTAGAGGATGGTGGCCGTGGCCTGCGCCGCCTGCTCCGACTCAACGACGTCGGCCGGTCCGATCAGGAAGTAGGGGACCCGGGTGCCGTCGTCGCTGGTGGTGAAGCGCTGCACCACCGCCAGTCCCTCGGCGCTGAACCGTTCCGGGGCACGTTTGATCTCCTCGTAGGTCTCGGCGGCCCCGTCCAGCAGCGGGGCCAGTGAGCCCAGGTATTTGGTGGTCGGGGCCAGGAAATCATTGGCGGTGATCCACACCGCGTCACTGTGGCGCGAGTCGTAGGCACCGACGGCCAGCGAACCGGTGATATCGGCCAGCACCCGTTGGGATCTCCACCGGTTGTTCTCGCGCCAGTGCGCCTCCACGCGCTCCACCACGTCCTCCATGATGGTCAGTGTGAAGATGTTCTTCGTCGCACTGATTCCCTGCAGCGACGTGGATTCGGTGGGGGTGAACAGCGCAGTCAGCTGCCCGGAGCCGGCGAGGAACGGTTCGACCTCGGCCACCCAGAGACTCCCACCGACCATCTGGGTTCCGGCGACGAGGGTGTCGGTGCGTGGTGAGAAGAAAATCAGGTCGCGGTGGAAGCCCACGCCCACGTCGGTGGGGACATCGATCAGCCGCAGGGTGGGCGCTTCATCCGACCCGTATTCGATGAGGTACGTTTCGGCGTCGTAGAAGCCCAGGACGCGTTGGCCGATGTGGCGTTCGTACCCGGGTGTGGAGTCGTAGGCGGCCCCGGCGACCAAGTCGTCTGCGCTGACGGAGATGATCGGTGCGGCCTCGGCCAATGCCGTACCCCTGCGCCACCTGCGGGCCACGCGGGGGTAGCCGGCGCTGGTCACCGGTTCGTCCTGGCCGCCGGCGGGCTGGTCAGTGGAGAGGTAGACGGTGTTCAGGTCGATCCAGCTCAAGCTCCCCTTACCCTGGGGCCGGTAGAAGCCGCCGTCCTCGGCGGAGATGAACTGGCCGCTCAGCAGGTCGAACTCGCGGGTCACATCAGCGTCAGATCCCCCTGGAGAGAGGTCCAGCAGCGCCCGGCTGAAGCCTGGGACGTCGTCGTCGGTCTGTTCGGGGCGCAGCAGGGAGGCGCCGTGCCACACCCAGGTGGTCCCCTCTTCGGCGCTGAGCGCGTCGAGATCCAGCAGCGTCTGCCACTGCGGCTCCTCGTCCCTGTAGGAGTCCAGAGTGGTGCGCCGCCAGAGTCCCTGCGGGTGCTGGGCGTCGGTCCAGAAGTTGTAGAGCCAGTCGCCGCGTTTGGTGACCCCGGGGATGCGGTCGGATGCGTCAAGGATGTCACGCAGCGACTCTTTCAGCGGGCCGAACTGCTCGTCCTGCAGCTGCTGCTCAGCGTGCCGGTTCCGTTCAGCCACCCAATTCAGGGGCTGTTCGCCGTCGACGTCCTCCAGCCAGAGGAATGGGTCATGGTTCGGATCGATGAAGCGCGCAGACATAACCGCCAGTCTACGGCCGGATGCTGCCTGCCTCAGCCGGTGGCCTGCAGGCCATCATTGGCCGTATGCGGGGTCATTCGACCTGCTTCAGCGCCCGCCGCCGGTGTTCGAGCTCCATCAGCTGTGCGTTGAGCTCCCGGGACTCCTCGGCGGGTCGGCTCGGATCCATCCGCTGCAGTCGGCCGAGCAGGTTGGCCTTCTCGTGCTGGATCTTCAGCTCCACCAACCGGTTGAGGATCTCCTGGCAGTAGCGGTCCAGGTGCTCTTCGGTCTTGGCCGGCAGAGTGTTGACTGCCAGCTCCGAAACTAGGGGACGCAGCGGCTCCGGCACCTCCTGTCTCACCGTCTCGACCCAGGTGCGCGGGTCAGTCGCGTTGGCAGCGGCAATGCGGATCCCGTCGTGCAGCGCCTGATGGGCCGCGGCGGTGAACCGGACGCTGAAGATCTCTTCCCACTGCTCCGCAGTCAGCCGCGTGGGGTGCTGCAGGATGACCTCCAGCGCCTGCCGCTCCATCATCACCGCCGGATCGCCGGTGTCCGGACGCTGAAAGCCGCTGGAGACCGGCTGCCCTGTGGGCTGACCCTGCTGCCAGTTTCCTTGGCGAGCGCGGTCCGGGGCCTCCTGCCGCCGCTGGGGAGCGCTGCGCTGGGAGGCAGCACGTGCGGCGTTCTTCACCGCTGATTCGACTTCATGGACTTCCGCGCCCAACCAGCCGGCCAGCTCACGGGCATAGGCCCCGCGCAGCGAGTGCTCACGGATTGCGGCCACGATGGGGGCGGCGGCCCGCAGCGCCCCGACTCTGCCCTCGACTGTCGCCAAGTCCCATTCGCGCAGCCGGCGGCGCAGCACAAACTCCACCAGGGGCGTTTTGGAGTTGATGACGGCTTGGACCGCCTCATCACCGCGGTGCTGGCGCACATCGCAGGGGTCCATACCTTCGGGCCCGACGGCGATGAAGGTCTGCGCATTGAACTGGTGAGCCTCGTTGAACGCCTTCACCGCCGCCTGCTGACCGGCTTCGTCCCCATCGAAGGTGAAGATCACCTCTGCGGGGGTGCCGTCGTCGGAGAGCAGCCGCCGAGCAATCTTGATGTGGCCCTCGCCGAAGGCAGTGCCACAGGTCGCCACTGCGGTTTCCACGCCTGCGATGTGGCAGGCCATCACGTCGGTGTAGCCCTCCACCACCACCAGTTGGCGCCGCTTGGCGATGTGGCGCTTGGCGCTCTCGATGCCGTAGAGCACCTGAGACTTCTTATAGATCTGGGTCTCTGGGGAGTTGAGGTATTTGGGCCCCTGGTCATCCTCATAGAGTCTGCGGCCGCCGAATCCCACAGTGCTGCCGGTCATGTCACGGATGGGCCACATCAGCCTGCCGCGGAAGCGGTCATAGAGGCCACGTCTGCCCTCGGAGAACAGGCCGGTCAGCTTCAGCTCGTCGTCGCGGAATCCCCTGTTGCGCAGGTGTCCCAGCAGGTTGTTCCAGCCTTGGGGGGCGTAGCCGACGCCGAACTGCTCCGCATGCTCGCGGGTGAAGCCGCGCCCGGTGAGCATGTCCCGCCCGATCTGCGCCTCGGAGGACTGCAGCGCGCGCTGGAAGAACTCATCAGCAACCTTATGGGCGTCCAGCAGCCGCTGGCGGCGGGAGACCTCCTGCTTATCCGGCCCGGAGCCGCCGTCCTCGTAGTGCAGCTCGATCCCATACCTGTGGGCCAGTCCCTCCACGGTCTCTTGGAATGTGGTGTGCTCCATGGCTTGCAGGAAGGCGATGACGTCTCCGGACTCCTCGCACCCGAAACAGTGATAGGTGCCCACGTGCGGGCGGATGTGGAAGCTCGGCGTCCGCTCGTCGTGGAAGGGGCACAGCCCCTTGTAGGAGCCGATGCCGGCCTTCTTCAGCGTCACATACTGTTCGACGACCTCACGCAGGTCAGCACGCTCACGCACCGCATCAATATCCTCGCGTCTGATCAGACCTGCCATACCCTCCAATCTACCCCCGCAGCCGCAGTTGCATCTGCCCTGGGGAAAACTCCACTCGCACACCGCCGGAGCAGCTCGGTCGGCGACTCGATAAGCTGGGATCTATGAGTGAGATGACTGGACGCCGGCGCGTGGCCGCAGACGCCGAATCCCGCGGTGTGAGCATAGAATTCACCCCGCGTGGTCAGGCCTCATCGTTGGACGAGGCGGCAGCGAACCTGGGGATCGAGCCCAGAGAGATCGTCAAAACCCTGGTGGCCAAGGCCAAACTCACCCAGACGGCGACCGAACACAGCTACATCATCGCGCTCATCCCAGGCGATACGCAGGTCGATTGGGCCAAGCTGCGCAGAATGGCGGGGATGAAGAAGCTCTCCATGGCCGCCCCCGACGACGGCTTCGCGGCCACCGGCTACTCCCCGGGAACCATCACACCCTTCGGGGCAGCTGCGGAGGACGGCGCCCAATGGCCGATCTATGCTGATGAGTCGATCACCGGGCGGATCTCCATGGGAGCCGGAGAGCCGGATCTGAGCCTCTTCGTCGACGCCGAAGACCTGTTCGCCGCCTTCAGCGTCACCACCGGCGACATCAGCCGATAAACCGGCCCCCTCGGTCGATGACCGCAGCGCCCCGGCCCCGTGGGGCTGCCCTCACCCCATGGCCTGTTACCTGTCTCACACAACGATCAGCTGCAGCAATGCCTTCGAACTCTCCGAATGGTGGAAGCAGCTGCTCAGCTGTACCGACATCCCTGGTGACCCGAATGAGCCCGGGCACGATCACTGCATGATTATCGATCCTGAGACCAGTCACCGGCTGCTGTTCATCGCGGCATCTATGGGCCAGGCTCCGGCGGACCAGCTCAGGCGAAGAGTCGGTTGGTGACCGGCTGGCCCTTCACCAGAGTGGCGTACCACTCTAAGCAGGCGCCGTCGGTCAGCGAGGCAATCTGGTCCACGATGGCGCGGTGGCGCCCGGCGTCGTCGTCGGCGGTGCGGTAGTCGGCCTGGAACTGCGGATCCAGGAAGCGGTCACCGGTGTCCATCAGCAGAGCGTGCAGGGCACTGATCACGTCCCGCTGCCTGGTGTAGACCGGCATCTGCTCGCGGGAGGCCATGATGTAGTTGGCCGCGATCCCCTTCATCACGCAGATCTCTTCGAACGTATGGGTGGGGACCACCAGGTCTGCCTCGTGGCGCACCAGGGGGTGATCGCCGTGGGCCTGGCGGGTAGCGGCGTAGATGGCTGAGCAGAATCGGCCGATGAGTTCGCTGGTCATGTTCTTCAGCCCGGCCAGCGCCCGGCGCGAGCTGTCGGACTCGACCATCCAGCTGTCGCTGGACTCCAGGCGGCGCAGAGCGGCTTCGATGCGATCCGGGCCCGATTCCGGCAGGTACCACTCCTGTGTGGTCTGGATGACTCGGGAGCGTTGGACGTCGTCGCCCAGGAACTTCAGCTGGAACCGGCCGTTGACGATGCCGTCCTCCACATCGTGGACGGAGTAGGCGATGTCGTCGGCGGCGTCCATGACTTGGGCCTCCATGGGCTGACGCCGGCTCGCGGTGCCGCTGCGCAGCCAGTCGAAGACCTCCAGGTCGTCCTCGTAGACGCCGAACTTCTGGCTCAGCGTCCCGTCGGCCTTCAGCTGGGCCTCATGGGCCCGCCACGGGTACTTCACCGCCGCGTCCAATGAGGCGCGGGTGAGGTTCAGCCCAGCAGAGCGACCATCGGGATGGAAACGTTTGGACTCCAAGCGGGTGAGGATGCGCAGGGTCTGTGCGTTGCCCTCGAAGCCGCCGATATCGGTGCAGAGCTCATTGAGGACGCTCTCGCCGTTATGGCCGAAGGGCGGGTGGCCCAGATCGTGGGAGAGGCAGGCACCGTCGACGACGTCGGGGTCACACCCCAGCAGTCGGCCGAGTTCCCGCCCCACCTGGGCGACCTCCAGGGAATGCGTCAGCCGGGTGCGGGAGAAGTCGTCCATATCCGGGGAGACCACCTGGGTCTTGGCCCCGAGCCGGCGCAGCGAGGAGGAGTGCAGCAGCCGTGCCCGATCGCGTTCAAAGCTGGAGCGGTAGACCGACTTGCCATGCTCCGGGACCCAGCGGTCCTCATCGGCTTCGGCATATCCGGGGGCCAGGGCAGCGTAGCCCCCCTCCAGACGCTCTACATTCCGCACGCTCATGGTTCTCACTCTATCGGCCAAGCTTCCCAGCCGTATTCGCAGTTCCCAGCGCGCATCAGCCCCCGGAGATGTCGACCTCGGCGGCCTGGATCATCTCGCGCTGCTGCCCGTTCAGCTCCTGGGAGGCCAACCACTCCTGGGGCAGGTGGACCTTCTTCGCTGAGCCGGCCCGACCGCGCGGTCCCTCGGCGGGCTCACCGGGGTAGCCGATGGACTGATCCAGCTCGCCCAGCAGGTCCTGCAGCTGGGCCATCGTCTCCACGGTCACGAGCTGCGAGCGCAGCGAGCCTCCGATGGGGTAGCCCTTGAAGTACCAGGCGACGTGCTTGCGGATGTCCTGCATGGCCTTGCGCTCATCACCGTCGAAGTAGGGGATCAGCATTTCGGCGTGCCGCAGCAGCGTGCTGATCACCATCGGCAGATCGGGTCGGTAGCGCTCGTCACGGCCCTCGAAGGCGGCCTGCAGGTCACCGAAGAGCCAGGGCCTGCCCTGGCACCCACGCCCGACGACGACGCCGTCGACTCCGGTGCGCTCCACCATGTCCAGCGCGTCCTCGGCCGACCAGATGTCACCGTTGCCGAGCACCGGAATGTCCGGCAGCGAGTCGCGCAGCCGCCTGATGGAATCCCAGTCGGCCGTGCCGGAGTAGTGCTGCCGGGCGGTGCGGCCGTGCAGCGCCACCGCCGCCACCCCGGCGTCGCGGGCGACCCTTCCGGCCTCCACATAGGTCAGGTGGTCCTCGTCCACTCCCCTGCGCATCTTCACGGTGACCGGAATGTTCGCCTTGGAGGCTTCGCGCACTGTGGTGGCTACGATGGACTCGAACAGCCGGATCTTCCAGGGCAGCGCCGCCCCGCCGCCCTTGCGGGTGACTTTGGGGACCGGGCAGCCGAAGTTCAGGTCGATGTGGTCGGCCCGGTCCTCCTCGACCAGCATGCGCACCGCGTGGCCGGTGGTCACCGGGTCCACCGAGTACAGCTGGACCGAGCGCGGCACTTCGTCGGGCTCGTGCTTGATGATGCGCAGCGACTCCGGCCGGCGCTCCACCAGGGCGCGGGCGGTCACCATCTCGTTGACGTAGAGCCCGCCGCCGTACTCGCGGCAGAGCCTGCGGAAGGCCGTGTTGGTGATGCCGGCCATGGGGGCGAGCACCACCGGGGTGTCCACGGTGATCGGACCCAGCTTCAGGGCAGGAAGCAGCTTGGCACCCGGGGTGCTCGCAGTTGTCGAGCTCGGGGCTGTAGGGCCCGGTGCTGCGGGGGAATCGAGAATGTCGGTCACAGGTCTATTATCCGGCTCCGGTCAAGTAAACGTAGGGCTTCTGCCTGATCGCAGCCTTCCCGGCCTGCGATCGGGCAGAAGCCCTACGGAAAACGGGGATGAAGGGGCTCAGCTGACGTCGCGGGCGTAGATCAGGGCTTCGAAATTGATCTCTGCATAGTCTCCGGCGGCCAGCTCCACAGCGACTGCCTTCAGCGGCGCCATGGCGTCGTCGACCTCCAAGGACACCGGGTGGCGCGCCGTCACCAGCGCCAGGAGCTGCCGCACGGCGGCGTCGGCCTGCTCCGGGCTCAGCTGCGGCTGCCAGCCCAGCAGCACATCGGCCGGCTCGTCGGTGCGCTCGCCGGTGTAGCTGATGGCGAAGGCAAGAATGGGGTCCTTGGTCGGCGAGTCCGGCTCCTCGCGGCGCAGCACCACCGCACCGGTGGCCCCGGCCTCGGGGCTGAGCAGCATGCGCTGGGCGCGGCCGATGGTCATTTCGGCGGGATCCCACTCATGCACCGCGTTGTAGAAGTCGGCCACCACCCGGGTCAGCTCCACCGACCCGGTGGCCAGTTCGTCCAGGTCGATGGGCAGATTCTCCACATCGGGCACCGGCAGTGCGCCGGGCTGAACGACCACCTGGCGCGAATGCTGCACCTTGTGGAAGCCGCGGTCCTTCAGGAAGCTCTGGGCGGCCGATCCCTTGCCGCAGCGGGCCTTCAGCGACTGCACGTCGCAGTTGGGGACCTCGGCCTCCAGGATCTGCAGCAGCTGGGTGGCCACGCGCCTGCGCCGGTGCCCGGGGGCGACCTCAATGTAGAGGGACAGCCGGTCCGGGTGCAGCGAGGAGCGGAAGATCGTCGCCGCAGCCACCGGAAGGCCCTGGGCCTCCGCCACAATGCAGCGTGACCACGGGTCGTTGGACGAGGGTCGCAGCAGCCCCCGATCGTAGTGGTGCATCGGACTCTCCGGGTCGCCCCAGATTTCAAGCAGCCTCAGGTCATCGCCATCGGCCCAGGGGCGGACTGTGAGCCCGGAGTCGAGGGTAAGCGTGGGGGCACCGTTGTTATCGGCAGAGTCAAGCACCTGCGCGAGTCTAGACCTGAACCCAGACTTCCGCAAAGCCCCCTGGTGCCGGGCGGTGTGCCCGGTCACAGCTGCTCAGCGCAGCCGTTCGAACAGGTAGGCCTCAATCTTGTCCAGCGGCACGCGCTCCTGGTTCATCTGATCGCGGTCCCGCACGGTGGCGGCGTTGTCCTGGAGGGTGTCGAAGTCCACGGTGATGCAGAACGGGGTACCGATCTCATCCTGGCGCCGGTACCGGCGTCCGATCGCTCCGGCGTCGTCGTAATCTACGTTCCAGTTCCTGCGCAGCGCAGCGGCCAGCTTCTGCGAGGGTTCGGCAAGCTCGGCCTTCTTCGACAGCGGCAGCACGGCGGCCTTGACCGGCGCCAGCCTGGGGTGCAGCTTCAGCACCGTTCGGGTGTCGACCCCGCCCTTGGTATTGGGCGCCTCATCCTCAGCGTAGGAGTCCACCAGGAAGGCCATCATCGCGCGGGTCAGGCCGAAGGAGGGCTCGATCACGAAGGGCACGTACCGCTCGCCGGTAGCCTGGTCGAAGTAGCTGAGCTCCTTGCCGGAGTGCTTGATGTGGGTGCCCAGGTCGTAGTCGGTGCGGTTGGCGATGCCCATCAGCTCGCCCCATTCGGAGCCGGGGAAGTTGAACCGGTACTCCAGGTCCACGGTCGCCGCCGAGTAGTGTGCACGCTCCTCCTCGGGGACGTCGAAGCGGCGCAGGTGCTCCGGGTTCAGGCCCAGATCGGTGAACCAGCGTTCCGAGTCCTCCACCCAGCGGTGGTACCACTCTTCGGCCTCAGCCGGTGGCACGAAGAACTCGATCTCCATCTGCTCGAACTCCCGTGTGCGGAAGATGAAGTTGCCCGGGGTGATCTCGTTGCGGAATGCCTTGCCGATCTGGCCGATGCCGAAGGGCGGTTTGCGTCGGGCGGAGGTGACCACGTTGGAGAAGTTCACGAAGATGCCCTGGGCGGTCTCGGGGCGCAGATAGTGCAGGCCGGTCTCGTCGTCGACGGGGCCCAGGTAGGACTTCACCAGCCCGGAGAAGGCACGCGGCTCGGTGAACTTACCCTTGGTGCCGCAGTCCGGGCAGGCGATCTCACTCATGCCGTCCTGGGGTGCTCGGCCCTTCTTGTCCTCAAACGCCTCGATGAGGTGGTCCTCCCGGTGACGCTTATGGCACTGGAGGCATTCCACCAGCGGATCGGTGAAGGTCTCCAGGTGCCCCGAGGCCTGCCACACTGACGAGGGCAGGATGATGGATGAGTCCAGGCCCACCATGTCCCCGCGCCCACGCACGAAGGTCTGCCACCATTCAGCCTTGATGTTCTCCTTCAGCTCCGTGCCCAGGGGGCCGTAGTCCCAGGCGGAGCGGGATCCGCCGTAGATCTCACCGGCCTGGTAGACGAAACCGCGGCGCTTGGCCAGGTTGATGACTTTGTCGAGCGTGGACTCTGCCATGGTGTGGTGGTTGCTCCTGCTTCTTGGCTCAGGTCTGGTTCGCAGGCCAGCTTACCCCTCAGGTGGGCGACCTTTCCTGCGGCCGCCTCGGACGAAGTCCGGAAGCGAGGCGACGACGACGGCGACCAGGGTCATCACAGTGCCGAGCACCGTAGCGGTGGTCACGATCGAACCCGGTGCCGGCACCAGCAGGTCCAGCGCCAGGGAGCCCAGCAGCTGGCCTGCGATGATGCCCATAGCCGCCAGCAGCACACCGACCTTGGTGACCAGCACCGCTCCCACGCCGATGAACACGCAGCCCAGCAGCCCGCCGATGTAGTACCACCATTCAGCGGGCAGTTCGCCCGCCCCCGGGCCGGCGACCATCAGCTTGACGCCCCAGATCAGCAGCAGCAGAACCGTCCCGGAGACGAAGTTGAACAGTGTGGCGGGAAGCGCGCTTCCGTAGGCGGCCGACTGCCGGCCGTTGACTGCCTGCTGGCCGGCATTGAGCAGCCCCGCAGTCAGTGGGAGCACCACCAGCAGCCAGATGAGCCCCTGGTCGGCGCCGCTCAGCTGCGGGGAGACGGCCCACAGGACCGATATCACCGTCAGTGCTGCGCCGATCGCTCGCATCGGGCTGATGCGGATGCGCCCGGCGGGCCCCAGCCCCACCCGGTCCCAGAGCAGGCCCCCGATGGTCTGACCGGTCACCACGGCCACGGTGAACACGGCCACACCGATCAGCCCGATCGTCAGAGTCTGGGTCAGCACGAAGTAGGCGCCCACGCAGCCGGCCAACAGGTACCACCATCTGACCGTGCCGCGCTGGAAGGCCGGCCTGATCTCACGCATGGCGCGGCGCCCGCGCGGTGCGGCGATGGTGATCGCAGCGATGAGCAGCAGTCCGGTGAAGAAGCTGATGAACCCGGCCAAGTAGGGGTCCCCGGTGTGTGCTGAGAGCGCCGCGTTGATTCTGCCCTGGCTCGGAATGGCCGCCCCGGTGAGCACCATGACGATCAGGAGCCCTCCCATCATCAGCGGCGAACGCTGCGGGGCGGAACTGTGGGGGTTCATACTGACCACTCTAATTCTGCCGAGGGCATTGATCGATGTTGTCCTGCCCCGCCTCGCCGCACACTCCAGCTGGCAGACTGGGTCCTATGAGTGATGAGACCGCCCAGGTGCCGATCAGAGACGAATCCATCCGATTGGGCCAGCTGCTCAAGCTGGCCGGGGCAGTGGAGTCCGGGGTAGTTGCCCGCGACGTGATAGGTGCCGGCGCGGTCTCAGTGGACGGTGAACCGGAGGATCGCCGCGGCGCCCAGATTGCACTGGGCCAACGCGTGCACTTCAGCGGTGAGGAGTACGGACTGCCGAATCTCACCCTCGTGCCGGTGCGTGAGGACTGACGCAGCCTCCCCGCACGGCCTCCCACCCTCACCTGCTTTATCACCGTCGTTCCGTGTTATCACCGTCGTCTACGACGGTGATGAGCCGATAGGACGGTGATAATCGCCCAAACGCCTCCGACGACGGGCAGTTCACCGCCCGAGCACGGTATAGGTCAGAAACTCGTTGACGTGGCCGATCTCCTGCGGCACCACCCCGTGGCCGGCGCCGGGGTAGAGCACTTTGGTCAGCTTCACCGTCTGATTGGCCCACTGATGGGTGTACTCGGTGCGCTCAGAGGTGATGATCGGATCCTCCTGGTCCCGGCCCCAGAAGAACGGCACCTGGCGGGCGGCCAGGCCCTCGTCGTCGAAATAGTCCTCCAGCTCACCACCGGTGCTGGGGTCCACGGCAAAGCCGGAGAGCCCGACGACGGCGGCAAACTCGCCGGGCCGCGTCCGCAGCAGGCTGGTGGCCATGGCCATGCCCATGGAGAACCCCAGCAGGGTGACCGAACTGTGCTGATCCTTCACCGAGGCGATCCAACTCCACAGGTCTTCCACGGCGTCGTGCGCCGCCGCAGAGGAGTAGGCCATCCGCTCCACGTCGAGGTCGAACCAGGTGTAGGCGCCGAACCCCATCGCCACCGGGGCCCGGACGGAGGCGTATGTGAACTCCTGGGGCAGTTCGGGGACCAGCCCGAGCAGATCACGCTCGTTCGATCCGTATCCGTGCAGCAGCACCACCAGTGGGGTGCCGGCGCGTTCGTCGTCCTCGCGGGTCCAGATGACCTCATAATCAGTTGCCATAGGATCCATCCTACGAAGGATCAGCTCCGGAGATGAGTGATGCGGCGGGCGCGTTTGGCACAATGAGGTCCGTGGACACAGAAGCCGATAATTCTTCAGCAGCCCCAGACTCCTCCCTCGTCGAGAAGCAGCCTGGGGAGGCACCGCAGAAGGTGCCGCAGTCCACGCCGCAGCACCCGTGGACTCGATTCGTCGCGCTGGGGGATTCCTTCACCGAAGGTATCGGCGACCCGCACAGCTCCCGGCCGGGCTATCACCGCGGCTGGGCAGACCGGGTGGCCGATGAGCTGGCCGGCGGAACGGAGCACTTCGCCTACGCCAATCTGGCGGTGCGCGGCAGGCTCATTGAACAGATCCGTGATGAGCAGGTCGCACCGGCCTTGGCGCTGAAGCCGGACCTGATCACCCTCTGCGCAGGCGGAAACGACGTGATCCGCCCCGGCTCAGACCCTGATGAGACCGCCCGCATCCTCGACACGCTGGTCCAGATCTTGGCCACCACAGGCGCGGCCATTGTGCTGTTCAACGGCCCTGATATCCGTGAGACCCCGGTGATGGGCTCCATACGGGGCAAAGTGGCCATCTTCAACGAGAACGTGCGCACCATTGCCCAGCGGCACGACGCCGTCGTCGCCGATATGTGGAGCCTGCGCGAACTGGCCCGACCCGAGATGTGGGACGAGGATCGGCTGCACTTCTCCCCGTTGGGCCACCACACGATCGCGGCGATGGTGCTGGACACTCTGAACGTGAGGCACGAACTCAACCCGGTCCAGCCGCGGCCGGTGCCTGAGCGGTCCTGGCGTGAGGCCCGGGTCGACGACGCCGTCTGGGCTCGGCACCACCTGTTTCCCTGGGTGCTTCGGCGGCTGCGCGGCCGCTCCTCCGGAGACGGGGTCAACCCTAAGCGGCCGAACATCGAGCCGCTGTTCGGAGGCTCCATGCCGCTGGGAACGGTCAATGAAGACTCCCCGGACGACGTCGCCCAGCAGAGCTGAGCTGCCGGGCGGTCAGCGGCGCTTCGGTACGGTCCTGATTGGGCCTGTGGACCCCATGCCGCCCAGTGCTGCCGGCGCCTGCGGTGGGTTGGGTGGCTGCGGCGCAGCCTCTTGTGCCTCAGCCTCAGCTGGAGTCTCCGACGTCGCAGTGGTTTCGGACGCCTCTGTGGCTTCAGTCTTCTCTGCGGGTTCAGTGCGCGGACGGTCGCTGCTCATACAGCCTCCTTGGATGCTTCCGACGGGCCGGGTGCGGGTTCGGAACATACTCTACGTGCCTGAGCGGATACTCTGCGTGCGTGAGCCGAGTGCACAGCCGCCGCTGGTGAGGCAGGCAGCGGCCTGCGGCACAGGGACTGTGACTCAGGGTCTGTGACTCAGGGACTGCGCAGCAGAGTCGGCCTGCGCATCAGAGGTTCAGCGTGGCGCGCATGGCGTCACCGAGCTGCTCCGCGCTGGTGAGGAACCCGTCGTGACCGATCGGCGAGGTGATCATGTGGGGCCTGTGGTCTCCGGGGATCAGCTCAGCCAGCTGTTGGGACTGTTCGGGGAAGTAGAGCCGGTCAGTGTCGACAGCGGCCAGGAACGGGGTCGCCTGCACCCGCGCCAGGGCAGCCTCGACTCCCCCGCGCCCGCGTCCGACGTCGTGGCTCATCAGCGCTTCGGCCAGCACCATGTAGGCGTTGGGGTCGAAGCGCTCGGCCAGTTTCGACGCCTGGTGGTCCAGGTAGGACTCCACCTGATAGCGGCCGCGCGGCTGTCCTGCGGTGCGCGGGGCGAAGGGGTCCTCTGCGCCTTGGGAGGCACGACCGAACCTCACCTGCAGCTCAGCCTCGGCACGGTAGGTGATGTGGGCGATCCGCCGGGCCAGTCCCAGCCCCTCCTGCGGTGGGGGACCGTCGTAGTAGTCACCTCCGCGGAAGTTCGCATCGTTGCGGATGGCCAGCACCTGGGCTTGGCCGAAGGCGATCTGCTCGGCGGTGGATGCGGCTCCGCAGGAGAAGACGGCCAGCCCATCGACGAACTCGGGGTAGGTCACCGCCCACTCCAGGGCGCGGGCACCGCCCATGGAGCCGCCGATCGCAGTGCGCAGGCGGGTGATCCCCAGGTGATCCAGCAGGCGCTTCTCCAACCGGACGGCGTCGCGGATGGTCACCGACGGGAACCGGGACCCCCAGGGAACGCCCTCCGGGTCCGACGACGCCGGGCCGGTGGATCCGTAGCAGCCGCCCACCATGGCCGGGGCGATGACGAACCACCTGTCAGTGTCGATGGGGCGCCCTTGGCCCAGCAGGCCCTCCCACCAGCCGAGGGCCGGATCAGCCGAGCTGGAGGCCACATGGGTGTCGCCGGTCAGCGCATGGGCGACCAGCACGGCGTTGTCTCCGGCGTCGTTGAGCTCGCCCCAGGTCTCATAGGCCAGCTGCACCTCGGGCAGGCGCCCACCGGTCTCGCACGTGAAGGGACCGGCCTGGAAGGTCTTCAGCACACCGGCGGGGCGGTCTCCGAAGTCGTTGTCCACAGCGGGCGGCAGGTGCTGGAGCACGTCTGAGGAAGGCATCGTGCCGTCTCAGCCTCTGGGTGCCTTGGCCAGCCCCTGCTCCAGGTCGGCCAGGATGTCATCGATGTGCTCCAGGCCCACTGAGAGCCGCACCAGTCCTGGGTTGACGCCTGCGGCCCGCTTCTCTGAGTCGCTGAGCTGCCGGTGCGTGGTGGATCCGGGGTGGATGGCCAGGGAGCGGACATCGCCGACATTGGCCACCAGCGAATGCAGCTGCAGCGCATCAACCAGGGCTTGGCCCGCTTCGTCGCCGCCGTGTACCTCGAAGGAGATGATCGAGCCGACACCCCGGGGCAGGTACTTCTGGGCGCGCTGGTAGTAGGGGCTGGAGGGCAGCCCTGCGAAGAGGACGCTGCGTACGGCGTCGTGGCCCTCCAGGTACTCTGCGACGCGCTGGGCATTCTGCACGTGGCGCTCCATGCGCAGGCTCAGGGTCTCCAGTCCCAGGTTGATCTCGAAGGCGTTGTGCGGCGACAGCGCAGGGCCCAGGTCGCGCAGCAGCTGCACGCGTGCCTTGAGGACGTAGGAGAGGTTGACGCCGAAGATGCCGTCGGGCCCCAGGTCACGTCCGAACACCAGGCCGTGGTAGCTCTCATCGGGGGTGCTGAAGCCGGGGAAACGCTCGGGGTAGGCGCTGTAGTCGAACTTTCCGGCGTCGACGATGACTCCGGCGATAGCGGTGCCGTGGCCGCCGAGGAACTTGGTGGCCGAATGGACCACCACGTCTGCGCCGTGTTCGATGGGCCGCAGCAGGTACGGGCTGGGCAGCGTGTTGTCGACGATCAGCGGTGCGCCGAATTCGTGGGCGAGCTCCGCCACCGCCTCCAGGTCCGCGACGTCGCCGCGGGGGTTGGCGACGCTCTCAGTGAAGAACGCGACCGTGTTGTCCTGGGTGGCTGCGCGCCAGGACTGCGGGTCATCGGAATCCTCGACGAAGGTCACGTCGATGCCGAACTTCGGCAGCGTGTGCTTGAACAGGTTCTGCGTTCCGCCGTAGAGGGAGGGTGAGGCCACGACGTGGCTGCCCGACTGTGCGATGTTCAGCAGTGACAGCGTGGTGGCCGCCTGGCCGGAGCCGACGGCGAGCGCACCCACGCCGCCCTCCAGGGCTGCGATCTTGTTCTCCACTGCCTCAACTGTGGGGTTGGTCAGTCGCGAATAGATCGGGCCGAGCTCTTCGAGGCCGAACCGCTTGCCTGCGGTCTCCGTGTCGGGGAACACGAAGCTGGTGGTCTGTTGGATCGGCAGCGCCCGGGCTCCGGTGGCCGGGTCGGGGGCGACGCCGGCGTGGATCTGGCGGGTCTCGAAATTGGCCGCCTCCGGCTGCCAGGTGTATTCGCTCATGAGAATCTCCCTTTCCAAGTCTTTCGGAGACCTCAGACTTCGGGAGTATGAGGTCCGCGCTTGCCGAGATGGGTTCTCCATCCGGCCAGGTCCTCACCCGGGGCACCCCACCGCGAACTGGAGGGTTGCCGGCCACTAAACCGGGGTTTTGCAGTGACACTCTTGACCTTCGTCCGAGTCTGCTGGATCCGCCGCGTCGGTGCAAGTCGTGGCGCAGAATTTCGTCATGTGGACGGTCAGTGTGTCGGAACTGAGGGAATGCGGCCGCCTCGGCCCGCATTCCCTCAGCTCCGACACACTCAACGCGTGGAAGCCGCCCGCGTGGGCGCAGGCGGGATCAGACTTTGAGGATGAGCGCGTCTCCCTGGCCGCCGCCTCCGCAGAGGCCGGCGGCTCCGGTGCCGCCGCCGCGCCGGACCAGCTCATGGGCCAGGTGCAGCACGATCCGCGCCCCTGACATGCCCACCGGGTGGCCCATGGCGATGGCGCCGCCGTTGACGTTGACCCTATCGGTGCTGATCCCCAGTTCCCGCGCTGAGGCGACGCCGACCGCGGCGAAGGCCTCATTGATCTCCACCAGGTCCAGGGATGAGGCCTCGGTGTCCTGCTTCCGGCAGGCGGCAGCAATGGCGTTGGCCGGCTGCAGCTGGAGGCTGGAGTCGGGTCCGGCGACCATGCCGTGGGCACCGATCTCCGCGATCCACTCCAGCCCCAGCGACTGGGCCTTCTCCTTGGACATCACCACCAGGGCGCATGCGCCGTCTGAGATCTGGGAGGAGCTGGCGGCAGTGATGGTGCCGTCCTTGGCGAAGGCGGGGCGCAACCCACTCAGCGATTCGGCCGTGGTTCCGGTGCGGATCCCCTCGTCGCGACTGACGGTGACCGGATCGCCCTTGCGCTGGGGCACCTCGACCGGCACCACCTCGTCGTCGAACAGGCCCTTCTCCCAGGCCGCGTCGGCCCGCTGGTGCGAGGCTGCGGCAAGACTGTCCTGCTCCTCGCGGGAGACCTCAGCCTCACCGGTGTTGCAGGACTCGGTCAGCGCGCCCATGGGCTGATCGGTGGCCTGGTCGAACAGCGCGTCATACGCCATGGAGTCCACCAGGGCGGTGTCGCCGTAGGTGAAGCCCCTGCGGGATCCGGGCAGCAGGTGAGGCGCCTGGGACATCGACTCCATGCCGCCGGCCACCACCACCTCGCACTCGCCGGCGCGGATCATCTGGTCGGCTGTGGCCACGGCATTGAGCCCGGAGAGGCAGACCTTGTTGATGGTGATGGAGGGGACCGAGGCGGCGATGCCCGCCCCCAGTGCGGCGGTGCGGGCGGGGTTCTGCCCGGCACCGGCCTGGATCACCTGACCCATGATCACGTAGTCGACCGATGCCGCCTCAACGCGTGACTTCTGCAGGGCCCCTTCGATGGCGCGGGAGCCCAGTTGTGCCGCGGACAGGCTGGACAACCCGCCCATCAGCTTGCCGATGGGCGTGCGCGCCCCTGCCACGATGACCGTTTCGCTCATGGTCAAGCTCCTTTGCTCTCCTGGGTGAAATCCACTGACATCATAGGCCCCGCCTCAGTGAGTGTGTCGCAGCTGCGGGAACTGGGGCCGTTCGGCGGTCAGTTCTATACGTTTCGACACACTCAACGGAAGGTGGCCTCAGGATCCCACACCCAGGCAGCACGCGGAAGCTGCTCCGGGTCGAAGCTGCCCAGCGCCTGCTGAAGCGGGCCGGCGGGAAGACCGAGAGACTCCAGCAGCACATCACGGACCTGCTCAGCGCTGACCCCGTGGTCCGCCAACTCACTGAGCGTGACCGCGCCGTCGCGTTTGGCCAGGCGCTTGCCCGCAGCGTTGACCACCAGCGGAACATGGGCGTACTGCACCTGATCCGCCGCAGCGGGCCCATACAGCAGCTGGCGCAGATACGCCTGACGAGGGGCGGAGTCAGCCAGGTCATCGGCGCGGACCACCTGGTCCACCCCGGTGAGATGATCATCGACGACGACGGCCAGGTGATAGGCGGCCGCACCGTCGTTGCGCACCAGCACCAGGTCATCCACACCAGCGCGCACGGTGCCCAGCAGCTGGTCGGTGACGACGCCCTGGGTGATCTCAGCGCGCAGCCGCAGGGCCGGCGGCCGCTGCCTCCGCCGCTGCTCACGTTCGGCCGCAGTCAGTGTGCGGCAGGTGCCCGGGTAGGCCCCGGGCGGTGCGTGCGGGGCGCGGGGAGCTTCCTGGATCTCCCGGCGGGTGCAGAAGCAGTCGTAGACCAGGCCGGCCTCGGCCAGCTGCGCCACGGCGTCGTCGTAGACCTGCTGCCGCTGTGACTGCCGCAGCGGCTCGCCGACGAAGGTGATGCCCAGGGCGGTCATATCCGCCAGCTGGCGCTGCGCGGACCCTGTCACAGTGCGTGAGTCGTCGAGGTCCTCGTAGCGCAGCAGCAGGCTGCGTCCGCTGCCGGCCGCGAACAGCCACGCAAGCATCCCGGTGCGCAGGTTCCCCAGGTGCAGGTCCCCCGAGGGGCTGGGTGCATACCGTCCGGCTGACATGCCGCCCATAGTATCGATTGGCGGGCTGCGCCGGGCGCCGAGATAGTTGCACGTCCAATCACTTGCGCAGTAGGCTGAGCACCTGAGAGATGCGTCACATCCAGTGCTGGGCGTCCTCAGGTCACACTGACTTTCTGGGGCCGCTGCAGGACTGAGCATTCATCGTGGCCCCCCTGCATAAGGAGCACCAACCCATGACGGAACTGGCCCACTTCATCCATGGAGAACATGTCCGCGGCACCTCCGGGCGCACCAACGACGTCTACAACCCGGTGCGCGGAGAAATCACCTCTCAGGTCCCTCTGGCTTCTGCGGATGAGGTGCGCACAGCTGTCGATTCCGCTGAGCAGGCCTTCGGCGAATGGTCGCGGCTGAACCCGCAGCGCCGGGCACGCATCCTGCTGAAGTGGGTGGACCTGATTCAGACCCACCGCGACGAGCTGGCAGAGACGCTGTCCAACGAGCACGGCAAAATCTTCTCCGACGCCCTCGGTGATATTCAGCGCGGCGTCGAAGTCGTGGAGTTCGGCGCCGGAGCACCTCACATGCTCAAGGGCGAGTTCTCCCACAACGTCGCCACGGGGATGGACGTGCACAGTCTCAGTCAGCCGCTGGGCGTGGTCACCGGCATCACCCCGTTCAACTTTCCGGCCATGATCCCCCTGTGGAAGGCCGGGATCGCCCTGGCCGCCGGCAACGCCTTCATCCTCAAGCCTTCCGAGCGCAACCCCTCGGTGCCGCTGCGCCTGGCCGAGCTCGCCCTGGAGGCTGGTATGCCTGCGGGCACCCTCAACGTGGTCCATGGGGACAAGGTGGCGGTCGATGCCCTGGTCGAGGAGCCGCGGGTGAAGGCCCTCGGATTCGTCGGCTCCACGCCGATCGCCCAGTCGCTCTACACGGCTGCCGCTGCCCAGGGCAAGCGCGCCCAGTGCTTCGGCGGGGCGAAGAACCACATGATCATCATGCCCGACGCCGATATGGACCAGGCCGCCGACGCTCTGATCGGTGCCGGGTTCGGCTCCGCCGGCGAGCGCTGCATGGCCATCTCGGTGGCCGTGCCGGTGGGAGAGGCCACCGCCGAGGTGCTGCGCGAGAAGCTGCTGGAGCGGATGAAGAACCTCACCCTGGGCCCCTCCCTGGACAAGGAGAGCGACTTCGGCCCCGTGGTCGGAGCTGACGCGAAGAAGCGGATCGAAGACTACATCGGCATCGGAGTGGACGAGGGAGCCGAACTGGTCGTCGACGGCCGCGGCGCCGTCGTCGATGGTCATCCTCACGGCTACTGGGTCGGGGCCACCCTGTTCGACCGGGTCACCACCGATATGCGCATCCACCAGGAGGAGATCTTCGGACCCGTGCTCTCCATAGTCCGCGCGGCGGACTACGAGGAGGCCCTGCGACTGCCCACCGAACACGAGATGGGCAACGGTGTGGCCATATTCACCCGCGACGGCGACGCCGCCCGAGACTTCACCGCCAGAGTGGAAGTCGGCATGGTCGGAGTCAACGTGCCGATCCCGGTGCCCATCTCCTACTACACCTTCGGCGGATGGAAGGCCTCGGCCTTCGGCGACCTCAACCAGCACGGCGCCGACGGCTTCAAGTTCTACACCAAGACCAAGACGGTCAGCACCCGTTGGCCATCGGGCACCAAGGAGGGCGCAAGCTTCATCATGCCCGAAGGCAGCTGAGCGCCCACCGCCGCCCAGCCCTGCATAACAACGCTGCCCAACGCTGCCCAACCCAAGGAGAGACACCCATGAGTCAGACTGCAGCAGAGTCATCCGCCCAGCCCAAGGTGGCGTTCATCGGTCTGGGCAACATGGGCGGGCCGATGGCCGCCAACCTGGTGCGGGCCGGGGTTCCTGTGAAGGCGTTCGACGTCGTCGCCGCAGCCATGGACGCCGCACGGCAGAACGGCGTGGAAGTCGTCGACGACGCCCTGGACGCGGTGGTCGACGCCGATATCGTGCTGACGATGCTGCCCTCCGGGAAGCATGTGTTGACGGCCTATCAGCAGTCCCCCGGGCTGTTGGCGGCGGCCAAGCCGGGTGCGACGTTCCTGGACTGCTCCACGATCAACATTTCAGAGGCCCAGGAAGCCGCAGAGCTGGCCAAGCGGGCCGGCTTCCAAGCCGCCGACGCCCCGGTGTCCGGCGGAGTGGTCGGTGCCGAAGCAGGCACCTTGGCGTTCATGGTCGGAGGCGACGACGACGTCTTCGACGAACTGCGCCCGCTGCTGGAGATCATGGGGGCTCGCGTGGTCCACTGCGGAGCCAGCGGACTGGGCCAGGCAGCCAAGATCTGCAACAACATGATCTTAGCCATCAGCCAGATCGCCGTCGGCGAAGCCTTCGTGCTCGGCGAGCAGCTGGGCCTGACGCATCAGGCGCTCTACGATGTGGCGTCCAAGGCCTCCGGCCAGTCCTGGGCTCTGACCACCAACTGCCCGGTGCCGGGCCCGGTGCCGACGTCGCCGGCCAACCGCGACTTCGCGCCCGGGTTCGCCGGCGCCCTGATGGCCAAAGACCTCGGGCTCGCCACCAACGCACTCGACGAGCAGGGTGTGGATGGGCAGATGGGCCGACTGGCCGCCGCCATCTATTCTGAGTTCGCCGAAGGCGAGGGAGCCAAGCAGGACTTCTCCGCCATCATCAGCACGATCCGCGCCAACTCCCAAGCACAAGGAGCGTAGAGCATGAGCGAGTACTCCACGATCGTCGTCTCCACCGAATCCCGGGTCGCGACGATCCAGCTGAACCGACCCGAGGCGCTCAACGCGCTGAACGCGGAGATGATGGAGGAGATCGTCACCGCCGCTGTGGGCTTCGACGCTGACCCGGACGTCGGCGCGATCCTCATCACCGGCTCCGAGAAGGCGTTCGCCGCCGGGGCCGACATCAAGCAGATGGCCGACCGGGGCTACGCAGATATGTACGCCGACGACTGGTTCCGCCGGTGGGACGACCTCACCCGGCTGCGCACCCCCATGGTCTCGGCCGTGAGCGGATTCGCCCTGGGCGGCGGGTGCGAGTTCGCCATGATGAGCGACATCATCGTGGCGGGCGAGGGCGCAAAGTTCGGTCAGCCCGAGATCAACCTGGGCGTGATTCCCGGTATGGGGGGCAGTCAGCGACTGACCCGTGCTGTGGGCAAGGCGAAGGCCATGGACATGGTCCTCACCGGCCGGCGCATTGGTGCCGCTGAGGCTGAGCGCATCGGACTGGTCTCACGGGTGGTGGCCGATGATCAGGTCGTGGCAGAGGCCACCACAGTGGCCGAACTGATCGCCTCGAAGTCCAAACCTTCAGCCCAGATGGCCAAAGAGGCTGTCGGCGCAGCCTTCGAGTCCACGCTTCAGCAGGGCCTGATGTTCGAACGCCGCATGTTCCACGCACTCTTCGCCACCGAGGACCAGGCCGAGGGCATGAGTGCCTTCACCCAGAAGCGCGACCCGGTGTGGCGCCACCGGTGAGCTGAGCTTGATCACTGCCCGGCCGATTCGGCTCACTGCCCGAGGAAGTCCCCAGAGACTCGGCGGAAGTCGGCCAGGATGCGGTTGAGGTCCTCGACCTGATCGGCAGTGAAGCCGGTGCGCTCGAACAGCTGCTCGTTGAGTGCGGCCGTGGCCTGCTCAGCTGTCTTCCTCCCCTCGGCGGTGAGCACCAGCAGCATCGCCCGCCGGTCGGATTCGTGGGGTTGGCGCTGCACCAGGCCAGCGTCCTGCAGCCTGTCCACCGCGTTGGTGATGGAGGTCGGGTGCACCTGCAGCAGCGCAGAGGCCTTATTCATCAGCATGCGTTTCTCCCGGGAATGGCTCAGCAGTGAGATCACCTCATAGCGGGCGAAGGTGAGACGGTAGGGCTGCAGGATCTCCTGGGCGCGGGACAGCAGGATCTGCTGGGTGCGCATGATGGCGGTGACTGCGGCCGCCGGCGCCGCCGCATCGTGCCACCCCTGCCGCTGCCAGTTGTTCTGGATCTCTGCGATCGGGTCCTTGGCCAACGGAGGGCGCATCGGTCTTCTCCTGGATCTCTCAGCTGGTGGGTCGGCCCTCGGGGCGGCAGGCCCGCAGTCGGCCTCACGACTTGCTGCGCTTGAGCTGCGGCAGGTCCTCCTCCCGGAACTCGCGGCCGTAGCCGCCGTCAGCCTCCACGCCTCCAGCACGTTCCTCCTCGACGCCGCGCAGCTCGACGCGGCGGATCTTGCCGGAGATCGTCTTGGGCAGCTCCCTGAACTCGATCCGGCGGATGCGCTTAAAGGGCGAGAGCCGGTCCAGGCTGTGCTGCAGCACGGTGGCAGCGGTCTCCTCAGTGGGCTCCCATCCCTTGGCCAGGGTGACGAACGCCTTGGGGACCGAGAGGCGAATATCGTCCGGGGCCGGAACGATGGCCGCTTCCACCACAGCCGGATGCTCCACCAGCACCGACTCCAGCTCGAAGGGAGAGATCTTATAGTCGCTGGACTTGAACACATCATCTGCCCGGCCCACATAGGTGAAGACCCCGTTCTCGTCCCGGGAGGCCACGTCGCCGGTGTGGTAGAGGCCGTTGCGGAAGACCTCGCGGTTCTTCTCCTCGTCGCCGTAGTAGCCCTTCATCAGGCCGACCGGGCGCGGATCCAGGCGAAGGCAGATTTCGCCCTCATCAGACTCCTCCTCGGTGACCTGATCGATGAGCACCACCTCGTAGCCCGGCAGCGGTACGCCCATCGCGCCCAGAGTGACCGGCCGACCGGGGGTGTTGGCCACCTGCAGAGTCGTTTCGGTCTGGCCGAAGCCGTCGCGGATGGTGGAGCCCCAGACCTTCTGGACCTGTTCGATCACTTCGGCGTTGAGCGGTTCCCCGGCAGAGATCAGCTTCTTCGGCGGGCTGGACAGCTGCGAGAGGTCGGCCTTGATCAGCATCCGCCAGACAGTCGGCGGTGCGCAGAAGCTGCTGACCCCGTCACGTGCCATCGCCCCCATCAGGGCTTCGGGGTCGAACTTGGTGAAGTTGTAGAGAAAGATCGTCGCCTCCGCCAGCCACGGGGCGAAGAAGTTGGACCAGGCGTGTTTTGCCCAGCCAGGTGAGGAGACGTTCAGGTGCACGTCCCCCGGTTCCAGACCGATCCAATACAGGGTGGACAGGTGCCCCACGGGGTAGGAGGCGTGGGTGTGCTCCACCAGCTTCGGCTGAGAGGTGGTCCCGGAGGTGAAGTAGAGCAGCATCGTCTCCTCCGCCCCCGTCGGCTCCACCTGCGGGGTCTCGGCGGATGCCGCGTAGGCGTCGTCGTAGGAGCGGACGGCCCGACCAGACACCTGAGGAGCTGTTCTCTCCGCCGCTGCGGCATGGGCTCCCGGCACGTGGATGAGGGTGTAGTCGCCGTCGACGTCGGCAAACTTCTGCACTACTGAGGTGCCGCCGATGACCCAGCGGGCCTCGGCCCGGGTCACCCGGTCCTGGAGATCGCGTGCGCCCATCTGCGTGGTGGTGGGCACCAGCACTGCACCGAGCTTGATGGCCGCCAGCATCGCCTCCCACAGCTCCACCTGGTTGTCGAGCATCAGGATGACCCGATGATTGCGCCGCACCCCCAGGTCGCTCAGCCAGTTCGCCACGCGGTTGGAGGCCTCGCTGAGCTGCTTGAAGGTGCGTGACAGCCGGTCGCCGTTCTCCTCGACGATCACCAGCGCGTTCTGGTCAGCTCGCTCGGCAGAGGCCGCCAAGTGGTCGAACCAGTCGTGACCGAAGTTGAAGTGCTCGAAGCGCGGCCATTGAAACGTCTCTCTGGCCTTGGCCCAGTCGTTCTGGTGGCCGATCAGACCGTCTCGGGCAGCTCGCAGCTCGTCGGCGACTGACATGGGCGCCTCCTTCAGCTCTGGTGGCAGAAATGTATCGGATGTGATTGCTATCACCTAATATACTTGGACGTCCTATAGTTGGTAAAGGACGTTTCCAACTGTGTCCGCTGATCCACCGCGAAGGAACCGACGATGACGCCCACCACCTCTCCAGCCGCTGAGCGCGCCCACCACGACGACGACGCCACCGAGTCCCCGGCCGTGAACTTCCTGGATCTGGCGCGTCACCTCAGCACCGATGAGCGCCAACGGCTGCTCTCCACCGACCGCAGCCTGCAGCAGAGCCTGCGCCCTGCCAGCATCGACCCCTGGAACCGGGAGGAGTTTCCCCACCACCTGCTGCCCGGGCTGGCCGAGCTCGGCCTCGGCGAGACCTTCATGGACGGCTCCTCCCAGCTGTTCCAGGGGATGGTCCATGCCGCCGCGGCCCGGGCCGACGTCTCCATGTCCGCGCTGCTGGGGATCCACAACGAGCTCATCGTCGGCACCATCGCCGAGCTCGGCTCTGAAGAGCACAAGGAGACCTGGCTCCCCCGGCTTCGCCGCCTGGAGTCGCTGGGAGCGTTCTGCCTCACTGAGCCGGACCACGGCTCCGACATTGCAGGCGGACTGGAAACCTCGGCCACCCGCACTGATGAGGGGTGGGTGATCCGCGGTCGCAAACGCTGGATCGGGGCCGGCACCATCGCCGACATCGCCCTGATCTGGGCCCGGGACACCGCTGACGGTCAGGTCAAGGGCTTCCTGGTGCCCACTGACACTGTCGGCTACCGGGCCAGCGCCATCCGGAACAAGACGGGCCTGCGCATCATGCAGAACGCAGACCTGGAGTTCGACGATGTCGCAGTCCCCGCCTCCGCGCTGATGCCCGGGGCCACCTCATTCTCCGAAGCCAGCCGACTGCTGATGGCCTCCCGCGCCTGGGTGGGCTGGCAGGCGGTGGGAGCCCAGCAGGCGCTCTTCGACCTGATCAGCAGCTACGCTCAGCAGCGCAGGCAGTTCGGCGTGCCCATAGGATCGTTCCAACTCGTGCAGTCCGCTCTGGTGACCGTGGCCGGAAACCTCGCTCTCTCCGCCTCCATGATGGCCGACACCGCAGACATTCAGGCCCGCGGCAAGCTGACCATGATGCACGCCTCTCTGACCAAAGCAACGCTGACCAGAGTCGCCCGCGAATCCGGGGCCCTGGCCCGAGAGGTGTTCGGCGGCAACGGGATCGTCAGCGACTATGAGGTCGCCAAAGTGGCCGGAGACATCGAGGCCCTCTACACCTACGAGGGCAGCCATTCGATCAACCTGCTCATCGCCGGTCGTGCGATCACCGGCATCTCCGCCTTCGCCTGAGCCTGCCGGTGATCCCGTGCCGCCGCAGAAGCATGATGGTGCCGCAGGAGCTGTGCTTGACATCACAGGCGAGGCAGTGCTTCAGTTGACTTACTGACCGATTGGTCTGGAAATACTGCCTGGTTGAAAGACTCACCCCGGCTGAGACCTCACGAGGAGCACCCATGCCCGATGCCAGCACTGCGGCCCCGGAGGCCGATACCCACCAGGGCCCACCGATGCCCGCCGGCGGACCGCACCACAAGATGCTGGAGAACGACCGGTGCACCCGGTGGCTGGGCGCGGAGGTGCTCGTCGCTGAGGTGGGCCACGCCAAGCTGCGCATGCGCATCCGCGAGGAGATGACCAATGGTTTCGACATCATCCACGGCGGCATGGTCTTCACCCTGGCCGACACCTGCTTCGCCATGGCCTGCAACGACCCCGCCGGCGACGACGCCACCATCACCGTCGCGTCCGGGGCTGACATCAATTTCCTGAAGTCCGCCAAGCTCGGCGAAGAGATCACCGCCGAAGCGCACCTGGTCGCCCAGACCGGGCGCAGCGGCGTCTACGACGTCGTCGTCAGCCGCGGCGAGGACACCATCGCCGCCTTCCGCGGCCGTTCCCGCACTGTTCCCGCTCCAGCCCAAGAGGTGACGTCCGAATGAGCCTTGCCCCCGCACCCGACTCCTTCGCCGCTGACGGCGGCGCCCCCAATGAACTTGCTGCCGCCATCGCGGAGACCGAGGCTCCCCTGACCCCGGTGGGCACCCCCGACGCCGCAGAGCTGCTCAGCCGCGAGGAGATGGACCAGCTGCAGCTGCGTCGCCTGCAGGCGACGATCAAGCACGCCTACGAGAATGTCAGCGCCTATCGCGAGCTCTATGACGCCCACGGGGTGAAGCCCAGCGACCTGCAGACCCTTGAAGACCTGGCGAAGTTCCCCTTCACCGACAAAGAATTCCTGCGTGCGGCCTACCCGTTCAAGTCCTTCGCCGTTCCGATGGGCCAGGTCCGCCGCATCCACGCCTCCTCGGGCACGACCGGACTGCCCACAGTGGTGGGCTACACCGACGGCGACATCGACCGGTGGGCCACACTGTTCTCCCGGTGCCTGCGGTTCTCCGGCGTGGCACCCGGAGACATCGTGCACAACGCCTACGGCTATGGGCTGTTCACCGGCGGGTTGGGCGCGCACTACGGCGTGGAGAAGCTCGGCGCGACCGTCATTCCGATGTCCGGGGGCCAGACGGAGAAGCAGATCCAGCTCATCACCGACTTCAAGCCCCGGGCGATCCTGTGCACCCCCACCTATCTGCTGGCGCTGGCCGACGGCTTCCGCAAGGCCGGCCTGGACCCGCGCGAAACGTCGCTGGAGATCGGTGTGCTCGGTGCCGAACCGTGGACCGAAGAGATGCGTCATGAGATCGAGCAGGCATTCGACATCAAGGCCTGCGACATCTACGGGCTCTCCGAGGTGATGGGCCCCGGTGTTGCCGGCGAGTCCTTCGACCGACAGGACGGCTCCACCATCTGGGAGGACCACTTCCGCCCAGAGATCATCGACCCGATGACCGAAGACGTCCTGGAGCCGGGCCATCACGGCGAGCTGGTCTTCACCACGCTGACCAAAGAGGCCCTGCCGATCATCCGCTACCGCACCCACGACCTCACCCGCCTGCTGCCCGGCTCCGACCGGCCCGGCCACCGGCGCATGGGCCGCATCACCGGCCGCAGCGACGACATGATCATCCTGCGCGGGGTCAACCTCTTCCCCACCCAGATCGAAGAGATCGCACTGACCATCGAGGGCCTCTCTCCGCACTTCCAGCTGGAGCTGAGCCGTCCGGACCACATGGATCAGATGACAGTGCACATCGAACGCCGCGAAGAGTGCACTCTTCAGGACGCTGAGACCGCGGGTACGGAGCTGGCCCGCCAGATCAAGATCAAAGTCGGCTCCAGCTGCGTAGTCAGCGTGGCCGAACCGGATACTCTCGCCCGCTCCTCCGGCAAGCTGCGACGCGTCTACGACAAGCGTCGCTGAGGCCGCGGCGGCTAGTCTGTCCACCGATGGAACCACGTACCGGGAAGGCCCCAGGAATGCCATTGGACCCCGAGTCAGACCCAGCCGCGACCAGCCGGCGGCGCACTGGCGCCAAGCGTGGCCGCCCCGGCTACGACCGCGATTCGCTGATCCGAGTGTGCGTGGAGGTCTTCAACCGCCGCGGCTACGAGGCGACGTCGATGGGTGCCCTGGCTCAGGAGCTGGGCATCTCGAAGTCGGCCATCTACCACCATGTGAAGTCCAAGGAGGAGATCCTCGACGCCGCCCTGAGCCATTCATTGGCTGAGCTGGAGCAGGTGGTCGCCGACGCCGAAGCGCTGGAGACCGCTGCGGTGAGGGAGCTGGAGACCATCATCGCTGAGTCGGTCAATGTGCTGACCCGATCGCTGCCCTATGTGACCCTGCTGCTTCGGCTGCGCGGCAACTCGGAGCTGGAGACGGCCGCACTGGCCCGCCGGCGTGAGATCACCCGGCGCATCGCCGACCTGATCCAGCAGGCCCAGGACGACGGCGACCTCCGCCAGGACATCGACGCCCGCACCGCCTCCCGGCTGACGATGGGCATGGTCAACTCGATCGTGGACTGGTATCGGCCCGACCGCGCCGCCGCTGCCGCCCCCTTGGCCGATACCGTAGTGTGTCTGCTGCTGGCGGGGCTGCGCACCCCTACTGACTGAACTGCGGAGGCGACACAGATGAACGACTGGCTGATGGTGATGCTCATCGTGCTGGCCGTCGCGCTTGCGATGATCGGCTGGTACTTCTACGACCTGCACATCGGCAGGCCCAGAGACCGGCGCAAGAAGCTGGAGACCAGCCTGGACGCGCTCGCCGCACATAATGTGGAGGTGGCCCACATCGGCTCCAGCAGCCGGATTGAGCAGACCAAGCACCTGAAGTCCAGAGACAGTCCGATCTCTGTGATCGATCTGCTGAACCGCGACTCCAAGCTGAACCAGGACGGCGACTGGAAGAAGCTCACCTTCCACGAAGGGTTCCACCAGGGCCCCTATGCCGATGAGCTCACCGACGATGAGTGGCAGTTCGTGCACCAGCGCTACGCCCAGCTGGTCGAGGAGAAGACCACTCACCGGGTCAAGGTGGAAACCCACCAGCGACTGCTGAAGGAGAGTGAGAATCGGGTCGACAAACTCACCAAGACCTATGTGGAGCAGGCCAAAGCCATCGCCGAACAGACCGGCGATCACGACAGCAACCGGTGGAATGACGAGTTCGATGCTCTGAACCGCGGCAAGGACCAGAGGCCGCAGTCATAATGACTTTTCACCTCGGCGAGATCGACATGAGACGACACCACACAGAAACAGCCCACGCTGCCGACTACTGGGAATAGCGCCGCCAGCACAGAGACACCGGCCCACCACACCATCAGGCCCGGGCCGGTGCCACCTCCGCGGAACCGAAGCACCAACTACGCA
>JBQCZP010000006.1:48480-60797 GCA_052089225.1 Nesterenkonia sp.
CACCAACTACGCAGACTCACGCTTCCAACTGCGGCCATCCGCCGACGTGGCCACCGAGAGCAGCTACGGGCCGAGGTGGAACTCAGCGTTGCGCGACGACGGCTCCCTCACGAGGCGAAGAAGCTGAGAGGCCCGCGCAGAGGTCATCGCCACGGAGAACCTCAAGCATTTCCCAGCGGCGAGGCCCCCCGCGTCGATATCCGCGGACCCGGCGGGGAGCCTCACCTGCTACACCGGACGGCAGCATCTGACTCAGGCATTCCGGGCTGTGATCGCGATGTGCGAACCCAACACACGGTACGGCCCGAAACTCACAGCCGCTGACATACTACCTAACCTCGACGAGCACTACAAGGTGACAGATACCTCTGAGCTTCCCTTCATCGCGCCTGGGTGAGACACGTCAGTGAGAGGCATGAACCCAGCCGGTTCCTGACCCCTCAGCCTGCTCCAAGACCCCGCATCTGTCCCCCAAATCGCAGGATTTCTTCATTTCACGAACCTGCTGGGTGACCCCACACAATACGACAGCAGCTGCGCCGCCGGGGTCAGATTCATGGGAAGCCGTATCAGCTGAGATCCCCACCCGGACGCACCCACCGCTGACCAATGCTCGTGAACTCACGCGGACAGCATCGTCCCACATGTGTGAACGTCTGGGATAGCTGGTACAGGTCCCCCTGACGATGAACTGGGGCACCGCTTGTCACAAAGGGCTGTCGAATCGTTGTTTTTGTGTCCCGCTCTCTATGAGCGGAAGCATGAAAGCCACCCGACCTCGTCGACATTGAGCCAAGGATCATCGGTGGTCATGAGCCATAAAGGGCCGAGCGCTCGCATCGTTCAGCGGGGCTGCGCCCTGCTCTTCGAGACCGACCTTCAGAGCACGGGAGAGAAAACGGGAAGGCTTTCGACGCCCACCGCGTCGTCGAGCCACCCCTCCTATTGACCCGGCCTCGACGAGGTTGCAGGTCCACTGACACGCTCATCTAGAGCCTGGTCGCACCGTCGAAGACTGCTGCTGCCGACTGTGCAGCACGGTGCGCCAGCCGAGCAGCAGGTCGACGACCAGAAAGAGCAGTAGGCTAAGGCCGAGCATCGGCGGGAACAAGCCGAGACCAGCGGCGACCACTCCAACTGTCGCAACTCCCTACCAAGGCGCCCGGCGTGCGCGCCGCCGCAAGGGCCTTCGGCCTCGAGTGCGGTCGAGAGCTGCGGCGTCGTCCAGTCGACTGCTTCGCGCAGACTCGAGAAGTTGCCGCCGCCATGCTGCGACCAGGTGATCCCGGTGGAGGAGAGGAAGAGGATGCCCAGCGCTGCCCAGATACCTACTGCGCCATGCCCGGAACGGACCCGGCGCAGGCCCTTGTGCGTGAGCGTCGGACCCAGCATCTGCCGGGCCTTCCGGGTCTTCTTCGCTCGGATAGCCCAAAGCCCCACACCGGCGGCGGCGATGACACCTAGCCAAGAGGCGGCAAGTTCGCTGTAGCGCCTGCCGAATTCGCCGAGATGGAGGCTCCGATGAAGGCGATCGACCCACGTCCGCATCGGCGGCTGCGACCTGATCCGCCAGCGAGACAGAGCCCTCAGACACCGGCACGTGGAGTTACTCGGAGTAGACCGCGTCCTCGATCTGCGGCATCAGGGCATAGAGCGCACCACTCACCGCTGCGATGAGGATGAACGGCCCGACGAAGATGCCGGCATAAGAATGCCGCCGACTCAGCAACGGGCCGAACCAGCCCTGGGCCCCACTCATCTGGGTCGCAGTGGAACCGGCCGGGGGGATGTCCGTCGTCTTTCGACATGAGTGTTGTCATAGCGTGAGTACCTCTCCAGGGTCGGGCCAGGCATTCGCCGGTGACGCGCCAGGAAGTACTCCGCCTCCCAACGGTCGTGGTTCACCGTCGATGAGGTGCAGACAACGCCGATCTTCTACGGCCGGAGACGCGTATCTACAGAGTGTAGAGTAAAATGTGGATGGGCCACAACGCTGGTCCACCGCCCAGATCGTCTCGCCTCCCAAGAACTAGGATCTCGTGCAGACTTCACCTGACACTCCGTCCGAGGAGACCGTTCGCCGCCACCGGATGAGGCGCCGCTCCCGCTGGACGACAACCTGCCTGCTTCTGGCAGCGTGCGCTGGGCTCGTCGCTCCGGTTCTGCTCGCCGTCGCCCAGGGCGAGGCGCCCTACGAGGCCCTGCATCGCGGCCATCCCGGCGCCGCGGTGCAGGCGACCACCACCGCAATGCTCTGCACTGCGACGGCCGCATCCCTGGTGGTCGCCGGGGTCCTCATTCATCTGCTGTTCCTGCGCGATGCGCGAGGACACCGCGCTGATCAGTTTGACGCGCCATGGGAGCTGTTCGTTCTGCGCACCGCCAGCGCCGTCTGGGCTCTCGCCGCGTTCCCGCTGATCTTCCTCCGCGGTCTGGACCTGAGCGGGCTGCCCTTCTCCCGTCTTGGCGATCCGGCGGCGTTGCGCATGGTGATCGGCGTCGACTTTGGATCCTCGGCATGGATCGTCACTGGAGTGTGCGCTCTCATCGTTCACTTCCTGAGCTGGTTCATGACGCGCTGGAGTCATTGCCTGGGGCCGGCGGCGCTGACCCTGCTCGGGACCGCGGCGCCGATCGCGGTAGGCCAGACCCTGGTGGGACCGAACCATGACCTCGGCAACGACACCGCGATGCTCCACGGGGCGGCGGCGGCTGCCACGCTGGGGACCTGGGCGATCCTGGCCCTGCGCAGCGCCCGTGCAGAGCTGACGCCGCTGACCACGCTGCGTCGCGCCTTTGTCGTGGTGACCGTGGGGACGACCTCGATGTTCCTGCTGGAGCTGGTGCTGATGACCTTCAAGCTCGCCGGCGTCACCCCCTGGCAGTCGTCCACAGGTCTGCTGATGTCGCTGAGACTGGTCATGCTCGCCGTCGTGCTGGGAACCTGCGCCTCCTTGCTGAGACTCTGGCGTACGGGACGGATGCGCGATCATCGTCTCGCGAGACGTCTGGCCGTCGGCGGCCTGGCCCTGGCAACGTGGACTGGCGCTACGGTACTGATGTCTCGCATCCCTCCGCCGCAGTACTTCGTTCCCACCACAACTGAACAGCGGATCCTGGGCTACGACGTCGGTCCGGCGCCCACGGCGGCCGGTCTGGCCGGCGACTGGCGAATTAACGTCCTCTTCCTGGTGATCTCCTCAATCGCGGTCATCGGCTATCTCCTCGCCATCCGCAGAGTCCGCCGTCGCGGGATGCAATGGCCGCTCGGTCGCACGATTGCCTGGGTCTCAGGTTGGGGCACGCTGGTGCTGGCGACCAGCTCGGGAGTGGGCCGCTACTCTGGGGCGGACTTCGCGGTGCACATGGCCTCGCACATGGCCCTGAGCATGCTCGCCCCGGTACTCATGACGCTGGGTGGGCCTCTGACGCTGCTGCTGAAGGCCTCGACGGCCGACTCGCGCCGGCCCGCCGGGCCGCATTCCTGGGTCAAGTGGTTCATCAACGCCGGGATCTCGCGCTTCCTGATGTCACCGCTGGTAGCCTTCGCCATCTTCGTCGGCTCCTACTACGCGGTGTATCTCAGCAGCCTCTTCGAGAATCTGATGTTCCAGCACTGGGGGCATCAGCTGATGATGCTGCACTTCCTGGTCAGCGGATATCTCTACTACAGCCTGGCCGTGGGTGTGGACACCAGCTCCCGCCAGCTGCCGCACATCGCCCGGTTCGGTCTCGTGCTGGCGGCCATGCCTTTCCACGCCTTCTTCGGCGTCATCCTGATGACCAGCGACACCGTCGTCGGGCGAAACTTCTACGGAAGCCTCGACCTGACCTGGGCCGCGCTGCAGGACGCGCAGTACGTCGGCGGCGGGATCGCTTGGGCCGGAGGTGAGCTCCCCCTGATCCTGGTGATGCTCGCGCTGGGCATCCAGTGGTCCCGCAGCGACGCTCGCGAGGCGCGCCGCAAGGACCGGCATCTGGACCGCGGACTGGACACCGACTTCGACGACTACAACGAGATGCTCCATCGCCTGCACGAGCAGCGCGCCAAGCCACCAGAGGAGCACACGATCGAGGGCGAGAACCCGACCGCAGCCCCTATGGGCGATCGCGAGGACCGCCCCGCACACCAACCCACAGGAGGGAATCGATGATGACGCAAAGCACACATGATGCGCAGCCAGCGCAGCGCCCCCCGTCGCCCCGCGGCGCGGCCGGCCTCCACCGCACGGAGCTTGCCGTGGGCGGGATGAGCTGCGCCGCGTGCGCGGTGCGCATTGAGAAGCGTCTGCGTCGCAGCGGCGATGACGTCGAGGCGGTGGTGAACTTCGCGACGGGACGGGCAGTTGTCAGCTCCCCGGCACCGCTGGACGAGGAGGACCTCGTGCAGCGGGTGCGGAGCCTGGGCTTCGAGGCCCACGCCGGCGACGACGCGGGGATATGGCAGGAGGAGCTGACCGAGAAGACGCTGACTTCCTACCGGCGACGTCTCATCTGGTGCGCACTGCTTACCTTCCCCCTGATGGACGCGACGATCCTGCTGGCGCTGGTGCCGCAGGCCCAGTTCCCGGGGTGGGAATGGGCCTGCATCGCGCTGGCGCTTCCGGTGATCCTCTGGGGCGCATGGCCCTTCCACCGAGCGACGCTGCGCAATCTGCTCAATCGGTCGGCGAGCATGGACACGCTCGTCTCCCTCGGCGTCGTTGCGTCCTTCGGCTGGGCGCTGATCTATCTGCTGTTTGACGTCGCCGAACCCCATCCTGCCTACTGGCTGGGCTTCGGCGAGACGTCGGTGGGTACCAGCGCGATCTACGTCGACGTCGCGGCCGGACTGACGACCCTGCAGCTGGCCGGGCGGTACTTCGAGATGCGCGCCCGCCGGAAGGCCGGCGACGTACTGCACGCCCTGACGAACCTCGCCCCGCGCTCGGCCCGGGTGGTCCGAGACCAGGAGGTCACCGTCCGGGTCGAGGAGATCGCGGTCGGAGAGGTCGTGGTGGTACGCCCCGGCGAGACCGTGCCAGTTGACGGCGAAATCCTGCACGGGGCCGCGGGCGTGGACGAGAGCACCATGACCGGTGAGGCGTTCCCTCGCCCGAAGGAGGTCGGCGACGACGTCACCGCAGGTTCGGTCACAGTGGATGGGCGCCTCGACGTGACCACCACCCACGTCGGCGACGACACGCGGCTGATGCGCATGGCCTCGATGGCTGAGACCGCCCAGGCCCGCAAGGCGAAGGTCCAGCACCTCGTCGACCGTATCACCCAGTACTTCGTCCCCGGCGTGCTGCTGCTCGCCCTTACGGTTGGGCTGATCTGGAAGTTCGCGCTGGACGTCGGCGCCTCGGAGGCCTTCAGTGTCGCCATGACAGTGCTGATCATCGCCTGCCCGTGTGCACTGGGCCTGGCGACACCGACCGCCCTGATGGTCGGCATCGGCCGGGGCGCGTCCTCGGGGATCCTGATCAAGAACTACGACGCGCTGGAGTCCAGCGGAGTCATCGACACCGTCGTGCTCGACAAGACCGGGACGCTGACCTCGCGAGACCTTACGGTCGAGACCGTGGTACCGGTTGACGGTGTCGAGGCCAGGGAGCTGCTGACACTGCTGGGGGCGGTGGAGCAGGGGTCCTCTCATCCGATCGCCGCGGCGGTGGCGCGGCACTGCGCGGCACTGGACCTCACGCCCCGCGAGGCGGAGGCCTTCACCGTGATCCCCGGTCAGGGAGTCGGGGCGATGGTCGAGGGTCGAGAGGTGCTCGCGGGCAACGCCCGGCTCATGGCCTCGCGCGGCATCGTGCTTCAGGACACTGAGGGACCGACCGACAGCACAGCCGGCACGGCCGCCCCGGGGAACTCCGCAGGCGCGACCAGCATCCATGTGGCCGTCGACGGCGAGACTCTCGGTCGAGCGGACTTCTCCGGCCGTCTGGAGCCCGACGCTGCGGCGGCCGTCGCCGAGCTGCACCGGATGGGCCTGAGCACGGTGCTGATGACCGGCGACGGCCCGGAGGCCGCACACGAGGTTGCCGATCGGCTCGGCATACCGGAGACGTGCTGCGGCGTCAGCCCGGCGGAGAAGGCCAAGCACATCGAGGAGCTGCAGGCGAAGGGACGCCGGGTGGCCATGGTCGGCGACGGGATCAACGACTCGGTGGCGTTGGGAACCGCGGACCTAGGGATCGCAGTCGCCTCCGGTACCGATATCGCCATCCGCTCGGCGGACATCGTTCTCGCCCGACGGCGGCTGCGCGGGATCCCGCGCGCGATACGACTGGCCCGCGCAACGCTGCGCACGGTCCGGGGCAACCTGCTGTGGGCCGGCCTCTACAACGCCGCAGCCCTGCCCATCGCCGCCGCGGGGCTGCTTAATCCGCTGATCGCGGCGGCAACGATGGCGCTGTCGTCGATCTTCGTGGTGTCGAACAGCATGCGGCTCAACAAAGTCGACTGAGGACTCAACGGCGCGGCGGGCGGAACGACGAGCGGCCGATCACGCCGCCCGGAGGCGGATCACCGGATCGTGCGCCGGAGGACGTCGACCTCGTCCTCACGCAGGCTGCCGGCGAACTTCATCAGCACCGCCTCCCGGTCGGGGGAGGCCTGGAGCTCGTCGAGCATCCGCGAGCTGCTGTAGACCTCTGGAGTCTGCGCGGCGAAGAAACGCACCTTCCGGGGCGAGATCTCGTGTCGCCCGACAATCTCCTTGTCGGCGAGGCGACTGAGGATCGTGATGACCGCGGAGTAAGAGACTGACCGTCCGTGGAGGCGGCGCTGCACCTCCGTGGCGGAGAGCTCGGCCTGGGCCTCCCACAGCACGGACAACACCGCCTGCTCCAGCTCGCCGCGGCGACGTGATCTCGTCATCTGAACTCCTTCCTGCCTTCATCGTACCCGCCGACGCCTGTCTCCTGACCGCGATCGTCCCGGCCCTCAGAGGCTGCGCAGCAGCTGCTCCAGGCGACGTCGATCTGTCTCCTGCCTCCGCGGCCGGCCCCGCGGACGGTCACCGGCCAGTCGTCGGGAGCGCAGCTCCATCGATGCGTCTGCTGTGCAGGCCGCAAGATGGTTGAGGGCGTTGGTGAGCTCCTCCTCGCCGGCGATGCGCGCGGCGACGTCGTCGGCGTCGAGCTCGATGAGGATCAGCGTTGCCTGTTTGAGATCCCGGCCGGCACGCGTGCCCGGAAGCAGCAGGGCGTTGAGCTGAGCCAGCCGCAGCATCCAATGATGCCGACGACTGATATGAGCCACCTCATGAGCGACGACCGCAACCAGCTGCCGATCGGGCAGCTCGTGGCGCAGGCCCAGTGAGATGTAGACGGTCGGCCTGCCGCCGGGGACCGCCACCGCCATCATCTCCTCTGAGGCGAAGGAAACCAGGGAGACGAGGGAGTCATCGACCACGCGGACGCGCTCGGCCGACAGGTCTCCGCGAGCGTCGTGCAGCGAGGTCGAGAGTCCTTCCACGGTAGTCAGCAGAAAGGCCAGCAGTCCGCCGACGCCGAGCAAAAGCGTCCAGGCCACGATCACCAGGATCGCCTCGGGGGCCGCGGCCGACGGGTCTCGACGGGCGACGGCCCCGCCCACCACCAGCGCTCCGAGTCCGCAGGCACCGGCCATCGCGCCGAGTACGAGGGCGGCGTGCCACAGCACCAGCGCCCGCCCAGGACGGCGGATCTGCCAGGACTCCAGCTTCAGCAGCCGGGGCGAGCCGAGCATGAGTGTCACGCAGGCGACGATCAGCAGCACCCCGACGGGGATCAGCATCCTCTCCCACTTCCTCGGGCCCGCATCGCCCGTGAACTTCGTGCCACTGGTGTCAGGTGTTCATCAGGACCAGCATCAGCCCCATACCCGCAGCCATCATGGCATGACGCAGCACGTGGAGGCGATGGCCCCGGCGCGCCGTCGCGCCCCGCCACGACCACCAGAGGACCCCAACCGCGCAGAGCAGCACGAAGCCCGCATTGACCGCGTCCGCCCAGCCGGGGGTCTGCATGGACATATTCATCGCACCCTCAGAGTGCTCCGCATGACCAGCGTGCGCACCGCCCCCGGCTCCCATGCCGCCCATGCCCGCCATAAGCAGCGGCATCGCCGCAAGCATCCACATCATCGCAGCGTCCAGCATCACGTGCCCGAAGAGATCGATCCTCCATGCGGACGGCGCCGCCCGCCGCAGCTCCGGCACCAGCGAGAGACCCAGGGCTCCGAAGAGGACGACCTGCGTCCAGACAGCGACGTCCCCCAGCGACACCCAGATCATCAGCACCATCGCCAGGCTCATCACCGAATGGTTGATGTCGACGAGATCCCCGCAGGACAGTCCGGGCGGCGCGCCCGCGGCTCGAGCCGACCTCCCGCGCCGCCTGCGCAGGATGCTCACGCCGTGATGCACACCGGTCAGGAGGAAGACGAGGGTGAGGATAAGGTCCCAGGGATAATCGAGCATAGGTCGATGCTATCACTACAAATTGTAGAGATATCTGCTGACGACACCCTGGTAGTGGCCGAACTCGAGCGTTTGGCTCGACCCGGGCGAGATGCCCACGATATCGCCGATGAGCTGGCAGAGCAGAAAACGATCGCCACATCCAGGATATTGCGCATCTCACACACCCAGGTATACTGAACGAACGGTCAGTAATTCAGGAGGTACATAAATGTCCGCTCAGAAGCCCCATCTGCAGGCAGTCGAGCCCGACGCCGAGCAGGTCACCGAAGAAGCCCGGCACGCCGCCGACCAGGCGCGCGTAGGCTGGGAGCGCTTCCAAGAGATCATTGCCGAGGATAAGCGCGTCGAGCCCCGGGACTGGATGCCCGATGACTACCGCAAGACTCTGGTGCGCCAGGTCTCCCAGCACGCACATTCGGAGATCATCGGCATGCAGCCCGAAGGCAACTGGATCAGCCGCGCGCCCTCCCTGAAGCGCAAATCTGTGCTCATGGCCAAGGTCCAGGATGAGGCCGGGCACGGACTCTACCTCTACTCCGCCGCTGAGACGCTGGGCACCTCGCGCGATGAGACCTACGAGCAGCTCTACACCGGCAAGGCCAAGTACTCCTCCATCTTCAACTACCCGGCCCGCACCTGGGCCGACGTCGGCGCCGTCGGGTGGCTGGTCGACGGTGCTGCCATCACCAACCAGGTGCCGCTGTGCCGGGCCTCCTACGGGCCCTACGGCCGCGCCATGGTGCGGGTGTGCAAGGAAGAGTCCTTCCACCAGCGCCAGGGGTGGGAGATTCTCTACACGCTCTCCCACGGCACGCAGGCGCAGAAAAAGATGGCCCAGGACGCCGTGGACCGCTTCTACGGTCCCGCGCTGCAGATGTTCGGCCCTCCCGACGCGGACTCCCCCAACTCCCAGCAGTCGATGGCCTGGAACATCAAGCGCTTCTCCAACGATGTGCTGCGCCAGCGCTTCGTCGACATGATCGTCCCGCAGGCGGAGGCCCTCGGGCTCACCCTGCCGGACCCGGACCTGAAGTGGAACGAAGAGCGCGGCCACTACGACTACGGCGAACTGGACTGGGACGAGTTCTTCAGCGTGGTCAAGGGCGACGGCCCGCTGAACCACCAGCGGCTGGCCCACTACCGCGCAGCCCGCGACAACGGCGCCTGGGTGCGCGAAGCGGCTGCCGCCTACGCCCAGAAGCAGGCCGCGGCCGAACAGGACGCAGCCCTGCTCAGCGCCTGAGCACAGCATTGACATTCGGCGAGAAAGGCCACGCATGACTCAGCACGAACCCACCACAGAGTCCGAACAGGTTCCCGCAGGCGGGGTAATCGCCTCAGATCCGGCCACTGACAGCATCTGGCCGCTCTGGGAGATCTTCGTCCGCTCATCCCGCGGCCTGTCCCACGTGCACGCAGGCTCGCTGCACGCACCGGACGGCACGATGGCGCTGCGCAACGCACGCGACCTCTACACCCGGCGCAATGAGGGCACCTCCATCTGGGTGGTTCCCTCAGAGGGCATCACCGCCTCCGACCCGGACTCCAAGGGCGGGTTCTTCGAATCGGCGCAGGGCAAGAACTACCGCCACGCCACCTACTACACCCAGTCCGAAGGGGTGAAGCACCTGTGAGCGACACCGTAGGGTTCACCTCCCAAGACTCCGCGACCCGGATCTCCATGGGTAATGCGATCACCGCAGAGGATCTGGCCTCCCGCGGGCTGCGCGCAGGCGAGGACGTGGCCCGCTACGCCCTGATCCTCGGCGACGACTCCCTGATGCTGGCCCAGCGGCTGGGCCACTGGATCTCTCGGGCCCCGGAGCTGGAGGAGGACGTGGCGCTGGCCAACATTGCCCTGGACCTGCTGGGCCATGCCCGGTTCCTGCTCACCTACGCCGGCACCGCCTGGGACAAGACCGAGGACGATCTCGCCTACTTCCGCGACGAGGAGGAGTTCCGCTCCGCACGCCTGGTGGAGCAGGAGAACGGCGACTTCGCTCAGACCATCGCCCGGCAGCTGATCTTCAGCTTCTACTCCAATGAGCTCTACACCCGCCTGCTGGACTCCACCGATGAGACCCTCTCGGCCATCGCCGATAAGGCTCTGAAGGAAGTTGACTACCACCGGGATCACGCCGCCCAGTGGCTGCGTCGTCTCGGCGGCGGCACTGAGGAGTCCCACCGGCGCATGCAGACCGGACTGGACACGGTGTGGACCTACATCGAAGAGCTGTTCGTCGACGTCGAACCGACCACGGAGCTGGCTGCCGCCGGCGTCGCCGTGCTGCCCTCGACCCTGCGCGAGGATGTGCTGAACCAGCTGAGCAGCATCATCGACGAGGCCGGGCTGAGGGTTCCGCAGGCCAAGGGAGCCTTCGGAGCCGACCGCAGCGGCCGATTCTCCGAGCATCGCGGCTTCATTCTGGCTGAGATGCAGGTGCTGGCCCGCGAGCACCCCGGCGCAACCTGGTGAACAGAACCTGGTGAACGAAGGAGCACCCATGGTGACCACTCAAACCCCTGAACTGACTCCCAACGGCACCCGCCCTGCCGGCGAGGCCGATGCCGCCGTCTGGGACGCCGCGGCACAAGTCACCGACCCGGAGATCCCGGTGCTGACCATCGAAGACCTCGGGATCCTGCGTGCTGCTGCGGCCACTGAGGACGGCGCCGTCGTCGTCATCACTCCGACCTACTCGGGCTGCCCGGCCATGGACACGATCACCGCGGACATCGCCTTTGCCCTGCGCGAGGCTGACTTTGCGGATGTGAAGGTCCAGACGGTGCTCAAACCCGCCTGGACCACTGACTGGATGAGTGAGGACGGTAGGCGCAAGCTGCGCGAATACGGGATCACCCCGCCCAGCGGCAATGCTCCGGTGCGCGGCGGGCCGGTGAGCGTGGGGCTGAGCGTGAAGTGCCCGCGCTGCGACTCGCTGAGCACCCGGGAGCTGACCCGGTTCGGCTCCACCGCCTGCAAGGCGCTGTACCAGTGCAACTCGTGCTTGGAACCCTTCGACTACTTCAAGGTGCTTTAATGACTGCTGATCCGACTCAGGCCGCCCCTGCCACCAAGCGCCGGGCTCAGTTCAACACGCTGCGCGTGGATGCGGTGCGCCGACTGACCGACGACTCGGTGGAGGTCACCTTCGAGGTGCCCGAGCATCTGCAGGACGACTTCGACTACGCGCCCGGCCAGTATGTGGCCCTGCGCGCCGAGATCGACGGCCAGGAGCTGCGGCGCTCCTACTCGATCTGCGCTGTGCCGGTTCCCGGCGAGATTCGGGTGGCCATCAAGCGTGACATCGGCGGACTGTTCTCCACCTGGGCCAATGAGCAGCTGGCACCCGGCGACACACTGGAGGTGATGAACCCCTCCGGCGCCTTCGTCTCCAAGACGGCGATCACTTCGATGAACAACCCGGATGAGCTGGCCGCTGAGGCTGTCTCCAAGCGCACCGACACCAGTTTGGTGGCCTTCGCTGCCGGCTCTGGGATCACCCCGATCATGTCGATCGCCCGCTCGGTGCTTGCCGCCTCCCCACAGTCCACCTTCGACCTGGTCTATGCCAACCGGTCAGCCTCCGATGTGATGTTCGCCGAAGAGATCGGCGACCTCAAGGACCGCTACCCCGCCCGGTTCGCCGTCCACCACGTGCTCTCCCGTGAGCAGCGCCTCAACCCGCTGCTGACCGGCCGGATCGAGGGCGAGAAGCTCAGCGCCCTGCTGGATCATGTGCTGCGCACCAAGGACACCGACGAATGGTTCCTGTGCGGGCCCTTCGAGCTGGTCCAGCTGGTCCGCGATGAGCTGGACTCCCGCGGCGTCCCTGCGGAGAAGGTGCGCTTCGAACTGTTC
>JBQCZP010000006.1:60897-68567 GCA_052089225.1 Nesterenkonia sp.
CCGACCTCGGACAAGCTCGTGGTCGACTACGACTCCTGAGCCCACGACCGCTGAGCACACCACCTGAAGGGGAGAAGCGAACATGATCGAGCTGACCATTACGGACAATCTCGCCGAGGTCGTCCTCAACGCACCGGAGAAGCTCAACTCCTTGGACCCGGCGGCCCTGGCCGAACTGGACGACGCCTACCGCCGGGCCGAAGAGGCCGGGGTGCGGGCCCTGCTGCTGCGCGCTGCGGGGCGTGGATTCTGCGCCGGCCGCGACATCTCTGCAGTGGACCCCTCCGACGACGACGCCTACCGGTTCCTCTCCGAGACGGTCACCCCGGTGCTGAAGCGCATGGCCCACTTCCCGGCACCGACCTTCGCCGCTGTGCAGGGGGCCTGCTTGGGCGTGGGTCTTGGGCTCGCGATCGCCACCGACGTGGTCTACATCGCAGAGAACGCAAAGATCGGCTCCCCCTTCGCCTCCCTGGGGGCCACTTTGGACTCCGGCGGCCACGCTCTGTTCGTCGAACGTCTGGGCGCCCACCGCACGCTGGATCTGATCTACACCGCTGAGCTGATGAGCGGTTCCGACGCCGTCGCCGCCGGGCTGTTCTCCCGGGCTGTGGATGCTGAAGAGCTGCTGGAGTTCACCCGGCAGAGGGCTCGCAGCGCCTCCAACGGTGCCACGATGGCTTTCCGCGAGTCCAAGCAGCTGGTCACCCGGCTGCGCGATGAGCGGATCGGGCTGTGGGAATCGGTGGAGGAGGAGAACCGCGCCCAGGGCCTGCTCTGCGACTCTGCCGACTACGCCGAGGGCTTCGCCGCCTTCCAGGCCAAGCGAACCCCCACCTTCCGCGGCACGTAGGCCAGCCGTCCGACCCAGGGCCGTAGACTCTGCGGTGAGTGGCATCGACAGGGAAGGACGAATATGACCGACAGTGACCGCACCATCCTCATCACCGGCGCCACCAGCGGGCTGGGCCGCGAGCTCGCCCGCACACTGAGCACTGCTGGGGGCCGACTCATCCTCCACGGCCGGGATCCTGAGAAGCTCGACTCCCTGCGCACCGATCTGGCGGCGTCGAGTGCCGTGATCGACACCGTTGCCGCCGATCTCTCCGACCTGGCCCAGGTGCGCAGCCTGGCGGCGGACGTCGCCGAGCTGACTGACCACCTCAGCGTCCTGGTCAACAACGCTGGCCTGGGCAAAGGCAGTGACGACACCCGCCAGGTGTCCCCGGACGGCTTCGAACTGCGCCTCGCCGTCAATCACCTGGCGCCCTTCGCACTGACTCTGCGGCTGCTTCCGCTGCTGGAGGCGGGCGCACCCAGTCGCATCGTCCACGTCGCCTCCGGGGCGCAGCAGCCCTTAGACCTCGACGATCCGCACATGGAGTCCGGCTACTCGGGATCGCGCGCCTACGCACAGAGCAAGCTGGCCATGGTCGCCACAGGATTCATGCTCGCCGAGCATCTCCCAGCCGAGGTGACCACAGTGAACAGCCTGCATCCTGCGACCCTGATGCCCACCCGGATGGTCCAGGAGGGCTACGGCTACACCGTCGATGACCTCTCCTCCGGTGTCGCCGCGACCCGGCATCTGATCGAGTCCGACGCCGTCGCAGAAGTCTCCGGGCAGTACTTCTCCGGCACCGAGCAGGCTGAGGCGCACCCCGAGGCCTACAATCCGGAAACTCAGCAGCGCCTGTGGCAGCTGAGTCACGAGCTGACCCGCACCAGCCTGTGAGCCGGGCCAAGGCTGCCAGCCGGGCTGCCGCGGTCATGCCACTCTGAACCCGACCCCTGCGCAGGGGCAGGTGGTGGCCGTCATGCCGGGGCCGCCCAAACGACACCCAACACTTCTTTCGCAATACCTATTGCGCAATGTTCGTTTCGCAAGTACTGTTGCATATCAGTAAGAAGTTCGGCATTCTCGAAAGGACCAGACAGTTGACACACGACCCCCCACAGATGCAGACCTCCGATCCGGCAGTGATGCGGGCGCTGGCCCACCCCCTGCGCATCGAGATCATGGAAGCCATGGATGATGCCGGCGAGGCAACTGCCAGCGAGATTGCCGAACGCCTGGATCAAAGCGTGGCCAACGCCTCGTTTCACCTGCGGCTGCTGGCTTCGGCCGGCTTCATCGAACGTGCCGAGCCTCGGGGCCGAGAGAAGCCCTGGCGGACGAAACACCGCGGTCGTAACCTGCGCCCCGAACATGATGATCCATCCTCCATCGCAGAAGCCTCCGAATTGGGGGCATTGGTCGTCCAGCGCGAGGCCGCCCGCATGGCCGCATTCCTCCGAGCGGCACCGGCCCACCTGCGCAGCGGTGAATGGATTCCGGCGGTCACGGTCAGCACCGCTACTTTTTGGGCCACCGCAGAGGAGATGGCCGAAGTCTCCCAGGAACTCGCCACCCTGCTCAACCGCTTCGAAGACCGCAGCGATCCCGCCAACCGCCCTGAAGGAGCAGTGAAGGGCCGGCTCTTCTCCACCTTGAATCCGGACCTCGAGGAGCTGATCCAGGGTGCTGAGGATTCTGAACCCTCCGATGACGGAGCATCATGACACTGCACTACGAAGCGATGCGAGCCGAGGCCGACTATCGGCTCGAGCAGGCCAGACGCAGTTGGCCCAGTGGGACCCCCAGAACCACTGATGGCGCCACGAGGCGGCTCTGGCAGACAGTATCCCAACGTCTCCGGCGCTTCTGGATCGGCCGCAGGCCGGCTCCACGCCAGGCGGGGCCTGACCGTCCTGCCGGCAGCGACGCAGTCCGGGTCCATATCACATGTTGGACCGACGGCTCAGAGCCCGCCCGCCAGGTCGTCGAGACCATCCAGGAGGCGGTGGCGCAGCGCTTCCCCTCGGCACCGCAGGAGCAGCTGCCCACGCGCAGCTGCACCACGAGCCTCAGCAACACTGCAAGGACCCTAACTCTCGTCCGCTGATCACTGTTGTGATATGCCAGGTGACTGCCCTGCGTCACTCAAGGTCGCCGTCGGGCGCCCACTCCAGGAGGTCTCCCGGTTGGCAGTCGAGCACCTCGCACATCGCCTCCAGGGTGCTGAAGCGGATCGCCTTGGCCCGGCCGTTCTTCAGCACCGCAATGTTCGCCGGGGTGATCCCCACGCGTTCGGCGAACTCGCCCACCGACATTTTCCGCTTGGCCAGTTCAACATCGATGCGAACTACGATGGCCATCAGATGACCACATCCATCTCGCTCTTCAGCGTGGTGGCACGAACCAGAAGCGTGCGCATCACCGTCATCAGCAGGGCAAGCGCCAAGCCGGTCACAACACCACCGAGCAGCATCAGCATCCACCCCGGCGGGGCCGCCGCAACCGCTGACTGGTAGACGATCGTGACCACGCAGACGAGACTGCCGGCCAGAAAGGCCCCAGTAATCCCGTCGACCCAGCCGAAGGCGCGGGACGAGAACACCTCACCGCTGCGTGCGAACCCCAGCAGCCGCAAGGTGCAGACAATGCCGACCTGAACACAGAGCAGGCCCAGGATCGCCAGCGTCAGGATGGGCCAGCGCATATGGGCCGCATCCGGCAGATCGCTGGCCACCACCCCAGACAGCCACGGCAGACCCACTATCTGGACCGCGGCGATGAACACCAGGGCGGCCACCAGCATGGCTCGCAGCGCACTGACAGCGAAGTGATTGCTCATGCCGTCGACCGTAACTGATTATCGATCGAAAATCGATAGTTATACGACCGGACCCACGGGCCGGAAGTGCCTACGTTGCTCTGGCCGAGCGCCTCGACGGCCCCCTCATCACCTAAGCCTCTAAAGTGGCTATTCGGCCCAGTCGGGCATCTCCTTGGCCACGCGGGTCAGCACATCGTAGGTGGCCACCAGCTCGTCGTGCTGATTGTGCAGCACAGTGTCCCAGCGGACCTGACCGTAGTCGTCGGTCTCCCGCGGAGTGATCTCCTTGGCGGTCAGGGTCACCCGGATGGAGTCGTCATAGGTCACCGGGGTCATGAAGCTTAGGCTCTCCAAGCCGGTGTTAGCCAGCACCGGTCCCGGCGCAGCTTCGACGAAGAGCCCCGCCGCCCAGGCGACCAGCAGGTATCCGTGGGCCACTCGGCGTGGGAAGAAGGGGTTGGCCGTGGCGGCCTCCTCATTGGTGTGGGCGTAGAACTTATCCCCGGTGGATTCAGCGAACTCCAGGATGTCCTCCAGGTGCACCTTGCGCAGTCCGGAGGCCAGCTGGTCGCCGATCTTCAGCTCCGCGAGCGGCTTGCGGAACGGGTGGACCGCACTGCCTGCGGCAATGGACTCCGGGGTGGCGGTGTTCGCCTTCGCGCCCTGGTGCCACACGCCGGTGATGCCGGTGAGCAGATCCGGGGTCCCCTGGATGGCGGTGCGCTGCATGTAGTGCTTGACCCCACGCATGCCGCCCAGCTCCTCACCGCCGCCTGCACGGCCGGGGCCGCCGTGAACCAGGTGCGGCAGCGGGGAGCCGTGACCGGTGGAGGTCTTGGCGTCGTCGCGGTCCAGCAGGTGCACCCGCCCGTGGTGGGAACCGATGCCGCGGACAAACTCGCCGGCGACCTGCGGATCATGGGTGGCCACCGTGGCCACCAGGGATCCTCCGCCCAGTGCGGCCAGCTCGACGGCGTCGTCGATGTCTGAGTAGCCCAGCACTGAGGCCACCGGGCCGAACGCCTCCACCTGGTGCACCTCCGGGGTGCGCGCGTCGGTGAACTTCAGGGTGGTCACCGGGTAGAACGCCCCTGCTTCGGCATCGGCGCTGCCGGTGCCGGTCTTCAGTTCCTCGAAGGACTCCGGCCCGCCGAAGCAGACCTCTCCCCCGGCCTCGACAAGCTGCTGAACAGCCTGAGTGACTTCGTTCTGCTGGTCCTTCGAGGCCAGGGCACCCACAGTGGTGTCGGCGTCGCGCGGGTCACCCAGCACGGCACGGGACTCCACCCGGGCGCGCAGGGCATCGACGACGGCGTCAACGTGCTGGCTGGGCACGATGGCGCGGCGGATCGCAGTGCACTTCTGGCCGGCCTTGGAGGTCATCTCCGCCACCACGGCCTTGATGAAGGCTTCGAACTCCGGGGTCTCCGGCGTGGCGTCGGGGCCGAGGATCGCGGCGTTGAGCGAGTCGGTCTCTGCGGTGAAACGCACCCCTTCGTGCTGGACGTTGTAGTGGCTGCGCAGGATCGAGGCAGTCTGCGCCGAGCCGGTGAAGGCGACGTGGTCGCGGTAGTCCAGGTGGTCCAGCAGGTCTCGCGCGGAGCCGGAGATCAGCTGGATGGAGCCCTCGGGCAGCAGCCCCGAGTCGACCATGAGCCGCACGCAGGCTTCGGTGACATAGGCGGTCTGGGTGGCCGGCTTCACGATGGTGGGCACACCTGCGATGAAGCTGGGGGCAAACTTCTCCAGCATGCCCCACACGGGGAAGTTGAAGGCGTTGATCTGCACCGCCGCACCCGGCAGGCGGGTGTAGATGTGCTCACCGATGAAGCTGCCGTCGCGGGAAAGCTGCTCGATGCTGCCGTCGATGATCACGTTGGAGTTGGGCAGCTCTTTGCGGCCCATGGAGGAGAGCGCGAAGAGTGTGCCGATGCCGCCGTCGACGTCGACCAGGTGGTCCTTGCGCGTCGCGCCGGTGCGGTCGGAGAGCTCATAGAGCAGCTCCTTGTTCTCCCCCAGGTGCAGGGCGAGCTTCTTCAGGATCAGAGCCCGCTGGTGAAAGGTCAGCTCGCTCAGGCCGGTCTGACCTGCCGACCGCGCGTAGTCGACCGCCGCCTTGGTGTCCAGGCCGTCGGTGCAGACGCGGCTGACCAGTTCTGAGGTGGAGGCGTCAAGAACGTCGGTGACCTTCTCCGGGGCCTGCGGGGTCCACCATCCGCCCTGAACGAAGCTGGGCAGGATCTGGACCGCCGAAGCGGTTGTCTCGGGGCTCGTCGCAGTCATAGGAGTCCTCTCATGCGATTGCGGTGTGGTTTACGAACACAGTGGTTGACCAGCACACTTCACCTGACCGATCGGTCGGTATTTCTATGAAGTCTATCGTGCCACCGATCACATGACGAGTGCCCGGTTCCTGCTGACCCTGCAGGGGCCAGCGAGGCTCGCAGCGCAACATCCACCGGGTGATCATTCCAAGTCGCCCCCGGCCCCACGTCCCGTTGCGTTTGAGGCCGGCGGGAGCGAGGCAACGCAACATCGGGCGGGTGATCAGGGGCCGTCGTCGTCGGGGCTCATGTGGATCTGCTGGGTGTGGTCATCGAAGATCAGTGCCGTCTGCGTGGCCTGGACACAGTTCAGCGACTGGATCCGCTCGAAGATCACCCGGCGCAGCTCCTCCACGCTGCTGGTGCGCACCAGCAGCACAGCGTCGTACTGGCCGCCGACCAGGGCCAGATGGCGCACCGCCGGGTCTTCGGCCAGGGCTCGGCGCAGCACCTCCCAATCGTCCTGCTTCAGCGTGACGAACACGTAGGCGGCGGTCTCCAAACCGGCGGCACGCGGATCAATGACGGCTGTGTACCCCTTCAGTACCCCCGAGGAGCGCAGCCGGGCGATGCGGTCGTAGGCATTCGCCCGGGAGAGATGCAGCTGCTCAGCGATGCTGGTCACCGACTGTCGCGCATCTCTGCTCAGCGCAGTGAGGATAGCTTGATCCGTGGCATCCACGCGTCGCGGCCGCACTGATCGTCGCTGCCCCAACGCCTTGGGCGCCGAAGATTCCTGATCGTCCAACACCCCATTCATGGAAACGGACGATACCACCCCGATTCCTCCACGTGGACGCAATTCGTCCACTGTTCTACGCCTGACACAAGAAAAAGTCTGCGATTTCGCCTGCGGGTAGCGGACACATTGGTGCACCGTTCACACTTGAAGGGAATATGGTTCAGGTCACATCTGCATACGGGAGAGCCTTATGACCAACAGCACCGCCAACACCACACCAGCCGATGCTGCGGCCGCCGCAGCGCCGCAGGACCTGGTCGACCACGAGCCGGGCCACGAAAAGGCCGAGCAGGCCGCCAGGATCCAGGAGGCCAGCCGCTCCTTCGGCATCAGCGCCGAACAGTATATGCTGCCTGCCGAGCAGCAGATCCAGCTACTGGACCCCGAGGGCGACCTGGTGCCGGAGGATCAGCAGGGCACCGGGCCGGGCCACGAGTACCCGATCCCGGAGGACGAGGCGCTGCTGAAGGCCTACGAGGCCCTGGTCGCCGGCCGCCGGGTCAACGACCAGAACTACGCCCTGGTGCGCCAAGGCCGACTGGCGGTCTACCCCTCCTCACACGGCCAGGAAGCCTGCCAGGTCGGCGCCGCCCTGGCCCTGGGTGAGGGCGACTGGCTCTTCCCCACCTACCGGGACACCGTGGCGGCAATCGCGCGCGGCGTGGATCCGCTGGAGGTGATGGTCTCCTTCCGCGGCGACTGGCACTGCGGCTACGACCCGCACCAGTACCAGGTCGGGCCCCAGTCCACCCCGCTGACCACCCAGCTGCTGCACGCAGTCGGCGTTGCCCATGCCGCAAAGCTGCGCGGGGAGGACACGGTGGTGCTGGCCATGTGCGGCGACGGCGCCACCAGTGAGGGTGACTTCCACGAGGCGTTGAACTTCGCCGCCGTCTTCGAGGTTCCGGTGGTGTTCTTCATCCAGAACAACGGCTATGCCATCTC
>JBQCZP010000006.1:68667-70131 GCA_052089225.1 Nesterenkonia sp.
CCGACTGCGCAGCTGCGCGAACAGCGTGAGAAGCTCGCCGACGAGCTGCAGCGCTCCACCACCGAGGAGGGGGCCAACTGATGAGCACCGCAACCGCCGCGAAGACGGCCACCACCACCTTCGCCTCCGCGCTGAACACCGCGATGTCTGACGCGATGGAGCAGGACCCCTCCGTCGTCGTCTTCGGTGAGGACGTCGGCACCCTCGGCGGGGTCTTCCGCATCACCGACGGGCTGACCAAACGCTTCGGCGCCGACCGCTGCTTCGACACTCCCCTGGCCGAGTCCGGAATCGCCGGCATGGCTGTTGGGATGGCAATGAACGGGATGCGCCCGGTCATCGAGATGCAGTTCGACGCCTTCGCCTACCCCTCGCTGGAGCAGGTCTTCAGCCACATCGCCAAGATGGCCAACCGGACCCGCGGGCGAGTGAGGCTGCCGATCGTCATCCGCATCCCCTACGGCGGCGGCGTCGGCGGGGTGGAGCACCACTGCGACTCCTCCGAGGCCTACTACGCGCACACCGCCGGGCTGAAGGTCTTCACCCCCGCCAGCGTCGACGACGGCTACCGCATGCTGCGCGAAGCCATCGACACCGATGACCCGGTGGTGTTCTTCGAGCCCAAGAAGCTCTACTGGTCCAAGGCTGAGGAGGACCTCTCGGCTCTGCGTCAGCAGTACGAGACCCCCTCCTCCGGCGAGGACCTCAGCGTGGGGCCGCAGGGCGCCGCCCGGGTGGTTCGCGAAGGGACCGACGTCTCACTGATCAGCTACGGGCCCTCCGTCTCCACTGTGCTCAAGGCCGCCGAGGCCGCCGCCGAGGAGGGAATCTCCGCTGAGGTCCTGGATCTGCGCAGCATCGTGCCCTTCGACGATGAGGCGCTGCAGCGCACGGTGAACAAGACCGGGCGCGCCGTAGTGGTCGCAGAGGCGCAGGGCTTCGTCTCGGTGGCCAGCGAGATCGTCGCACGGATCCAGGAGCGCTGCTTCCACTCCCTGGCCTCGCCCGTGCTGCGGGTGACCGGCTTCGACATCCCATATCCGTCCCCGAAGCTGGAGACCCACCACCTGCCCGACGTCGACCGGATCCTCGACGCCCTCGACGAACTGCAGTGGGAGGACTGAGATGACCATCTTCAACCTGCCCGATCTGGGCGAGGGCCTGACCGAGGCCACGCTGCTGAGCTGGCTGGTCGCTGAGGGCGAGACCGTGGAGGTCGACCAGCCGATCGCTGAGGTCGAGACCGCCAAGTCCGCCATCGAGGTGCCCAGCCCATACGCCGGAACCGTGCACACCCTGCATGGGAGGACCGGCGAAACCCTGGAGGTCGGCAGCCCGCTGATCACCGTCACCACCGAAGACGACGCCGACTCCCCCGGCCAGCCCTCCGCCGACGGCCGCTCAGGTGCGCTGTCCTACCGTGAGGAGGAGCGGGCCGGCACCGCAGTGGCCGAATCCCAGGAC
>JBQCZP010000006.1:70231-75566 GCA_052089225.1 Nesterenkonia sp.
GGCTCCGCGGGTCTCTTCGCCGCTGGTGCGTCAGCTGGCTCGCCGCGACGGTGTGGACCTGCGCTCCATCAGCGGATCGGGTCGCCAAGGGCTGATCATGCGTCGCGACGTCCTCGCCGCCGGGGAACAGGCCGCGCCCACTGAAGCCGGGGCACCGCAGAAACGCGAGGCCGCACAACGAGATGCCGCAGCCGCAGCTGTGGACTCCCGCACTGGTCTGGCCATCCGCGAGCGCGTAGCCGTCACCGGTATGCGCAAAGCGATCGCGGCGAAGATGTCGCAATCTCGCCGCGAGATTCCCGAGGCCACAGTGTGGCAGGACGTCGATGTCACCGCGCTGTTGGACATGCGAGAGCAGCTCAAGGCCGACGGCGGGCGTCCGCCCTCAGTCCTGGCTTTCCTCTCCCGCTTCGTCGTCGCCGGTCTGCAGCGTTACCCGGAGTTGGCCGCGCGGATCGAGCACACCGACACCGGGGATCAGATCGTGCACTTCGAGGGCATCAACCTGGGCTTCGCCGCCCAGACTGAGACCGGCCTGGTGGTACCTGTGGTGCGAGAAGCCCAGCGGCTCTCCGCGCGGGGGCTGAACACTGAGATCCGCAGGCTGGCAGAATCGGCGCGCGACGGCGACATCAGCACCAAGGAGATGTCCGGCGGCACTTTCACCGTCAACAACTACGGCGTATTCGGCTCCGACGGCGCCACCCCGATCATCAACCACCCCGAGGCCGCCATCTTGGGCATCGGGAGGATCATCGACCGGCCCTGGGCCGTGGACGGCGAGCTGGCGGTGCGCAAGGTGACGACCCTGACACTGGCCTTCGATCACCGAGTCTGCGACGGCGGGGCGGCAGGCGGCTTCCTCAACTTCGTGGCCACCTGCATGGGAGACCCCACCACCGCCCTAACCGATCTCTGAGAGGCCGGCGAATTCTGAGGCCGCCTCATGATGTGACCATATATTGCGCCTATGTCGGAGACTGCTCCACTAGGATCGATATCGGACTATGACCAGTGATTGACGCCATAGTCACCCCATGACAAGGTATTAGTGAACGATCGGTCAGTTAATCGGAGGTCTGCCGTGTCCCAATCCGCCTTTCTCGTCTCAGGAACTCGTACGCCGGTGGGTCGGTACGGCGGTGCGCTTTCGGCAGTGCGCCCCGATGACCTGGCCGCGCTGGTGATCCGCCAGGTGGTGGAGGAGTCCGGTGTGCCCTCTTCTGAGGTGGATGAGGTGATTCTGGGCAACGCCAACGGTGCTGGTGAGGAGAACCGCAATGTCGCCCGTATGGCCTGGCTGCTGGCCGGCTACGAGGACACGGTTCCCGGTATGACAGTGAACCGGCTGTGCGCCTCAGGCATGTCGGCCATTGCCTCGGCGCAGCAGATGATCGCCGCCGGTGCCGCCGATATCGTCGTCGCCGGTGGGGTGGAGTCCATGTCCCGGGCGCCGTGGGTGATGGCCAAGCCGCAGAAGGCCTTCGCCGGCCCCGGTGAGGTGGTGGACACCTCGATCGGTTGGCGGTTTGTGAACCCCAAGCACCTGCAGCACGATAAGCGCACCTATTCCATGCCGGAGACCGCAGAAGAGGTCGCGACAGTCGATGGCATCACCCGTGAGGACGCCGACGCCTTCGCCCTGCGCTCCCAGCAGCGCGCCGCTGAGGCGATGAGCTCCGGTCGGCTGGCCCGAGAGATCACCCCAGTCGAAGTACCCGGCCGCAAGGGTGCTGTCACCGTGGTGGACACTGATGAGGGCCCCCGCCCGGAGACCACCCTGGAGGGCCTGGGCAAGCTGCGCTCGGTGGTCACCCCCGACGGTGTGGTCACCGCCGGCAACGCATCCTCCCTCAACGACGGCGCCTCCGCGGTGATCGTGGCCTCCGAGCGTGCCGTCGAGAAGTACGGCCTCAAGGCCCGCGCTCGGGTGGTGGGCTCGGCGAACGCCGGGGTGCCGCCGCAGGTCATGGGGATCGGCCCGGTGCCGGCGACCCAGAAGGTGCTGGAACGCTGCGACTGGCAGTTGGAGGACCTGCAGGCCGTAGAGCTCAACGAAGCCTTCGCCACCCAGTCGCTGGCCTCCATGCGCCGGCTGGGCGTGGATGAGGAGATCGTCAACACCGACGGCGGCGCCATCGCCCTGGGCCATCCGCTGGGCTCCTCCGGCTCCCGGATCGTGCTGACCCTGCTGCGCCGACTCGAGGACGACGGGCTCACCCGCGGCCTGGCCACGATGTGCGTCGGCGTGGGTCAGGGATCGGCGATGCTCATCGAGAAGGTCTGAGCCCGATGCAGCTGGACACCGAGGACTTCACTGCGCTGAGCGTCACTGAGAGCGACGACCGGCTGCACGCGCAGCTGAATCGGCCCGAGGTCCGCAACGCGATCGACTCCACGATGATCACCGAGCTGCACGCGGTCTGCGATCATCTGGAGGCCAGCCCAAAGGTCCTGATCCTTTCGGGAACAGAGTCCGGCGGCAAGGGCATATTCGCCTCCGGGGCCGACATTTCTCAGCTGCGGCAGCGGCGTCGTGATGATGCGCTGCGCGGGATCAACTCCGCCGCCTTCGACCGGTTGGCGAAGCTGCCGATGCCGGTGATCGCCGCGCTGGACGGCTTCGCTCTGGGCGGCGGCGCCGAACTGGCCTGGGCCGCCGACTTCCGGGTCGCCACCCACCAGGTGAAGATCGGCCAGCCGGAAACCGGCCTGGGGATCATCCCCGCCGCCGGCGCCCTGTGGCGGCTGAAGGACCTCACCGGAGAGGCCATGGCCAAAGAGATCCTCTTCGCCGGGCGCATTCTCTCCGCAGACGAGGCGCTGACCCACGGGCTGGTCTCCTCACTGCACGAGCCGGATGACCTCCTCGACGCCGCACACGACCTGGCAGACCGCATCGGCAAGCAGGACCCGCTGGCCGTGCAGGTCTCCAAACGAGTCTTCGCCATGCCCCGGGAGGCCCACCCGCACGTGGACAACCTCGCCCAGGCCATCCTCTTCGAGTCTGAGGCGAAGTTCGACCGGATGCAGGCCTTCCTCGACAAGAAGGCCAAACGGGCAGAGCAGCCCGCAAACGACGCGAACGAGACGAATGACACGAAGGAATCCTGATCTGATGAGCGACTCCACCACCGCCGGACCAACAGCTGACCTGCCCGCCCATGTGGGGGTGCCCGAACGTGTGGGAGTGTTGGGCGGCGGCCGCATGGGAGCCGGAATCGGTCACGCGTTCCTGATCTCCGGAGCCGAGGAGGTCGTCGTCGTCGATGTTGATGAGGCCGGGGCAGAAGCCGCACGCCAGCGCATCGAGGCCGACCTGCAGGCTTCCCTGGAGCGCGGAAAGATCAGTGGGGAGCACAACGACTTCGCCGCCAGGCTGACCGTGGGCACTGAGTATGCGAACTTCGCCCGCTGCGGCCTGGTGGTCGAGGCCGTCCCCGAAGACCAGGGCCTCAAAGTCGCTGCGCTGACCCAGGTGGAGCAGCAGCTGGGCGAGGACGCCTACCTGGCCACCAACACCTCGTCGCTCTCAGTCTCGGATCTGTCGAAGAACCTGCAGCGCCCCGAACGGTTCGCCGGCCTGCACTTCTTCAACCCAGTACCGGCCTCGAAGCTGGTGGAGGTGGTGCTGGCCGAACAGACCAGTGATCAGCTCGCCGATGCCGCCTCACAGTGGGTGAAGCAGCTGGGGAAGACCCCGGTGGTGGTCAGCGATTCCCCCGGTTTCGCCTCCTCACGACTGGGAGTGGCCATCGGCTTAGAAGCCATTCGCATGGTCGAAGAAAGCGTCGCCGACCCGAAGGCCATCGACGACGCCATGGTCCTGGGCTATAAGTTCCCCATCGGACCGCTGGCCCTGACCGACCTGGTCGGCCTAGATGTGCGGCTGGGCATCGCCGAGTACCTGCACTCCACCCTCGGAGACCGGTTCGAACCCCCACAGCTGATGCGCGATATGGTCGCCCGCGGCGAACTCGGTCGCAAATCCGGCCAAGGCTTCTTCACCTACGAATAGACCCACGAGCCCTCGACTGATTGGAACCTACGATGCGACTCACTGTTTACTTGGCCGGTGAAATTCACACCGACTGGCGCCAAGACCTGATAGAGAAGGCTCAGGAGAAGGGGCTTGATCTTGAGTTCGTCTCCCCGCAGCTGGTCCACGACCGTTCCGACAGCATCGGCGAAGACATTCAGGGCACCCAGCCCAATGCGTACTTCCGTGACCTGGCGGCCTCAGACATCAACAACTTTCGCACCGAGGTGCTGCTGAAGAAGTCTGACATTGTTGTTGCACTTTTCGGCGAGCAGTACAAGCAGTGGAACACTGCCATGGATCTGAGCACCGCGATCGCCCTGGGCAAGTCGACGATTATGATTCGGCCAGAGGCCTTCATCCATCCACTCAAGGAACTTTCCCGCAAGTCCAACGTCACGGTGTCAACAGTTGACCAAGCCGTAGACATCTTGGCATACGTCTACGAATAGCTTTGCAACCTAGCAGGGGGTAGGCACGGGGCCCCGGACTCAGGCCGACCGATACGGTGACACTGTGAATGCGCCGACCAGTTTGGGGTACTCAGTGGATTTCAACCCCCTTTTGGCTCTTATCTGCGATGAGCCACTAACGTGACACGAGTCAGGTCCCAGGCCCACGTGGCGATGCTCTCTCCCGCGATGCCATCGAGCGTCGATTGGCTACGCACATCGGCCGCGCCTGCAACAGCTGTACTTCATCGAAGGGCAAGCGCAGGGCTCTTCTGCTGATGTGGAATTTGGTCGCAGCACATCATCAAGGCCCCCGGCCCTTTTTTCATACCCTACTCAACATCCTCCGCGCGGTGCCCACCCCTGCCCCGAAGAATCCTTATACGTCGAATTCCCCGAACTGCCCCAACTACCGCAAGGGTTCCAAGAAACGTCCCGACGGCCACCATTATGACGCCGACGCCCGCCAGACCGGTTTGGTCGGGTGGAAGTACCGTGAACGCGTAAGCAACAGTAAACGACAATGGCATCACGAGCAGAATGGCCCATGCGCGGACAAATTTGTCGGCAAGTATCACTAGGGCCACCCAACACACCCCACACCCTATACCTTGCCAAAGTTGATACGGCCCAGAGATCTCACCCGTCACAGGGTCGCGATGATAGCTAGCGTCCCACGCGAACCATCCCCACCACAACCCTGCCGTAATCACAATCAGAGCCAGGATAAATCCGAATTGGCTAGCTAGTCCGCGCCTCAAGATGACCTCCAATTCAGGATCATACAAAGTTCACGTATTTGGTATACCACTGTGATCAAGAAACCGCCGTCACCGCAGTTACT
>JBQCZP010000007.1:0-65371 GCA_052089225.1 Nesterenkonia sp.
CATCACCTCCAGTATGCGGCAGAGGTGCGGTGAGGTCCGGCTGGCGACGGCGTGGGTGCGTTGAGGTGTCCTGTGCTCTACGCTGTACGTATGAAGCGGTAAGTCACAGTCCCCTCCTGCGCCTGAGGCGTGCTGCCCGGCAGGAATCTCGACCGACTTTCTTCAGGACACCCATGGCTGCCGAAACTTCTCACTCCACCGCTGCACACCTTCGGGCCGAGGGGATATCCGTCTCCTTCGCCGAGCGCCGTGTGCTTACTGACATCTCATTCACCATCCCCTCGGGTTCACGAGCCGGACTCATCGGCGAGAACGGGACCGGCAAATCCACCCTGCTGCGCGTCCTGACCGGGAAACTGATACCCGATGCTGGCCACGCGCGAGCCACCGCCCCAGGGCTGGATCATCCACGGATGGGCCTGCTCCATCAGGAGCCTCCGTTTGCTCCGAGTGCCACGGTGGCCCAATCCCTGGAGGCTGCCATCGAGCCGATCCGTACCGCTGAGCAGGAGCTCCACGACGCCGCAGCCCAGATCGCCCAGCACCCGGAGTCGGTGAAAGCGCAGGAGCTCTACGCCGATGCCTTGGACGCGGCAGAAAAGTTGGGCGTCTGGGAAATCGAGGCGCGCACTGAGGCCACGATGGAAGGCCTCGGTCTGGGATATATTTCCCGTAATCGGGCGACTGGTTCCCTGTCCGGTGGTCAGCGGGCACGGCTTTCGCTGGCATGGTTGCTGTTGAACAGTCCGGAGTTTCTGCTGCTGGATGAGCCGACGAATCATCTGGACGACGACGCCGTCGCCTATCTGCGTGCCACGCTGGGCAGCTGGCGCGGACCTGTGCTCTTCGCCAGCCACGATCGGGCGTTCCTCGATGAGGCGGCAACCACCCTGATCGACCTTGATCCGGCGCCGCAGCCGCAGGCGGTGGCAGGGCCCATGGTGGCTGACGGGACCGGCAGTGGGATCGGGATCACCCGGTTCACCGGCACCTATACCGACTACCTCCACGCACGGCTGGACGCGCGGGAGCGCTGGTGGCAGCAGTACCGAGACGAACAAGCGACGTTGAAGCGGCTGCGCGTCGCGGTCAGGGACAGTCATACCGTGGGCCACAGCGACTGGAAACCACGTACTGAGACTCGCATGGCGGCGAAGTTCTACGCCGACCGCAACGCCAAAGTGGTGTCACGAAGGGTCAATGATGCCCGAGGCCGGCTGGATGAGCTGAAACAGAAGCAGATTCGTAAGCCTCCGGCGCAGCTGTCGTTCCGTGGGTTGACGGCAGCTGACGACGACGGCGGCGGCTCAGCACGGTCGGGCCTGCTGCTGAGCGCTTCCGAGGTGGCGGTGCAGGGACGGCTGGAACAGGCGTCGCTGAGCATTTCAGCAGGGGAGAAGTGGCTGATCACCGGAACCAACGGGGCAGGAAAGTCCACTCTGCTGAAGCTGCTGGCGCAGCAGTTGGAGCCCAGCACCGGCACAGTGCAGCACCGGCTGAGGCTCCGGGTTAACCTGCTGTCCCAGGAGAACTGGCTTCCAGATCCCAGAGGCCGCGGAGTTGACCGTACTGCCAGGCAGGCGTATGCGGACTTGGTGGGGAATGCTCTGGCGCAGAGGGTCCCGTTGACCACCTTCGGCCTGCTTGACGGCCGTGATGAGAACCGCGCGGTGAGTCAGCTCAGTGTGGGGCAGCAGCGCAGGCTTGCCCTGGCGGTGGTGCTGGCCGACCTACCGGATGTGCTGCTGTTGGACGAGCCGACGAACCATTTTTCGCTGTTGCTGACCACCCAACTGGAAGCGGCGATACCGGAGTATCCGGGTGCCGTCGTCGTCGCCTCTCATGACAGATGGTTGCGCCGCACCTGGCGGGGCCGTCGCCTGAACCTGTATTGATCGGGTCAGACCAGCAGGAGTCCGACCCCGCATGCCGCCAGTCCGGCGATGAGGAAGACCGCGCCTACCCACAGCAGGGCAATCAGGCGAGTCGGTGTGGTGCGCCCCGGCCCGGTGGCCGAGAGGAAGAACCCCGCCGGCATCAGGATCGCGGCTATCAGCACTCCTGTGCGGCTGAGCCACTGCCAGAACCCCGTGAGCTCAGTGACCTCGGTGAAGAGCAGACACAGCAGTCCCAGAATGATCAGCGTGCCAGCATGGGCATGGCCTGCGCGGAAGAACGATCGTTGGAACTCGGTGGCTTCGACCCCGCCGAGGGTCACTCGGGTGAGGAACCAGCCCCCGCTGGTCACGGTGATGGCGGCCAAGAATACGATGCCGGCGGTGTCCCTGGCCGCCTCGGTGATCTCCAACATGAGAGTGTCCCTTGGAAAGAAGTTAAGTGACACTGTTATCTAACAGCGTGCGGAAACCTTTGGCAACCCCCTATGCTGATCTTTATGGCCCGACCCAGGATTCATGACCATCACGTACGACGTCGTCTGCTGGAGTCCGCCTCGGCCGCTGTCGCCGACGGGGGAGCAGCCGCACTCTCACTGCGTGCCGCGGCCGAAGAGGCCGGCACCACCACGGCGGCGATCTATTCACTCTTCGGCAGCCGCGAGGCGCTCATCACCGCTGTGGTGGAGGAGGGGTTTCGTCGCTTCGGCTCCCATCTGGCCCAGGTGAGGAAGACCCAGCACCCAGCGGAGGATCTGACTGCCCTCGGCGTCGCCTACCGGGCCAATGCGCTGCAGAACCCGCACTTCTATCGGGTGATGTTCGGCCCGGTCTGCGGTGATATCGCTGTGGGGCGCGGCGAGGAGACGTTCAGGGTGCTGGTCGAGGCCGTCGCGCGTGTGGCCGAATGCGACGAGGCCCAGGCGCGCAAGCGGGCTCACCGAGTGTGGGCGTACGTCCACGGCCTCGTCAGTCTGGAGCTGGCGCACCTGGTGCCGGGTCCCTCAGATACAGTCGAGGCGGAGGCCTCCTATGTCGCCGCCCTGCGTGCGGCAGCATCACTGCTCCGGGAAGCAGTATGAGGTGCGCAGGGCAGCCCGCGTGGCGGTGAATCCGCTGGCTGCGCCGGACTCGGCAGGGTCGGTGCCTGAACCTGCGTTGATCGGGTCAGGCCCAGATCGAGCCGATCGGCAATGACCAGATGTCCTCGGAAATCTCCCCTGCAGCCTCACCGGAGTGAAGAATCACGCCACGAGTGAACTCCTGGGGGTGTTCGTCTCGAAGCCATTCCAAATGGCGCACGTCTTTGCGGGTGACCTTCCCCGCGGCTTTGACCTCGATGGCTACGAAGTCACCTTGCTGAGACTCCAGAATCAGATCGATTTCCCTGCGGCCGTTGGCATCACGTAGGTGGTAGGCAGTGACCTTTCTCCTGTTAAGCCGGAACAGAGGTCGAAGCTGAGCCAGCACGAAACTGTCCATCACTCGTCCCAGCATGTCGGTGTTGCGCAGCAGCGCAGAGGAGTCCAGGCCCGCCAGCCACAGGGTCAATCCCGTGTCGGTGACGTGAAGCTTTGAAGTCTTCACCATGCGTTTGAAGCGGTTGGATGCCCATGCAGGCACCCGATCGACAAGACCGAGCTCTTCCAGAAGGTCCAGATAGCGCTCAACAGTAACGCGAGTGGAATTCACTGCAGTCGCTATGGTCTGAAGCTGCGGAAGTCCGGCAGTGTTCAAGGCCGCAGCCCGGAGGACGCGCTTCATCAGTTCGGGATACTCGATGGCGGCGATATCGGCAACGTCTCTGCCAGCAACCATGTGCATGTACCCCTCATACCAGCTGTCACGGTACTCCTCGGGCAGTTTGACTGCCTCAGGGAACCCACCGGCGGCCGCTTGCTGAACGTATTCGAAGATTGAGGGAACGTCGTTCAGCACTCCGGTGGGCAGGTCGCCGTCGAACAGGCGGTCGACGAAGGAACTCGCAGTTCGGGATCCCTGTATCTCCGACTGTGTGAGGCCATACATCGGCAGCGGTGTGATCCGACCGGTGCCGGGCCACGGGTTGAGCTGTATCCGTGCTCGGACGCTTCCTGTCACCAGGAAATGACCAGGGCCGATCCGAGAGTCAACTATGCGTTTGACGGCCGCCAGAGTTTCCGGAACCGCCTGCCACTCATCTATAAGGACTGGTGGGTCGAGCTCAGTCAGATATCCCTGTGGGTTTGCTTCCAGCAGCGCTGTCTGGGCCGGATCGTCTGCACGCACAATGGAATGTGTCCGTCGAGCTGCGGTCGTCGTCTTTCCGCATGCTCTGGGCCCGGTGAGCATCAAGGCAGGCAGATGCTGCAAAGCTCCGTCGAGGAAGTCATCCACGTGTCGACGCAGGTACTCGGTTTCCACGACACACCTCGACTTTCGTTTAGCACACCCTCGACCATCAATTTAGCACACCAGCGACTGATCATTCAGCACAGTGTTCACTGTGAGTTCAGCACGCTTTGGAGGTGCGGCGCCGCCGGGCAGCGTCGGCCTCACGGCTACTGATGGATGTGGTCGGTGAGCGCCTCTGCGGTATCGCGCAGGCGGGTGAGCGTCCTCATGGCGCCAGCCTCGCTGAGCTGGGCCAACCGGCTGCGGTGCGCGGCGCCGGAACCGGAAACGGTGAACGCTTCCAACGACGTCAGCGGCATCCCCATCGCCCGCCAAGGCTCCATCACGCGCTCGGCAAGCTGAGTGACCTCCGGCAGCTGGGTGGACTGGTCCGCTTCACTAGGGCCCAGCACCGCGGCCCACAGACTGGTGCCGCTCTCCACCAGTTCCGCGGCGCGCTCCCAATCGTGGGCCTGCGCCAGATGCACCGGCAGGATGAAGCCGTCCACGGCGGTCCCGCTGCGGCTGCGAAAATCCTCCACCTGCGCAGCATCCACCGGTCGGCCGAAATCCAGGGTCACGGTCTCGGCCCCAGCCTCACGCAGCGCCTGCACGACGACGCCGATCAGCTGCCGGGCCTCATCGCGCGGAAGCGAACGGATGGTCCGATACCCGCTGGCGGTGGGGACATCGCCGCTCAGCACTCGGGCATAGTCCGGCTCCAGCACCGCCGCATGGATCTGTCCGGCGGCCGTGGAGCGCCGCACGTGAGCAATATGAGCCGCCAGTCCGGCGGCCAGCGAGTCGGCAAGGTCCCGGCGGGCACCGTGGTCGATGAGTGCCTTCTCCCCGCTTCGAAGATGCAGCTGGGCGGCCAGACTCACCGGCCCCAGGACCTCCAGCTTCAGCGGCCCTGGGCCGTCGTCGAGCGTCTCGGCGCGTTCTCCGCGCACATCGGACAGGGTGGCCACATCCGAGCCCAGCAGGCTCACTGCCCGGCTGTGGTCTGCTCCGGGACGCTGCACCAGTCGCCACCCGTATGAGGTCAGCTCGGCGTAGAGCTCAGAGAGCTGGGCGGCGGCACGGCCCAGCAGCGAGGCGTGGTGACCTCGGGAGGGAAGCTCCACTAGGGCGCCAAGGTGTGGTGCGCGCAGCTCAGATTCGACCAGTTCAGCGGCGCGTCGGTAATCGGTGCCGGGCATCACCGCCGGTGCGGCGAAACGCACGGTCACAGGCGGACCTTCCGGGCAGTGATCATTCTTGGCTCGCCCAGTCGAAGGGTGCGTTCGGGTCTGATTCGCCGCCGGAGGTCTGCGAGATCGCCTGGTGGTGGCGGATGACCTCTTCGATGATGAAGTTCAGGAACTTCTCGGCGAAGTCCGGATCCAGCTGTGCGTCCTCGGCCAGCTGCTTCAGCCGGGCGATCTGAGCCTGCTCCCGGCCCGGGTCGGCCGGCGGAAGCTGGTGCTTGGCCTTCAGCACGCCGACCCGCTGGGTGGCTTTGAACCGCTCGGCCAGCAGGTGCACCAGGGCGGCGTCGATGTTGTCGATCGACGAACGTATCGACAGCAGGTCCTGAAGGACCTCGGGGTCCACGTACTTTCCGGCCTCGCCGGCCCGGGGATCGGTGCTCATGGAACCAGCCTATCCGCTGTTCCGCTCACTCAGGAGGCGGTGGCTACGTCCGTGCGGTGCCTGGAGCGGGCCGTGTCGATGGTCGCCTGCCCGAGCACCCGGGTGCCCTGATACATCACTGCCGTCTGCCCCGGGGCCACGCCCTGCAGCGACTCGGCCAGCTTGACCACCAGCTGTGGGTCCTCGCCGGTGTCGTCCACCCGGGCGGAGGCGGGCACCGGCTCAGCATGCGCGCGGATCTGCAGGTCGATGCTGAACCATTCCCCGGTGGCCGCCTGCGGCACGGCGGCCCCGGCCCAGGACAGTCGGATCCCAGTGATCAGGTCGATGTCCAGCAGCTCCTTGGGCCCGGCGACCACTGTGTTCTCCTTCGGGCGGATCTCCAGGACGAACCGCGGTTTGCCGTCGGGCGCCGGGCGGCCCAGCTTGAGCCCGCGGCGCTGGCCGACGGTATAGGCCTGGGAGCCTTCGTGCTCGCCGATCTGCTCACCCTGTGCGTCGAGGATCGCACCGGGCTCCATGTCGATCTGCTCAGCCAGCCAGCCGCGGGTGTCGCCGTCGGGGATGAAGCAGATGTCGTGGGAATCGGGCTTCTTCGCCACCGAGATCCCGCGTTCGGCGGCCTCTTCGCGCACCAGCTCCTTCGACGGGGTCTCGCCCAGGGGGAACATGCAGTGGGCGATCTGCTCCGTGTTGAGCACCCCCAGCACGTAGGACTGATCCTTGGTCCAGGTGGCCGCGCGGTGCAGCTCGCGCTCGCCGTCGTCGTTCTCGATGATCTTGGCGTAGTGGCCGGTGGCCACTGCATCGAAGCCCAGCGCGATCGCCTTGTCCAGCAGCGCTTCGAACTTGATCTTCTCATTGCAGCGCATGCACGGGTTCGGGGTGCGGCCAGCCGAATACTCGGCGATGAAATCATCGACGACGTCGGCCTTGAACCGCTCGGAGAAGTCCCACACGTAGAAGGGGATGCCCAGCTTCTCGCAGGCTCGCCACGCGTCGGAGGAGTCCTCGATGGTGCAGCAGCCGCGGGATCCGGTGCGCAGAGTTCCGGGCATGCGGGAGAGCGCCAGGTGGACGCCGACCACCTCATGACCGGCGTCGACGGCGCGGGCGGCTGCTACAGCGGAATCGACACCGCCGGACATTGCTGCAAGGACCTTCATAGGCATCTACGGTACCCGCCGGGCTGGGTGGCCGAAAATGCCGCTATATCAGTGGCGATCGACGGCATATATGGACAGAATCGGCCACTGAAGCGCGTGGGGACCGGAGGCGGCTGAGGAGAAGCGCGTGGGGACCGGAGGCGGCTGAGAACCGGCGCGGCTCAGAGCTTGCCGGTGGCCTTCAGCCGGATATAGGCGTCAGCCAGCGCGGGGGCCAACTTGTCCGGCACCTCCTGCAGCACCTCCACGCCCATCCCGGCCAGCTCTGCGGCCACCGCCTCGGTCTCGATCAGCGCCCGCTCGGCCGCGGCGGCCTGATAGACCTCCGACGTCGACTCGCGGCGCTGGGCCGACTGCGCCAGCTGGGGGTCGCGCACCGATGCCACCAGCACGCGGTGCTTGGCGGTCAGCGCCGGCAGCACCGGAAGCAGGCCTTCCTGCAGGGAGGGGGAATCCGCTGCTGTGAGCACCACCACCAGAGCCCGCTGACTGCTCACCGCGGCGATCTCGGCCGGCAGCTGGGAGAAGTCGGCCTCCACCAGCACCGGCTCCACCGCGGAGGCGGCCGTGCTGAGCACGTGCAGAAACTGACCGCGCTCAGCGGAGGAGGCACGGGCCACGGTGTGGCGGTGAAAGGCTAGGAAGTCCACCCGGTCTCCGGCCTGCGCGGCCAAGGCGCCCAGCAGCAGGGAGGCTTCGATCCCGGCATCCAGCCGAGGTTCTGCGGCGGCCTTTTCTGCGGTGACCTGATCGGGCTGCTGGTCAGTGTCCGATCCGACAGTGCCCGCTGCGGCAGTCCCCGACCCGGCGGCCACAGTCTCGACCCGCGCCGCCGATGTTCGAGAGGCGTCCAAGCACAGGATCACCCGTCGGTCCCGCTCCGGGCGCCAGGTGCGCACCACCAGGTGCTGGCCGGCCGCGTCCTGCCGCCGTGCGGTGGCCCGCCAGTCGATGGAGCGCACGTCATCGCCGCGCACGTAGTCGCGCAGGGAGTCGAACTCAGTGCCGGCACCGCGCAGCTGCACCGCTGTGGCCCCGTCGAGCTCCCGCAGCCTCTGCAGTCTGGAGGGCAGATGCCTGCGCGAACGGAAAGCCGGGAGCACTCGCAGAGTGTGGGGCTTCCGGTGCACCACTTGGCGCCCGGCCAGTCCCAGCGGGCCCACAGATCGCACAGTCAGGTGTTCGCTGCTCAGCTCCCCGCGGCGGATCGGGGCCAGATGCACCGTCATCACGGTCTCGCCCTCGGCGCCGATGCGGATGCGCTGCAACGCGTCTGCGGCGCCCGCCGTGGGCTGCCAGCCGTCCTTCGCCCAGCCGCGCAGCGGTCGCCGCCCAAGGTTGACGATGCGGCTGGAGGCGGTGGTGGCAGCGGCCTGGCGCACCGGCCTGGTGGGCATCCGCTCCACAGCGATGCGGCGCGGGGAGGCGCACAGCAGCAGGTCGGTCACCGCCAGCGCCGCCAGCAGGCCCAGCCACCACCAGAAGTGCTGGGGCGCCAGGATGACGACGACGGCGAAGCCCAGCGCCGTCCACAAGAACCGGTAGGTCAGCACGTTGGACCGGCTTCCTGCCCTACCGCGGCACCGGCGTGGAGGCCAGGATGCCTTGGAGCACGTCGTCGGCCCCGGCGCCGTCCATCGAGGCCTCCGGAGTCAGCGATACGCGGTGGCGCAGGGTCGGCAGTGTCAGCGCCTTGACGTCGTCGGGGGTCACGTAGTCACGTCCGGATAGCCACGCCCAAGCCTTGGATGCGTTCATCAGGGCCGTGGCACCGCGGGGGGAGACGCCCAGCTGGAAGCTGGGTGCTTGGCGGGTGGCACGGGCAATCTCGACGATGTAGCTGATCACCTCGGCTGCGATCTGCACCTCAGCGACCGCCTGCCGGGCCGCCAGCACATCGTGTGCCGAAGCGACGGGTGCGACCCCGGCGTCGGAGAGGTCCGATGGGTTGAACCCGGCGGCATGCCGTCGGATGATCTCAATCTCCTGCTGGCGTTCGGGCAGGTCCAGGTTCACCTTCAGCAGGAAGCGGTCCAGCTGCGCCTCGGGAAGCGCATAGGTGCCTTCGTACTCCACCGGGTTCTGGGTGGCCGCCACGAGGAAAGGGTCCGGCAGTCCACGGCCCAGTCCGTCCACTGAGACCTGCCGCTCCTCCATCGCTTCCAGCAGGGAGGCCTGGGTCTTCGGCGGGGTGCGGTTGATCTCGTCGGCGAGCATCAGGTTGGTGAAGACCGGCCCGGGGCGGAAGGAGAAGTCCCCGGTGGTGGAGTCATAGACCAGGGAGCCGGTCACATCGCCGGGCATCAGGTCGGGGGTGAACTGCACGCGTGCGGTGTTCAGGCTCAGCGAGGCGGAGATGGAGCGCACCAGCAGGGTCTTCGCCACCCCGGGCACACCCTCAAGGAGCACGTGGCCGCGGACCAGCAGTGCGATGATCACACTGGTGACCGCCGCGTCCTGGCCGACGACTGCCTTGGCGACCTCTTCACGCACCCGGGTCAGCCGTGCCCGCAGCTCGTCGCCGGATGCACGGTGAGCTTCCGGCTCCTGAGCGGCCGACGATGCCGCTGCATGGTGCTGGGCCTGAGGCTCAGTCCGTTCCTTCGCTTCCCACGACGCCGAAACGTCGCCGTCGCGGGTCCCCGGCTCAGTCACTTAGGGTCTCCTTCGCATTCGTGTTGCGTCTCTGACGTTATTCTCCAGCTGAGCAAGCTGTTGAGCATAGCTGCTGAGCTGGGCATTGGTCCCCACCTCGGGGCTGATGAGCAGCTCAGTGACCTTCTGATCCTCCCATCCCGACTCCCGCGCGACCGCCTCAGCAATGACCTCAGCGTCCGGGGCGGGGCCCAGCCGCAGCAGCCTGCCCAGCCGCAGCAGGTGGGCGCTGCGCAGTGTGCGGGCGGTCGCGGCGACCTCGTTGGATCGCTGATAGAGCCGACCGCGGCCGTGGGCGGACTCGCTGGCCGGCACACTCACCGGCAGCGGTTCGGAGACCACCGGGCCGAATCGCCGACCGGCCACCAGCATGGCGAGCACCCCGCAGAGCAGCAGCCACCACGCCAAGGGCCAGAACCACTGCGGCAGGTGGTCCAGCGGAGAGGACCACTGCTGGGCACCGGTCGCATCGGCCCCTGTGGGGGTGTACCAGATCAGGTCGACGTCGTCGGACGTCGCATCGGCCCCCAGCAGCCCCAGTGCCAGGGCCGCGTTGCCCGCTTCGGTGATGTGCTGGTTGGTGAACGCATCCGGGGCGGTGAACGCCCAGCCGGAGCTCGTCTGGGCCAGGGCGTAGCCTTCTGCCGAGTCGTCTGCGGGGGGTTCCACAGGGAAGCACCCCGCCTCAGTCTGCAGACTCCCACCGGGGGCACGCAGACGCTCAGCCGAGCTCGCCGCTTCCACGCCGCACACCTGCGAGGCCTCCAGGGTGGTTGGTGTGCCCGCCGCTGCCGTGGGGATCGCCGGCCCGGTCTGCAGCTCATCGCCGAGAGCCTCGGCCAGCACCGAGGCGCTGTCCGACATCCAGAGCACGTCCCGACCCTGCTGGTGCTGCTGCGACAGCTCGGCGACGAACTGCGGCTGCGGCTGGAAGCCGCGGGCCAGGACGACCACGGGGGCCTCGCCGTGCTCCTGCATCAGGTCGGCGGCCACCTGCGCCGAGTAGGCCCGGTGGATCTGCACGCCCTCGTCCTCCAGGACCGAGGCAAGGGCCGCGTATCCGTCAAGGTTGGTGCTGTCCAAGCCGTAGGGCTCGGCGTCGTCGCCGTCCAGCAGCTGCATGCCTGCCGCAGCGACGACGCCGGCCAGGGCCAGCACTATCCAGAACTGCCACCGGGCCAGGACTGACCGGGCGGCAGAGGCTGCGTCGGAGGCAGTGGCGCTCATTGGGGGACCACCAGCCTGGGGCCGGCAGCGTCGGCGCCCTCAGTGGGATCAGCCTCGCGCAGCGTCGCATCCAGGGCTCGAAGCTGCTCGTACTGTTGGACGCTCAGGCGCTGTCTGCCGTACCGGGAGAGGTTGAACAGGTCGGCGGCGGCCCGCAGCCGCTCGCCGTGCTCGCCGAACCGGATCGCCAGCTGTTCGGTGATCTCGGTGGCGGTGCGCCCGGTGGAGCTGCGCAGCAGAGAGCGTTCTTCCGCTGCGCGCACCAGTGCTCGGAAACGATCGCGGGCGGCGTCGTCGTAGTTTCCTGCTTCAGCGCTTCGATCGGCACGGGCGCGCAGCTCGGCGGCGGTGATGCCGCGTTCAATATCGACTCCCCGGTCTGCGGCGGCCGAACGCTGAAGGCGGGGGCGGACCACCAGCAGCACCACGGTGATCGCGGCTGCCAGCAGAAACAGAACGACCAGAGGCCCGGCAGGAATATCGACGACGCCGAGATTCAGCGCGCCCTCCTGCAGCCACTGCAGGAATCGGTCGATCGCCTCCCGCACCGGTCCGCTGAACTGTCGCTGATACTCGGTGCCGGAAAGCTCCTCCTCCAGCAGTCGGCGGGCCTCGTCCCGGTCATACATCTAGACGGTCCCTCGCTGATGCTGGGCGGAGTAGTGAGCCTGAAGGTGCTCCGGAGAGCCGGGGATCAGCTCCCCGAGCTCCTGGGGCTCTGCGGCGGCATCCAGCAGCACGGCGTCCAGCGCCTCCTGCCGGAACCGCGCATTGAGGTACATCACAGCGATCACCGTGCCCGCCAGGGCCATCACCAGCGCGGTCAGCACGGCGTCGTACAGCTGCGCCAGGACCAGCAGCGCCATCGAGACCCAATCCTGTTGACCCTGCGGCGACTGCCAGGCGACCTCCGAGCCGAAGCCCGCCACGATCCCCGCCGGCATCGAAGCCACCAGCACCGCGATCCCGCCGATCAGGTAGACCAGGGCAACCGCGCCGATGTGCCGCCACCACAGGCCGCGGTTGAGGCTCAGTGACCGGGCCAGCGCGCTGAACGCGTTGCGCCGCTCCACCACTGCGGCCATGGGCCCGAACATCACTGCTGCACTCACCCAGCAGAGCAGCAGGAAGAGGCCGGGCAGCACCACGATGGCCGCGACGAAGAACGTCATACCGATCAGCAGCGCACTGATGACCAGTGCGATGAACCCACCGACGCCCACCAGCAGCCCCAACATCAGACAGTGCAGCACCAGCCAGCCCAGCGTGCCGGCCCGCAGTCGGATCGTCTGACGCAGTGTGGTGGGCAGCCCGTAGGCCGCCCGCAGCGCGGGGATGGCCAGCAGGCCCACCGAGAGCGCCAGCAGCAGGTTGCCGATGAAACCGGTGAGCATCAGCAGCAGCCACAGGGCGCCGTCGCCCATCAGCGCCCAGGCCATCTCCGGGTCGTCGAAGGCCGCCGGGTCCAGGAACATGCGCATGAACTGCTGGGAGGGGAAGATGACCATCAGCAGCATGGCGACGGCGAAGTTGATCACTCCGGCCAAGAACGGCAGGCCCAGCACGGCGCGCGGGCTGCGTCGAATCACGCCGAACGCCCCGGAGAACAGCTCATCCTGGGCCATGGCACGCAGCGGATAGACGGCCCCGGGCTGCACCTGCGGCTGCGCGCTGCCGGGCTGCGAGGCGGATGAAGGCAACGTCGTGCTCGGCCAGCGCTCTGCGGTCACCACACCCTCCTCGTCCTAGGCTTACTCCGCCACCTTATCGCCGTTGCCTTCGGTGGCGCACCGCAGAAGACGCCGAGCCCGGGCGCATGAGGATGGCAGGCTGGAATGCATATATCCTGAGGAAAGTCACAATCGTTGCAGCAGCTGTGAGGAAGGACGTGTCATGAAGGGTCGGATCCTGGTGGTCGACGATGATGAGGCACTCTCTGAGATGATCGGCATTGTGCTGCGGAACGACGGATTCGAGCCGACGTTCTGTGAGACCGGCGACGGCGCCCTGGAGGTGTTCCGAGCCTCGGAGCCGGATCTGGTGCTGCTTGACCTGATGCTTCCGGGCAAGGATGGCATTGAGGTGTGTCGGGAGATGCGGGAGGAGGCGGACACCCCCATCATCATGCTGACAGCGAAGTCCGACACCGCAGATGTGGTGCGTGGGCTGGAGGCCGGTGCCGACGACTACGTGCCGAAGCCGTTCAAGCCCGCCGAGCTGGTCGCCCGGGTGCGGGCTCGGCTGCGGCCCTCAGAGGGCAGCGGCAATCACCACGAGGCCGAGACTCTGACCATCGGCGACCTGTCCATCGATGTGGCCGGTCATGAGGTCCGCCGCGGCAGCACCAAGATTCCCCTGACCCCGTTGGAGTTCGACCTGCTCTCCACGCTGGCCAAGAAGCCCTGGCAGGTCTGGAACCGCGAGATGCTGCTCGAGGAGGTCTGGGGGTACCGGCACCAGGCCGATACTCGCCTGGTGAACGTGCACGTGCAGCGTCTGCGCGCCAAAGTGGAGAAGGACCCGGAGAACCCTGAGATTGTTCAGACCGTGCGCGGCATCGGCTACAAAGCCGGGGGATAGGGAGAGTCGGCGACCATCACTGAGCAGACCACCGCACAGCCCCAGCAGAGCCAAGCTGGGGCCCAGCCCGACTCGCCGGCGATCGAGCGCGCCCGCCCGCCGCTGAGCTTCCGCCAGCGCATGCTGCGGCTGCCCAAATTCTGGGCGCGCTCGCTGATGGTTCGAGCGGTCTTCTACACCGGCCTGCTGACGCTGGTCGGCACTGGGCTTATCGCCTACTTCTTGGTGGAACAGGTCACCACCGGCTTCTATCAGGAACGCTTCGATCAGGTGGAGGCCGAAGCCACCGATGAGCTGATCCAGGCGGGCAACGGTTTCGACGCCATGCAGCCGGTGGACCGCGGGGAGGTGGAGACCCAGGTTGCCGGTGTGTTGGAGAACCTCGGAGGATCAGCTGCGCTGCCCCGCGACTTCGTGCTGCTTCCCCTGGGCGAACCTGAGGATCTGCAGGTGGCGCCGCGCCACTCCGAAGGGTTCTCCGAGGGCGTCATCAGTGAGGATCTGCGCGAGGCGGTGCTGACCAGCGGACAGGATACGCAGCTGTGGCAGCCGGTGGCGATAGAGAACGAAGAGGGAGAAGACGTCCCCGGTGTCGCCTTCGGCATCTATGTGCATCTGCCTCCGGGGGAGCCGTACGGACTGTTCTACGTCTACGACTTCTCCTCAGTTGAGGAGAACGTGACGTTCGTCTTCCAGGTGTTCCTCATCGCCATCGCAGTGATCCTGCTGATGAACATGCTCATCGCCGCCTGGATCACCCGCACAGTGGTCAAACCGGTCTCCCAAGCCGCTGAAGTCTCTGAACGGATCGCCGACGGGCAGCTCGATCAGCGCCTGGCGGTGGTCGGTGAGGACGAGATAGCCCGGTTGGGTCTCTCGTTCAACCGAATGGCCTCCACTCTGCAGGAGCAGATTACCCAGCTGGCCAATCTGTCGAAGATGCAGCAGCGCTTCGTCTCCGACGTCTCCCACGAACTGCGCACCCCGCTGTCGACGGTCAGCATCGCCGCAGACGTGCTCCACAGTTCCAGCGAAGACTTCGATCCGGTCAGCCGACGATCTGCTGAGCTGCTGCATCATCAGGTGGAACGGTTCCAGGCGCTGCTTGCTGATCTGTTGGAGATGTCGCGCTTCGATGCTGGGGCCGCAGAGCTTGCCCTCAACGACGTCGACCTCAGTGCCCTCGCCCAGGAGGTGCTCACCGCTGCCCTGCCCCTGGCGGAGCAGACCGGCGGCGAACTGAACATCGTGGTCCAAGGAGAGGACTTCACCGCTGAGGTCGATCGGCGGCGCATTGACCGTATCCTGCGCAATCTGGTCAACAACGCCATCGAATACTCTGAGGGTCAGCCGGTGGACCTGGTGATCACATCCAGCCCGACGGCGGTTGGGATTGCCGTACGGGACTTCGGGATCGGAATGACTCCGGAGCAGGTTGATCATGTCTTCGACCGGTTCTGGCGTGCCGACCCTGCCCGGGCACGCACCACCGGCGGGTCCGGACTGGGACTGTCCATCGCCACTGAGGACACCCGGCTGCATCAGGGCAGCTTGGACCCGTGGGGCCAACAGGGGCAGGGGGCCTGCTTCCGGATGGTCCTGCCCCGGCGCCAGGGGGAGCCCTACCGAGCATCTCCGTTGGCGCTGCCGCCGAGCTACCGGGAGGATGAGCGGCGCCGAATCACCGCAGACTGGGTGCATCCGAGCACCGGGGTCACCCACGACCGTGTCCAGGAGCAGGCCCTCTACCAGCAGGATCCCGAAGCATGAGACGTTCCCAGCTCAAAGCCACGCTCGCGGCCGCCATCGTGGTCTCGCTGACCCTCGTCGGCTGCACGCCGACTCTTCCCACTGACGGGCCGGTGGGCAGGGCCGAAGCGCCGCCTGCCCAAGGGTACGAATATCAGCGTGATCCGGTCCCCCCACAGCCCGGTGCCGGACCCGAGGACATCATCAGCGACTTCCTGAAAGCTGGAGCGGGGCCGCAGAACGACTATGAGGTCGCCCGCGAGTACCTGACCGAAAGTGCTGCCGAACAGTGGTCTCCCGACGACCGGACCTACATCTACGCCGGCGAACCCACCATTCAGGAGGCTGAAGGTGAGGCCTTCGTCGTAGAGATCCAGCTGGACCGCTATGTGGACGGCAACGGCACCATGGTCCGTCCTGGAGGCACTGAGACGTTTCACTTCGAAGTTGAGCAGGTGGAGGACGAATGGCGCATCGTCCAGGCTCCGGCCGGCAAGATCCTGGACGAGGGAACCTTCAACGAGGTCTACAACCCCTACACGCTCTACTTCTACGACTCCCAGCAGCGCTACGCCGTGCCGGACATGCGATGGTTCATCAACAGGCCCGCCCTGCCTGCGGAGATCGTCAGCCGCATTCTTGAGGGGCCGGCTCCGTGGTTGGAGGACGGGGTCATCTCCGCCTTCCCGCCGGAAGCCTCGCTGGGCAATCCTTCGGTGCCGGTCGACGAACTGGTGGCCACCGTGGACCTCGAGACTGAGGTGACGTCCGGGGCCTCCGACTCGGAGCTGACGCTGATGCGCCACCAGCTGAACCTGGCCCTTTCTCAGCTCTCCACCGTCCGGGACACATCCATCACGGTCGGGGGAAGCAGCATCGATGTGCCCGAACAGAGCGAGCTGAGCGAAGACGAGCAGCTGAGCGTTGAAACCAGTCCGGCGGCCGGGGAATCACAGATCGGGGTCCGGGACGGCACGCTGGTGCGGCAGACGGGCACCTCAACCAATGTGGTGTCCGGGCTGCCGGACATCTCCGACCTCGATCCGCGGTTCCCAGCCATGCCCAGCCCACCGGCGGACCAGGTGTTCGCCTTCATGGATGAGGATCTCAGCGCTCTGTACCATGTGCGTGCTGATGCGGCGGCGCCGGAGCTGCTGGTTGAGGCCGACCGCCTCACCCGGCCCTCGATGGACAACTTCGGTTGGACCTGGACTGTGACGCACACAGAGGACGGCGACGCCACCATCCGCGCCTACTCCTACGACCAGCCGGCGGAGTCCACCAGTGTTCAGGTGCCGGCCGCCTTCCTGGAGGACAAGGAGGTCACATCGCTGCGCATTTCCCAGGACGGCGCCCGGGCAGCTCTTGTGGTGGAGGACGCCGGGGTGCGCACCATCTACATCGCCTCCGTGGTCCGTGACGGTTCCACCGGAGTCCCCCGCGGGCTGGGCGGGCACTATGTGCTCAACGCCGACGTCGCCATCGAAGAGGTCCGGTGGGCGGAGAACGATGCCGTGATGGTGTGGCAGCCCTGGGACGAGGACGACGACGACCCTGCCCAGGGACAGGTGCAGCAGATTGATCTCGACGGGACCCTCGACGATCCCGAAGAAGGAGTGACCGGCCTGCTCAACGTATCCATCGGAGAGGGCCGATCCAACATCTATATGGAGCAGTCGGGTGAACAGGTCTATGTCAACGTAGGAGACCGGTGGACGCTGCAGGAGGAGATAGCGGTCTCGGACCTCTCCTACTCCGGATGAGGCTGCCGTCCCGCTCTCCACAGGTGGCGCCCCTGCTCTGGCGCCGACCTCCGCGGTGAGGCACGCTCGAGAGATGGTGCTGGAACCGCTGGACCGGATCTGGTTCTCCGCACCGGCGACGGCGCTGCGCCGCGCGACGGCCCAGGCGGCCGATCTGCTGGCGCCGACCTGGTGCGTGGGCTGCCGCTCCCCAGGCACTGACCTCTGCCCGGACTGCCGCGATGACCTGCAGCTGCTGACCCGGTACCCCTACCGGGCGGAAGACCCGGCCGAAGCCCTGCCGCTGCTCCCCGGCCTCAGCGTACTTCCGGTGGTCAGCGCAGGTGAGTACAGCAGCCTGGTGGCAGATGCCGTACTGACCTTCAAAGATCACGAACGGGTGCGGTTGGGCCGCGTTCTCGCTCCGGCACTGGCCCGGGCGGTCCGGACTGCAGCGGAGCTCTGCACAGGTGAGGAGATCCTGCTGGTGTGGCCGCCGTCGCCGCCGCGCTCACAGCTGGCCCGCGGCCGACATCCGCTGGGGGAGCTGCTTCATCAGCTCCGCCTGCCCGCGGGGATCGCACCGGCGGGGCATTTGGTTCGCCACCGACTGGCCGTCAACGATGTGATGGCTGTCGACCACGGGCAGAAGACCCGGTCCAAACGGGCTCGGCGCCGAACTCGCAATCGATTCAGCCTGGTGCCGGGTGCCGAGCCGATGCTTCGCGACGCTGAGGTGATGCTGGTCGATGATGTGCTCACCACCGGCGCCACCCTCGGACGCTTGTATCAGTGCCTGTCCCAGGCGGGAGCCCAGGTGTCGGCGGCGGCGGTTCTGGCCGCAACGCCGAGGTGACTCTGTGCATCAGCCCTCCATTCTCGGCAGGGCTCTTCCCGCACGCTGCTTTTCGGCATAGCCTGGGGTATGGGCACTTGAGAAAGAGTCCCATCGCAGCGGCGGTGGGCTCGATGCAGAGTCTGCGGCTTGCGTTGCGAAATACCCGCCCGGATGCCAAGGAGGACACTTATGGCTCTGCAGACTACTTACACCGGCCGCAATATTACGATCCCTGACCGGTTCAAAGAGCATGTCGACTCCAAGAGCGAGAAGATCGAGCAGCTGGCGGATAAGGGCCAGCGGCTGGAGATCAAAGTCTCCAACGAAACGTCGCACCGGCGTGCCGACTCCACGATGACTGTAGAGCTGACCGTGGTGGGCCGCGGCAGAGTCATTCGGTCTGAGGCGCAGGCCGAGGAGAAGTTTGCCGCATTCGAAACGGCCTTCAACAAACTCCTCGAGCGTCTGCGCAGGGCACGGGACAAGAAGAAGAGCCGCTCGCGCAGCAGCGGCCAGCACACGCCGTCGGTGGGGGAGGCGCTCTCCGGTCTGACCCCGGTGGATCCGAACCGTCCCCTCTATGAGCAGGTCCTGGACGCTGATGCCGCCGACGACGCACCCCCGGAGGAGGATTGGGACGCACCCATCAGGATCCGCCGGAAGGTGTTCGGCGCCGAACCGATGAGTGTGGACGCCGCCGTCGACGCCATGGAGCTCATCGGCCACGACTTCTACCTCTATCTCGACGCTGAGACGAGCCAGCCCTCGGCCGTCTATCGTCGACGCGGATGGACCTACGGAGTCATCTCATTGGACACCGAGCAGAAATCAGACCAGCCGCACACTGAGGAGCGCACGTACCGGGCCACCAACGGCACGACGCGAGCCAACCTTCCCACTGGCTGACTGAGGAGGCCTCAAGGGCCGGCTGCCCTGGGCACATCGGGCTGAGGTGTGTTCGCGATTATTGACTTCGCGCATACACTGGAGAGTGGTCCGGTGTGCCCAGAGCATGCCCATCTGACAGACAAGACACCCAACGGAGTAACCGACTGTGCCCACCCTGCTGGAAAAAGTCCTCAAGACCGGGGATAAGAAGGTCCTCAAACAGCTGCGCGGCTATGCTGACGCGGTAAACCTGTTGGATGACGAGTTCAAAGAGCTCTCCGATGAGGAGCTGCGGGGAGAGACTGAACGGTTCAAGGAGCGCATCGCCGAGGGCGAGACGTTGGACTCGCTTCTGCCAGAGGCTTTCGCAGCTGTTCGGGAGGCTGCCGACCGAACCTTGGGCCAGCGGCACTACGACGTGCAGATCATGGGCGGGGCTGCGCTGCATCTGGGCAATATCGCCGAAATGGGCACCGGTGAGGGCAAGACTCTGGTGGCTACAGCGCCGGCATATCTGAACGCTCTGACCGGCGAGGGCGTCCATATCATCACCGTCAACGACTACCTCGCCAAGTACCAGTCCGAGCTGATGGGACGCGTATTCCGGTTTCTGGGGATGACCACCGGTGTGATCACCAATGCCTTGAAGCCTGCTCAGCGTCGTGAAGCGTATGCCGCTGACGTCACCTACGGCACCAACAACGAGTTCGGCTTCGATTTTCTGCGCGACAATATGGCCCAATCATTGGACGACCTGGTGCAGCGCGGACACCACTACGCGATCATCGATGAGATCGACTCCATCCTGATTGATGAGGCTCGTACGCCGCTGATCATCTCGGGTGCGGCCACCGGCGACATCTCGCGCTGGTACGGGGACTTCGCCAAGCTGGTCACGACCCTCAGGGCTGAGGAGGACTACGAGGTCGACGAGAAGAAGAAGACCGTCGGGGTTCTGGAGTCAGGCATTGACAAGGTCGAAGACTACCTCGGCATCGAAAATCTCTACGAGACCCAGAACACCACGCTGATTCAGTATCTCAACAACGCGATTCGGGCCAAAGAGCTCTATAAGCGGGACACGGACTACGTGGTGGTCGACGGCGAAGTGCACATCGTCGATGAGCACACCGGCCGAGTCCTCAAGGGACGTCGCTACAGTGAGGGTCTCCACCAGGCCATTGAGGCCAAGGAGGAGGTCCGGATCAAGCCGGAGAACCAAACCCGGGCCACTGTCACTCTGCAGAACTACTTCCGCAGCTACAGCAAGATCGCTGGCATGACCGGCACAGCTGAGACCGAGGCTGCCGAATTTATGTCCACCTATAAGCTGGGGGTCGTGCTGATCCCATCGAATAGGCCGCGTCAGCGAACCGACCACAACGACTTGGTGTACAAGAATGAGGTCATCAAGTTCAACGCCGTCGTCGAGGACATCCTGGCTCGGCACGAGGAGGGCCAGCCGATGCTGGTCGGCACCGAATCGGTGGAGAAGTCGGAGTACCTCTCCAAACAGTTGGCTAAGAACGGTGTCCGGCACGAAGTGCTCAATGCCAAGAATCACGAGCGGGAAGCCGCGATCGTCGCTCAGGCTGGACGGGTCGGCTCGGTGACTGTGGCCACGAATATGGCGGGCCGCGGCACTGACATCATGCTCGGCGGAAATGCTGAGTTCAATGCTGTCCATCAGATGGAGCAGCTGGGACTTGATCCGCAGGAGGACGCAGAGGAGTACGAGGCCAAGTGGGACGAGGTCTTCGCCCAGGCGAAGGCTCAGGCCGATGAGGAGGGCGCGAAGGTCCGTGAGCTCGGCGGCCTGTACGTGTTGGGCACCGAACGGCACCAGTCCCGTCGCATCGACAACCAGCTGCGCGGCCGCTCGGGACGCCAGGGCGACCCGGGCGAATCCCGCTTCTACATCTCGCTGACGGATGATCTGATGCGGCTCTTCAACCAGTCTGCGGCTCAGCGCATCATGAACTCTTCGGCGATGGCCGATGATGTGCCGGTGGAGCATAAGATGGTCTCCGGCGCCATTGCCAACGCCCAGCAGCAGCGGGAGTCGCAGAACACTGAGACCCGTAAGAACGTGCTGAAGTACGACGACGTCATGAACCGGCAGCGCAAAGCGATCTATTCCGACCGCAGGCGCATTCTGGAGGGCGACGACGTCCACGAAAAGGTCCAGTTCTTCATCGAGGATGCCGTTGAGCTCATGATTGCGGAGAAGACGGTGGCCTCCTCTGCCGAGGATTGGGACCTCGAAGAGCTGTGGGACGACCTTGGCGAACTCTATGGGGTCAGCTTGGAGATCGCCGACCTGATTGAAGAAGCAGGTGGTATTGACCAACTGAGCGTCAAGATGCTGAAGCGAGAGATCGTCTCCGACGCCAAGATCGCTTATAAGAAGAAGGAAGAGGAGATCGGCGCTGATGCGCTGCGTCACTTGGAGCGGCGTGTGCTGCTCACCGTCATCGACGAAAAGTGGCAGGAGCATCTCTACGAGATGGACTATCTGAAGTCAGGCATCGGTCTGCGCTCTATGGCCCAGCGTGACCCGCTGGTGGAGTATCAGCGCGAAGGATACCTGCTCTTCCAAGCAATGGCAGAGGACATCCGTGAAGAGTCGGTGCGTAAGCTCTTCGCCGCCGAAGTGACCGCTGTGACGCCGCCGGCTGGTGGCCCCAAACTTCCCGGAGTCAAGGATGGCCGTGCTGCCGCCGCAGGCAAGAGGGTCACCATTCCAGGGATGAGGGACACCAACCCCTCCAGCTGACTCCGACTGCTCAGCCCAGCTCCATCGCGCTGACCCGCCACCGCCTGCGATGGGCCTGGAGCCGCAGGGCACACGCCCGGGTGCGGCATTCGTCGCTGAAGACCACTGAGACCTCCCAGACTCCCGGCCGCACATGGGCAGCACGGATGGACCGAAACGTCAGCGGTCCGCCGTACACTGTGGATCCTTGCCGATGGCGAGCGAGAATCTCCCCTCGTTGTCTGACCTTGTCATGGACCTGTGGATCCAGCCACCGGCTCATCTGCTGCACTGACCGCAGTCCGGCGAGCACCTCAGCGACCGCTTGGCAGACAACTCGCGAAATGGCCACGATCTGGCGGTGCTCCTGTCGCAGGGTGGCCAGCTCATCGGGCCGTTGGCCGTCCCCAGATGAGGCGGAGGCGGGCTGCGGAAGCGGATCTGCGCCGAGTGAGGCCGCCATACGATGAACATCTGCCTCCCGATGAAGTCTGAACGGCCCAGGTTCCGGCGCAGGCAATGCTGAGTCCTCCTCCGGGCCGGAGTCGCTCTTCGGCGTGCCTGATGAGGCTCGCAGCGGCCGAGAGGGCCGGCCGGGCCCCAGCGTTTCCAACAGACTGGTCTTCTTCAGTGCCGTCATCACAGGTGACTCCTTCGCATGAGGTGATTGGTCCATGACGTGATTGTCAGCGCGGCGGTGGCCGCAGCACTGTGCCGGGCCGCAGCTGCGCCGGGTCCTCGCCGATCAGCAGTTGGTTCTCCTGGTGCCACCGGAACCATTCGCGGGCAACTTCCCAGTCCGTCGCCGCCGGGCCCAGGTGCTCAGCGGCGATGCTCCACAATGTGCTCCCGGAGGCGACCGTCACCGCGGTGTCCTCGTTCTGGTGCCGAACGGGGGCACCGGTGTGCCGCGAGGAAACCAGACGTGGCCGGAGCGGGATGAATCCCATCGCTGTCCTCCAACAATCGACGAATATTCCAATACGTGATGTTTCATGTCGTTTGATGCATTTAGATACTACACAGCCAGCAGGAGATGCGCCAGGGTCACGCGTAGAGTGACATCTGAGCGAGCTCAATTGGGGGCACAGGATGCGATGGGAAGCACTGTTCGATGACCTGGAGGCCCAGTGGTCTGCCCAGCGGGCCCAACAGCTGGAGGCGGAGATTGCCGAAGCTGTCGAATGGGAGCGCGGACAAATGCTGCTGGTCGATCGGCTGCGCGCAGGAGTCGGTGCACAGGTGCAGATCACTCTGCAGGACGGTGGTCAGCTCCACCTGCTTGTGCAGAGGGTCGGAGCCGACTGGCTCAGCGGGCGCACAGGCGCGCGGAGCGTCATTCTTCCGGTTCGGGCCATCACTTCGATCGAGGGGCTGTCGGCGCGAGCCCTCCCTGAGACCAGCCACACCAGGAGGCTGCTGGGCATGGGGTCACCGCTGCGGGCGCTGGCGCGAAGCCGCGAGACGGTGATCGTAACGGGGGTCGGTGGGGAGCTCGGCCGTGGGGTGATCGCCCATGTGGGCGCCGATCACCTGGATGTGGCTGTGAAGTCCGAGGGTGCGGCACCGGGGCGCAGCCGACGCATCCGAACGATCGCTCTGGCCTCGGTGGTTCTGGTTCGCAGCAGCTAGGCCTCTGTGTGCTGCTGCTTCTCAGTCGTCCGCCAGGCGCGCTGGGCGGCGTACTGACGATCGATGTACTCGTCGAGCTTTGCCTCCTCCACGCGCCACTGGCCGCGTCCACCAATCTGAATGCCCTCCAGGTCACCGCTCTTGATGAGAGCCCGGGTCTGGGACATCGAGATATTGAGGGCCTCGGCCACATCTGGAAGTGTGAGGAACCTTCGCATCGTTTCTGCCCCTTTCAGTGCCGGTTGATGCTGCTTGGCACCATTGTCCCACTGCAGTCGCAGAGAGAGTAATAGTCCACAGTTGTTCGCGCGCCCTCCCATGAGTCCACAGGTTCGACTATCGTGTAGCGCGTGAGCCAGATCACCACTGATGATGAGTACGCGTCTCAGCCCGCGCAGCGGCTGCGACGGCCCACCTGGCGTGACCCGCGGCTGCTGCTGGGAGTGGTGATCGTCGTCCTTTCGGTCGCCGGAGTGCTTGCCCTGCTCGCGGTGCAGGACCGTACGATTCCCGTCTACGCCGCAGACGCGCCGCTGAGCACCGGTGACCACCTCGCACTGGAGGACCTGCGCACCGTCCATGTGCACATCCCGGAATCGGCTGACAAGTATCTCTCCGCAGAGGACGAGCTGCCCGACGGTCTGCAGCTGACCAGAATGGTGGGGGAGGGAGAGATCCTGCCCGCCGGAGCTCTCAGCGAGGTGACCTCCGACGGGCTGCAGGCGATCACCGTGCGCGCCGAACATGATCTTGCCAGAGCCGTTCAGCCCGGCCGTCTGGTCGATGTGTGGGCGGCCGTCGGGTCCACGCTCAGCGAGGAGGACGCCGAGGCGGTCCAGCTGGTCACGGCCGCGGAGGTCACCGATATCCGTGAGTCGAGTTCCACGTTCGCAGCCCAGGACTCGGTCACGGTGGAGCTGCTGGTCTCGGCCGAAGAGGTCGAAGACCTGCTCACCGCCCTGGGGGAGGGCGCGGCCGTCTCAGTCCTGCCCTCCGCTGCTGAGGAGGGTGAGCTGTGAGGCGATGCTCTGTGCTGAGCACCGGGGGGCTGCAGACCGATCACGTCACCGCGCTGGAGAGGCTCCACACTGAGGTGACGGTGGATCGCCGGTGTGCCGATCTGGCTGAGCTGATCGCTGCGGCGCAGACGACCCGGGCCGATGCGGCCCTGATCATCGGCAGCACTGACCAGCTGACTGCCGCCGTGCTCGCTCGGCTGCGGGATCAGGGCCTGACAGTGGTGGTCGTGTCCGACGTGGCCGCTGAGCGGACGAGACTCACCGGGCTGGGTGCCATGAGTTTTGACGACGAGGCGCGTCCGGACCAGCTTGCGCAGGCGCTGGCTGAGCAACAGCCGGCCAACAGCAGCGGGTCCGAACAGCATCACGGTGATCCGCCCCAGCCGGATGAGTCCACGCAGGAGGATGACTTCGCTCATCTGATGGCGACCAACGGGATGATCGGCGATGCCGGCACCGAAGAGGCCGAGCCCACGCTCACGGTCGCCGACCAGCCGCCGGTGGCCGGTCTTGCCGGCATGACAGCGGTCTGGGGTGCGGCAGGATCGCCGGGGCGCACCACAGTGGCTGTCAATATGGCTGCCGAACTGGCACTGTCCGGAGCTCGGACGATGCTCATCGATGCTGACACCTACGCCTCGGCCGTCGCCGTCCATCTGGGTCTTATGGAGGAATCGGCCGGCCTCGCTCAGGCCTGCCGCGCAGCCGACCTGGGGCGATTGGGCCCGACAACACTTGCCGCTGCGGCTACCACTGTGATGCTGGGATCATCGCGGCTCGCAGTGCTGACCGGGCTTCCCCAGACGGACCGCTGGACTGAGGTGCGCGCTCCTGCGCTGGAGCTGGTGCTGGCGCAGGCCCGGGCCGACTACGACCACATCATTGTCGACACTGCGCCCTGGCTCGAGCACGATGCCGAGTTGGCGCTGGACTCAAACGGCGCTGCGGCGCAGCGCAACGGCGCGACGCGAACAGTCCTGAGCCACGCAGACACCGTTCTGGCCATCGGAGGGTCCGACCCTGTGGGGTTTTCGCGGCTGATCAAAGCCGTACAGGAACTGGCAGAGAGCCTGCCGCAAGCACCGGAGCCGCAGGTGATCGTCAGCCAGCTGCGCAAGGAGGTCATCGGGCGGTCTCCGCGCCGGCAGCTCAGTGATGCCTGGGCCCAGCTCGGTTCCGGGGGCAGCATCCGCAGCTTCCTTCCTTGGGATCAGGAATCCTGCGATCTTGCGCTGCGGGCGGGAGAGGTGCTGGCAGAGTCCGGCAGGAGCTCTGCGCTGCGGCGGCAGATCGCCTCTCTGGCCGGAGTCGAGCTTTCCCCGCGGCGTCGGCTGATGCCTGCCGATGGGATCAGGGGCCGTGGCCGAGGCGGAAGAGTCGAAACCCACTCGTTCAGACGATAGGCTGTGTGTCAGCTCACCGACGAGGTTAGGAAGTTGTCAGACAATGGCAGAACTGCCCACCACTCTTTGGTCCAGGGATGACCACCAGGTCGATGACCTCCACAGCGCCTACTACGCCCATATTGCGCCGGAAGACCTCGCCGAGGTCAACGCGGAGCAGCAGCGAGCGCGCCTGAACGTTCACCTGGAGGTCGCGTCTTCGCGGACCACCTCCGACCCCGTGGTGGACGTCGTCACCGTCGGGCGCCGCAGCATCGTCTTCGTCGTCACCGACGATATGCCCTACCTGGTCGACTCCGTCGCTGCCGAGATCAGCCGCGGCGGTCATGCGATCTCACTGGTGGTCCATCCGATATTCCTCACCGCCCGCTCCAGTTCCGACCGCAGCCTCAAGAGCGTCAAGTCGCTGCCCAGCCAAGCACGTTCCCTCTCCTCCGGAGACACTCAGTCAATGCCGGCACTCTCGGCCATGCTGGAGGATGAGGCCGACCACACCCAGCTGGAGTCATGGATCTCCGTGGAGCTTGACCAGGTGGTCACCGACCAGGAGGCCCAGGACATCAGAGCGGGGCTGACGAAGGTGCTCAGCGATGTGGCGCTCAGCCATCGCGATCAGGACCGAATGATCGCAGAGGCCCGCCGCTCAGCCGCTGATATTCGCAGACTGGACGATCTGGTCGACCAGGGCGAGTCGGCAGAACTGGTCGAATGGATGGGCGATGGAAACTTCGTCTTCCTGGGGGCTCGGGAGTACTCACTGACCGATGAGGGGGGGACTGCCCGTCTGGAGCCTGTCTCCGGCACCGGGCTGGGAATCCTCTCCGACGCGGAGGGCGCACCCCGGCCCAAGAGTGCTTCGGCACTGTCTGCGGCCGGCCGAGCCAGGGCCCGACAGCGCAGGGCACTGGTGATCACCAAGGCAAACTCCCGGTCCACAGTGCGTCGTCGCACCTACATGGACTATGTAGCCGTCAAAATGTTCGACGCCGCCGGTGAGGTCACCGGGGAGCGGCGCTTCCTGGGGCTCTTCAGCCAGAGCGCCTACACCCAGTCCATCTCCACCATCCCGCTGCTGCGCTCGCGTGCGAAGCAGCTGCTGGCCCGCTCGGGCTTCAGCCCCGAATCACATTCCGGCGGCGACCTGCTGCAGATCTTGGAGACCTATCCGCGCAATGAACTGATGCAGATGGAGATCGACGAGGTCGAAGACGTCGCCTGGCAGATTCTCCAGCTGCAGGAGCGTCGCCGGATCAAGCTCTTCCTGCGACAGGACCATTTCGGCCGCTTCATGACCGCACTCCTCTACCTGCCGCGCGATCGCTACAACACTGCGGTGCGTCGTCGTGTGGAGAACGAGATGCTGCAGCACATCGACGCCGAGTCGATCGACTTCACCGTCAGGCTCTCCGAGTCGGTGCTGGCCCGCGTGTTCTTCCGGATGCGACTGCGTCCCGGTGCTGAGGAGATGGGCCTGACCACTGATCAGCTGCAGGCCCGGCTGGCCGACGTCGTCCGCTCCTGGCCTGAGGGCATCGGCCAGGAGGCGGCAGACCGGTATGAGGAGGAGCACGCTGAACGCATCTCGCGCCGGTGGGGAGAAGCCTTCCCCGGCGACTATCGGGTGCTCTACGAAGTCTCCGATGCGCTGCAGGACGCGGCGACCTTCGAAACGCTGGAGGCCCGGCCGCAGGACGGTCCGCGGCTGAGCTTCTATGCCCCGCAGGACGATGACGCCGCCGATATGCGGCTGAAGCTCTATCTCACTGAGCCGAAGACGCTGACCGAGACGCTGCCGATCATCAGCGACTTCGGCCTGGCCCTCCTCGATGAGCGCGCCTACACCCTCACCACAGACGACGGAGGAGTCTTCTACCTCTACGACCTGGGGCTGGGCTATCCGGAGTCGGTGGATGCCTCCGGCACCACAGAGCTGTTCAAAGAGGCCTACCACCACGTGCTCATCGGCCGTGTGGAGTCCGACGTGTTCTCCCGCCTGGTGCTGCGGCTGGGAATGAACATCCGCAGCGTCACAGTGCTGCGTGCCTACGCCAAATACCTGCGCCAGCTGGGCACCGTGCACTCCTACGACTTCCTCGCCGAAGCGCTGCTGGCCAATCCCGGGGTGGCCGAGGCCCTGATTGAGTACTTCACCGCCAAGTTCGATCCGCAGGCGGCGGACAATGAGGCCGACTCTGCTCGGTCTGCGGTGTTGGACGCGTTGGAGGGCGTCGCCACACTCGACGCGGACCGGGTGCTGAGCACCTTCCTGAACCTGATCGACTCCACCGACCGCACCAACCTCTATCAGGGGCACGACCGAGTCGCGCTCAAGCTGCGGCCCGTCGACATCGATTCCGCCCCGCTGCCGCGGCCGGCCCACGAGATCTGGGTCTATTCGCCGCAGGTGGAGGGCACTCACCTGCGCTTCGACACCATCGCCCGCGGCGGGCTGCGCTGGTCCGACCGGCAGGAGGACTTCCGCACAGAGGTGCTGGGCCTGGTCAAGGCCCAAATGGTGAAGAACTCGGTCATCGTGCCCTCAGGCGCCAAGGGAGGGTTCTACGCCAAGCAGCTGCCGGACCCGCGCGAAGACCGCAGTGCGTGGTTCGGGGCCGGCCGGGATGCGTACAAGATCTTCATCCGAGCGCTGCTGGACATCACCGATAAGCAGATCGAGGAGGACGACGGCAGCGTCACCGTCGCTGCACCGACCAACGTCGTCCGGCACGACGGCGACGACTCCTACCTGGTGGTCGCCGCGGACAAGGGGACGGCCACCTTCTCCGACACCGCCAATGCCATCAGCGTCGAGTACGGCCACTGGCTCGGTGACGCCTTCGCCTCCGGCGGCTCAGTCGGCTACGACCACAAGGCGATGGGCATCACCGCCCGCGGCGCGTGGGAATCGGTGAAATCGCACTTCGCCAGCTTTGGTCACGACGTGCAGAGCCACGACTTCACCGCAGTGGCCATCGGAGACATGGGCGGCGACGTCTTCGGCAACGGAATGCTGCGCTCCGAGCACACTCAGCTGGTGGGCGCCTTCAACCACCTGCACATCTTCGTCGACCCGAACCCGGATGCCTACAGATCCTTCCAGGAGCGTCAGCGACTCTTCAACGAGAGGGGCGGCTGGGACGCCTACGACTCCGAGCTGATCTCCGCAGGCGGCGGGGTCTTCTCCCGCACCTCGCGCAGTGTGGCGATCACCCCGGAGATGCGTGAGCGTTTCGGCATCGAGGCTGAGACGCTCACCCCTCCGGAACTGATCTCCGCGCTGCTGAAGGCCCCGGTGGACCTGCTCTACAACGGGGGCATCGGCACCTATGTGAAGTCCAGCAGGGAGACTCATGACGAGGTGGGGGACCGGGCCAACAACAACATCCGCGTCAACGGTTCTGACCTGCGCTGCCAGATCGTGGTCGAAGGCGGCAACCTCGGCCTCACCCAGGCCGGGCGCATCGAGGCGGCCCACAGCGGCGTACTGCTGAACAGTGACGCCATCGACAACTCCGCCGGCGTGGAAAGCTCAGATTACGAAGTCAATATCAAGATTCTGTTGGGTCTGCTCATCGACTCCGGTCACCTCGACGCCGATGACCGCCCGGATCTGCTGGAAGAGATGACTGAGGAGGTCGCAGAGCTTGTTCTGCAGACCAACGAGGACCAGAACGTGCTGCTGTTCACCGATCGGCAGCGGCTGGCTGACTGGTCGCCGAGCTTCGGCAGACTGCTGAGCTGGTTGGAGGACAGCGCCGGGCTCGACCGCCAGCTGGAAGTGCTGCCGAGCAACGAGGATATGCGAGTTCGGCTCACCGACGATCTTCCGCCCCTGACGTCTCCGGAACTCTCGGTGCTGGCCGCCTACGCGAAGATCCAGCTCAAGGGTGCCTTGGTGGAGTCCGACCTTTCTGCGGACCCCTGGTTCACTCAGGTGCTGAGGAACTACTTCCCAGACCGGATCACCTCAGAGTTCGCCGGCGAGCTGACGCGGCACCCGCTGCAACGCCGGCTCATTGCCAACAAGATATCCAACGCGGCGGTCAACATGGGCGGGGCCACCTTCGTCTTCCGGACTATGGAGGAGACATTCGCCTCCGAGTCTGAGGTGGTGCGTGCCTTCATCATGGCCCGTGAGCTCTTCCGGCTCGACGAGTTCGACGCCCAGATGCGGCAGCTGCCGGTGGAGTTCCCCACCTCGGCCCGTGCCCCGATCTACGTTGATATGCGTCGGCTGTTGGACCGGGCTGTGCGTTGGATCATCAACAATCACACAGTGACCCATTCCCTGTCGGAGGACATCGACAGCTATGCCGAACACATCGGCCCACTGCACGGCAAAGTCGGGGAACTGATGCAGGGCGCAGACGTTGAGCGTGTCTCATCCAAGTACGAGAAGGCCACAGCCGAGGGCATGAACTCCCGGCTGGCTGAGTGGTACTCCCAGCTCTTCGAAAGTTACTCCCTGCTGGACATTGCCGCTCTGGCGGAGCAGCTGGGCCTCGACTCCCGACAGGTCGCAGAAGTCTACTACGCCGTCTACGCGGAGTTCGACGCCGATGCGCTGCTGAACTCGATCAGCAGCCTGCCGCGCGAGGACAAATGGCAAGCCCTCGCCCGCGGTGCTCAGCGTGATGAGCTGTACTTCGCACTCAGACAGATCACTGAGTCGGTGCTTGTCAGCACGGAGACCGCCAGTGCGCAGGATCGGCTGCAGCGTTGGAAGCAGGACTACGCTGCGTCAGTGGAGCGCTCCGAACGGCTCATCGCCGAAGTGCGCGGCCGCGGTGATCACAGCATCGCCTCAATCACTGTGCTGCTGCGGCATCTGCGCGGCCTCATCGGCGGCTGACCGTCGGGCCCATGGCGTTCTTCGACGAGAGGCTGGAGAGCAACCCACATCTTCTCCAGGCCGACGTGGAATGGCTTCGGGCCCTGGTCAGCGACTGGCAGCTGCTCTCCGACCTTGCGTTTTCGGACCTGGTGCTCTGGTTTCCACACACACCCGGGGGCATGATCTCAGCTGAGGGCCGCTCGTACGTGTCCATCGCCCAGGCCCGACCTTCCACGACGCAGACCATCATCCATCGTGATGTGGTCGGTGATCGGATCCGGGCTGATCTGCGCACTATGGTCGAACGCGCATGGGCTTCTCAGGTGGAGACGAACTCCTCAGACCAGGGTCAGCCGTCTCCGGCGCCGATGCGTGTCACCGCCCTGCCCCTGGTGCGTGCAGGCCGTACTGTCGGGGTGATCACGCTGCATTTCTCGGTGGCTGCGATGCGCACCCCCTCGCGCCTGGAGCTGACATACCGCAGGTGCGCCGGGGATCTGCTGGCCATGGTGACCTCGGCCGTATGGCCGGACACCAGTCAGGAATTCACCGGGTACTCCGGCGCTCCGCGGGTCGGAGACGGACTGCTGCGTCTTGACCCCGAGGGCACGATCACCTTTGCCAGCCCGAACGCCGTGTCGGCTCTGCTGCGGCTGGGAGTCCAGGACGCCGTGGAGGGGCGCTCCCTGGCGGGTATCGGCGCTGAGCTGCAGCGGGCCACCGGGGTGGCCGTCGACGAGTCTCAGCCGATGCTGCTCACCGGCCGGCGGGCTCAGCGCAGCGAGCTTGAGGCTCACGGTGCTGCGGTGACGCTGCGATCGATTCCCCTCTACCAGGGCGGCCAGCGCTTCGGAGCCCTGGTGCTGTGCCGCGACGTCACCGAGCTGCGCCGTCGTGAGAAGCAGCTGATGAGCAAGGACGCCACCATCAAGGAGATCCACCACCGGGTGAAGAACAATCTCCAGACCGTCTCGGCGCTGCTGCGAATGCAGTCGCGACGCATGGACTCCGAGGAGGGTCGGGAAGGGCTCACCCGCGCGCAGCGCCGAGTGGAGACCATCGCTATGGTCCACGATTCGCTGTCCCAGGGTCTGGAGGAGAGGGTCGACGTCGATGAGCTGATCCGGCGCCAGCTGCGCCTTGCCGCAGAGATGGCCCTGGCCACAGACTCCGGTCCGTTCCAGCGCATCGCACATACCCAACTGTCCGGAAGCTTCGGGCAGCTTCCCCCGGATATGGTCACCCCGCTGGCACTGGTGATCACCGAGATCGTGGCCAACGCGGTCGAGCACGGCCCGTCCAGCATCGCTGCGGGGGAGCCGCTGAACGTTGAGCTGCAGGTGCGCCGTCACGATGATGCGGCGGGCCGGCAGCGGCTGGACATCGAACTCACCGATGATGGGGTGGGTGTGCCCGCCGAAAGCTGGGAGCCGGGGCTCGGGCTGCAGATCGTGCGCACGCTGGTGCGTGGAGAGCTGTCCGGCTCCATCGAGTGGAAGCAGCGCGACCCGGACGCAGTGAGACCCGGAACACGCGTGGTGATCCGGGCCCCGATACTGTATTAGTCCCGGCGGGGGGGAACCCCGCTCGTCTCTCGGCCGGCTTGCGCCGGCCTTCACGCCTAAAGTCGGCCCGGCCGCTGCGCCGCGGGCCTCAGCCGACGTGGGCGGGAAGTCCGCCGGGTTCAGCTGGCGCGGCGGGCGCGGGCGGCGCGACGCTTCAGCGCCCTGCGCTCATCCTCGCTCATTCCGCCCCAGACGCCAGCATCTTGGCCGCTGTCCAGCGCCCACTGCAGGCAGGTGTCCATGACGGGGCAGCGACGACATACGCTCTTGGCTTCCTCAATCTGAAGCAGAGCGGGTCCTGTGTTGCCGACGGGGAAGAAAAGCTCTGGGTCCTTGTCCAGACAAGCTGCTCGGCTGCGCCAATCCATGGCGATCACTACTCCTTGGGTCTGACGTCGCGGTGCGGGTCAGGTGGGGCTCTTACGTGTGGTGAACTCGGGGGAGCGGGGCGGGATCGGATCCATCCGCTGACTGCGAGGGCGGGATCATACCGGAACTCGTCCGTTCAGTCCGCATTCACCGTGGTACCTATCAAGGCTGGCACGTTACAGCAAAGCAAACAAGACCTCTCAGGCGCTGAACTATCCAGAAAGTATGTGTGATTGATCACAGCCAACAAGGGATTCTGCGGTGCGCAGATAGTGCTCCAACTGTTCGGGTGACCTGGCTCCGGGCGCCAACGAGATCAGGCACGCTGCAGTGCGGGCAGGCAGGTCGGCCGCGTCGTCGTCATGACGCAGATGCGCCCACAGGGCATCCACCAGCTGAGGCACATCGGCGTACCCGGCAGCGTCGAAGCTGGGCAGAGCCAACAGGTGGGCCAAGAACATCGCCAGATCGTCGGCGCGGAATCCGGGTCCGACGGTGTCGGCGTCGATGAGGGCGGCTGCGCGGGCGCCATCGTCGGTCAGAAAGAGGTTTCCGGGGTGAAAGTCCCCGTGCACGGCTGCCAGTGGACCCGGGGACGGCAGCAGCGCGGCGTCGATTCGATCGGTGAGCATGCTGAGCCTGCTGCGCTCAGCGCCAGCGGTCACCAGCGATTCCACGAAACTGCGGTGACGGGTCGACGGCGCCTGCCGCCGCGGCAGGTTCAGGGCCTCAGGGCGCAGCGCGTCCAGGGCGTCGAGCACTGCGCGGGGCTCAATGCGCATGCCTGGATTCGGGGAGCTGGGCCGGTAGAGCAGGTCAGTCACCGCACGGCCGGAGGCGGCCTCACTGACCACCAGCCCGTCTCCGGCATCGGCCGCCCGCGGGGTCAGGGACGAAGCCGCGTAGCGCTGCAGCAGCTCTGCCGTCTTCTTCGGGCGGACCACTTTGAGGAACAGTGTGCGCTCACCCAGCTCGGAGGCCACCTGGACGCGGTAGACCGCCCTGCGCAGCGGTCGCAGCACCAGCATGTCCGTGGCGCTCACCCGCACAGCTGTTCCCAGCAGCGGCGTCAACCGGTGGGCCAGCAGCACCGGGTCCTCCGCGACCGCCAGGCCCGGAAGCTCCGGGTCGTTGGGGTGGGCCCACACATGGAGCTGTCCGGCCTCGGAGTCGCAGCGCACTGCCCCCAGGGCCTGCAGCTGCTCGTGATCCAGGGTGCGGGTGCTGGCCACCAGCGTGATTTCTCGGCTGCGCGTGGTGACCTGAAACCGTGCCGAGGTTTCGGCGCTGCGCCCGTGGTTCTGCGGCCGCGAGTAGACGCGCTGAAGGTGCCAAGCCTCCAGCTGCATTCCGGAGGAGGCAAGGGCTGCGGTCAACAGGTCTGCGGCGGCCTCGCTGCGCAGCAGCCGTTCCATCTGCCAAGTCATGGTTCTATTCTGACTGATCTGACGAATGAGAAAACTCTCATGGCATTTATGTCTCCTCAGTCGGCAATCAATGAGAAACTGGCCGGTGTGACCGACCAACATGCTGCCGCTGCGCAGCAGCCGACTGAGGACCTGAGCCGCACCGGGCCCAAGCGCCGTCGCGTGGGCAGCCTCAGCGTGCGCGCACGCATTCTGGCCGCAGTGGTCAGTCTGGCTGCGTTGGCGCTCACCGTGGCGGGCTACACTGCCTTCGTCATCCAGCAGATTCAGGTCGAGACTCGCATCGACGCCGAGCTGGAAGCCGATGCCGAACAGTTCAGGGTCCTGCACGATGTAGGGGTGGATCCGGGAACGGGGGAGGGCTTCGCCTCGCCGGCGGATCTGGTGAGCACCGCAATGGAGCGCATCATCCCCACCCGCAATGAGGGCATCGTGGGCATGGTTGACGGGGAGGTGATGTACACCTCTCCGGTCTCTCCGGTGAAGCTGGAGGAGGACGCCGAGCTCATGGATCAGCTGGCAGAGTATGCGGTGGCTGAGCGGGCCAGCTTCACCACGCTGCAGACCTCGACCACCACCTATCGAACCGCTGTGGTGCCGGTGCACGCCTCCGGCTCCGGCCAGGACGCAGACGGAGGCGACAGCGAGGTCGCCGCGTTTGTGCTGGCCTACGACATCACAGCTGAGAAGGCCGTCTTCTCCGAAGGGTTCGTCATCTACGCCGGCGTCGCGCTGCTGTCGCTGCTGGTGGTGGGACTGGTGGGCTGGCTGGTGGCCGGCCGGCTGCTGCACCCGGTGCGGGTGCTGGCGACCCGGGCGCGACGAATCGGCCGGGAGGACATCTCGGAGCGGATCCCCGTCACCCGCAGCGACGACCTGGGGGAGATGACCCGCTCGGTCAATGCCATGCTGGACCGGCTCGAGCGTGCCTTTCGGGCCCAGGACCAGCTCATTCACGACGTCAGCCACGAGCTGCGCACTCCGCTGACCATCGTGCGGGGACACTTGGAGGTCCTCGACGTCGGCGACCGAGATGATGTGGTCGCCACTCGGGAGCTGACCCTGGATGAGCTGCAGCGTATGAACCGCGTCGTCGATGACCTCACCACCCTGGCGCAGGCCGACCACCCAGAATTCGTCCAGCCCACGCCGATCGCGTTGGGCACGCTGACTGACGAGGTCTATGACAAGTCCCGAGGGCTGGGGGACAGGCGCTGGCTCATCGACTCCCGCGCTGAGGAGACGGCCCTGCTGGACCGGGAGCGTCTGACCCAGGCATGGCTGCAGCTGGCGGCCAACGCGGTGAAGTTCTCTCCGCCGGACTCGGTCATCTCTATGGGCTCATCAGTCTCCGACGGAACGATCCGGCTGAGCATGCGTGACCAGGGCCAGGGCATCGGGCCTGAGGACAGAGAACGGATCTTCGAGCGCTTCACCCGCACAGACACCACCGCAGCAGGCTCCGGGCTGGGTCTGGCGATCGTTGAGGCCATCGCCGTCGCCCACGGAGGCAACACCGAGGTGGAGTCCACCCTGGGTGCCGGAGCAACCTTTACCATCGTGCTGCCCCACAGCACAGACGTCGACGAGACCAACGAGGAGACCCACCGGTGACCCATATTCTGATCATCGAGGACGAGGACCGCATCGCATCCTTCGTCGAGAAGGGCCTGCGCGCTGCCGGCTACGCCACGATGCGGGCAGCCACAGCTGCTGCCGGATTCGAGAATGCGCTGAACGCGGCCGTGGACCTGGTGGTGCTGGACCTGGGCCTGCCCGATGAGGACGGGCTGGGCATGCTCTCGCGGCTGCGGGCCAAGAAGTTCAGCGCACCGGTCGTCATCCTCACCGCCCGCGACACCCCTGCCGACACGGTGGCCGGTCTGGACTCCGGGGCCGATGACTATATGGCCAAGCCCTTCAGCATCGATGAGCTGCTCGCACGGATCCGCCTGCGGCTGCGCGGCGGATCAGCCGAGGAACCCACCAGGCTCAGCTCCGGGCCGCTGGAGCTGGACCTGCGCTCGCGCACCATCAGCGTGGACGGCGTCCAGCACGAGCTTTCCTCCCGGGAGTTCACCCTGGCAGAGACCTTTCTGCGCCACCCCGGCCAGGTGCTCTCCCGTGAGCAGCTGCTGGAGATGGTGTGGGGCTACAGCTTCGACCCGGGGTCCAATCTGGTGGACGTCTATGTCCGGTACCTGCGGGCAAAGATGGGCGCTGAGACCATAAAGACCGTCCGCGGAGTCGGCTACCGGCTCAATGCCTAGCCGACGTCCGTGAACGGGCTTCGCTGAGACATGGTGCCTGAAGCCTCAGTCGCTGGAGGCCGAGGACGGGGCCGAGGCGCTGTCCACCGACTGAGCCGACTGCGGCGACTGCGGGGAGGGCGCGCTCCACGAGTCCGGTGAGTGCAGCGGTGCCTGATTGGCGGACGACGAGGGTGCCTGGTTCACCGTCTTCGGCTGCGACGCCGGCTGCTGGGTGGTAGCCGGGGCAGGCGCGGCCGGGGCATTCGTGGTCGGGGCCGGAGCAGCTGGGGCAGCGGGACTGTCGGCGACGCTGTCGGGGGACGGGGCGCTCGTCGAAGCTGCACTGGCCGGCGATTGCGTGCTTGTCGGCGAGGCGGTGCTGGTGGTGCTGGCCGCGGTGGGCACGGCGGTGTTGGTCGGCGTGGCGGAGGCGCTGGGGCTCGGTGTTGTGGCTGACGCCGGCTCCGCGCTGGTGGTGACCTCCATGGCGGGTCCCAGGTCGTGGTCCGCGCCCGGATCGATGCTGCTGGCCACGGCGGTGCCGCCGATGGCGGCGATGCTCAGTGCTCCGGTGATGGCCCAGGTGGTTTGGCGGCTCATGATGCGTTCCTGCTCCTTGGTGCGATTGTGCTGATGTGACGTGACTACTCTTCCGGTCTGCGATGAGAGGACGAGGAGACAGCGATGAGAACAGTCTCATCGGCTGCCCGCGCCGGTGCCGGTCTTAGGCGCTGGAGGCTCCTGAGGGCGCTGAGTAGCTCTGCGCCGACTGGACCGACACGCTCTGCGGCGAGGGTGCGCTCCATGAGTTCGGTGAGTGCAGCGGTGCCTGTGTCGAGGGCGGGGCGGGGTTCACCGTGCTGGGCTGCGGCGGCGGTGCCTGCTGCTTCGTGGTGGCCGGTGCCGCGGGGCTCTCGGCGCTCTCCGGGGTCGGGGTGCTTGTGGGCGTCGCTGCGCTGGTGGCACTGGGGACCGCAGTGTTGCTGGGGCTGGAAGTGGAGGTCTCTGTCGGAGTCGACGTCGGCTGCGGCTCCGGGCTGGTGCTGACTTCCATGGCGGGTCCCAGGTCGTGCTCGGTGCCCTGGCCCATGACGCTGGCCACGGCAGTGCCGCCCCCGATGGCGACGATGCTCAGTGCTCCGGTGATGACCCAGGTGGTCTGTCGGCTCATGATGCGTTCCTGCTCCTCTGCATGATCCTTTGAGACTATATGTGACCAGTCTTTCCGCCTTCGATGAGAGGAGGAGGAGAGAGTGATGAGAAGATTCTCATTTTTGGCTGTGGTGGTTGAATGGGATCCATGGCTGAACCCTCTTCACATCCCACCCGTCCGGCGACAGTCTGGAGCATCTGGCTCATCCTGCTGCTGCAGGGCGCGGCAGTCATCCTCACCACCGGCGGTGAGATGCTCACCGAACAGAGGTGGGAACTCGACGTCGCCGCTCAGGTCGCCATGGTGGTGCTCTACCTGCTGGCAGGTGCGGTGCTCATTCTGCTGGGATTCCGTCTGCTGGCCGGTTCGGCCGGGGCTCGCACGCCGACGCTGGTGCTGCAGCTGCTGGTCGTGGTGCTCTCGTTCAACTTCTTCGCCGGTGGCGCACCCCTGACCGGTGCAGCCTTCCTGGTTCCGGCCGCCGCGGTGCTGGTGCTGCTGTTCGTCGCCCCGACTCAGCAGTGGTTGGGAAGCGGACCACGGGCCGACTAGCCGCGGACCACCTCACGCAGCTGGGCGGCGACTTCGGCGTACTGGGGTCGGACGGCATAGACGAATCCCAGTCGCAGCAGGGCTGACTGCTCGTATACGGCGACAGTGGGCAAGGGTGCGCCTACGCGCTGCGCCGTCTCATCCACGCAGAAGGTGACCGTCTCTGCCTGGGCGGGGCTCCACACCCCCTGGAGGCGACGCAGCAGCGCGTGGGCGCGCAGGTTCCCCAGGTCCAGCGCGGGGTCGGCCAGGCAGGCGGTGTCAACATCCAGCAGTCCCGGCCCCTGCTTCTGCGACCACAGCAGCTGCTTATCGTGCAGATCCCGGTGTGCCGGGCGAAGCTGCTCGTCCGGCAGGCCGGACAGCAGCGCTGCCAGGTGCTCCACAGAGTCGTGGGCCGCCCCCTCGTCACCGAGCCAGGGCCCGGCCAGCTGGTGCCAGTGCCGCAGCACAGCAGTCTCCGCCTCTGCGCGGTGAATCAGTGCAGACCGGCGCACCGGTGCGGTTTCGGCGGCATCCGTCGGAGCGGTGACCGACTGTTCCCAGGCTTCACAGACCGCCAACCAGGCGCTGCGCCACTGCTCGGTGGTGAAGGCGTCGGCCTCATGCAGGCTCTGGCCCTCCAGGGCGGTGAAGGTGACGGTGGCCTCGGTGCTGGAGAGCACTTCTGGGGTGCGGAAGGGGCCGCAGAATGCGGCGGCGCGCGAGATGCCGTTCAGGATTCCGCCGGCCTTGCCGGCCTTGACGACCTTCACATAGTGCGCGGCGTCTGCGCTGCGCACCACCGCTCGCTTGCCGGGGCGGTGGGAGATCACGGTGCCCTCTGCTGCGGCGTCGGTCAAGTCGGGGAGCTTCGGGTCCGTGCCGGCCGGCAGCAGGCGCAGCTGCTGGGCCGACCACCATCCGGCGCGGACGGTGTCGGCGTCGTCGAGCTCTATTCCTAGGGTCTGCGGGTCTGAGTCGGCCACCGGCCACGCGCGGCGGACCCGCAGGCTGCCCTGGGCAGTCGTCAGGTGAGTGGCGGGCAGCTGCGAGCCGCTGGCCTCGGCGTGCGGGTCAGTGTCTTCGGCTGCCCATGCTGTGGTCAGGGTGGGGTTCATCTGTCCAGTGCCTCCTCGGTCATCTCCAGCGCACGGATCGTGCGTGCTGGCCAGTCGGGTTCGCGGTGGCGGAAGAAGTCCGCCGCACCGGCGAGGTGCGCATAGGCCTCCCAGGCGTCCATGATCTGCGGCTGCAGGGGGGCGTGTTCGGTGTAGCCGGTGAGGAACGCCTCCAGCAGCTCCTCCTGCTGGTCGCGTCGGCAGGCCGCGGCCCAGGAACCGAGGTCGCGCATGGGGTGCCCGCCCCCGGCCCGGTCCAGGTCGATCAGGCGAACTTTATGGCTGCGGTGGTCGCCCAGCACCACCTGGTCGGGGGAGAGGTCCCCGTGGATCTCAGACGCCGGGGCGTCCCGAAGCGGTGCCAGGCGGTCGTCGAGCTGATCGGCCAGGGCAGCGGCGCGCTGCTGGGCCCAGGGAGCTGCCTGGGCCAGTCCGGCGGCCGCACTCTGGGGGTTCGGGCGCGAGCAGTCGGCACCGGAGTTCCGGAGTGGGGCAGCATGCAGCGCGGCGACGGCGGCGCCGGCGGTCCGTGCGGCCGGTGGGTGCGGGCTGCTGCGCAGATCGTCGACTCCCCACAGTGGGGCGATGGTTGCCGTACCCCGCTGACCCAGTGCGGAGAGGCTGCTGACCGGAAGACCCAGTCCGCGCCAGTGCTGCGTCGTCCTCAGCAGCTGATCTGCGCCGGCGGCCAGCACCCGAATGACCTTCTGGCCCGACCCGGATCTCACCGAGGCCACCACCCGGCGTCGCGGGTTGTAGCGAAGCAGCTGCCAGTCGGTGTCCTCACCGAGGGCCGCGCGGGCTTCGGCAAGTTCCTTGGCGAGCTGCGGGTCGGCCCACACCGGTCCGCTGAACAGATACGGACCAGCGGTGCCGTGCACCTGCATCGGGCAGCCGAAGCTGGCTGCGCGCTCCTGGGCGTTGTGATACTTAACCGCATCAGCGGTGAGCATGGTCCAGCCTGCTTCGCCAAAGAAGTCAGTGTGGGCCACCAGCAGTGAACGGCCGGGTTTGCTGCGCACATGGGTGATCCGCACCTGTCGGCCCAGCAGCTGCGAGAGCGCCGCCGGATCCAGCAGCTCCTCAGCACGGTCCAAACCGGAGGCTTGGGCCGCCAGCCCGTCGGCCGCCGAGACCGTCAGCGGGGCCAACCGGCGCTCAGGGTCCTGACTGCGGCCCGGTGAGGTGGGCACTTCGGCTGTGCTGCTCATGCTCTGATCACCCGCCTGACGGGAATGAGGACGTCGTGAGCGCTGGGCAGCCTCGGGCGCAGCGCCTCGTGCACTGCGGGGGGCTGCTCCGGACTCTGCGCGGGCTCTGCTGCGGATTCGGTCTGCGCATCGTCCTGTGCCCCGGCCGCTGCCGCCCCGCGCTGGGTGGCCGCCCACTGAGCCAGTTGGGACTCCGGGTCCGTGAGCAGCTCCTCCGGGGCGCCGTCCTCGATGATCGTGCCGTGCTCCAGCCACAGCACCCGGTCCAGGGACTGAATCATCGACAGATCGTGGGTGATCGCCACTGTGGTGCGCCCGCGGGTCAGCTCCCGCAGCGACGTCTCCACCAGTGACTTCGAGGCCGGGTCCAGGCCGGTGGTGGGTTCGTCGAGGAGCACGATCGGGGCGTCACGGATCAGTGCCCGGGCAATGGCCACCCGTTGGCGCTGCCCGCCGGAGAGGGTGTCGCCGCGGTTGCCCAGCACGGTCTGGTACTCATCGGGCAGCCTCATGATGAACTCGTGGGCCCCTGCCCGGTGCGCTGCGGAGGTGACCTCCTCATCGGTGGCGCCGGGCCGCCCGTGGCGGATGTTCTCGGCGATGGTCGAGGAGAACAGCACCGATTCCTGCAGCAGCACGGCAATATTGCCGCGCAGCTCCGACTTGGCCACACTGCGGGTGGAGTAGCCGTCCACCAGCACGGATCCGGAGTCCGGGTCGGCAAGCCGCATCAGGTATCCGGTCAGCGTAGATTTTCCGGCGCCGGAGGGTCCCAGCAGCCCCACCCGCTGCCCGGCCGGGATCTGCAGATTGAGCCCTTCGAACAGCGGGACTCCACGGCCATCGGCTGCATTGACGTTCCAGAAGCGGATATCGCCGCTGACCTGACGCATCGGCATCGGGTCGGGCGGATCCTGGATATCGACCGGCTCATCGAGCAGGTCGGCGATGCGCTCGCCGGAGGCAGTGGCACGGGCGATTCGACCGGTGTACTTGGCCATATCGCGCAGCGGCTTCATCGCGACCTTCAGGTACATCAGGAACAGCACCATGTCGCCGGGGGTCATCATCCCGGAGAGCACCTGCCAGCCGCCGAATCCCAGCACCACTGCGGTGGCGGCGCCGACGAACAGGTCGGTGGAGCGCTCCAGCTGGGCAGCCAGCCGTCGGGCGCGGATCCCCGCCTTGACCGCAGTGTTGTTCCCGGCGGCGAAGCCGGAGGCCACGGTGTCCTCCAGGCCGTAGGCCTGAACCACCCGAATGGCGCCCAAGGCCTCTGCGGCGTCGCCGACCAGCTGGCCCTCGCCCTTGCGGGTCTCCCGGGAGGCGGAGGTGATCTTCGGGCTCAGCGCTCGCGATACCAGCATGTAGGCGACACCGGTGAGCAGCACGACCACCGCCAGCAGAGGATTGAGCACGATGACGACGACGAAGAGGGTCACCAGGGTCAGCAGATTTCCCGCCAGCGGCAGGCCGGCGGTGACTGCGACTTCCTGCAGCCGCCCCATGTCGCCCACCAGTCGCTGTGAGGTGTCTCCGACTGAGGCCTTGGAGTGGTACCGCAGCGAGAGCGCCTGGATGTGTGCGAACGCGCGCACCCGCAGTGCGGCGACCACCTTCACCCCAGTTCTGGCGAAGGCGATGGTGGAGGCGTAGTTGCACACCGCACGGCCGCCGACGATCAGCGCCAGCGCCACGGCCCAGAAGGCGATGAGCGCCCCGACGTTCTCGTCTGTGGCGGCGACGTCGGAGACTTCAGCGCCCAGCGCCTCGGAGACGGTGTCCACCGCGTACTTCACCGGCCACGGCTCCAGAATGCGGAAGACCACATCGCCCATCAGCGCGAGCAGTCCCAGTCCCACCAGCAGCTTGTGGTGCTTGAGGAACGGCAGGATCATCTTCACCGTGCGAAGCAGCGCCTCGCGGTGGATCTTGGTCTCGTTCTTCGATCCCATCAGGCCAGCACCTCCTCCACGGGCAGCGGTTTTGGAATCTGCAGGGTGTCCAGGACGGCCGAGGCCCGGCGCTGCCAGTCATGGTGAGCCAGCGCTTCGGCGCGTGCGGCGGCACCCAGCTCCTCTCGCAGGCCGGCATCGGCGGCCAGCCGAGCCAGTGCGGCGGCCAGAGCCGACACATCCGAGCCTGGGACCAGAACACCGGTGACGCCGTCGTCGATGATCTGTGGCAGCTCACCCACTGCGGAGACCACAGTGGGCAGTCCGGCGGCCAAGTACTCGTAGACCTTCATCGGTGAGAAGTAGTGGCTGTGCTCATCACCGGGTTGGGGGTAGGGGGCGACGGCGACGTCCCACCGGGCCACAGCGGCCGGGACCTGCTGCGGCGCCACAGCGCCGCGGAAGCTGACCTGCTCGCTGATGCCCAGCTGTCCGGCCAGCTGCTGAAGCTGGTGGCGCTGGGGTCCTTCGCCGAGGATCTCGCAGCGCCAGCGGCGCTGGTCAGCAGCCGGGGCCGCGGCGAAGGCCTCCAGCAGCAGCTCGGTGCCGTGCCAGGGCTTCAGCGTGCCCAGGAACCCCACGGTGAACGGCTCATCGTCGCGGTGGGCGGCGGGGATGAACCGGTCGGTGTTGACTCCGTTGGGGGTGACGATCACCCGGGCCGCATCCTCAGGCGTCTCGGGGGCGGTCAGGCTGCGGGCCCAGCCGGCGACCGCCGGGCTGACGCAGGATATGAGGGTGGCTGCTGCAAAGCTGCGCAGGGTGGTGCGCCGGGCACCTTCGGCGTCGTGCAGACTGCGATGGTCCGACTGCTCACTCAGCAGCGGAGCGTTGACCTCCAGGACCAGCGGTGTCGCCCTGGTTTCGGTGACTTCGGCGCCGGCGGCGCAGAACAGCGAATAGCGCTCGTAGATGAGGTCGTACGCCTCGTCACGAACTGAGTTCGCCATCCGGCCGGCCGAACGGGCCACGGCCTGCTCCCGGGCGGCGGCGCCCTTGACCCCGGCCACCGGGACTACGAAGACCTCCAGGTCGCGCAGGTCCTCCGGCACGGATTCTGTGGCAGGGTCCTCCGCGCGGTTACCGCGCTTGGTGCAGTAGACAGTGACCTCATGACCCAGCTGCCGCATCGCCCGGATCATCTCCTGGGCGTGCACGCTGGCGCCCTTCGACCCGAAGATGCCGATGCCCGGGTCGGCAAGAATGTAGGCGATCCTCATACTGCTGCTCCTTGGTGGGTCAGTGGTGCCGCAGCAGTCTCCTGCACCACGGCTGCCCTGTGCTGGGGCTCTTCACCGCGGACCAGGTCGCGCAGGTGCTCGGCCTGACGGTATGAGCCGAACTGATCCTCCACCAGGCTGCGGGCGGCCTCAGTCACCGCAGAGTGGTCCCCCGGCGTCAGAGCCTCTTCCAGGGCCTGCACCAGGGCCTCGACGTCGCCGGAGGGAACCAGCCAGCCGGTGGTCGGGCGACCTCCCGACCCGCTGCTGATCACTTCGCCCACAGCAGTGACGTCGGCGGCCACGCAGCGGATGCCGCGGGCCATGGCCTCCAGCAGCACGGTGGGCAGACCGTCGGCGTTGCCGTCCTCACCGATGATGAAGGGCGCGGCGAACACATCATGGCTGCCCAGCAGCCGGTTGATCTCGGCCTGGGTGCGGGGGCCGAGCAGGTGGACGTCGTCGTGCAGCCCCAGCGCACCGATCTGAGCCTGAAGGTCAGCGGTCAGCGGGCCGTCTCCGGCGATGTCAGCCTGGACGGCTGTGCCGCGGCGGCGCAGCCGGCAGACGGCCTCGATCAGCAGCCCGAAGCCCTTCTTCTCCACCAGTCGTCCCACCGCGAGGATGCGCGGTCTCGATGAGCTGGCTGCCGTGCGCGGCTGGTAGGGGAAGCGATCCAGGCTCAGCCCGTTGCGCACCAGGTGCAGCCGCTGGGTCGCCTGCGGGAAACGCTCGCGCAGGTAGGTGTGGTTGTACTGCGAGATGGTCACCGCGTGATGGGCCTCGGCGAGCTTGCGCTCCAGCATCTGGGGGTCGACTTCCTCATGGAAGATGTCTTTGGCATGTGCGGTGAAGGAGTACGGCAGCCCGGTGATCCGTCCGGCCAGGCGGGCCACCGAGGTGGCCACGGAGGCGAAGTGCGCGTGCAGATGCGTCACCCCGGCCTCCAGGGCCGCCTGGGCCAGCAGCACCGACTGGAAGGCGTCGTCGCCGTGGTGCTCCAGAAGGTCGGTGAACGCCTGGTTGAGGCCGGGCCGCAGCCGCGGATCGTTGCCCACATCGGACAGCTGCTGCCACATCTTTGCGGCGTTGGGGGTGCGTGGGATCTGAATGACCGGCGCTGCGACCTTGGCCAGCTCCCCATGGAAGCGGGCATCGGTGGGAGTGCGCAGCGAGAAGATGACGATACGCTCACCGGCGGCCTCCCGGGCCAGGATCTCAGAGACGATGAACGTCTCGGAGAACCGCGGGTACATCTTCAGCACATAGCCGACGACGGGGGCGTTGGGCTGGACTGTGGTGTCGAGGTTGTGATTATCGAACATGGGGTGCGGTCCTCGTCTCGTTCAGGGTGGGGGCCGGTGCGGCGAATCGCTCGGCGCCGGCTGTTCGTGAGGCGATCTCCTCGGCGGCGAGGTCGCCGATATGCATCAGCCCGTCCAAGTTCACCGCATCGCGGACGGTGCGGCAGCTCACCGCTTCGGCGAGCCAGGCGCTCAGCGACTGCGGGGTGAGCTGGTCGGGGTCGATGGCGTCGACCGCGGCGACGGCGGCCAATGCTTGCGCCCGGCGCGGCTGCTCGTGGCGGCGGCCGGTGCGCGGAACGATCAGCGCCGGGGTGGTGGTGGCCATAATCTCGGCCAGCGAGTTGTACCCGCCCATCGACACCACGGCGGCCGCCTCACGCACCAGCTGCGGCACATGCGGGGCGCTGCGTGTCACCTGGATCCGCTCTGCGGCCCCGGAGGCGTGCACCGCGTCCACGATGCGCCGATAGTCGTCGGCGGGCATCTGCGGTCCGGTGAGGATGATGTGTCGGTGACCGGCCGGCAGTGCGGCCTGCGCCGCGGTGAGTCCGATGCCGCCGCCGTCGGAGCCGCCGCCGACCATCGTCAGCACATAGGGCGCCTCGGCGCGCACACTGGATTCGGTGAGCAGATCATCGGGACGTCCGTGGGAGAGATATCCGGTGAAGCGGGTGCGGTCGGCCAGCTGAGCCGGGACCTCCCCGGTGGCCACCGGGTCGTAGACGCTCGGGTCGCCGTAGACCCACACGGCGTTGTAGTAGTGGGCGACCGCGGCGGCCCCGCCGATGCGGTCCCACTCGGCCGCGGCCACCTGTGGGGTGTCCAGCACCTCGCGCATGCCCAGCACGCAGCGGGTGCCGGCTGCGCGCAGCATCTCCAATGCCGGCAGCAGCTCGTCGTCGACGCCGAAGGCGTGCCGATCCACGATGAACAGGTCCGGGCTCATCGCCTCCAGGGCGGCAGTGGCTGTGGCGCTGCGCAGATGCCACAGCCGTTCGGTGCTCACATCCAAGCTGCGGCAGGCATAGCCCTGGCGGGTGTGGGTGAAGCCGGGAAGCACCAGCCAGTCCCACCCCTGCGGAAGCGAGTCGGCAGTGGCGTCCGGGTGCCCGGCGATCAGCAGCCCGCGGACCCGCTGACCGGTCAGGCGGGGCAGGTCCGCGGCCAGGGCATAGGCCAGGGCGCGGTTGCGGCGGGCATGGCCCAGGCCCACCGAGTCGTGGGAGTACAGCGCAACAGTGATGCTCATGAACAACCACCCTCAGCGGTGAAGGTGAGATCACTGTGAGAGACAGATGAGAAAATCAGCCGATCTTCTCATCTGCTTCTCATCGGGCTCTCATACGCCGGCTGTGCGGACCCGCGGGTCCCCCATACAGTGCGCCCGGCGGGCAGGCCTTCAGTTGACCGGGCCGGTCCACTTTTCGCCGGGCCCCTTGCCGGGGGCGTCTGGGAGGCGTGATTCCTCACGGAAAGCCAGCTGCAGGGAGCGCAGCCCATCACGCAGCGGGCCCGCATGGGTCGACCCCACCTCCGGAGCCGCCGCGGTGACCAGGCCGGCCAGGGCGGTGATGAGCTTGCGAGCCTCATCGAGGTCCTTCAGCTCTTCGGCGTCGTCGCCTTCGGCCAGACCGATCTTCACCGCTGCGGCACTCATCAGGTGCACGGAGACGGTGTTGATGAGTTCGACGGCGGGGACCTCTGCAATGTCCCTGGCCTGGGCGGCGCCCAGCGCGGCGGGTCCGTCATCGTTGGCGATCGGATCTGGGGTGTTCTGCTCACTGGTCATGCTGATAAGCTTGACATAGTCTGATTGGGCCGCGCCAACGCGTGCCCGGATGCAGGCAATCAATCGTCTTATCGTATCGAGCCAGGAGTAGGACACATCAGCGAACCACGTATCAATAACCGCATCCGCGTACCCGAGGTCCGTCTCGTCGGGCCTCAGGGAGAGCAGGTCGGTATCGTCAGAATTGAGGACGCACTGCGATTGGCCGGCGAGGCTGATCTGGATCTGGTGGAGGTTGCCCCCCAGGCCAAGCCCCCGGTGTGCAAGCTGATGGACTTCGGCAAGTGGAAGTATGAGGCTGCGGTCAAAGCCCGCGAATCACGGAAGAACCAGGCCACCACAACGCTGAAGGAAGTCCGCTTCCGTCTGAAGATCGACGACCATGACTATCAGACCAAGGTCGGCCACGCGCGCCGATTCCTGGAGGCCGGGGACAAGGTCAAGTCCATGATTCAGTTCCGCGGCCGTGAGCAGCAGCGCCCGGAGATGGGTGTGCGGCTGCTTCAGCGCTTCAGCGAGGACGTCGCCGATCTGGGCCAGGTCGAATCCTCACCGCGCCAGGACGGACGGCACATGGTCATGGTTGTCGGACCGCTGCGCACCAAAGCCCAGCAGGCCAAGAGCGGCGGCAACGACGTCGTCACCGACAACGAGGACAATAAGGCTCAGGCCAGGGCGAAGAACGAGCGTCGTGCCCGCAAGACCCAGCAGCGTCAGGAGCGGGTCAACACCGATGAGGACGACGTCAAGCCGCTGTCGAACTCGATGGCTGACTACCTTCCGGATGAGCTGAAGAACCTCTGACAGACTCCGATTGCCGGATCGGTGCGACTCTGCGTAAACTAGTGCGTTGGGCCTGATGAGCTGTGCCCTGATGCACAGCGCAGCGGGCCCATACGAAAGGGAACCCGGCTCCGTCTTCAGGAGCCAGTGGCTCCACCTCTGCACCGCCGCTGCGCAGCCGCAGGCAAAGCAGCATCCAGGTGTTGAAGGTCCGAACCAACGAAGGAGAACGGCACTATGCCGAAGAACAAGACTCACTCCGGAGCGAAGAAGCGGTTCAAGGTGACCGGCTCCGGCAAGATCAAGCGGCAGCAGGCCAACCGCCGCCACTACCTGGAGCACAAGTCTTCCCGCCGGACCCGCCGTCTGGCCTCGGACGAGCTCGTCACCAAGGCTGACGAGACCCGTGTGAAGAAGATGCTGGGCCTCTGAGACCCTGACCCAGTTCGGCCCCTGCATGCTGGGGCCTGCGAAGACTTTGAAGACTTACAGGAGAAACTGAAACATGGCACGTGTAAAAAGGGCGGTGCATTCCCACAAGAAGCGCCGCAAGATTCTTGACCGGGCTTCCGGCTACCGGGGCCAGCGCTCCCGCCTCTACCGCAAGGCCCACGAGCAGCTGCTGCACAGCTTCACCTACAACTACCAGCACCGCAAGAAGCGCAAGGGCGACTTCCGTCGCCTGTGGATCCAGCGCATCAACGCCGCTGCCCGCGCCCACGGCATGACCTACAACCGCTTCATCCAGGGCCTGAAGGCCGCTGAGGTTGAGGTTGACCGCCGTATGCTGGCTGAGCTGGCCGTCTCCGACGCCAAGGCTTTCGAGTCGCTGGTGGAGACCGCCCGGAAGGCTCTGCCGCAGGACGTCAACGCTCCCAAGGCTGCCTGAAGCACCTGAAGCATACAGAAGACGGCGCCCGCCCCTTGTCGCAGCAGGGGGGCGGGCGCCGTCTTCGTTGTCCGGCTGCTGCCAGCGGCAGATCGGCGGGGAGATATGACGAGTCGCAGCTGAGATCCCCGGCCCCGTTTCAGAAGGGGCTGGTGGAAGCGTGACTACGCAACATCGGCCGGGACAGCTGCTCAGACGCCACGACGATGCGACACAATGGACTCTGTGACTGACCATGTGATGGACAACCCCCGGGCTGAGCGGGTGCGGAGGACCGCGTCTCTGGCGACTCGTGCCGGGCGACGGAAACAGGGCCTCTTCCTTGCGGAGGGCCCCCAACCGGTGCGCGAAGCTATGCGGCTGTGGCTGCAGCAGTGGGAGTCTGATGAGTCGGATGATGCTGCGCTGCGCGTCACGCCGACCCTTGACGCACTGTACTTCGACCCGGCAGCGCTTGAGCAGCACAGCGAGGTTCAGGCACTGCTCGACAGAATGCGCGGAGTCCTCTTCGACCCGCAGAGGCAGCTGCCCCGCCAGGCGCGGTTCTTCCTGCGCGAAGCCACCGCGGAGGTGCTGGCAGCCATGGGCGAAGCGGAGACGTCCCAGGGAATCATCGCCGTCTGCCGCATCCCACAGCTGGAGTTCGAAGGCCTGGACTCACTGCTGGTGGGGATGAGCGTGGGAGATGGGTACTCTGCGGTCGACTATCCACCGCTCACGCTGGCTCCGGTGATCGCTGAGCTCCAGGACCCAGGCAACGTCGGAACCATCATCCGCACCGCAGACGCCGCAGGTGCCGGCGTCGTCATCCTCAGTCCCGGCAGCGCCGACCCGTGGTCGCCCAAAGTTGTCCGCGCCGCGGCAGGGTCCCACTTTCATCTCCCCATTGCGGCCGGCATCGACCTGCAGCAGCTGACCGCCTTCACCCGGGCCAACGGCTGGCAGGTCCTGGCCGCGGACGGCGGCGGCGACACCTCGCTGCTGATGCTGAGCGCCCACGACCGGGCCCGTCCCACTCTGTGGGTGCTGGGCAATGAAGCACGCGGGCTCAGCGATGAGCAGCTGCAGCTGGCCGATCACCGCGTCACCATCCCGATGTACGGTCAGGCAGAGTCACTGAACGTGGCGGCGGCCGCCAGCATCTGCCTCTACGCCTCAGCGGTGGCGCAGCGTCAGGCGGGCCCGTGAGCAGCTCGCCGGCCAGCCGGCAGGCACAGAACGCCGGATTCGACTGTATGCACTGTGGACGCCCCATCCGACGGCAGCCCGGAGGAAGCTATCGGAACCACTGCCCACGGTGCCTGTGGTCCAAGCACGTGGACGTCCTCCCGGGGGACCGGGCCGCCGGATGTGGGGGAGCGATGTGCCCGGTGGGCGTCGATCACTCCGGCAAGAAGGGCTACCTGCTCATCCACCGATGCACCCTCTGTGGTGCCGAGGATCGCAACAGGCTCGCACCCGATGACGACATGGACGCCGTCATCGAGGTGCAGCGCCCGCAGTGAGGCGGCCTGAGGCGCTACTGGCCTGCCGGTGTGAAGTCCCGGCTTCCTGCGAACTCCGGCCGCGGCGAGGGTGCGGCGAACGGCTCGACCGGGGTGTTCTCCACTGAGTTGTAGACGATGAACACGTTCGAGCGTGAGTACGGGGTGACGTTGCCGTTGGAGGCGTGCATGCAGTTGGAGTCGAACATGATCGCCCCTCCGGCCGGGCCCTCCAGCACATCGATGCCGAACCGGTCGGCGAAGTTCGAGAGGATATGCGGCTCCGGCACTCCAGCGCCCTGCATGACCAGCGACTTCTTGTAGTTGTCCGCCGGAGTCTCGTCCGCACAGCTGACGTAGTGCCTATGCGAGCCCGGCATGATCATCAGCGGACCGTTGAAGGAGTAGTTGTCGGTCAGCGAGATCGAGATCGACACTGCTCGCGGTCCGGGCATGCCGTCCTCGGCGTGCCACGTCTCAAAGTCGGAGTGCCAGGTGAAGTCCTTGCCCACGAAGCCGGGCTTATAGTTGATCCGGCTCTGGTGGATGTAGACGTCTGAGCCCAGGATCTGCCGGGCGCGGTTCACCACACGAGGATCGTTGGCGATCTTGGCGAAGATCTCATTGCTGCGGTGAATGTCAAAGATGGAGCGAACCTCATCGGACTTCGCCTCCACCACAGTGCGTTCGTCCTTCTTGACTTCGGGGTCCTCCGCCAGACGCCTGAGCTCGTCCTTGAAGAGCTTCAGCTCATCGGCGCTGATGAGCTGGTCGATGGAGAGATAGCCCTTCTCATCGAAGCTTCGCAGAGTCTCAGCATCGAAGGGCCCCTGCTCCGGTGTTCCGTGGACCACCGGGTCCTGGCGATCGATCACCTCGGCGGCTTCGCCGGTGCGGGTGGGGTAGTGGTCGTACGTCGTGCTGCTGACTGGTGATGCAGTCGTCGTCATCTGAATACCCTCCTAAAGTTACGTATGCATCTCTGTGGCGAATCATCGCCACTGCCTACGGACACTAACAGGTCCATAAGGAGCTGCAACCGGGCGATGTTCAGCTGTGTTCAGCCGCGGTTAAGCGTGCGTATGAGTCTCGGAGGCGGCGATGTCGCGGGTTTCCAGCTGGAAGGTGGAGTGCTGGACGGGGACCTCAAAATGCTCGGCCACACAGGCCTGCAGCTCGGCCAGCTTGTCCGGGGCACAGCCCTCGCGGAAGCAGGAATCGTCGACCACCACATGGGCGGAGATGACCGGCAGCCCGGTGGCCACTGTGGAGGCGTGCAGGTCGTGGACCTCCTCGACGTGCTCCAGCTGCAGCATGTGCTTGCGGACCTCCTCAAGGTCAAGCCCCTTGGGGGCGAACTCCAGCAGGATGCGCGCTGTCTCCACCATCAGCTTCAGGGCACGAGGGATGATCAGCGCGGCGATCACCAGTGCGGCTGCGGCGTCGGCCTGCTGCCATCCGGTGGTCCAGATCACTGCGGCGGCCACGACGACGCCGAGGGAGCCCAGGGCGTCAGCGGTGACCTCCAGGAAGGCCGCCCGCACATTGAAGTTGTCCTTCCGGGAGGCGTTGAGCACGGCCATGGAGGCGATGTTTCCCACCAGGCCGAGGATGCCGAAGATCATCAGCTCCACATGGGCGACCTCCGGCGGGTCGCTGAGCCGGCCGATGCCTTCGACGGCGGCATAGACGCCGACCCCCAGCAGCAGTGCCGCCTGCAGGAACCCGGCCAGAATCTCGACGCGGCGGAACCCCCAGGTGCGCGTGGCTGTGGCGGCGCGGAACATCAGAGTGGCCGCGATCAGCGCCACCCCCAGCCCGATGGTGTCGGTGAAAGAGTGCACCGCATCGGTCAGCAGGGCCAAGGAACCGGCGACCCACGCGCCGACCAGCTGTGCGACGACGATCCCGGCGGTGATGAGAAATGCCGCTGCCAGCCGGGTGCGGTGACCGGAGCCGGAGCTCGCGGAAGCGTGAGAGTGCTGAGCCATAGTCCCCATTGTCCCCACCGGAGAGAAAAATACCCATCCTGCGAGCTCTGGTAGGAAGCATTCTCATCGCAGGCCGGCCGATGTTCGGGTGCGTTAGAGTGGCGGTATGGTTGCAGCCGAAAACTTTGTGGTGCGCAACGCACATATTGTGCCGATCACCGCTGAGGCCTTCGACGGGTCGCTGGTGGTCACTGACGGCAAGGTCGCTGACCTCGGATCTGACGTCGTCGTTCCTGATGGCCACCAGGTCATCGACGCCGACGGGGCCTGGCTGCTGCCGGGCCTGATCGACGCGCACGTGCATCTGGGTGTGCATGAGCAGGGCGAGGGGTGGGCCGGTGCGGACTTCAACGAAGCCACCGACCCGGTCACCGCAGCCGCTCGGGCTCTGGACGCCGTCAACCCACTGGAGATCGGCTTCGACGACGCACTGGCGAACGGGGTGACCACCGTCAATGTGAACCCCGGCTCCGCCAACCCCATCGGTGGGCTCACGGTGGCGCTGAAGACTTTCGGCGCAGTGGTCGACGACATGGTGCTGCGCTCCCCGTCAGGGCTGAAGGCTGCCCTGGGGGAGAACCCCAAACGGGTCTACGGCGAGCAGAAGCAGACGCCGGGCACCCGGCTGGGTGTGGCGCTGACGGTGCGCAAGGCCTTCACCGAGGCCCGCCACTGGGCAGCCAAGCCCGAGGGGGAGCGCAGCGCCGACCTGGTCTCCGAGGCCCTGGCCCGGGTGCTCAGCGGCGAGATCCCGTGGCGCCAGCACTGCCACCGCGCCGACGACATCGCCACCGCGGTCCGGCTCGCTGACGAGTTCGGCTATGAGCTGGTCCTGGACCACGGCACCGAAGCCTATAAGCTTGCCGACAGAATCGCCGCTCGCGGAATCCCGGTGCTCTACGGGCCCCTGATGGTCTCCCGGTCCAAGGTTGAGGTGCGTGAGCGCACTCCGCGCGCGCCCGGGCTGCTGAGCCGTGCGGGGGTGAAGGTCTCCATCATCACTGACCACCCCGTGGTGCCCATCGATTTCCTGATCACCCAGGCAGCCCTGGCGGTGCGTGAGGGCATGGACCCCCACGAGGCGCTGCGGGCGGTGACCATCAACCCGGCAGAGGTCATCGGAGTCGCCGATCGGGTCGGGTCCCTGGAGTCGGGCAAGGACGCCGACCTGGTCCTCTGGTCGGCAGACCCGCTGGATACGCGCAACCGGGTGCTGCGCACCTGGGTCAGCGGCGCCGAAGTCTACAGCTTCGACCCCAGCAGCGGGCTCGGCGCAGCAGCCTCCCGCTGGTAGCGCCAGCAGGCAGCGCAGCACCATACCGACAGAGAGGGAGCCGATGATGAGCACCGAGCCAACACCGGAATCGCACCGAGCCATCAGCACCGGGACCTTCGCACGCGTCACCGGAACGGTCCAGGGCGTCAACTACCGAAACGCCGCCAAGCGGCAGGCCGATGAGCTCGGTCTGGTGGGCTGGGTGCGCAACACCGACGACGGCGCCGTCGAACTCCTCGTCGGTGGGGACGGACCAGCCGTGGACTCTCTGCTCGCCTGGTGCCGCAGGGGACCGCGGCGCGCAGCGGTCGAATCGGTGGATAAGCGAGAGGCCGCCGCCGAGCAGCTTGACTCTCTGCCCGACAGCGGCTTCATCGTCAGGCGTTAGCTGTCCACCTGCTCCTCAGGCGGCGTCAGGCCGAGCTCCTGCGGCAGGGCGGGCTGCTGACCGAGCACATGGTCAGCCAGGAACGCGAACACCACCTGATACCAGACCTTGGCGTGGTGGGGACTGAGGATCCAGTGGTTCTCATCGGGGAAGTAGAGGAACCGGTGGGCCGTCTCACCGTTCTCATCTGCTGGAAGACCCGAGTCGGCCAGCAGCTCATACCACAGCCGCAGTCCCTCGCCGATGGGCACCCGGTAGTCCTTATCGCCGTGGATGACCAGCATCGGGGTGACAATATCGGCCACATGGTGGTGCGGCGAATGGGTTTCGGCCATGGTCGGGTCGATCTGCTGGCGCCAGAACGGCGACATATCGGTGGTGGGGCCGAACTGGCCCAGCGACCACAGGCTGGCGTGGGTGACGATCGCGTTGAACCGGTCGGTGTGGCCGGCCACCCAGTTGGCCATGTATCCGCCGAAGGAACCGCCCATCGCTGCGGTGCGTCCGGCGTCGAGGTCCTCACGCTGCAGGGCGGCATCAGTGATGCTCATCAGGTCGGTGTAGGGTCTATCGCCCCAGCTGTTCCACCCGCGCTGAACAAAGTCCTGGCCGTAGCCGGTGGACAGAGCGGGGTCCGGCAGCAGCACCGCATAGCCCTGCTGGACGGCCAGCCACGGGTTCCATCGCCAGGACCACCCGTTCCACGATCCCAGCGGACCCCCGTGGATCCACAGCAGCATCGGCGCCGGCTCTTCCGCTGAGGCACTCTCGGGAAGACAGAGCCAGGCGCGGATGCGCACGCCGTCGCTGGCCGCCGTCTCCACCTCAGTCAGGGCCCCCGGCAGCTGTGGGCGCTCCACCGGGTTGCGCAGCCGGGTGGTCTCACCGGTCTGCAGATCGAGGCGCACAGCCTCCTCGGGGAAGGCGTAGCTGGAGCGAAGGGCATAGGCCGTCTTCCCATCTGCTGCGGGCAGAACCTCAGAGTAGACGGCGTCCTCCACCGGGACCTCCGTGGCTGCGGCCGTGGTGGTGTCCACGACAAAGACCCCGCCGCGGCCGTTCTTGTCCGCAGTCGCTACGAATCGTGACTGATCGATCCAGGGGCGGGCGGAGGCCGGTGCCGGCCACAGGTCGAGGTCCTCGGCCATGCGAGTCAGGCTTCCATCGCTGAGGTCGATCACCCAGAGGCTGGGCGCCAGCGCCTGCTGCGGGCTGGGCGTGGGGCTCAGACTCACCACGGCTCTGCCACCGTCGGGGCTGATCGGACCGGCAGAGAAGTTGGTGCCCGGCTGATCGGCAATGGTGCGGCGCTCGCCGGTGGCAGTGTCCACCAGCGCCAGTGCGCTGCGCCGCTCAGCCCTGGCCTCGGGGACGACGACGCCGATGAGCGCCTGCGTGCCGTCGGGACTCAGATGCACCTCACCGCTGAACCGTGGTCCGATTCCGGCCGTGATGTTCCGCAGCTCACGACGAGCCGGCTCCACTGTGGCCGGCGCGGCGTCGTCGTGCTGCTTCTGATCTCCCAGGACGAACAGCGACGTGCGGCTCGGGCCCAGATCATGGTCCCAGAACCGCACCGGGTAGCTGCTGTGCAGGATCGCTTGGACCGAGGATTCCTTGCGCGTCTTGTGCAGCGTCTCCTGAGCGGCCTCATCGTCGGCGCCGGGCAGCAGCGGGGCCGTCACGGCGATGCGGTCAGCGGATGCGGCAGCGGTGACCGCGCCCACGCCGCCGGCGCGACGATTGACCACGGTGGCCTCGCCACCGGCTGCCGGCAGGCACCAGAGCGCGTTGCCCTCATCACCTGCCTCGTCGTCGGGCCTGGCGGAGGTGAAGTACAGGTCCCCGTCGGCGGCGAAGACCGGACCGGATTCGCCCTGTGCGCTGCGGGTCAGTCGTCGCGCGGGATGCTCTCCGGCGGGGTCAATCTCCCAGAGCGCGGTGAGGTAGCCGTCCTGCTTGGCGTTCAGCGTCTGAACGGTGGTGATCAGTCGTGAACCGTCGGGACTCAGGGCCAGGGCACTGATCCGCGGGTGGGCCACATAGTGGTCAAGGTCAGAGAATGTGGTGTGGGTCATGCCAGCCAGCTTTTCATGCCCAGCGCGTGCCGTGCTGCCGATATGCCCAACATTGCGCCCACCGGGCCGCGGCGATTCGGGCCTGCCGCGGCATCGACCTCCCACTCAGCAGCGTTGACTATGCTGGTCGCTGATGAATACCACTCAGGGCACTCTTCATGGCACTGTCTGCCTGGCGACCACTGCGATACTGCTTCTCACCGCCTGCGGCGCGGACAATGACGACGCCGCCGAGCCCGCCGAGACTGCGCCAGAGTCCACGGCAGCCGCCGCCGAGGAGACTCCCACCCGGGATGCTGAGGGCAGCGCAGAGACCGAGAGCGCTGAGAGCGAGGCGTTCGCCGTCGCCGAGGTGAGCGATGTGGCCGACAACCCCATCGGCACGGTGACGGCGACGGAGGCCGAGGGCGGGGTCCGACTGAGTGCCGAGATCCAGGACCGCATACCGGGGTTCCGTGGGATCGCCGTGCACGAGCACGGCGTCTGTGAGATCCAGTCGGCCGACCAGTGGGGCCAGATCGGAGACTTCAACTCGGCCGGGGCCGTGGTTCCCGGCGCCGTGGCAGAGGACCCCGGAGTAGTCGAGGGCGAGGACGAACTGGCCGAAACCCCCGGCGAGGAGGGCACCCCTGATGAGCAGGCACCGGGAGAACAGGCCCCGGATGAGCAGAACCCCGACCAGCAGGACCAGCAGCCCGGCGACGGCCAGCAGCAGGAGCCTCCGCAGTCAGCAGCGGACTCCAGCGCTGAGGCGGCTCAGTTCAGCGTCCGCCCGGCCGGCCAGCTTCCCGATACAGGGCCCGCCGGCGGTGCCGAAGCCCCGCAGCCGGAGCAGCCGCCGGAGTCCGCAGAGGATATGGTGCGCTCTGAGCGTGCCGGGGCGCTTCCGAACCTGATGATCAATGACGACGGCACCGGATACCTGGAAGTGGTCTCCACAGACTTGACTGAGGACCTGCTGATGGAGGACGACGGTACGGCAGTGGTGATCTACGCCGAAGCCGATCACCACGGAAACATCCCCGAGCGCTACGCCCCCTACGGCCCCGATGCAGGGTCGCTGGCTACCGGAGACACCGGGCTGCGCACGGCCTGCGGGGTGCTGGAAGCGGCAGACTGAGGCCCCAAGCCGCCTGGGATGACTTTGGTGTGATCTGGTCGGTGTGGATATAGTCAGAACAGTAAAATTGGTGTGCCGGGAAGTCTGGTCGGCAGGTTCGGCGACGACGTCGAGCCGTGTTGGGGAAGTGAGCCTGATATGCAGGGCCCACTCCAGCATCTGTAGGATGCACTCTCAGCACCCGACCGACGTATGCCGACCCTTCCTGGAGACCGTCTGATGGAGAGCTCACCGCCGCATGGTCTCACCGGCGCCTCGTATGCGGTGGATGCCGCCGGGACGGTGAGCGCCCGGTGACTCTGCTGGTCCTGCTTTTTCTGAGCCTGCTGCTGGTTCCTGCCGCCAGTGCTCTGCACCCACTTCTGGGCCGGGACACCGGGTGGTTCGCCGCAGTGGGGCTGTTGGTCCTGGGAGGCTTCAGCGCTGCGTGGCTGCCGGACATCGTTGCTGGCGAGACTATGGCCGAGAACCTGCCGTGGATCCCTACCGTCAACGTGGGGATCTCCCTGCGGCTGGACGGGATCAGTATGGTCTTCCTGCTTCTGGTGCTGTTCATCGGGGCCCTGGTGATGGCCTACAGTGCGCGCTACTTCTCCCCGCAGAAGAAGACGTCCGACTACTACATGTGGATGCTGCTCTTCGTCTTCTCCATGTCGGGCATGGTGCTCGCCGACGACATGATTCTGCTCTTCGTCTTCTGGGAGTTCACCACTCTGTGTTCGTTCTTCCTCATCAACCGTTCCGGGGACAAGGCGCCGGCCCCGGCCCAACGCACGCTGCTGATCACGATGGCCGGCGGGCTGGGGCTGCTGGCAGCGGTGCTGCTGATCATCGTGCGCACCGGCACCACCAGCCTGGCAGAAGCGCTGCAGCACCCGATATGGCACGACGACGCCGCGTTCACCGGGGCCGTTGCGGTGCTCATCGTCTTCGCGGCCTTCACCAAATCGGCCCAGTTCCCCTTCCACCTGTGGCTGCCCGACGCCATGGTCGCCCCGGCACCTGTGTCGGCGTATCTGCACGCCGCGGCGATGGTCAAGGCCGGAATCTACCTGCTGCTGCGCTTCTCCCCGGTGTTCGAGGGCGTCGTGATCTGGCAGTCCATGCTGATCATCGGCGGCCTCATCACCGCGCTGATCGGGGCGCTCTTCGCCATGCAGCGCCACGACATCAAAGAGATCATGGCCTACTCCACGGTCTCCCAACTGGGTTTCCTGGTGGCCGTCATCGGCATCGGCACTCCCACTGCCATCGCCGCGGCGCTGATCCATGTGGTTGCCCACGCGCTGTTCAAATCCAGCCTGTTCATGATGGTCGGCCTCATCGAGCACGAAGCCGGATCCCGCGACATCCGCGTGCTCAACGGGCTGCGCCGCAGAATGCCGGTGAGCTTTGTGATCACACTGGTGGCATCACTGTCCATGGCCGGGGTGCCCCCGCTGTTCGGCTTCGTCTCCAAGGAGAACCTGCTCAAAGGTTTCCTCTCAGCCGAGGACGGCGGCTTCAGCACATCGTTGACCTGGACCGTCACCCTGCTGGGGGTGCTTGCGGCGTTGGGCACCTTCGCCTACTGCGGCCGCATCGTGCTGGGCTGCTTCACCAGCTACACCGGGATCGGCCAGCAGGATGAGGTCAAGGAACCGATGCACCCCGACGCCGCCCACGAGGCAGCGCCGACCTTCTACATGCCGGCGCTGCTGCCGGCCGCAGCAGGTGCTGGGCTCGGATTCGTCCCCTTCATCTTCGACGGCCTGCTCACCTCCGCCACCCGAGCGGCCACCACCTCCGAGTACGAGCCCCACTTCTACCTCTGGGGAGGCCTCAGCGCCTACCTGATGCTCTCAGCGGTCATCATCGGCGTCGGGGTGATCGCAGTCCTGGGCCGCACCCGGGTGGACCACTGGGTGCCGCGCACCGTGCTGCCCTTCACCGGTGTGCAGGCCGCAGAGAAGATGCGCGTCGGGTTCATCAGCCTCGGCCGACGCGTCGGGGACCTGACGCGCACCGATATGCACGGGCTGCACCTCAGCGTCCCCGGCATCTTCCTGGCGGCGATCTTCGTAGCCGGTGTTCTCTTCGTCGGTGATGTGGGCCAACTCGATGCCGGCCACACCCGGCCCACCGACTGGGTGCTCATCGCCACACTGACCATCTTCCTGCTGGGGGCAGTGCTCTCCAAGTCCCGCACAGCAGCGGTGGTGCTCACCGGAGGCGCAGGATTCGTAGTCGGCGCCTGGTACTTCGCCCTGGGCGCCGTCGACGTCGGCATGACCCAGCTGCTGGTGGAGATCCTCACCGTGGTGGTGCTGGTGCTGGTGATGCGCAAACTGCCGCGCACCTTCCACCGGGTCTCGCGCACCCGCACCGTGGTCTCGGCGACAGTCGCCCTGGCATTCGGAGCAATGGCCTTCATCGCGACTTTCGCGCTCACCGGGCGCCGCGGCCAGTCGCCGATCGCGCAGTGGTATCTGGACGAAACCTACGAAACGGTGGGTGCGGTCAACATCGTCAACTCGATCCTGGTGGACTTCCGCGCGCTGGACACCCTCGGCGAGCTCACTGTGCTGGGCATCGCCGGCTTCGCGATCCTCTCGCTGCTGAACTCTTCCTTCTCCACCAGTGACCAGCCGCCCCAGGAGCCCAAGCTCTGGGAGGGTACCCCGCTGGACAACGCCGCGGACAACACCGTGGCCATGCGCAGCGTCTTCAACTGGATGGCCCCGTTCATCGTGCTGCTCTCGCTGATCCTGCTGGTCCGCGGGCACTACGACTCCGGCGGCGGGTTCATCGCCGCCCTGGTGGCCGGCGGCTTCTTCGCCCTGCGCTACCTGGTGGCACCATCGGACTCCAGGGTCAAGCTGCGCTTCGACTACGCGCTGGTGATCGTCGGAGGCATCGTGCTGGGAACCGCAGTGGGGATGACCGGCTACCTCGCCGGTGATGAGGCCTCATTCCTGCGGCCCATCGTGATCGCCGAGGGACTGTCGCTGCCCTGGGGCAGCGAGGCCGGCTTCACCCTGAGCACTGCGCTGATCTTCGATCTGGGCATCTACCTGGCGGTGATCGGCTCGGTGCTGGTCGCCCTGGACCGGCTGGGCCAGGCTCAGCGGTATCCGGCGGAGCTGCTGCGGGCACACATGAGGTCTCAGGGCCAGCAGACCGGGCAGCTGCAGATCAACGCCGGAGAGGACCCCGGTGACGTCCCCCGCCAAGCGCAGGGGGCCGGCTGGCAGCCTGAACCTCCACCGTCCCGAAAGGCAGGTGAGACCGAATGAGCGTTGCGATCACCGTCGGACTGCTGACGGCCGCCGCGGTCTACCTGTTCATGCAGCGCGGCATGGTCCGCATCGTGCTGGGCTTTGTGCTCGCCAGCCATGCCGCGAACCTGCTGCTCTTCTCCGCGGGCAACACCGCGTTCCGCGACATGCCCTACGTCGGCGCCGGTGAGCCCGGCCAACAGGCGGACCCGCTTCCCCAGGCGTTCGTGCTCACAGCCATCGTCATCGCCTTCTCCATCACCATGTTCATGGTGACCCTGGCGATCACCACCACCGGCGACGACGACACTGAGGACCAGGAGCGCTCGCCGGCCACAGTGCTGATCAGCCCCCCAGATGACGAGGACCTCGCTTCCGCCTCGACGCAGGGGCCGAAACTGACGACGGCGGACACCGACGATTCGATCGGCAGGCGCATCGACACCGTGTCGACCGGCTCCGAGGCTGCCGGCACCGGGGGAGCGGATGCCTCCCCGGGCAGCCCGGTTCACGACTTTGAGTCACCGGTGAGCCCCCAGCGAGGGAGGCGCACATGAGCGAGACCCTTGCACCGCTGCTGCCGCTGCTGGTCGGCGTTCCGCTGCTCTTGGGCGGCCTGGGCGCCGCGCTGCGCAGGAACAAGCGGGCCCGCCACATCATCAGCCTGGGCACTCTCACAGCGATGCTCCTCTTCTCGACGGCCCTGGTGATCGTCACATACGACGGCACAGTTCTGGCCCATCAGGTCGGGTTCTGGGACTACGGGATCTCCATTCCGTTCGTCGTCGACGCGCTGTCCTCATTGGTGCTGCTGATCATGACGGCCCTGGCGATCACCAGCGTGCTCTTCGCCATGGCCACCCACGAGGCCAGGGCCCGCTTCTACCACCCGTTCGTTCTGGTGCTTATGGGCGGTGTCGCCGGTGCCCTGATGACTGGGGACATCTTCAACCTCTTTGTGTTCATCGAGGTCATGCTGCTGCCCAGCTACGGACTGCTGGCCACCATGGGCGCCAAACTCGGAGCCAACGGGGCACGGATCTTCGTGACGGTGAACCTGCTGGCCTCCACCCTGCTGCTGATCGGTGTGGGTCTGGTCTACGCCACGGCGGGAACCGTCAACCTCGCTGAGCTGCACGGCGCCGCCAAAGAGGACCCGGCGGTTGCGGTGGCCGGGGCGGTGGTGCTGACCGCCATCAGCATCAAAGCCGCTGTGGTGCCGGTCCACGGCTGGCTGACCCGCACCTATCCGATGACCAGCCCGGCGGTCACCGCGCTGTTCTCCGGGATCCACACCAAAGTGGCCATCTATGCGATCTACCGCATCTATTCGCTGCTCTTCGACGGCGACGAGAGGTTCCTGTGGATCGCACTGTTGGTCACCAGTCTGACGATGCTCGTCGGCGTCCTGGGAGCACTCGGAGAGAAGACGACTCGTTCCATCCTGGTCTTCAGCATGATCAGCCACATCGGCTTCATCCTGCTGGCCGTCGGCCTGTTCACGGGGCTGGGACTGACCGCCGGCATCTTCTACCTGCTGCACCACATGATCGTCAAAGCAAGCCTGTTCCTCTCCACCGGTGCAATTGAGGAGACCTATGGCACCGGCGAGATCGATAAGCTCGGCGGGATGGCCAAACGGGAACCGCTGGTCGCTGTGACATTCATGGTCGCCGCCCTGTCCCTGGTGGGGCTTCCGCCCTTCTCCGGCTTCGTGGCCAAGTTCAGCATCGTCCAGGCCACCCTGGAGCTCGGCCACTATTGGGTGGTCGCAGTGGCCCTCGTCGTCTCGGTGCTGACCATGCTGGCGATGCTGAAGATCTGGACCGGCGTGTTCATGGGAGCCGAACCGAAGAACCTGGAGGAGCGCGGGCTGACCTACCAGGAGCGTATGCACGGCAAGCGCTACCTGCGTGTGCAGGCGCAGGCGGACAATCCGACTCTGACGATCGGGCCCCCGACAGCAGCGACCTCGGCGGTGCTCTCAGGGGAACGGGCGGTGAAGATTCCGCTGAAGCTGATCCTGCCCAGCGTAATCCTGGCCGTCATCACCCTGTTCTTCGGCCTGGGCGCGGAGGTGCTGATGACCCTGTCAGAGACTGCAGCAGAGAATCTGCTCAACCCCGAGGTCTACGTAGAGGCGGTGAGCGGTGCCTAGTCAAAAGAACTCATCCACGGCGCTCTGGCCCTGGAGAATCATCACGTTCCTCTTCTGGTACGCCAAGGAGTTCCTGGTGGCCAATATGCGGGTCACCGCAGACATCCTGCGGCCCCGGAAGCGGATGAAGATGAGTCCGGCCATCATCTCTGTACCGGCCGCCAGTGAGGCCAGTGCCGAATGGACCCTGATCTCCTGCCTGATCACACTGACTCCCGGGACCCTGACTCTGAGTCTTTCCCGCAAGCACCAGATCCTCTACGTCCACGGCATGTTCGCCGACTCGCGGGAGTCTATGGTCGCTGAGATCCAGGAGATGGAGGACCGGATGCTGGGCGCCATGCGCCGCAGGCCCGGGGACCTCAGCCGCCCGGTACAGGTGCCCGTGGTGGAGCCGGAGGACAAGGCCCAGGGAGGTGATCGCCAGTGATCGCGGACATCGTGCTGGAGACCGCCCTGATCCTATTAGGTGTGGGAATGCTGCTGGCAGCTATCCGTGCCTACATCGGTCCGACGATCAACGACCGCGCTGTGGCCTCGGACCTGATCTTCTTCGCCATCATCGGGTTCATCGCACTCATCGGACTGCGCACCAATATCGAGGCGCTGTTCGACATCATTCTCATCGCCACACTGCTGGGGTTCATGGCCGCCATCTCCATGGCGCGTCTGGGATCAGGAGGTCGTCGCTGATGGAGCTCTACAACATCGTGCAGATCGCCGGGCTGGTCTTCATCTTCATCGGCATCGCGACCATCGTGGTGGCGGGCATCGGGCTGTTCAATCTGCCCGACCTCTACCTGCGGGCCTCCGCAGTGGGCACCTCTGCGGGTCTGGGGGTCGCCAGCATCGTGGTGGGTGCGCTGCTGATGGACTTCAGCTGGCTGAATCTGATCAAGGCGCTCATCGCCATCACCGCCCAGCTGCTGACCTCTGCAGTAGGGTCCATGGCGATCGCCCGCTCCGGCTATATGAACGGTTCGCTGCCTGCTGAGGTCACCCATACCGATGATCTGATGAAAACTCGCCGAGACAACTTTTCGTAGGGCCGCCGGAAAAGGTCGGTAGTGTGGCGCTATGAACGCATCACAGCAGAGCCCACACAGCGCAGGGCCCCAGGGGCCGGGCCTTGCGCCTCACGCGTTGGCAGCCCCGGAGGAGTCCGAGGGCCCGACCGCACCCAAGCACCAGGAGGTGTGGCGGCCGGACACTGTGGCCGTTGCGGCCGACGAACCCTACGTGGTCAAGACTCGGCAGCGCGAAGAGTTCGACGACGGACACGCTGACCAGGCGCAGAGGATCAAGCCCAGCTCGCCGGTGAAGCTGAGCGCGGCCTCTTGGAAGTACGCTCTGAAGCGAACGCTGAAGGAGTTCGGCCGTGACCAGTGCACCGACTTGGCGGCAGGGCTGACCTACTATGCGGTGCTCTCGGTCTTCCCGGCGATGATCGCCTTCGTCTCGATTCTGTCCCTGGTGGGGGAGGCCCAGCGCACCCAGGAGTTCCTGCTCGACATGCTCTCTGACATGGTCGCCGGCGACTTCATGGCGACCATTGAAACGGTGGTCGCTCAGGTCACCGCGGCCCCCGGAGCTGGGCTCGCGCTGGCCATCGGTATTCTGGCGGCCCTGTGGACGGCATCCAACTACGTCAACGCGTTCTCCCGTGCGATGAATCGCATCCTCAACGCGCAGGAGGGGCGCAGCGTTCTGCAGCTGCGGCCGCTGCTGTACGGGATCACCGCAGCACTGATCATATTGGTGGCCGCCGCTGCGGTGATGCTGGTGGTCTCCGGGCCGCTGGCCGAATCCCTCGGAAGCACGGTGGGCCTGGGCGAAACCGCCCTGAGGGTGTGGAACTGGGCCACCCCGGTGATTCTGGTGCTGGTGGCGGCGCTCAGCATTGCTCTGCTCTACACCTTCACCCCCAATATCCGCCAGCCCGGCGCCAAGTGGATCAGCGCAGGTGCGCTGCTGGCCATTGCGGTCATGATCATCACCACCATCGGCGTCGGCTTCTACATCGGCAACTTCGCCAACTATGAGGCCACCTACGGGGCCTTGGCCGGTGTGATCATCTTCCTGTTCTGGATCTACATCATGAACGTGGTGCTGCTGCTGGGGGCTGAGTTCAACGCTGAACTGGAGCGTGCGCGCCAGCTGCAGGCAGGCATCGGCGCTGAACGCACGCTCATGCTGGCTCCGCGGCAGACTGCCGGAGTGCATAAGCAGCACCAGAAGCATGAGGCACTGGTCACTGAAGGCAAGGCTCTGCGGATGTCCACAGGTGAGACCACAGATCCCGAGGAGATCTGGCGTCGATGAACCGGGCGTCAGCGCGGAAAATTCACCCTGAGAGTGTCCAAATACTGGACCGTAACGCCGGAAAACTTCGTAACAAAAAGTAACGTTCAGTACACTGGCAGCGGCAGAGCATGCGCGTCAGCAAGCTCACTGATGCGGATTGAGCGTCGCTCCGTTGCATCGATCATGTCAAGCATGATGCAGCCCGCGAAAAACCTGAGCGTTACCTGACCTGGGGCCTGGGACGCCCGTTCGTTGAGTTTCCGGGCATTCACTGAGATTGCGTCCACCCGGGAAGGCCGCATTGTGCTGCAAGGTCGGGGCGACCGCAGGGCGAAGCTTGACTTTTCGTGCGTCATCGTGTCCGTCTGCGCCCTGAAGTTCCCCCTAGTAACAATTCGATTACACGGCGCTGACAAGGGTGTCCAGTGTCGTTTTGAGCCGTAGCCTGGTGTGCACCTTGAAGGCTGATGTGAGATTCATCTCATCAGCCGTTCGCACCTATTGCATGAGGAGCAATATGAAACTGCGCAAACTCTCTGCCGCCACGGCCATGCTGGCCAGCGGCGCCCTGATCCTCACCGCCTGCACCCCGGGCGATGACGGAAACGGCAACGACGACGGCGGCGGCGACAACGGTGCCGCCGAGGAGACCGAGGGCGACGGCAACGGCGGCGACGCCGAGGCCGGAGTCGAAGAGGGCACCGGCGGTGAATTCGACCAGGAAGGTGCTCTGTACTCGACAATTCCTGAGTCTGGTGCCAAAGCCGAGATGCCCGAAGGTTTTGAGACGAACGGAGACACCATCGTCAGTTCTCCTGGTGCGGTGCCGTTCATCAACGTCAACAATGATGAGGCGAGCGCTAACTCCACGGCCAACAGCATTGTCGCCGGACTGACGAGCGCGAGTTTCTCGCACTTCGGCACTGATCTGTCGATCAACCCAAATGATGAGCTCGGAAGCTATGAGGTACTCAGCGAGGATCCGCTGACCGTCGAGTACACCATCAATGATGAGGCTGTCTGGTCCGACGGTACCCCGATCACGGCCTTGGATTACCAGCTGGTTTGGGCTGCTCAGGCCTATGCTGGTGCTCCCGATGATGAGGAATCCCCTGGTGCTGGTTTCAACCCTTCGGGATCTACTCTGGCTCAGTACATCCCGGACGGTTACCAGGCTGAAGGGCCGGACGCCAAGACCTTCACTATGGAACTTCCCGAGTACTACGCCGATTGGGAGCTTTTAGGCCCTCAAGGCGGGGTCACCACTCCTGCGCATGTGGTCGCTGACCAGGCCGACCTGAATAATGAAGAGCTTGCCGCGGCTATCGAAGAGGGTAATCTTGAGGCTTTGG
>JBQCZP010000008.1:0-3946 GCA_052089225.1 Nesterenkonia sp.
GCGGTGCCGTCTGCGGCCCCCGAGATCTGCAGCTCACCGGTGGTGTCCTCCTCGATCCCGTCGAAGAGTTCATCCAGGTCGGCGTCGCCGGCTTCAACCTCGCCGCTGATGGTCACCGAGTCGGCTGCCAGCATGGCTTCGAACGCGTCCTGGCGGATCTCGCCGAAGGCCGGGGGCTGATCATCTGACGCCGCCTGAGCGTGACTGCCGCCGGCGCTGGGGTCCTGGAACGGATCGTAGCCGCAGCCGGTGAGTGCCAGCCCGGCTGCCGTCAGAGCGGCGGTGGAGGAGATTGCAGTGTGCCGCACGAGTGTGCCTCCTTCTACGGGGTCGTGGGTGACACTATCCTCAGTGCCTGAACGCGCCCTTGAGGTCCGCCGCACCGCTGTAGGTGGGGGACAACAGTGGTCCAGCCGCAGTCCGGGCCGTCAGTCGGCGCTGGTGGCCTCGATGTGCTCAGCCTTGATCTGCCGGTAGGTGGAGGCGTTGCTGTAGAGTCCGGAGATCTCCTCCTCGGTGAGCTCCCTGCGCACCTTCGCCGGCACCCCGGCCACCAGTGAGCGCGGCGGGATCTCAGTGCCCCCCAGCACCAACGCACCGCCGGCGATGAGGCACTCTTCGCCGATGACTGCCCCGGAGAGCACTGTGGCGTTCATGCCGATCAGCGAATTGTCGCCGACGGTGCAGCCATGGACCACGGCCCCGTGACCCACTGAGACCCCGGTACCGATGCGGCACGGGTAGTCCTCATCCACATGGACGGTGACGTTGTCCTGCAGGTTGCTTCCTTCGGCCACGGTGATCGGCGCCCGGTCTCCGCGCACCGAGACTCCGTAGAACGCGCTGGAATCATCGGCCATGGTGACATCACCGGTGATGGCGGCGGTGGGCGCTAGGAAGACCCGTTCGCCGATGCTGGGGGTCTTGCCGGAAACGCTCAGCACATGTGCCATGTTCAGGATCCGATCTCTTCGAGGATGCGGTTCAGAGTGGCCGAGGGGCGCATCACATGGAAGGCCTTCTCCTCGTCCGGCCGGTAGTAGCCGTCAATATCGGCCGGCTCGCCCTGCACATCCAGCAGTTCGGCGACGATGGTCTTCTCCTGGGCGGCCATCACCTCGGCCACCGGCTTGAAGAGTGCGGCAAGATCGGCGTCCTCGGTCTGCGCAGCCGCCTCCTGGGCCCAGTACAGCGCCAGGTAGAAGTGGGCGCCGCGGTTGTCCAGCGCCCCCACCTTGCGCCCCGGGCTGCGGTTCTCCATCAGGAAGGTGGCGGTGGCACTGTCCAGCGCGGCCGCAAGAACCCTCGCCTTGGGTGCCGATGCCTGCTCCGCATACATCTCCAAGGAGGGCACCAGCGCGAAGAACTCCCCCAGGGAGTCCCAGCGCAGGAAGTTCTCCTCGATGAGCTGCTGCACATGCTTGGGGGCCGAACCGCCCGCACCGGTCTCGAAGAGCCCGCCTCCGGCCATCAGCGGCACGATGGAGAGCATCTTGGCGCTGGTTCCCAGCTCCAGGATGGGGAACAGATCCGTCAGGTAGTCACGCAGCACGTTGCCGGTGACGCTGATGGTGTCCTGACCGCGTCGGGCTCGGTCCACCGTGTACTTGGTGGCCTCCACCGGGCCGAGAATCTCAATGGTCAGGTCCGAGGTGTCGTGGTCCTTCAGGTATGTGGTGACCTTGGAGATCAGGTTGGCGTCGTGTGCTCGTTCGGAGTCCAGCCAGAAGACCGCCGGTGCCCCGGTCTCACGGGCACGGACGACGGCGAGCTTGACCCAGTCTGCGATGGGTTCGTCCTTGGTCTGGCAGGCCCGCCAGATGTCTCCGGTGCGCACCTGATGCTCCATGAGGACCTCACCGGCAGCGTTTATGACCTGGACTGTGCCCTCGGAGGGGATCTCGAAGGTCTTGTCGTGGGAGCCGTACTCCTCGGCCTTCTTGGCCATCAGCCCTACGTTGGGCACGCTGCCCATTGTGGTGGGGTCGAAGGCCCCGTTGGCCTTGCAGTCCTCGATCACGGCCTGGAACACCCCCGCGTAGCTGGAGTCGGGGATGACTGCCAGGGTGTCGTCGGTCTCGCCGGTGGGTCCCCACAGTTTGCCGCCGTTGCGGATCATCGCCGGCATGGAGGCATCGACGATCACATCCGAGGGCACGTGGAGGTTGGTGATGCCCTTGCTGTCATCGACCATGGACATCGGCGGCCCCTCGGCCAGGGCTTTGTCGTATTCGGCCCGGATGGCCTGACCGGTCTCGCCCATCTTCTCCGCACCCGAGAGGATTGAGGCTATTCCGTCGTTCGCCGAGAGTCCGGCTTCGACCAGCTGGTCGCCGAACTTGTCGAACAGGGTGGGGAAGAACGCTCTGACGATGTGGCCGAAGATGATCGGGTCAGAGACCTTCATCATGGTGGCCTTCAGGTGTGCGGAGAACAGCACGTCGAGGTCCTTGGCGCGGCTGACCTGATCTGCCAGGAACGAATCCAGGGCCGCAGCAGACATGAAGGTGGCGTCGATGACTTCACCGGCCTCCACCACCAGGTCCTCCTTCAGCGTGGTCACCGCACCGTCGGAGGCTACATGCTGGATGGTCAGGGAGTCCTCGGCCTCGCAGATCACCGACTGCTCGTTGCTGGCGAAGTCGTTGCCGCCCATGGTGGCGACCTCGGTCTTGGAGTCGCTGCTCCAGTCCCCCATGCGGTGGGGGTTGGAGCGCACGTACTTCTTGATGGACTTCGGGGCGCGACGGTCGGAGTTCCCCTCACGCAGCACCGGGTTCACCGCGGAGCCCTTCACCCGGTCGTAGCGGGCTCGGACGTCCTTCTGCTCATCAGTCTGCGGCGACTCGGGATAGTCGGGAAGCTGGTAGCCCTTCTGCTGCAGCTCGGCCACGGCGGCCTTCAGCTGCGGCACCGAGGCGGAGATGTTGGGCAGCTTGATGATGTTGGCCTCAGGACTCTTCGCCAGCTCGCCCAGCTCGCTCAGGGCGTCCGGCTCGGCCTTCTCAGCACCGACGTAGTCGGGAAACTGTGCAATGATGCGCCCGGCCAGCGAAATGTCGCGCGTCTCCACCTCGACACCAGCCGTAGAGGTGAAGGCCTCAATGATCGGCTTCAGCGAAAAGGTCGCCAACATCGGCGCTTCGTCAGTGTTGGTGTAGATGATCTTGGCCATGAAAAGGCAGCTCCTCGAGGTCGGTCCTGCTCATACAAAGTTCTCTGCGTCTCAATCTATCAAGGGCTACAGCCCCAATATGGCCATTGCGATCATGAAGTAGACGATCAGGCCGGTTGCGTCGACGAAGGTGGAGATGAACGGGTTGGCGAAGACCGCCGGGTCAGCGCCGAGCGCCTTGCCCAGCAGCGGCATCAGCCCGCCTGCACCGGCGGCCAGAGTGCACACGGCCACCAGCGTCAGTCCGATCACCGTACCGATGTCCCAGCCGTACACGACCCCGGCGAGGACGAACCCGAACGCCCCCAGGGTGGAGCCCAGGGTGAGGCCGACGCGGACCTCACGCCACAGGACCTTGACGACGTCGCGGGGACCCACATCCCCCAGAGCGAGCGCACGGGTGATCGTGGTGGCGGCCTGGTTTCCGGTGTTGCCGCCGGTGCCGATGAGCAGCGGCACGAACAGTGCCAGCACGGTGACCGCCTCCAGCTGCTCGTCGAAGGCATCCAGCACCGAGACGGTCAGGGCGGCGCCGACACCCAGCACCAGCAGCCAGACGATGCGTGAGCGCATGATGCGCAGCACAGGGGTGGAGAGGTAGGGACGGTGCAGCGGCTCGGCACCACCGTGGCGGGCCGCGTCTTCGCTCTCCTCACGCTCGATGATGTCCAGGGCGTCGTCGACGGTGAAGATCCCCACCACACGGTGTTCGGAGTCGGTGACCGGCATGGCCAGGTGCTTGCGGTCTGCGCAGCGGCGGGCGGCGTCCTC
>JBQCZP010000008.1:4046-5204 GCA_052089225.1 Nesterenkonia sp.
TCGGTCATCGAAAACCACCCCCTTGGGATGAGTCTGGTGGGTGGTCAGGGATCAGTGGTAGAAGTGGCGGGCACCGGTGAGATACATGGTGAGCCCGGCCTCCTGCGCAGCGGCGATGACTTCACTGTCGCGTTGGGAGCCCCCGGGCTGCACCACGGCGGTGACCCCGGCTGTGATGAGGCTCTGCAGCCCGTCGGCGAACGGGAAGAACGCATCGGAGGCGGCCACGGACCCGCGGGCGCGCTCCACCCCGTCGCCGGCTAAGGTGTTGGCGCGCTGCACGGCCAGCCGGCAGGAGTCCAGCCGGTTGACCTGGCCCATACCGATGCCGGTGGTGGCCCGGTGCTGAGCCAGCAGGACGGCGTTGGACTTCACCGAGCGAACGGCCCGCCAGGCAAAGGCCAGATCCGCCAGGGCGGACTCACCGGCCGCCTCCCCGGCGGCGAGCTCCCAAGCTGCGGGGTCGTCCCCCTCGGCGGTGAGGGAGTCTGAGGCCTGCAGCAGCATGCCCCCGGAGATCTGCTGGTACTCCACCGCGTCGCGGCGGTGGCCCTCTGCCAGCTGCAGCAGCCGGATGTTCTTCTTCCTGGTGAGGATCTCCACGGCCTCGGCGGAGAAGGATGGTGCAACCACCACTTCGGTGAAGATCTCCGAGACCGTCTGGGCCATCTCGGCGCTGATCTGCCGGTTTGCCGCAATCACCCCGCCGAACGCCGAGAGCGGGTCGCAGGCATGGGCGGCACGATGGGCCTGGGCCACGGTGTCTGCCACCGCCACACCGCAGGGGTTGGCGTGCTTGATGATGGCCACGGCCGGTTCGGCGAAGTCATAGGCGGTGCGGACTGCAGCGTCAGCGTCGACGTAGTTGTTGTAGCTCATATCCTTGCCGTGCAGCACCTGTGCTTGGGCGAGCCCCGGATAAGCGTTGTGATCGGCGTAGAGGGCGGCCGGTTGGTGGGAGTTCTCCCCGTAGCGCAGGCTGGTGAGCCGCTCCAGGGCCAGACCGGCGTAGGGCGGGAAGTGCAGTTTGCGCCCCCCGGTGGCCGTCGCAGGTGCCGGCAGAGCCTCAGCGTCGAAGTCGTGGTCGAACTCAGTGGAGGTCCAGCGCGCCACAGCGGTGTCGTAGGCGGCCGTGTGGGCGAAGGCCAGGGCGGCCAG
>JBQCZP010000008.1:5304-60861 GCA_052089225.1 Nesterenkonia sp.
AGCGCGCCACAGCGGTGTCGTAGGCGGCCGTGTGGGCGAAGGCCAGGGCGGCCAGGCGTTTGCGCCCGGCCAGGCTCAGCCCGCCGGCTTCAGCGGCGGCGACGGCCTCCCCGTAGCGCAGCGGGTCGACGACGACGGCGACCGAGGCGTGGTTCTTCGCCGCAGCGCGGACCATGGCGGGCCCGCCGATGTCGATCTTCTCAACAATCGCCTGCTCATCGGCTTCTGCGGCCACGGTCTCCGCAAAGGGATACAGGTTGACCACCACCAGGTCGAAGGCGCCGATGCCGTGCTCCTGCAGGGTGCTCAGGTGCTCGGCGTTGCCCCGGTCCGCCAGGATGCCGGCATGGATGCGCGGGTGCAGAGTCTTCACCCGGCCGTCGAGCATCTCCGGGAACTCGGTGATGTCCTCCACCTGGGCCACCGGCACCCCGGCTTCAGCGATGCGCGCGGCAGTGGAGCCCGTGGAGACGATCTCTACTCCCGCGCTGTGCAGGCCCCTGGCCAGATCGGCAAGCCCCGTCTTATCGAACACGGAGATGAGAGCTCGTTTAATGGGCCGGATGTCTTCTGAGCTGCTCATAGTTTCTCCCTTGCGTGTCGGCGCCGCTTCAGACCAGCCCCAAGTCTAACCGGCGCAGGCACCGCTCAGGCATCGAACTTATAGCCCAGACCCCTAACGGTGATCAGCAGCCGGGGCTTGGCCGGATCTGCCTCAATCTTGGACCGCAGCCGCTTCACATGCACATCCAGGGTCTTGGTGTCACCGACGTAGTCTGAGCCCCACACACGGTCGATGATCTGGCCGCGGGTGAGCACACGACCGGCATTGCGGATCAGGATCTCCAGCAGCTCGAACTCCTTCAGCGGCAGGTTCACCGACCGGCCGGACACCTCCACGATGTGACGCTCAATGTCCATGCGCACCGGGCCGGCCACCACTGTGGAGGCGTCGTCGACCTCGGGCTCCGCCTGCCTGCGCAGCACTGCCCGAACCCGGGCCAGCAGCTCGCGGGAGGAATAGGGTTTGGTGACGTAGTCATCGGCTCCCAGCTCCAGGCCGACCACTTTGTCGACCTCACTGTCCTTGGCTGTGAGCATGATCACCGGCACCATCGAGCGCAGCCGGATCTGTCGGCACACCTCCGTGCCGGGCTGTCCCGGCAGCATGAGGTCCAGCAGCACAAGGTCGGCCCCCTCGGCGTCGAAGACTTCTACGGCGTCGTACCCGTCTTCGGCGACAGTGACGTCGTACCCCTCCTTCTGCAGGGTGTAGGACAGCGCCTCGGAGAACGAGGCTTCGTCTTCGACGATGAGAATCCTGGTCACGTATTTCCTCCCTTGTCTGTGCAGCCGGTGCGAGTCGGCGCCTGCGGGGTCTCCCCCATCCCATCGGCGTGAGTCAGCTGGGCGTCGAGGTCGTCGCCCAGTCGGCCCGTTCCGCTGAAGTCGTTGAACTCCTCTTCGAGCTCCGGCAGTCGCACCGTGAAGCTGGATCCCTTCCCTCGCTGGGACCACACGTTGAGCTCACCGCCGTGGTTGCCGATCACATGCTTGACGATGCTCAGCCCCAGCCCGGTGCCGCCGGTCTGCCGCGATCGCGCCGCATCCACCCGATAGAAGCGTTCGAAGATGCGTTCCTGGTTCTCCGGGGCGATGCCGATGCCCTGATCGGTGATGATCACCTGTGCGATGCCGTCCCGTGAGGAGAGGCCGATCCCCACTTGGGTGTTCTCCGCAGAGTAGCGCACAGCATTGTCGATGAGGTTCCTGAATGCCATCGTCAGCTGGTCGGCGTCGCCGTGCACTCTGCGAGGCAGCTCACCGCCGGTTCGAAGATCAATGTTCTTCGCCTCGGCGCCCAGCCTGGAACGGTCCAGCGCCTCCGTGATGACCGAGTTGAGATCCACCGGCACCCCAGCGTGGACGACGTTCTTTCCCTGCACCCGGGAGAGCTCGATGATGTCCTGAACCATGGCGACAAGCCGGGCCGACTCGGTGTGCAGCCGCCGGGAGAAGCGGCGGACCGCGTCCTGGTCCTCTGCGGCGCCCTCGATGGTCTCGGCCAGCAGCGAGATCGCACCCACAGGTGTCTTCAGCTCGTGGGAGACGTTGGCGACGAAGTCATTGCGCACTGCCTCAGTGCGGGAAACCTCGGTGCGATCATCGGCCAGCACCAGGATGTACTCGTCTCCCAACGGTGCCACCCGCAGCTGCACCACGATCGAGTTCTCGCCCTGCAGGCCGCGCGGCAGCTCCAGCACCTCCTCGATGATGACGCCGTCGCCGCGGACTCGTGCGGTCAGGGTCAGCACTTCCTGATGCACCACAGTATGGCCGCGCACCAGGCCGAAGGCATAGGCGGCCGGATTGGCGCGCACCACCCCGTCGACGGTGTCCACCACGATGTGGGCCAGCCCCAGTGAGGCGAGGACCTCGGTGGCTCCCTCGGGCATCGTCGGCTCATCAACGTCGATTCCGGCGGCGCGCTGACGTTCACTGACCCGAAACGCGTGCATGCCTACCACGCCGATGGCGAGTCCGACGACGCCGGCGAGTGCCGCGATCAGCAGAGGGTCCACAGTTCCCCAGCATAGGCGGAACATTGGGCATGCCGCTGACCAACAGTGCTTCGGCGCCGAAGGATTCACATGCTGTTCACCTTCCCTTTGCCCGGGAGGACGCGCATTGTTCATACTCACGCGGGACACTTATCGTTGCACCAGCGCGAGGAAAGGACCACACACGTATGCGCAAGCTATTTCAGGAGGACCTTCACCACCTGGGCGGACAGCTCACCGATATGGCGGTGCTCGTCTCCGAGGCGATGGAGAAGGCCTACCAAGCTTTCGAAACGGCCGACGTGCAGTTGGCTGAGCAGGTGATCGCCGCCGACAGGCGAATCGATGCGATGCAGGCTGAACTGGATGAGAAGGCCATCGAGCTGCTCGCGCTCCAAGGTCCGGTGGCTTCGGACCTGCGGCTGATCGTGGGTGCGCTGCGGATGTCCACCTCGTTGGAGCGCATGGGCGATCTCGCCCGACACATCGCCCAACTGGCCCGGCTGCGCTACCCGGACAGTGTGGCACCGGCTCAGCTGGTGCCGGTGTACCAGCAGATGGCGCAGAAGGATATTGCGCTGGCCAGGAAGATCGTTGAGCTGCTGGAGACCCGGGAAGTGGCTCTGCTCAGCGAGCTGGACGCCTACAACGAGCAGGTCAATGACCTGCACGCCGGGGTCTTCACCACTATTGCACGCAGGGACTGGGACGCATCCGCTGCGACCACCGCTGATGTGACGCTGGCCAGCCGCTACTTCGAGCGCTTCGCCGACCATGGTGTTTCCGTGGCGAAGAAGGTCCAGTACTTGGTCACCGGCGAGTGGGAAGCCGAGACGCCCACCTCCTGAGGCCTCAGCCCCTGCCACCTCGCCGGGCCTGCCTCACGCCTCTCCCGTGCCACACCGACCACTCCCTCACCCCCCTCTCCACGCGTTGAGTGTGTCGGGACTGCGGGAATAGCGGCGGAATCGCGTCTATTTCCTAAGTTCTGACACACTCAACCGTTCAGGAGCGGGCGGCCAGGAGCGTGGCCAACCGCCTGGTCACGCGTCGGAAGTTTTCACGCAGATCCTCCCGGTTAGCGATGACGACGGCCCACCCGTCTGCCTCGAACTCTGCGTTCCTGCGCTGATCGTGCGCCTGCTGCTCCGATGTGAAGTGATGCGCACCGTCGTACTGCAGCACGATCCGCTGCGTGCGGTATCCGGCATCACCCACCGGGGAGTACGGGTCGTCGGGATCCAACCGGATCTGCAGCTGCGGTTCGGGCAGACCAGCACTGATCAGCGCCAGGCGCAGCAGCGTCTCCGGAGGAGAGTCCGCACCGACTCTGACCAGTTCCAGAGCCCGCCTGGCTTGGACGATGCCGGGGCGGCGTCGTTGGTCCGCCACCGCTCTGCTGAGTTCCTCGGGTGTGATGAGCGGTCTGCGTCGACCTTCGAACTCTTGGCGAGGAACGCGAACCATCTGGTCTGCGAGGCAGACTTGCTCGGTGAGGCTGAGGTTCGTGGAGGCCTCTACGAAGACTCGCCCCAACGGTGCCAGCCGCACCCCGTGGACCGTCGCCAGCCCGGCCGGAGGCTGCTGCGCCCGGTGCAGGACCACCGCCGGATCAATGGCAGCGTCGAAGCACTGGTTGATCGCCGTCAGATGAGTCTTCGCCTGCCGCCTCACACGATGCGGCAACGGCAGCCCATAGACCTCTGCAGCGGTGATGTGGCTGGCCCACACCTTCGAGGTGCGCCGGGTCAGCGCTCGCAGAAATCCCCAACGCGTCGGCTCCGGATCGACGTGCTCGACTGCCCACGCTGCCGGCGCGCCCAGTGGCGTATGCCGGTAGGTCGCGTGAGCCAGCCGCTCAATATCTCGGGCTCGCAGTCGTTGGTCACCTACTCCCCACGCCTGCGCCTCGGCCCGGGTGAAGACCCGGCCGCGCAGCTGTGCCGGCAGGGCGTTGGGATTGCGCATACCGCTACGCTCGGTCAGTCCGGGGCCTCCATGAAGGAGCTGCACGGCACCGGTGAATCACTCCGCGCGGCGCCGACGGAGCCTACCCACGGTGGAAAACGAAGACCACCGGACCTCAGACACCGGACCCAGTCCCCCGCCCGCCGCCGTTGAGTGTGTCCGAACTGCGGCAATAGCGGCGGAATCGCCCCTATTTCCTACGTTCCGACACACTGAACCGTTCGGGAGCGCAGGCGCCTACCTCTTCCCCTGGTTGGCCACCGCCTGGATGGCCGCCGCAGCCGCATCGGGATCCAGGTAGGTGCCACCGCTGGTGATCGGCCGGAAGTTCTCATCCAGCCGGTAGTGCAGCGGGATGCCGGTGGGGATGTTCAGCCCGACGATGTCCTGGTCGCTGATCCCGTCCAGGTACTTCACCAGGGCACGCAGGGAGTTGCCGTGGGCGGCCAGCATCACCGTCTTATCAGCCTTCAGGTCCGGGACGACTTCGGCCTCCCAGTAGGGCAGAAACCGTGCGACGACGTCTTTGAGACACTCGGTCTTCGGCGCAGCGGACCCGAGTTCGGCGTAGCGCGGATCCTCGGTCTGGCTGTAGGGGTCGTCGTCGTTGATCTCAGGCGGCGGGGTGTCGAAGGATCGGCGCCAGATCATGAACTGCTCCTCGCCGAACTGCTCACGAACCTCGGCCTTGTCCTTACCCTGCAGCGCCCCATAGTGCCGTTCGTTGAGCCGCCAGTCACGCTTGACCGGGATCCAGAGCCGCTCGGCGGTCTCCAGCGCCAGGTGTGCGGTAGTGATGGCCCGCTGCAGAAGCGAGGTGTGCACCACATCAGGACGCAGGTCATGCTCGACCAGCAGCTCCCCGCTGCGGGCCGCCTCCGTGCGGCCGGTCTCAGTCAGCGGCACATCCACCCAGCCGGTGAACAGGTTCTTCTCGTTCCAGTCGCTCTGCCCGTGGCGCAGCAGGATCAGATCGTAGGCCATGGTGGGGTGGGTGCCTTTCTGCAGGTCGGCTATTGGGAAACTTCAGGGTCGACGTCGACCAGGTAGACGCTGGCCATGCAGGCCGCGGCCACGGGGAAGAGCAGGCCGAAGGGGCCGCCGCCGAGTTGGCCGAAGAACCCGAAGAGCGCCAGAGCGCAGGCACCGCCGGTCATCGCCAACCAGAATCCTTTGGTGCGTTTGAAGCGCATCTCGAACATTTGGCCGGCTTTGGGCACGCATTTCAGCAGGGCCACCACCGCCAGAATCAGGCAGGCCGCGGCGAAGCCCAGGCCCAGCAGGAACTCGATGATGCCGGCCCATTGCCAGGGAGAGGAAAAGTCGAACGAGATCATGATGACTCCATCCTACCGATGTCGACTGCCCCGCTCGTCATCTGCGGCGCTCATGGACGACATCAGAGTCCGCCGCGGCCGATAGGGTGGTGGACGTGAGCGACCGGACAAGCCCTGAGAGCGATCGACGAAGTGCGCAGAGCAGCCCCCGCGCGGGCCTCTTTGTCGTGCTCGAAGGCGGCGAAGGTGCGGGCAAGACGACGCAGCTCAGCCGTTTGGACCAGTGGCTGCAACAGTCAGGCCGTTCGGTGGTGCGCACCCGCGAGCCCGGCGGCACGCAGATCGGCGAGCGCATCCGCACCCTGGTGCTTGATCATGGTCAGGGCGAGGTCGATCCGCGCACCGAGGCCCTGCTGATGGCGGCCGCGCGGGCCGCACACGTGGAGCAGCGGATCCGGCCCGCTTTGGCACAGGGGGCTGTCGTCCTCTGTGACCGCTACATCGATTCCTCGCTGGCCTACCAGGGCGCCGGCCGCGGCCTGGGCGTGGAGCCGGTGGCACAGGTGAATCACTGGGCCACCGATGGGCTGTCGCCGGACCTGACCGTGGTGCTGGATGTGATCCCAGAGCTGTCACGCCAGCGGCGCTCGGACCGCGACGGCGGCAGCGCCGGCGACCGCATCGAATCGGCGGAGGACTCCTTCCACGCCACTCTGCGCCAGGCCTTCCTGGACCGCGCAGCCCAAGCGCCGGAGCGCTATCTGGTGCTCGACGCCTCAGCACCTGTGGAGCAGATCCAGCAGCTCATCCGCGACCGCGTTGCCGCAGAGCTGGGAGACCACCAGTGAACACCGTGACGCCGTCCCCCTCCCCCAGCTCCGGGCATGCCTCGCCGCCGACCGGCAGCGGAGCCGTCTTCGCAGAGCTGGTGGGCCAGACTGCCGTTGTTGAGCAGCTCAGCCGGGCGGTGGGCTCCGGCACTCCGGCCCACGCATGGCTGTTCACCGGTCCGCCGGGCTCCGGCCGGTCCAATGCGGCTCGGGCATTCGCGGCAGCGCTGAACTGCGTGCGCGGCGACGGCTGCGGCCAGTGCCGCTCCTGCCAGTTGGTGGCCTCAAACTCCCACCCGGCCGTCTCGCTGATCTCCACCGAGAACGTCAGCTACCGGATCGACGATGTGCGCCAGCTGATCAGCACCGCCCAGGACCGCCCCCAGGGGGTGCCGTGGCGAGTGATCGTCATCGAGGACGCCGACCGGATGACCGAACGTGCCACCAATGTACTGCTGAAATCCATCGAAGAGCCGCCGCCGCAGACCATCTGGGTGCTCTGCGCACCCTCACCGGCAGATGTGCTGGTGACCATCCGGTCCCGCTGTCGCCACGTCAGTCTGCGCATCCCCCCAGCCGAGGCAGTCGCCGGCCTGCTGGTGGAGCGCGACGGGCTCAATGAGCATCAGGCACACTTCGCCGCCCGCATATCGCAGAACCACATTGGGGTCGCGCGGCGGTTGGCGGCCTCCGCCGAGGCCCGTGAACGTCGCGAGAAGGTCGTCTCGCTTCCGCTACGGGTGCGATCGGCCTCCGGGGCCGTTCTGGCTGCCGCGGAGCTGGTCTCCGTGGCCCAGGATGAGGCCGAGGCAGAGGCCCAGTCGCGGCTGGCAGCAGAGCAGGCTGGTCTGCGCAGAGCCTTGGGCGTGGACCCGGAGGAGAAGATTCCACCGAAGCTGCGCGCCCAGTTCAAGCGCCTCGAGGAGGAGAGCACCCGGCGGGCAAAGCGGGCGGTGACCGACTCGCTGGATCGCACGCTGATCGACCTCACCGCGGTCTATCGCGATGTGCTCAGCGTCAAACTCGGCGCCGGCGTCGAGCTGATCAATGAGCACCTGCGCACCGATCTTGAACAGTTGGCCCAGATGCTGAGCCCCGAGCAGGCGTTGGGCTGCCTGGACGCGCTGAAGAGCGCACGGGTGCGCATCACGCAGAATGTTCCGCCCCAACTGGCGATGGAGGCGCTCATGATGGCCCTGATCCCCCGCCGGCACAGAGGGTGAGAAGCTCTGCTCTGATCCGCGTGCGCCGCAGAGTCCGGACTCGAATTCTTCCTGATCAGAGGCTTCCTCACCGCCGATGTCACTGCGAAAGTCTCGCTGTACCATGACATACATCACTGCTAACCTGAAAGCGTCAGATGGTGAGGACGTCGGCAGATTGACCAGGAGGCAACCATGGCCGCGCAGACCGCAGGAAGCACAAAGTCCCTAGGAATTCTTATCGGTTTCGACGGCTCTGAGCATGCCGAAGTCGCCCTGCACTGGGGTGCTGTTGAAGCTTTGTCCCGCGGCCTGCCACTGACCGTCATGACAGCATTCACCGTGCCCCGGATGATCTCCGGCGAAGGTGGCATCCCCCACGTGCCCGAAGACTCGCCGTCTCGCCGCAACGCCAACGAGGTGCTGGAGAAGGCCCGCCAGCTTCTGCAGGACTACCCCGGTGAGACGAGCTTCCACGTGGAGTACGGAGACGCTGCAGGTGTGCTGGTGGCGCACTCATCGGACGCTGAGGTCGCTGTGGTCGGCGCCCGCGGACGCGGCGGGTTCATCGGCCGGATCCTCGGCTCGGTGTCTTCAGCACTGCCGGCCCACGCCAGCTGCCCAACAGTCATTGTCGGCCCCTCAACACAGCTGCCACAGGCCGAGGGCGTGGCGCGGTTCACGCGCGTGGACGAGCGCCCCATCGCAGTGGGCATGGATGAGTCCAGGGGTTCGAAAGTCGCAGCCCTGAAGGCCGCCGAGGCCGCCTCCGCCCAGCAGATTCCGCTGCGCCTGGTGATGGCTGTGCCTCCTATCGACGGGGTGCTGCTGTGGTACCCGGAGCTGGGTTCGCGGACCGAGGAGGCCGAACGTCACCGCCGCGAGCTGGAGGACCGGATCCAGCAGCAGGTGCAGTGGCTCTCGCAGCACTTCGACCACCTCTCGATCACCCCGGTAGTAGCTGACGGACTGCCGGCGGAGGTGCTGCAGGAGGAGACCGCCAGCACCCAGCTGACCGTGGTGGGAACTCGAGGCCGTGGAGGCATTGCCAGCGCGCTGCTGGGGTCAACGTCATCGGGGGTCGTCATGCACGCATCCGGACCGGTGATGGTCGTGCCGGACAGCGAGGACCCCCGACTGCAGCAGTAGCCGCTCGTGACGCCGTCGACTCCGTGGAGACAGAGGTGGTCAGCCGATGATGACGCCCGCGAACAACCTGAGTCCAGCCGGTTCAGCCTGGCAGTCGCGGCTCAATGACCTGGGGGTGATCGCTGGGATGGCCCAGCGCACCGAGCTGATTCCCGTGACTGAGGGAGTACCCGGTGGCCACCGGATCTGGGTGAAGCTGGAGACCCAGCAGCCGGTGCGCAGCTTCAAGATCCGCGGAGCAGGCTACGCGCTGATCAGCCGCAGGGAAGAGCTGAGCGCACGTGGCGTCGTCGCAGACTCCGGAGGCAACCACTCTCAGGCTCTGGCCCATGCCGGGCGCCTGTTGGGGGTGCCGGTGAAGATCGTGATGCCCATTCTCGTGCCGGACAACAAGGTTCAGGCCACCCGCGGGTTCGGCGCCGACGACGGCGGCTTTGAGCTCGATGCGAGCCTGTCGGATTTCACCTCGGCGAAGAAAGAGGCTGCGCGCATCGCAGAGACGCAGGGGCGGCAGTACCTCTCCCCCTACGATGACGAGGGCATCATCCGCGGCGCCGGCACCCTGCTGCCAGAGATTATTGGCCAATTGGAGGAGCGCGGGGCCCCGATGCCGCAGAGCATGCACGTACCGATCGGAGGAGGCGGACTGATCAGTGGGTTGGCTGACGCCAATCGCGACGCAGGCCGGCCCCTGACCATCGTGGGCCACGAGATCGTCGGCGCAGACAGCGCCGCACGCAGCTTTGATGCCGAACGACCGGTGGAGGTGCCCGGCGAGCTGAATACATACGCGGAAGGACTCGCCGTGCGAACCATGGGTGAGCGCCCGCATCAGCGCATCAGAGAAGGTCTGATCGACAGCGTGTCTGTCACCTCAATGGCCGCGGTGGGGCAGGCATACCTCTGGTACCGAGAATACGTTCTGCCCGCCCTCGGAGCCGTCGATGAGTCAGGTACCGATGACCCAGCTGCCCGTGAAGGACCTCCAGACTTCAGCGAAGACGTCTGGCAGATGCTGCCTGAAGTCTCCAGCATGGTGGCCGTCGCGGGTCTGCTCGACTACCTGCGCAGTGCTGAGGCGCCGGCAGAGAACGCGGCAACCGGCGCGCAGGACCACGTGCTGGTGATCACCGGGGCCAACACGAACCGACGCGCGGTCACCGCCACACTCGAGGCAATGGGGCAGTGATCCCCCAGCAGGCACCTGCAGCTGAAGCGGATGCTGCGCAATTGGCGAGGAAGCACCACTGAGCGGTAAAGTGGATGTTCGCGCGCCTGACGCTGCACGCAGGCCACCTTAGCTCAGTCGGTAGAGCGTTCCACTCGTAATGGAAAGGTCGCCGGTTCGATTCCGGCAGGTGGCTCCACGTCATCAATCCTCGCCGAAGCGGTCTTCTGCTTCCTGCAGGGATCGAAACACCTCATCTGCCCGGTGCTGGACCGCTTCGATCCCGCCATGGTTCAGTCGGGCCATCGCTTCTGCCTCGGCCGTGGTGGCAAGATGATTGGCCGCCCGCGAGAGTCCCGAGTGAAGACGCTGAGCACCGGCGGGGACTTGCATCTCTGTGGCCGGATACTGTGCGTGGGCGGTTCTGCACAGCTGGAAGACCCGCGGAAGTTGGTCGGCCAACTCGTCTCCGATGGGCACCAGTCGGTTGTGAAGCTTGTCGTCCTGCACTCCCGCGAGGATCTGATGATATCGGTCCAGCCCGCGGACATAGCGATCGTGGGCCTGCCGCCACAGACCGGTGCCCAGGGCCTTCTCCAACTCTTTAGCACGACGGCGACGGGCGAACAGCTTCATAGTGACCCACTATAGGCAACCACAACTCCTCTGGGGGCGGCCGACTCGAAACCAGAGCCTGCTCTGGCGTATAGTTCGTACCTGGAGTTTCCGGTCGCTGAGGCGCCGGCGGCTCACAGGAGCGGTGTCCGAGCGGCCGAAGGTGACGGTCTTGAAAACCGTTGTAGGCAATCCCTACCGTGGGTTCGAATCCCACCCGCTCCGCCCACTGTAGCCCGGAACAGGAGATCTGCCGGCGCTGCGCACTATGCAGGTCTTGCAAATTTGAACCACCTGGACTAGACATAAGGTTCACTCGCGTTCGAAAGAGGGGACCATGAAGAAGGCAGCCACAACAGCAGCAGCGCTGGCCGCAGCCGCAGTACTAGCCGCGTGCGCAGGGGATCCGGAACCTGCGCCCACGGTCACCACGACGGCGACAGCAACAGAGACGGCGACGGCGACAGAAACGGCAACAGCGACCGTGACCGCGGAGCCCTCACCAGCGCCCACAGTCACCACCACTGAGACTGTGACGGCCACCCCTGAAGCAGCCGAGACCAGTGAGCCGGAAGAGACAGTGGCCGCAGATCAGTCTGAGGGTGATGAGACACCGGGGCAGAGGAATGCACGCGGCTCAGCACAGTCGTACCTCGAGTTCTCCTCATTCTCTCGGGAAGGGCTGATCGATCAGCTGGAATTCGAAGGATTCAGCAGGGCGGACGCAGAGTACGCAGTGGACGCTGTGGATCCGGATTGGCATGAACAAGCTGTGGGATCTGCGCAGTCCTACCTCGAATTCTCTTCGTTCTCACTGCAGGGTCTCATCGACCAGCTGGTGTTCGAGGGGTACACGTATGAGCAGGCTGAGTATGGAGCCAATCAGGCGTACTGAGTGACGTGGCGGTCACTGTTCAGCCTCGGAAGCGGGGCAGAGCGATGTTCAGCTCTGGTCCTTGAAGACCACCAGGAAACGGTGGGCCTCCTCGGTGGTCAGCGGCGAATGCTGCGAGAGCAGCTCGGCGGCCTCTTCGACATGATCGTCGCGCAGCAGCGCATGCAGCTGATCGTGCACCCAAGGCTCCAGATCCTCGTGGGAGAGCGTGATCTTCTCATCGCCGCGCTGGACCTCCAGGTGGAAACCGGCCTGCTCATCGTCCTCTTCGGCGGACCATTCCTCGGGGATGGTCAGTTCCTGCTCCCGGTCAAAACCAGACTGCTCCAGAAGCTCCCGCGCCTTAGCGTCGACGTCGTCATCGTCTTTGGTCTCCGCGGACTGCCCGCCGGGGATGTCGGGCACCTGTTCGGCGTTGTCCCCCAGGATCCGGCCGGTGTTGGGATCAGCTTCTGCCAGCGGAGACCCTGAGTCAGAGTCGTCGCCGGACAGGTCTTGGCGGACGTCGTCGATCGCGTCCTCGACGTACTCGTCCTGGACCTGCTGGCCGTCGTCGTCCTGGAGGTTGAAGTCTTCAGCGAATTTTAGCTCCGACGGCGCAGCCTGCGGATATCGGTGCAGCGCCTGCACCGCCACCACGCAGTCCTTCACCGGGGCACCTGTGGCCTCCCTGAACAGCGCCAGAGCACGTCGAGCGTCCTCACCGGCGATGGCCTGATAGATGACCTTGTGCTGGTCATCGCTGAGCGAGAGCGCAGCCTGCCGCGCCGTCTCAGGTGTGACTTCTTCCTGGATCTTCTCGTTCATCTTGCCCGCTTGACGCTGCATGAACATGCGGATCACCAGGAAGAGCACCACGCCCGCGGCCAGCAGCATCAGGATTTCCATGCACCCAGTCTACGCAATGTCCCTCAATGCGGCACTCCGTGCCCCGGACCGTAGGATATGGCTGTGACTATAGATCTGAGCGAATCTTTCAAAGCCTATGATGTGCGCGGCATCGTCGGGCAGAGTATCACTGCCGACTCGGTGCGGGCAGTGGCCGCAGCCTTCGTCGACGTCCTGGAGCTGGCCGGCCAGCGCGTCCTGGTCGGCGGCGATATGCGCCCCTCTTCAGCCGAGTTCGCAGAAGCCTTCGCTGAAGGGGCTGCCCGCCGCGGCGCCCAGGTGACGCAGCTGGGGATGATCTCCACGGATATGCTCTATTTCGCCTCCGGGACGCTGAACGCCGCCGGTGTCGTGTTCACCGCCAGCCATAATCCGGCCGGGTACAACGGGATGAAGATGTCCAAGGCCGGGGCGGTGCCGCTGAGCGCAGACACTGGACTGGATGAGATTCAACGTGTCGCACAGAACTATCTCGACGCCGGCACGTTTCCCGCCGCCGAAACCCCCGGCGCGATCGACTCCACCGACACGCTGAGCGACTATGCGGCCTATCTGCGCAGTCTGGTGGACCTGGAGGGCATCCGCCCGCTGAAGGTGGCCGTCGATGCAGGAAACGGTATGGCCGGTATGACCACCCCGGCAGTGCTCGGCGATGAGCGGCTCTCCGCTCTGCCGCTGGAGATTGTGCCGCTGTACTTCGAGCTGGACGGCACCTTCCCCAACCACCCGGCCAACCCATTGGAGCCGGAGAACCTGCGTGACCTGCAGCGTGCGGTGATCGCCTCCGGCGCCGACATCGGCCTGGCCTTCGACGGCGACGCCGACCGCTGCTTCGTCATTGATGAGTCGGGCGAGCCGGTCTCCCCCTCCGCTGTGACCGCCCTGGTGGCTGACCGGGAGATCGCTCGGGTCCAAGCCGCCGGGGAGGTCGAGCCGGTGATCATCCATAACCTGATCACCTCCCAGGCCGTTCCCGAACTGGTGGCCCGTCGGGGCGGCCGTGCGGTGGAGACCCGGGTCGGACACTCGTTCATCAAGGCGGTGATGGCCCAGGAGTCTGCGGTCTTCGGCGGTGAGCACTCCGCGCACTACTACTTTCGTGACTTCTACAACGCCGACACGGGGATGCTGGCTGCGATGCATGTGCTGGCCGCACTCGGTGAGCACCGGCTGGGTCTGGGCGAACTGGTCGCGGAGTACAACCCCTACTTCGCCTCCGGGGAGATCAACTCGGAGGTGGAGGACAAGTCGGCCGCCATGGATCGGGTGGCCCAGGCATTTGCCCACCGCGACGCCGCAGTCTCCCACATGGACGGGGTCACGCTGCGCGCCAGCGACGATTCCTGGTGGTTCAACCTGCGGCCCTCCAACACCGAACCGTTCCTGCGGTTCAACGGTGAGGCCCACACACCGGAACAGATGGAGGCGGTCCGCGACGAGGTGCTGAGCATCATCCGCGGCTGATCACCGGCGAGCCGCTTGGGACGTTGAGCGCCGCAGCAGCCACAGCAGGTACGGCGGGCCGACGACGGCGACCACGAGCCCGGCCGGCAGCTGGTCCGGGGCGATGACGGTGCGGCCGAAGGTGTCGGACACCGAGACCAGCGCGGCCCCCAGCAGCGCAGACACCGGCAGGAACCAGCGATGTTCACGGCCGACCAGCATGCGGGCCAGATGCGGGGCCGCCAGGCCCACGAAGGTGATCACTCCCACCGCGACCACCGAGACGGCGGCCAGCAGCACGGCGGTGGTCAGCGCCACTGCGCGCACCACCGGTAAGGAGACTCCCAGGATCCGCGGGGTGAGGTCGTCGATGCCCACCAGGTCCAACTCCCGTCGCAGCACCACCAGCACGGGCACTGCCAGCGCCAGCACCACCAGCATCGGTACCAGATCCCGCCAGGCAGTGCCGAAGGTGGACCCGCCCAGCCACGAGATTGCCATCGCCTGGTTGTGCGGCTGGGTGGTGGAGATCAGCAGTTGGGTGATGGCCTGCGCGGCCGTCATCACTCCGATGCCCACCAGCACCACTCGCTCCGGGGAGCTGGTGCGCGAACTGGCCAGCGCAAAGACGATCACTCCGGCCAGAACCGCCCCGGTGGCAGCCCCGGCGGACATGGACCACACCGAGGAGGACGGCAGCACGATCAGTGCGATCACCGCCCCCGCGCCGCCGGAGGCTGCCACTCCAAGGATTCCGGGTTCGGCCAGCGGGTTGCGGGTGACGGTCTGCACCAACCCGCCGGCGACTGCCAGCACCGCACCGGCCAGCAGCGCTGCAGCCACCCGCGGGGCCCGGAAGTCCAGAGCGATCTCGATGGCCCGGGCTGACTGCCCCTGAAGCCAGAGCAGCACATCACCCAGGCGCAGCCACCAGTCCCCCAGCAGCATCCCGCCCACTGCCAGCACCAGCAGCAGCACCGAAACGGTGAGGGTGACGGTCAGGCGCCGGGAGAGCCGAACCGCGCTGGGCAGGCCCAGGGCCGCAATCTCCTGACTGCCGCCGCTGCGCATCCGCATCGCCAGCGCCACCAGGAAGACCGCGCCGATGAGTGAGGTGACCACGCCGGTGGGGATCCCGACGGCGAGGCTGAGGTCGGTGAAGCCGAAGATGCCGCCCAAGAAAATACCGCGGACGCCGACGTCGGCGCCGATCACGATGAGCGCGCCGAGCAGTCCGGAGCCGGCCATCGCCCAGCCAAAGCGGCCGAAGCGGATCACCCGGGCGGAGAGCAGCCGGATGATCGCTGGGGCGCAGAGCCCCACAAAGCCCAACGGGCCCACCATGGTGACCGCACAGGATGCCAGCGCCACCGAGCAGACCAGCAGCCCGGCGCGCACCAGACCCACACGAACCCCCATCGATCGGGCAGTGTCACTGCCCAGGGAGAGCACATCGGCGGCGCGCGCCAGGAGCACCAGCACCACCAAGGCGGGGGCCATCACCGGCAGCAGCCCCACCACCGCGCCGATGCCGGAGAGGTTCAGCGTGCCGGCACCCCAGAGGAAGAGTCCTTGGGTGGACTGGGCATGGATCATCAGCAGCGCCGAGGTCACCGAGGCCAGACCCATGGCCACCACCGTGCCGGCCAGCACCAGGCGGATCGGCGCGGACTCGGAGAATCCGGTCAGTGCCAGTACCAGGCCGGCGGCGCCGAATCCGCCCACGAAGGCCAGGGCCGCCGAACTCAGCAGCGGCAGGGAGATCCCGATGGCCGCTGCGGCAGTCAGTGCCAGGTGGGCCCCGGCGTTGACCGCCAGAGTGTCCGGGGAGGCCAACGGGTTGCGGGTCATCGCCTGCAGCGCGCAGCCAGCGATGCCCAGCACGGCTCCGACCACCAGCCCGCCGAGCAGCCGCGGCAGCCGCGAGTCGAAGGCGATGGCGCTCAGCTGGGAGTCGTTTCCGGCGATGAGCGCAGAGATCAGTTCCCGGGCAGAGGCCCCGGAGGTGCCCTGGGTCAGGTGGACGGCGCTGAGCACCACCAGCACCGCGAGCCCGACCGCGACAGTCAGGATCACCAGGGTCCGGGCCCGGGCCGGGGTGGTGGGTGCGGAACTGGTGCTCACCGCAAGAGCGTCAGGCTGCTGGGTCACGTGCGCTCCGCCGTCGTCGGTGGTGGTCGGGGTGCTCAGCCGTCGTCGGCGACGGTCTCGGTGAGCTGCTCAGCCCACTGCATGGCCGAGCCGGGTCCGCCGTAGATCCAGGTGCGCTGGATCGGGTACAGCCGGTCGTTCTCCACGAAGCCCAGTGAGTTCCAGGCGGAGTTGTCCTGCAGCGCGGCGAAGGGGTCCTCAGGCTCGGTGGAGGCGGTCCACCAGAAGAGCTCAGTCCCTTCGGGCAGGGCGGTGAGGCCTTCGACGTCGGAGGAGCTGATCGCCCAACCGTCGTCGCCCTCCTGCTCCCAGGCCGGATCCAGGCCGATCTCCTCCCCCACGGCACTGACCATCGCGCCGGGACCGTGCATCCGGAAGGTGGCGGTGTTGCCCTCGATGGAGGGGTAGGCGACCGCGAAGGGGGTCTGTTCCGCGTCGGCGGCAGAGATGCTCTCGCGGGAGTCCTCCAGGGTCTGTTCGTAGTCGCCCCAGATCTGCTCCGCCTCGTCCTGGGCACCGAGCAGGTCGGCGGTCTGGAAGAACGTGCGCTCCATATGCCCCAGCGGGTCAGAGGCGTCGGCGGATTCCTGCAGCACCACCGGCGCAATCTCCTCAAGATCCTGCATCAGCCCCTCGGGCACCGACTCCTCGGATCCGATGATCAGGTCCGGGTTCGCCCGGCCGATGGCCTCGATGCTGGGCTCAGTGCGCAGTCCGACGTCGACGACGTCCTCATCGACCTCAGCGGCGGAGGCCCATGCCTCATAGCCCTCCAGGTCAGCCGCGCCGACGTGGTTGCCGCCGAGCATCTCGACGTTCTCCGTCTGGGCCCATTCCAGGGTGACCACCCGCTGAGCGGGACCCTCGATGGTGATCTCCTCGCCGGAATGGTCGGTGACAGTGATGGGGCCGGCATCCGAGTCGGCCTCGGACTCGTCACCGGTGTCGACGTCGGTGGTGCCGCAGGCGCTCAGGGACAGCACGCTCAGTGCCGCCAGGCAGAGCAGACGGCGGGCGGAGAGGGTTTCGGCGAGGCTCATCGGTGTCCTTCCGGGACGGACGCAGCGGGGTGGGAACGGCTCAGGCGGGAACAGCTCAGGGGGCGGAACGGCTCAGGCGGGAATCGGCAGGGCCGCTGTCGACTCTTCTCGGGCCGGGGTGGGTGCGGCCTCCGGGGCTGCGCGGCGCCGTCCGGCCCGCTGGGCACGCACCGACAGTCCTCCTGAGGGCATCGGCGCGACGTCGATCGGGACTCCGTAGACCTCGCTGAGCCGCGCCGAGGTCATCACCTCCGACGGCGTCCCCGCGGACAGCACGCTGCCCTCCTGGAGCAGGACCACGTGATCGGCGATGTCGGCGGCCTGCTCGAGGTCATGCAGCACCACGCCCACGGTGAGGCCGTGGATGTCCGCGAGGTCGCGGATGAGGTCCAGCAGGCTCATCTGGTGTTTCATATCCAAGAAGGTCGTGGGTTCGTCCAGCAGCAGCACGTCGGTCTGCTGGGCCAGACACGTCGCCAGCCAGACCCGCTGCAGCTGGCCGCCGGACAGCTCGGTGACCGGCCGGTGGCGCAGCTCCTCGAGTCCGCACAGGACCAGCGACCGCTCCACGACCTCAGCACCGTCGGGGTCGGCGCGGCGGAATCGTCCGCGATGCGGGTGCCGGCCCAGTTCCACGACCTCGGCTGCGGTCAGCCCGGTGGGAGTGGGCCGCTGCTGCGCGAGGATGGTCAGGCGCTGGGCGAAGCTGCGCGGAGAGAGGCTGCTGATGTCTGCGCCGTCCAGGGACACCTGACCCTCGGTCTCGGCCAGGCGGCACATGCCGCGCAGCAAGGTGGTTTTGCCGCTGCCGTTGGGCCCGATCAGCGCGGTCACACCGCCGGGCAGCAGGTCGACGTCGACATTGTGGACAATGCGGTGGGCACCATAGGAGACCGACAGCTGGTCGGCCTGCAGTGAGGCACCCATGATCTGACTGGAGAAATTTCGCACATTCGAACGTTACCAAATTAAGTACAGGCTCACCTAACATCTGCGCAGAAAAAAGCGCCCGGCAACGAAAATCGTTGCCGGGCGCCTTGGGTCAGGCCGGGTTTCGGGTCAGGCTGCGTTGATGCGGGTGCGCAGCTCCTCCAGTTCGGCCTGGATGCTTGCGGGCAGGGAATCACCGAAGTTGGCGAACCACTCCTCTATTCCGGTCAGCTCCTGCTTCCATTCCTCCACGTCGACGCGCAGCGAGTCCTCCAGCGCCTCGTCGCTGATGTCGAGACCGTCAGTGTCGAGGGAGTCTTTGGTGGGGATCAGCCCGATGGGGGTCTCTTCGGCACCCGCGGTGCCCTCGATGCGCTCCACCACCCACTTCAGCACGCGGGTGTTCTCCGCGAAGCCCGGCCAGGCGATTGTGCCGTCCCGTCCGCGTCGGAACCAGTTGACCAGAAAGATCTTCGGCAGGTGCTGCGGCTCTGCCCGGCCGGAGACCTCCACCCAGTGCTTGAGGTAGTCGCCGGCGTCGTATCCGATGAACGGCAGCATCGCCATGGGGTCGCGACGGACGGTGCCGACCTGACCCTCAGCGGCGGCCGTAGTCTCTGAGCTCAGCGTGGAGCCGAAGAAGATCCCGTGGTTCCAGTCGCGGGACTCGGTCACCAGCGGCACCGTGGTCTTGCGGCGTCCGCCGAAGAGGATCGCATCCAGCTTCACACCATTGGGCTCGTAGTACTCCGGGGCCAGCATGTCGGTCTGATCAATGGGGGTGCAGAACCGCGCGTTGGGGTGGGCCGCAGGGGTGTCCGAGTCCGGGGTCCAATCGTTGCCCTTCCAGTCGATCAGGTGATCCGGGGCCTCCTTGGTCATGCCCTCCCACCACACGCCGCCGTCGTCGGTCAGCGCCACATTGGTGAAGATCGAGTTGCCCTTGGAGATGGCGCGCATGGCATTGGCGTTGGTGTGCCATCCGGTGCCCGGTGCCACACCGAAGTAGCCGGATTCGGGGTTGACCACCCGGAATTCGCCGTCCTTGCCGGGGCGGATCCAGGTGATGTCGTCGCCCAGGGTCTCGGCCTTCCACCCCTTCAGGCTGGGGTCGATGAGCGCCAAGTTCGTCTTGCCGCAGGCGGAGGGGAAGGCCCCGGAGACGAAGTAGCTGCGACCCTGCGGATTGGTGAGCTTCAGGATGAGCATGTGCTCGGCCAGCCAGCCCTCGTCGCGGGCCATGACGCTGGCGATGCGCAGCGCATAGCACTTCTTGCCCAGCAGCGCGTTACCGCCGTAGCCCGAGCCGAAGGACCAGATCTCGCGGCTCTCTGGGAAGTGGACGATGTACTTCTCATCGTTGCAGGGCCAAGGCACATCGGCCTGGCCGGGCTGCAGGGGTGCGCCGACCGAATGCACGGCCGGCACGAAGAACGCTTTCTGCTCATCAGTGCGGCTGAGCTCTTCGATCTTGGTCAGCACCTCGGTGCCGATGCGGGCCATGATGCGCATGGAGGCCACCACGTAGGGGGAATCGGTGATTTCGACGCCGAACTTGGGGTCATCTGCCTCCAGATGGCCCATGACGAAGGGAATCACATACATGGTGCGGCCCTGCATGGCTCCGTCGAAGACGCCGTCGAGCGTCTTGCGCATCTCAGCGGGCTCGACCCAGTTGTTGGTGAATCCGGAGTCGCGCTCATGCTCCGAGCAGATGAAGGTCCGCGACTCCACCCGGGCGACGTCGGCCGGGTCAGAGGCTGCGGCGAAGGAGTTCGGAAAGTCCGGGCTGGTCAGTCGGGTCAGCGTGCCGGCCTTCACCATCTGATCGGTGAGCCGGTCATTCTCCTGCTGGGAGCCGTCGACCCAGTGGATCGCGTCGGGTTTGGTGAGGTCGGCGATCTGACTGACGAAGTCGATCAGCGGCTGATGAGTGGTCGGAGCATCTGCAGCGATGCTCAGCGGGGTGAATCCGTTTGCACCGGGCGCCTTTGCAACGGTGGTCACTGTATTTCCCTCCATTGGGTGACAGGTTCGTGGCGCTGCTCCGGGAATCACATACCGGTGCGACGAGGGCTCGGCACATCATTGAGCCGAAGCACGCACCACGTTGTACGCGCTGAACCTTCATGCACACCCGCGCAACGCCGGATGGAGCAGACATGCCAACTCTAACCTCTGTAGAGCGTTCGGGGGCGAATGGCGCCGAAATTGTGATTGGTGTAACAGCTCATTCGCGTTTGGAGGGTGCTGACGAGAATTTGCCGGAGGTTCGGCGCCCCGTGTATAGTTTTCTAGGTCCGGTCGGCATCGGTGCACGGCCGGAGTAGCTCTCGAAGAGAGCAGGAAAGCGCCTATAGCTCAGCTGGATAGAGCGTCGGTCTACGGAACCGAAGGTCTGGGGTTCGAATCCCTATGGGCGCACCACGCATCTGATCCCCCGGCGTTCGTCAAGAACGTCGGGGTTCTTTGTCTCAGCTCCCTGTACACACATTTCTGCCTATAACCTACCGGCCCGCCGGTTGGACGGAGTCGAAGTCCTAGGTAACCGATAGCATCAAAGGTGAAATAGTTACTCACTGCGGTTCCGAGGGGAGTCCTAATGCTGGTCTACCAGGCGCCTTTCGTGTGCTCTCGAGGGCCTCACGGCCAGCGCTTCCGTCAGACAACGGCGAAGTCCCGTCATGTGGAAGAATCCAGCCGCGGCTTGGGGGTTGAAAGTCCATGACTGAGGCAGCTCTTTCCCTCAGCTCGCTCCAACCAGGGCAACGGATTCGTGGCCTGGTTCCAGGCAGGATGGTAACCCTCGTTGCCCTCGATCCCGTGGATGAATCTCTGGTGGAGATTTTCTACCGGGACGACGACGGCAACAGCGGTGAACGTGCCGTCACTGCAACAGATGTCGAACAGCTTGAAAAAGTGGCCGATCTGAACTCTGCTCCCGCTTTCGACGCAGACCCAGATGAGTTTCGTCTGGCCGCAGAAGCGCTGCGTATCAAGTATGCCGCGTTGTATGACCCAATGGCTGCGGTGAACAGCTCGGATGTGGATCCGCTGCCGCATCAGATTCGCGCGGTGTACGAGGAGCTGCTGCCTCGGATGCCGCTGCGCTTTCTGCTGGCCGATGATCCTGGTGCCGGCAAGACCATCATGGCCGGACTGTACTTGAAAGAGCTGATCCTCCGGTCAGACTGTGAGCGCGCGATCGTGGTGGCTCCCGGCGGGCTGGTCGAGCAGTGGCGGGATGAGCTTTCCCAAAAATTCGACCTGCACTTTGAGGTATTCACCCGACACATGATCGATGAGGCACAGGGTCGCAACGTCTTCGCTGAGCACCCCTACTTGATTGTGCGCATGGACCAGGTCTCCCGGAATGAAGACCTCCGGGAACAGCTTGCTGAAGTTTCCTGGGATGTTGCGATTGTGGATGAGGCACATCGTATGTCGGCGCACTACTCCTCCTGGGCTGGTGAGGTGGAGGAGACTAAGCGCTTCAAGTTGGGCCGGTTGCTCTCCGAGTCCGCACACCACTTCCTACTCATGACAGCCACCCCGCACGCAGGCAAGGAAGATGATTTCCAGCTGTTCATGTCGCTGCTGGACCCTGACCGGTTCGCCGGCAAATTCCGGCAGGGTGTGCACCGCACCACCACGGACGGGCTGATGCGCCGCATGGTCAAAGAGGACCTGCTGACTTTCGAGGGTAAGCCGCTTTTCCCCGAGCGCCGGGCGTATACCGTGCAGTATGAGCTCAGCGGCGCCGAGCGTGACCTCTACGACCAGGTCACTGACTATGTGCGTACTGAGATGGGGCGCGCTGAGCGGATCGCTCAGGAAGGCGACAAGAAGCGTGGCAACAACGTCGGGTTCGCGTTGACCGTGCTTCAGCGGCGGTTAGCCTCCAGCCCCGAGGCGATCCTGAAATCTCTGGAACGTCGCCAACGGCGACTGGAAGATCGGCTCCGTGAGATGCAGCGGCTCCACGAGACAGGCCGTTCTTACAGGCCGACCATGACCAGCCCACAACTCCCGTCGTTCTCCGTGGAAAGTTTCGAGGACCTGAACGAGGAAGCTACTGAGGAGGAGCGCGCAGAGTTTGAGGCGCAGATGGACCATGTGGTTGACCTTGCCACAGCAGCCCAGACTATCCCTGAGCTACGCACTGAGATCGCCATCCTCGAAGATCTCATCCGCACCGCCCGCAGAGTTCGCCACCAGGACGAGGACAAGAAATGGGTTCAGCTGCGCACCATCCTGGACGAACAGCTCTTGGTTCACGACGAGTCCGGCAAGACCAGGAAGATCATTATCTTCACCGAGCACCGCGACACCCTGGACTACCTGCAGCAGAAAATCACTGCCCAGCTGGGGCGAGCAGACGCTGTGCTGACCATCCACGGCGGGACCCCACGGGAGGAACGCAAAGCAGCACGGGAGCACTTCACACACAACCCTGAGGCTGTGGTGCTGCTGGCCACCGACGCCGCTGGAGAGGGCCTGAACCTGCAACGGGCCCACCTCATGGTCAACTACGACCTGCCGTGGAACCCGAACCGGATCGAGCAGAGGTTCGGTCGGATTCATCGAATCGGGCAGCGCGAAGTCTGCCACCTGTGGAACATGGTCGCAAAAGACACCCGAGAAGGGGACGTTTTCACCCGACTGTTGACCAAGACCGCTGAGATGGACAGGGCCTACAACGGCAACCTCTTCAACGTCCTCGGGGACTCCGACGCATTTCAGGAACAGTCACTGCGCGACCTGCTGATCCAGGCCATCCGCTATGGGGACAGGCCTGAGACCAAGGCTCAGCTGGAGTGCATCATCGACACCAGCGTGGCTCACGGATTGGATGAGCTGGTCGCTGAACGAGCACTGCACGAAGAGATGTTCAGCACTCTGGACCTCGAAGAGGTCCGCGCCCGTATGGAGAAAGCCCGGGAACGACGTCTCCAGCCCGGCTATATCGCCGCATTCTTCTTATCCGCGTTTCAGCGCCTCGGAGGCCGTATCCGGCGACGCGAGCAGCACCGCTACGAGATCACCAGGGTGCCCCAACGGCTCATCGGCACCGCCCGCCGCCTCAACCGTTGGTCCCCGGTGGCGGAACGCTACGAGCGGGTGACCTTTGAACAGTCACGCATTCACCCTGAGAGGCAGCTCGCGGCTTCGCTGATCGCGCCGGGGCACCCTCTGCTGCAGGCGGTCATTGAGGCCACTATCGACGATTTGGGTGAGGTGCTGAAACGCGGCACTGTGCTGGTGGATCGCCGTTCCAACCAAGCAGCCTTGCCTTCGCTGATGTTCAGTGTGGAACAGCGCATCGAGAACCCCTCCGAGGACTCGCGCCCGGTCTCCCATCATTTCGACTACCCCTTGCTGGAGCAGGACGAAACAGTTAACGTGCCTGTCGCTCCGCCTTACCTGGACTTCGACCGGCCCGCAGAGGACGAGGCCCACCAGATCGCAGAGACCCTGGGCAGCGATTGGGTGCGGCTGAACCATGACAAGTCAGTCCGCTCCTGGGCATATCGGCACGGGCTGCAACCCCGCCTAAACGAACTGCGCATCCGCCTGGAGGCCGAGACCGCACGCACTAGGAAACAGGTGGAAGAACGGCTCGTAGCCGAGATCAACCATTGGGAACGGGAGTTCATGCGCCTGGAGGCCCTCGAACGTGAAGGCACTGTGGGGAGGCTGCGCGCCGAGACGGCTCGGACTCGGGCACACTCACTGGAGGCAAGGCTCAGCAATCGTCTTAAAGAGCTCGACGCCGCCACGAACCTAGTTGCCGCACCTGCGGTGATCCGGGGGTCAGCGCTCATCATCCCCAGCAACCTCCTCGCAGCAGAAGAAGCCGGCGAGCCGAACACATTCGCTCGGGAGACCGAGGAAGTCGAACGCCGCGCCGTGGACTCCGTACTCGCGGCAGAGAAAGCTCTCGGACGCCGCCCTGTGGAGATGGCGCGCAATAACCCTGGCTACGACATCCAGTCCACAGACACCAGCGGCAGGATCCACTACATCGAGGTAAAGGGCCGCATCCAAGGTTCAGAGACTTTCACTATCACCACCAATGAGGTGACCTTCGCCCAAACCCAGGGGAACCGTCACCGGCTGGCCCTAGTGGAAGTATCCATTGACGGACCCGAGCAGGACCAGCTCCGCTACGTGTTGGACGCCTTCAATCACTTCGAGCCTGCGGCGACCACACGTTCGATCAACGAGAACTGGCAGGATTATTGGACCAAGGGAGGCGCACCACAGTGACGGCACCCATATCGACGCACACCACCAGCCATGAAAGCAGCATCGTGACCACTACGCCGAAGAAGAAGCTAATTGAGGTCTCACTACCTCTGGAGAAGATCAACGCTGAGGCATCGCGGGAAAAATCGATCCGACACGGCCACCCCTCCACTCTTCATCTCTACTGGGCACGGCGACCACTGGCTGCAGCCCGGGCTGTACTTTTCGCCCAATTGGTCGATGATCCTTCCGCCCGGCCTGAGGAGTTCCCCACCGAGGAATCTCAGGATGCGGAGCGCACCCGGCTGCACGAGCTCATGGAACAGCTGGTGGTCTGGGAGAACAGCAACAATGAGAAGTTGCTGGCGCAGGCGCGTGAAGAGATACGCAAGTCCAACAACGGTGAACTTCCACCGGTCCTCGATCCTTTCGCAGGTGGCGGGGCGATCCCACTGGAGGCTCAGCGGCTGGGGCTTGAAGCTCATGCTAGTGACCTCAACCCCCTGGCGGTGCTGATCAATAAGGCACTGATCGAGATTCCCCCGAAGTTTGCCAACTGGGAGCCGGTGCATCCTGGGTCACCCGATAAGGAGTCCAGCTCCTACCGACGAGCCGAAAGCCTGGCAGAGGATGTGCGCTTTTACGGCCAGTGGATGCGCGATGAAGCCCAACGTCGCATTGGTCACCTCTACCCCAAAGTGAAGCACCCCGACGGCACAGAGCACACAGTCATCGCCTGGATCTGGGCCCGTACTGTCAAGAGCCCCAACCCTGCAAATCCCATCGAAGTTCCCCTCGTCCGCTCGTGGTGGCTCGGCAAGAAGAAGGGCAAAGAAGCCTGGATCGAAGCCAAGGTCGTTGATGGCCAGGTGAAGTACGAGGTCCGGCACGACAATGAAGGCCCCAAGGGCGATGAGGACGGAACGATTGGGCGTAAGGGTGGTTATGCCGTCGGTGACGGTACTCCAATCTCGCTGAACTACGTACGCGAAGAGGGCCGAGCCGGGCGAATAGGAACCCACCTCATCGGAGTCGTCGCCGCGGGGGCACGTGGGCGCCTGTATATTTCTCCCACTGCTGAACAGATTAAGGCAGCAGGTGTACCTCGACCAGCTGACATTCCGGAAGGTGACCTTCCTGCGAATCCACGGGACTTCAAGACTCCGAACTACGGGATGTCGACATGGTCGGACCTCTTTACGAACCGGCAACTTGTCGCACTGACGACCTTCAGCGATCTCGTGGAGGAAGCCCGGGAACGTGCCCTCAACGACGCACTAGCTGCAGGCCTGGACCGCGGCGAGCGTCTGGAGAACGGCGGCACCGGTGCGGAAGCCTACGCCGACGCCATAACCACCTATCTTGCGCTGGGGGTAAGTCGGACATCTGACTACTCGTCTAGCTTGTGCAGCTGGCATAACACCGGCGAGAAGATGCGGAACGTCTTTGGACGACAAGCGATACCGATGGTCTGGGACTACGCAGAGAGCAATCCATTCTCGACTTCGTCGGGAAACTTCCTTGGCCAAATAGAGTGGGTGGCAAAGGCGCTCGCCCATGCTCCTGCGGAGAAGCCCGCATTCGTGGCACAACAAGACGCCAGCGGCATGAACTACACCAGTCTTGCTGTTTCAACCGATCCGCCATATTACGACAACATTGGATATTCGGATCTCTCGGACTTTTTCTACGTGTGGTTGCGCCGTTCCCTTCTTAGCGTCCACTCCAAGACTGTTGGCACCATGCTCACACCGAAAGCAGAGGAACTTGTCGCTAACCCGTATCGTCATGACGGACGGCTTGGAGCGGAGAAGTTCTTCGTCGGTGGTTTCAACTCCGTCTTCGCTCGGATCCGCCAAGGAGCCAATCTCGATGTGCCGCTGACGGTCTACTACGCGTACAAGCAACAGGACACCCGCGACACCGGAACAAGTTCAACTGGTTGGCACACTCTGCTGGACGGCCTCATTGATTCGGGCTGGGAAATCCGGGCAACTTGGCCGATGCGGACCGAAGGCAAAGTACGGTTGATTTCGTCCGGCACCAACGCGCTTGCGTCTTCCATAGTCCTGGCCTGCAGGCCTCGGCCCGATAATGCCCCCACCACCACACGCCGTGCGTTTGTTGGTGCGTTGAAAGCCGAGCTTCCCGAGGCCCTGAGAACTTTGATTCAGGGGACCATCGCACCCGTAGACCTGGCTCAAGCTGCCATCGGTCCGGGAATTTCAGTGTTCTCCCGGTATTCGCGGGTCCGGGAGGCAGATGGCTCAGACATGACCGTGAAAGATGCTCTGCTACTGATTAATGCCACGCTCGATGAGGTGATCGGCGATCAGGAGTCCGACTTCGATCCCGATACCCGATTCGCGGTGAAATGGTACCGGCAGTACGGCTGGACTCAGGAGAATTCGGGTGTGGCGGACCAGCTGGCTCGTTCATCCGACACATCCCTCGGAGCCTTGGAGCGCGGTGGCATCTTCGAGGCTAAGGGTGGCAGGGCCCGCCTGCTGGCGCCCACCGAGCTAGAAGGCGAATGGAACCCGCAGACTGACGACAGATTGAGCATCTGGGAGGCCACGGTTCGGCTGGCTGCGGCGATGGCCTCTGAAGGTGCTGAGAAGGTGGGCGAGCTGCTGTCCCTTGTTTCGGCGTCAGGCATCAGTCTTGATGCAGTGAAGGAGCTCGGCTTCTGGCTCTTCCATGAGGCGGAGAAGAAGAACCACAGCCAGGATGCCCTCCTGTTTAACGGGCTGGTCAGCGCCTGGGGAGATGTCAGCGAACAGGCCCGCAAGTACGAGTCCCAGCCACGGCTCGCCCAGCCCACCTTGGACTTCGACGAGGACTGATCTGCGGTGAACAGCCAGAAGCATCCAGGAGCAGGGCAAGAAAATTGCCCCAGCGCGGCGACCGCATCAGCGGCCTCGTCTGGGGCTTACGTCTCCAATTCTACTGGATCTTCCGCTTCTCGGCCAGGTGCTGATTCGGCTGAACTCAGCCGCCTACTGACTCCTGGTCGTTTGGGCACCTACCAACGGGCCTGTCATGGAGATTCCGCGAAGGCACTGCGGCTTTACGCCTGGAACATTAGTGCCGCGTCAGCCCTTTGGGGGAGCTTCAATGTCCTAGAAGTAGCGCTGCGCAACGTCATCCACACAGAGCTCGGGACGCTGGCAGAGCGGGAAGACTGGTGGAACGCTGCCCTGCCTCTTCACCCGTTCGAGAAGCAGCGTGTTGCAGATGCACAATTGTCCGCCCAACGGGCACAGCGGGACAACATCCAGACAGGGCACGTGGTGGCAGAACTCAATCTCGGCTTCTGGACCGGACTCTTAGCGAACAAATACCACCAGCGGCTATGGGTTCCCGCACTGCACCAGGCATTTCCCCACCTTCGCAGCAAACGCCGCGACCTCCACCGGAAATTGGAGACGCTGAGGAAGCTGCGCAACCGCATTGCCCATCACGAGCCGATCTTCGCCCGTAACCTCAGCGCCGATCATGACCGGTTGTTGAATATTATTCACGCGATCTCGCCTCCTGCTGTGGACTGGGTTGAACTGCATACCCGCGTCCCTGAAACCATCGCCCACCGCCAAGCTGTCATCGACGGCTCCCAGACCACCACCTTCTAGGAGACAACTCATGGCGATCACCAATTCAGAGCGTCTGTTCAAGGCCTTTACCTGGCTCTCCGAGGGGCTCTACGACCTCGTGGATGAAACGATGGGCAAGGCTTTCGGGGGCTCCGACTGGCCGGAAAAGTGGGCGCTGGAAACAGCACAGCGCAAAGGCGGACGCGCCTTCGAACTCGCTAAGGACGACGTTCAGGTCCAACTCCGTGCGATTACTGAGCAGGGTTACCACTTCAAAGACGTGCTATCCCGCACCCACCAGGGTTACGCCCAAGAGCTCCGGGAGATGCGCAATGAGTTGTTCCACCGACAGGGCAAAGCCCTGTCCGCTGACGATACATCTCGTGCGCTGGACACGATGCAGCGGCTCTTGACTGCTGCTGGCGCGGTGGACTCCGCCAACGACATCAAGAAACTGCGAACAGATCTGCAGCGCACAGTGTTTGAGGACCAGACTCGCAAGCAGGTTAAACGCACCCAGGTCTCCCTGGACCCTGGGTCGGGCTTGAAACCCTGGCGCGAAGTGATCCAGCCTCACGACGACGTCGCCCGTGGTGAATTTACCGCTAGTGAGTTCGCTGCCGACCTGCACCTGGTGCGAACCGGAGAGGCCACCAGCCCTGAGTACGGTGTCCCCGTCGAGTTCTTTACCCGCACCTACCTCACTGAGGGACTTCACGACCTGCTATTCCGAGCATTACTGCGCCTAAGCGGGGATAACAATGCCAGTCCTGTGGTGAACCTTCAGACAAACTTCGGCGGCGGCAAAACTCACTCCATGCTGGCGCTCTACCATCTGTTCAGCGGAACACCTGCCAGCGAGCTACCTCAGGACGTTCAAGACTTGGTGGACACCGCTGGTTCGCCTGACCTCACCGCACTAGGTATCAAACGAGTCGCTCTGGTCGGCACCTACCTCCAGGCAGGCTCGCCGCTGATCAAGGATGACGGCACCGAAGTCCGCACCCTCTGGGGCGAGCTGGCATGGCAACTAGGTGGTCGTGAAGCCTATGACATCATCGCCCAGCATGATCTGGCAGGCACCAATCCTGGTGAATCGCTGAGGACTCTGCTTCAGCAGCACACCCCGGCGCTTATTCTGATCGATGAGTGGGTTGCCTATGCCCGGCAGCTGGTCGGTGATCGGGATCTCCCAGCGGGTTCCTTTGAAACCCAATTCACGTTCGCCCAGTCCTTGACTGAGATCATCCGCTCCCTCCCCGGAGCCATGTTGGTGGTTTCGATCCCCGCATCAGACGTCGGCGACACCAGTGCTGATATTGAAGTCGGAGGGAACAACGGGAAAATGGCCCTGGACCGGCTGCAGAACGTCATCCGACGGGTAGCGGACCAGTGGCGGCCCTCCAGCCGGGACGAGTCCTTCGAGATCGTGCGGCGTCGTCTTTTTCAGGCCCCCGGCGGTGAAGGCCTGAAAACGATCTCGGCCGTGGCTCGCAGTTTCGTCACCATGTACCGCAACAACACCGCACTGTTCCCCCGAGGTGCAGCGTCTCCAAATGATGAGTATGAGAAGCGCATCCGAGCGTCCTATCCAATTCACCCTGAGCTGCTGGACAGGCTGTACGAGGACTGGTCTACGCTGGAGCGATTCCAACGCACCAGGGGAGTGCTGAAACTCGTCTCCTCGATCGTTCATGAACTATGGGCTTCTAACGACACTTCACCGCTGATCCTGCCCGGCAACGTGCCGTTGGAAACGACCACGGTTAACACCGACCTGACCCAGTACCTGGAAGACCAGTGGAAACCGATCATCGACTCGGACATCGATGGCCCCGGTGCCACCGCACAACAGATTGATCTGGATCGTCCGAACCTGGGACAGCGGTTCATCACCCGTCGTTTGGCCCGCACGATCTTCATGGGTGCTGCGCCGCGAACGAAAAGCACTCGGAAGGGCCTGGACAAGCAATACCTCTGGTTGGGGACGGCGACCCCTGGAGATACCTTAGGGAACTTCGGCACTGCGGTCGACCTGTTGGCCCAACGCTCCACATACTTCTACGAAGAGCAGGGGCACTACTGGTTCGACACCCAGCCTTCAATAGCCAAAACCGCCCGTGACTACGCAGAACGGCTGCGTGAAGACCCGGATACCGTGTGGAATGAGATCACCAGACGCCTTCAGGGAGAAGACCGCAGTAGAGGGCATTTCGACCGGGTTCATGTGGCACCATCTTCCAGTGCCGATATCCCTGATATAGAAGACACCAGGCTAGTAGTGGTTCACCCCCGCTACGCTCGGCGCAAGCAGGACGGCGCAGACTCAGAGGTACATCAGTGGGTCCGCAGCGCTATCGAGACCAAAGGGGCCAGCCAGCGCACACACCGCAACACTCTGGTATTCCTGGTGTCTGACACTAACTTGCTGGAAACTCTCGAAGCTGCGACTCGCAGCTATCTGGGCTGGCAGAATGTCAAGGCCCACAGCGAGGAGTTCAACCTCTCGGCACAACAGAACAGCCAAGCGGTCGAGCAGGTCTCCAACCTGGACCGAACCGTTACCGACCGGATTCGAGACACCTACGTGTGGGCGCTCTACCCGGAGCAGCACGATCCCACCAGGCCGTTCGAGATTAATGCGGATAGGGTGCCTGACTCCGGTGGCCGGTCGCTGGCCGAACGCGTGAGTACAAAACTCGCTCGCGAAGACCTGCTCGTCACCGACTTCGGTGCTCCTATCCTGGGGGCCACACTGCACAAGGAGCTGGCCTCGATCTGGCAGCAGAACGGCGAGCTCAGCATCGGGGAGCTGTGGGGCTACTTCACCCGCTACGTGTATATGCCTCGGCTCATCAGCCGAGAGGTTCTGGACCGGGCAGTGGAGCAGGCCATCAGCACAGTGATGGTCCAGAACGAACGCTTCGCTATTGCCTCAGGCAAGGAACGCGAGACTGGGCGGTACCAGAACCTGATCGTCCCGCCTGTCAACACAGAGGCAAGCCTTCAGGTTACCAACAGTACCCTCCTTGTGGACTACGCCATAGGAGAGAAGCAAGCTGAATCTGACAGCCGTACTTCCAACGGCCAGGGCACCGAGTCCGCTGCGGAACCTGACGATGTCGTCGACACCCCACCTGCTGATATGGGATGGGCGCAGCCTGTAGAAGTCGCAGAGACCGAACCGCGACGCTTCTTCGGATCGGTGACTGTCTCCTCAGACAGATACGTTCGCGACATCAGCAATGTTACCCGCGAGGTAATAGACCGCCTCGCAGGTGCTGGGGCGAAAGTCGAGATCACTGTCGATATCCAGGCTAGCAAGCATGAGGGCTTCGACGAGTCCGAGGTCCGCACCATCAGCGAGAACGCCCGCACTCTGAAATTCGACCCCAGCTCCGGTTTCGAAAAGCACTGATCCCATGGCTCGTCCACCGGCATGGAAGCGCACGTTAGACGAAGCTCGTCGGCAAGCCCTCGTAGCAATAGATTTTTACAACCGACCCGGTGACCGCCGGAGCTTCAGCGATTTCATTGTGCATATCCACTTGGCATGGCAGAACCTCCTCCATGCTGATCGCAAGCGGCACAAGCTAGAGATCTTTTACCGAGAGCCTGGTGGGAGGCGACAATTCAAACGCAATCCGGATGGATCGAAGAAGACATGGGACCTTAAGCAGTGTCTGAAGTACGAGTTCCAGGATAATGATCCTGTTCGGGCTAACATCGAGTTCTTCATCGGGCTCCGCAATCATGTTGAGCACCACTTTCAAGACTCGCTGTTGAATGCCACAGCTCCGGAAGCTCATGCGTGCATCATCAATTTCGAATCAGAGCTCGTTAGCAGGTTCGGGCAGGAAGAGTCTTTAGGAGCAGAGCTGAAGTTTCCCGTCTTCGTGCAATCCCTAACGCCACCGCAGTACGACGAGCAACGTATGCTGCGGAGTGGGCTTCCGGTCTCGGTCTCGACTTTTATCACGGAGTTTCAGGCCCAACTACCGGACAGTATCCGAAATAACGAGTACTTTGCGTACAGGCTTCTCCTGTTACCAATGAAAGGACCGAAGACAGAGGCGGATATGGCGCTGAACTTTGTCAAGCAAGATGACCTGAGCGAAGGGCAACTGAAAGAACTCCTAGGCGGGCAGGGCAGTGTAATTTTCGCTGAGAAGTATCGAGAGGCACTTCATGGTGAGGAGATGTTGCCCAAAGCGGCTGCAAAAGCAGTTGAGGAGCTTATCCCGTTTCGCTTCAGTGTAAATGCATTCACTCAAGTTCGTAAGAAGTGGCAAATTGGTCCGGCTAAGACTGGTGACAAAGTGCAATTACCGAAGTCCGAGGGCTACTGCCTTTACTCGCCTGCATTCAAACAGTTTGTTTACCGGCAGAAGCTCGTGGAACGACTCGTCGAGGCTTTGTCCACCCCTGAGAAGTACGAATCCCTCGTTGGCATACCGCCTACTGCAAAGGAGCATGAAGTCGGGCAAGATAGTTAAGCTGTACGAAGATGCACCACCGCGCTCACAGTGATCAGGACAAAAACCGGCCGGGGCGCGACGTGTCCGGGGCCGATTGTAGGGTCGGGTAATGGAAGTAGCACAGGAAGAGCGCCGGGCCGAAGGTGAAGTTCAGCCGCTCTCGAATGATCAGGGTGGGATAAGTTTCTGCGCGGTTTCCTTCTGCCATATCCGACAAGCCTTGGCGGACTTTGACCGACATTGACGCTCGGGATCCTGTAGACACAGGGGCCATAAACCACCATGCCCAGCCATCACTACAAACGCCCGAAATGGCGCTGACACGCGGTGATTTGATTTGGGAACGGCCTCGTCAGCGGAACGGGCAGTTCAATGTACCGAGTCGAAGGTCTGGGGTTCGAATCCCTATGGGCGCACCACACAACTGATCCCCCGGCGTTCGTCAAGAGCGTCGGGGTTCTTTGTCTCAGCCGACGGTGATGAAGTCAGTCAGCACCGCGTCGCGGCCGTCGAGCTGCGCCCAGGGTTTGTCGACCTCGAAGATGCCGAGTCCCGCAGTGGGCCAGTGCTCTGCCATGCTCAGCACCGCATGCTCATCCGAGTCAGAGCTCGCCAGTTGCATCGCCAGCTCCTGCACGCCTGGCATGTGCGCGACCACCAGCAGGCTCTGCACCGACTCCGGCGTCTCGTTGATCACTGAGCACATGGTTCGCGAGGAGGCCAGGTAGAGCCGGTCGTCCAGATACGGGGTGACCGCCTTCTCCCCCAGCTCGTCTGCGATCCAGACGAAGGTCTGGCGGGTGCGCATGGCATCGGAGACCAGCGCGGACTGTGGCCAGCGCCCGGATGCGTGCAGCCAGCGGCCCACCTCACGGGACTGCCGCTGCCCCCGGTCGGTCAGGGTGCGGCCATGGTCATCGCCGGTGAACGTCTGCTGCGCCTTGGCGTGGCGCAGGATCACAAGTCGCTTGGACATGAATCAGATGGAGTACTCCGGAGCTGCCCAGACAGTGACCTCCGGGTGCTCGTAGAAGCGGTAGCCCTGCCCGCGCACGGTCCGTACCGTATTGGCCAACCGGCCCAGCTTGGAGCGCAGCCGGCGGATATGCACGTCGATGGTGCGCTCGTTGGGCATCTGGTCGACGTCGACGTTGCGCCACAGCGTCTTCAGCAGCTCCTCACGCCCCACGGTGCGCACAGAGTTGTCCACCAGGTAGTTCAGCAGCTCAAACTCCTTGTAGGTGAGGTTCAGCCCATCACCGTCGAGCTGCACCTCACGGCGGGCCAGGTCGATGAGCACCCCGGAGCTGGAGGGCAGCGTCGGGGTCTGCGGCACAGCGGGCTCGGCGCTGCAGCCGTGGACCGTCGGATCACCCAGCGCCTGGCGGACGACCTCCAGGTCAGAGCCTTCGGCAGCGGCCGATGCCACTGCCATGGCCACGTGGACCTGCGACTCCGGGGCGATGTGCTCCACGTAGTCGCGCATCTCAGTGGCGATCTTGTGCAGCGAGGTTCCGGCGGCGGTCGCGGTGTCCTCGTCCAAACCCACATAGACCACGAAGCCGCGGGCGACGGCGTCCGGCTGGACCATCTGCGGGCCGGAGCCGTTGGGTGCCATCACCGGAATCGGCTCAGTGGGCTGTCCACCTTCCGAATCCGCTCTGCCCCTAGTGGAGGAGGAACCATTGCTGCCCTCCGCGCCGCCGCGCATCCGCCGGACCAACTCGGCACGCCTTGCGGCGTTTCTCACCGAAACGTGGACGTACCCTGGATTTTGGGTCTGACTCAGCGGTGCGGACATACGTATCGTGGCTACTTCCTGGCTTGCGGCAGGGCGACTGACCCCCTCAGCATCCCCGTAATATTTTTCGAACGCAAGTAACATAAGCCCATATATTCCAAATAGTGAGACTCATTCAGGGGAATGTGACATACGCCACGTATTATTCGGCCAGTCCATAGAGCCGGTCTCCGGCGTCGCCGAGCCCCGGGATGATGAAGGCGTTCTCGTCGAGCCGCTCATCGACTGCGGCCAGGTACAGGGCGACGTCCAATTCGCCGACCTCCTCCTCCAACCGACGGATCCCTTCCGGAGCCGCGAGCAGGCAGATGCAGGTCACCTTCGCCGCCCCGGCCCGCTTGAGGAAGCGGATGGTCTCCACCAGGGTGCCCCCGGTGGCCAGCATCGGGTCCAGCACGAACACGTGGCGTCCGGTAAGATCGTCGGGCAGCCGCTCGGCATAAGTGACGATGTCCAGGGTCTGCTCGTTGCGAGCCATGCCCAAGAACCCGACTTCGGCTGTGGGGAGCATCGCCGTCATCCCGTCCAGCATGCCCAGCCCTGCCCGCAGGATCGGCACCACCAGCGGCTTCGGGCCGGCCAGCTGCGTGCCGGTCATCGGGGCCACCGGAGTCTGGATCTCCACCGGCTCGGTCTCCACATCACCGCTGGCCTCATAGGAGAGCAGCGTCACCAGCTCACGGGTCAGATCCCGGAAGACGTTGGAGGTGGTCTCAGCTCGCCGCAGCTGGGTGAGCTTATGGGCGATCAGCGGATGTTCTACGACGTGTAGGCGCATGCGCTCAAGACTACCGGCGAGCTGCGCCTGCCAGGTGCGAACCACGCTGTGCACCATCCCACCGGCCCGCCGCACAGGCCAGCCCCCGCCACGCAGCCCTGTCCCATCACACAGCACGTGCCCGTACGCTGATGTCATGGCATTCACCGCGCGCGACGCCGCCGTGCAGCACCGTCTGATCAGTCGCTGCATGGAGTTGGGAGCCCGCGCCGAGACTGCCGGTGATGTGCCGGTGGGCGCGCTCGTCGTCTCCGGCAGCGGAGAGGTTCTGGGCGAGGGGTTCAACACCCGCGAGCGCGACGCCGACCCGACCGGCCACGCCGAGCTCAATGCCCTGCGGGCCGCCGCCAGGTTCCGCGGCTCGTGGCGGCTTGAGGACTGCACCCTGGCTGTCAGCCTGGAGCCCTGCGCCATGTGTGCCGGGGCCATCAGCCAGGCCCGCGCCGCCGCGGTGATCTTCGGCGCATGGGATGAGAAGGCCGGCGCCTCGGGCAGCGTGTTCGATGTGCTGCGCGAACCGCGCCTGAACCACTGGGTGGAGGTCCACGCCGGTGTCCGGGCCGAGGAGTGCGCCGCCCAGCTGCGCCGATTCTTCGAACCCTTCAGAGCGTGACGACGCTGAGCTCAATGACGGCGCCGCACTCCGATCCCGGCGGATGTTGCGTACCGCCACGACAATGGGCCTCCGCTGCAACACAGACCGGGACGCCAGATTTTGAGACGGGTCCCACCTCTCGCATATAGTGGGTGGGCACTGTCAGACGACGGTGCTGCAGGAAGCGTGTCCGAGCGGCCGAAGGAACAGCACTCGAAATGCTGCGTTGGGCAACCCCCAACCGTGGGTTCAAATCCCACCGCTTCCGCACTCTCCGAACGGCCCTGCGATGCTGAGTGTCGCAGGGCCGTTCGTCGTTGCCCAGGTCACAGGCGTACGGAGGTTCTCAATGGCCATCACCGCTCTGGCCATCGGCAAGAAGCACGAAAGCTGGGTCACCGAGGGTATTGAGCGCTACACCAAGCGCCTGCGCAAACCCTTCGACCTCACCTGGAAGCTGCTGCCCCACTCCACCCGCGAGCAGGGCGCCGCCCGAGACGAAGAGTCAGCCCGGCTCCTGCAGAGCATCCGGCCTGCCGACTTTGTGCTGCTGCTCGATGAGCGCGGCAGTAGCGTCTCCTCGCCCGACCTGGCCACAAGAATGCAGGCACAGTTCGACGCCGGACGCCGGGTCGTCGTCGTCATCGGTGGAGCCTATGGAGTCAGTGCCGAACTGAGCCGCCGGGCCGATTTTGTGTGGAGCCTCTCTCAGCTGGTCTTCCCTCACCAGCTGGTCCGGCTGATTCTGGCCGAACAGGTCTACCGCGCCCAAGAGATCTCCGCCGGTCGGCCCTACCACCACTCCTGAGACCCGCGACTGTGGGCGGGGTTTGTGGGTGGGGGCTGTAGGGGAAGTCGCTGAAGGTCGGCGCGCAAAGTATCGTCGACTTCCATGACGGAACCGGTTGTCGGGATACTCGGCGCAGGGCGGGCGGGAACGGCGCTTGCCCGGGCCATGCTGCGCGCCGGCATCGGCGTCGACATCTGCTCCACCCGCTCCCCCAAAGCCCTGCAGCACCACCTGAAGATCTACGCGCCGGGTGCTGCAGCGGTGTGGCCCGACGAGGTCGCCCAGCGTACCAAAGCCCAGGGTCCGGCGATTGTGGTGCTGGCCGTGCCTCAGGAGGAGCTCGACGACGTCGACCCCGCGTGGGTGGCGGACACTGTGCTGGTCGATGCCACCAACCGGTGGCACGACGAGCTGCTGCCCAGCTGGCTGCAGGCCGGGATCGATGAGCAGCTGCCCACCTCCATGGTGATCGCCGGGCGATTCGGCGCCGGCTCGGGTGCAGGCGGTGGCTCCGGCGTGCGGCTGGTCAAGGCGCTGAACCACATTGCCCACCACGACGTGGAGTCCTCCGCCACTCCCGATCTGCCGCTGGAGCAGCGTCGCGCCGCCGCTGTGGCCGCCGAGGACGACGACGCCCGCGGCCGGGTGATGGGACTGCTGGTGCGCATGGGGCTCGATCCGGTCTCGGTAGGGGCCCTGCCCGCGGGCCGGGTCATGGAGCCCGACGGCCCACTGTTCAACCGGCCGCTGCGCCGGGAGGATATTCTGCGGTACCTCCGTTAGCGGTCGGGCACGACGACGTAGGGCTGTGGTGCCCCGCTGTGCGTCGGTGCCCCGCTGTGCGCCCAGCCGCTCATCCACATCGCTATCCTGCCCAGCCGCTCATCGAGTGTGAGATTTTCAGTGGAATGCGAGCGGTTACGCTGTCCAAAGCACCGAAAATCCAGCACTCGATGGTGAGCAGCCCGACGGCGGCAAAAGGGCGTATCGAGCGGCTGCAGTCGGGACGGTCCGCACCCAGCGGCAGCAGGACCGACCCTCAGCCACACACCTCGTCAAGGTGCGGACTTAGGGTGGAGGCGTGAGCGCGCTGCAGAGATTCTCCGAAGCGACGCGGACCTGGTTCTCCGCGTCGTTCCAGGAGCCCACGCCTGTCCAGGAGGGCGCCTGGGACACCGTCGCACGCGGTGACAGCGCCCTGGTGGTGGCGCCGACCGGCTCCGGCAAGACGCTCTCCGCCTTCCTGTGGTCCATCGACCGGCTGATCACCGATCCCGGCCGTGCCCACGCCGCACCAGCGCCGGGGACCCGGGTGCTCTACATCTCGCCGCTGAAGGCGCTGGGGGTCGACATTGAGCGCAACCTGCGCAGCCCGCTGGTGGGCATCGGCCACACCGCCCGGCGCCTGGGCCTGGAGCCCACGGACATCAGCGTCGGGGTCCGCACCGGCGACTCCACCTCCAAGCAGCGCCGCGACCTGGTTCGGAACCCGCCGCACATCCTGATCACCACCCCTGAGTCGCTGTACCTGATGCTGACCTCCCAGGCGCGGGAGACGCTGGCTAACGTCGATACGGTGATCGTCGATGAGGTCCACGCCCTGGCCGGCACCAAGCGCGGCGCGCACCTGGCACTCTCCCTGGAGCGCCTGGATGAGCTGCTGGACTCCCCCGCCCAGCGGATCGGGCTCTCGGCGACGGTGGAGCCCCACGATGAGGTCGCCCGCTTCTTGGGCGGGCGCCAGCCGGTGCAGGTCATCGCCCCGCCCTCGCAGAAGTCCTGGGACATCACCGTCTCCGTGCCGGTGCCGGACATGGCCGCGCCCACCCCGGCGCCGGAGGAGTCTGCCGACCAGCCGCTGCAGCCCTCCATATGGCCGCATGTGGAGCACAGGATCGTCAGTCTCATCACCGCCAACCGCTCCACGATCGTCTTCGTCAATTCCCGCCGGCTGGCGGAGAAGCTCACCGGTCGAATCAACGAGATCTGGGCCGACCGCAGCCAGGCGGAGCCGGAGAATGACGACGACGCCGAGGTCGAAGTCGAGGTCGACGCCGGGGCCGAACCGCCCGCTCTGGCCAGGTCCCACCACGGGTCGGTGAGCAAGGATCAGCGCGCCCTCATCGAGGATGATCTGAAGTCCGGGCGGCTGCGCTGCGTGGTGGCCACCAGCTCCTTGGAGCTGGGCATCGATATGGGCGCAGTCGACCTGGTGATCCAGGTGGAGGCGCCCCACGCCGTCTCTGCCGGTCTGCAGCGCATCGGGCGCGCAGGCCACCATGTTGGCGAGGTGTCAGTGGGCTGGTTCTTCCCCAAGCACCGCGGCGATCTGCTGAGCACTGCCCTGATCGTCGAACGCATGCTCAGCGGAGAGATCGAAGCGCTGAAGATTCCGAAGAACCCGCTGGATGTGCTCGCCCAGCAGACCGTCGCCGCCTCTGCGATGGAGACTCTGGACCTGGAGCAGTGGTTCGACACCGTGCGCCGCGCCGCCCCCTTCACAGCACTGCCGCGCTCGGCGTTCGAGGCCGTGCTGGACCTGCTGGCCGGCAAGTACCCCTCCGACCGGTTCGCCGACCTGCGGCCCCGGATCATCTGGGACCGTGACGCCGGCACCATCGCCGGACGCCCCGGGGCGCAGCGGCTGGCGGTCACCTCCGGCGGCACCATCCCGGACCGCGGACTCTTCGGCGTCTATCTGGTCGGGGCCGAAGACTCGCGCACCGGAGGCCGCCGCGTGGGTGAGCTGGATGAGGAGATGGTCTACGAATCACGCTTAGGCGACGTCTTCGCGCTCGGAGCCACCAGCTGGCGGATCGAAGAGATCACCTTCGACCGGGTTCTGGTCTCCCCCGCGTTCGGGCAGCCGGCGTCACTGCCGTTCTGGCGCGGCGACGGGATCGGCCGGCCTGCCGAACTGGGCGAAGCCCTGGGCGCCTTCGCCCGCAGCCTGCACGAGGGTGATGCTGAGGCCGTGGACTCGCGGCTCCAGGGGTTGGGAATGGACACCTGGGCGCGGCAGAATCTGCTGCGCTACCTGGACGAACAGCACCAAGCTGTCGGGACGATCCCCTCGGACACCGCTCTGGTGGTCGAACGCACCAAGGACGAGCTGGGCGACTGGCGAATCATCCTGCACTCGCCCTACGGCATGGGCGTCCACGCGCCCTGGGCGCTGGCCGTCGGTGAGCGGCTGCACGAACTCTATGGGCTCGACGGCGCGGCCTTCGCCAGCGACGACGGGCTCGTGCTGCGGGTGCCGATGATGGACGACGAGCCGCCGGGGGCCGAACTGTTCAGCTTCGAGCCGGAGGAGCTGGAGGAGCTGGTCACCAGCCGGGTCAGCAGCTCCGCCCTGTTCTCCGGCCGGTTCCGTGAGGCGGCCGCCCGATCTCTGCTGCTGCCCAGGCAGCATCCGGGCCAACGCACCCCCCTGTGGCAGCAGCGGCAGCGCTCAGCCCAGCTGCTGGAGGTCGCCCACCCCTACCCCAACTTTCCGGTGATCATCGAGACCATGCGGGAGGTGCTGCAGGACGTCTATGACCTCCCGGCGCTGGATGGGCTGATCCGGCGCATCGCCCAGCGCAGAGTCCGGCTGATCGAGGCGACCACCCTGACCCCCTCGCCGTATGCGCAGAGCATCCTCTTCGGCTACATCGCCCAGTACCTCTACGAGGGCGACTCCCCGCTGGCCGAACGCCGGGCTGCCGCACTGAGCGTCGATCCGAAGCTGCTCAATGAGCTGCTGGGCCGGGTGGAGCTGCGCGAGTTCCTGGACCCTGAGGTGATTGCCGAGGCCGAAGCCCACGCCCAGCGGCTGAGTCCCGGGCGTCGGCTCACCGGCGTGGAGGGTGCCGCTGACCTGCTGCGGATGCTCGGCCCACTCAGCGCCGAGCAGCTCGGGCGCAGACTGCAGCCCGGCACCGATGATCAGCAGCCAGCCACAGAACAGCCCACCTCATCCCAGCAGGCACATGCCTGGGCTCAGCAGCTGGTCACCGCCCAGCGCGCGTTCGCGGTGAGCTGGCAGGGTGAGGAGCGCTTCGCCGTCGTCGAAGATGCTTCCCGGCTGCGTGACGGACTGGGACTGAACATTCCCCCGGGGATTCCGCAGACCTTTCTGGAGCCGGTGGATGACCCGCTGGCGGACCTGATCGGCCGCTACGGGCGCACCCATGCCCCCTTCACCGCCGACGACGCCGCCTGGGCACTGGGACTGCCTGTCGCAGCGGTCTCTGAGGTGCTCACCCGGCTGATCGAGCAGGGCCGGATCGTGGAGGGGCTGTTCTCCCCGGAGCTGCGGGCGCAGACCGAGTACGTAGAGACCGAGATGCTGCGCCGCATCCGCAGACGATCATTGGCGGCCCTTCGCGCGGCCGTGGAGCCGGTGCCCCCGCGCGCCTACGCCCAGCTGCTGGGCGAATGGCAGTCAGTCGCCCAGGGCCACCAGGTGACGGGGTCGGCGGGGCTGGCCGAGGTGCTCGCCCAGCTGTCCGGATTCCCGGCCCCTGCCAGCGCGTGGGAGTCCTACATCCTGCCCGCCCGAGTGCGCGACTACCGCCCCTCGATGCTCGATGAGCTGCTCAGCTCCGGCGAATTCCTGGTCACCGGCTCCGGTACCCTGAGCGGTCACGACGGCTGGGTGGTGTTCTGCCCGGCGGAGGACGCCGAACTGCTGAGGCTGCAGAAGCCCGACCACCGGCCCACAGCCACCGCCCAGCAGGTGCACGAGGTCCTGGATCGCGGCGGAGCCTGGTTCCCGCAGGCCGTCTCCGCTCAGCTGGAGGGCGTCGACGCCGAACAGGTGCGCGAGGCCCTCTGGGAGCAGTTCTGGGCCGGAGTGGTTCAGCCGGACAGCTTTGCGGTGCTGCGCGAGTTCATGAACACCGGCAGCACCGCCCATCGGCGCCGCAGCTCTCCGGTACGCAGCAGGCACACCTCCCGCCGCACGGCGCTGCGCCAGGCGGTCCGCGCCGCCCGCGGCGAGGGGCCGCACGCAGCCGGAACCGGCGGCCGATGGTCCCTGACCCCTGAACCCACCGCCGCAGCCACGGAGACTGCCCACACCAGGGCAGAGATTCTGCTGGACCGCTACGGGGTGCTCACCCGCGGCTCAGTGGTGGCCGAACAGACCCCAGGAGGATTCACCGGGGTCTATAAGGTCCTCGCAGCCGCCGAGGACGCCGGCCGCATCCGGCGCGGCTACTTCATCGAGCAGCTGGGTGCCGCCCAGTTCACCGCCTCGGCGACGATCGACCGGCTGCGAGACATCTCTGAACGTTTGGATGATGAGCGTCTGGAGGACCGGTCCCTGGAGGGTGCACACCGCGACTCGATGGTGGTGCTGGCCGCCGCGGACCCGGCCAACCCCTACGGGGCAGCCCTGGACTGGCCGGCCCCCCCCCGAGCACGCCGCAGCCCGGCCAGGACGCAAAGCAGGCGCCGTCGTCGTCCTCCACAACGGAGATCTGGTGCTCTACATGGAGCGCGGCGGCAGGACCATGCTGCTGTTCACTGACGAGGAAACCCTGATGGATCGAACCGCGACGGCGCTGGCTGCGCGCCTGAAGGCGGCCGGAGCAGGGCGACTGGCCGTTGAGCGGATCAACGGCACCGCTGTGCTGCAGCACACCTTCGGTCAGGCCCTGAGAAACGCGGGGTTCGACTCCTCGCCCTCGGGTCTGCGCTTTTCAGGTTAGTCTTTTGTCCATGATTCTGTGCCTGCCGCTTCTGATGTTCCAGGGCCGCGCCCAAGAAGCAATCGACCTCTACCTCGACACCTTTCCCGACGCCGAGCTGCTGGAGGTGATGCACCACCCGGAGGGCACCGAGATCCTCGATCCCCATGGACAGGCGTCCTCTTCCGAAGCACAGTTCGACGACACGGCCGCCATGGAGACGGTGGTCGACTGGGACACCACACTGGTGGCCACCGCGCAATTGAAGATCGGCGGTCAGGTGCTGATGATTCAGGACTCGCTGGTCAAACAGGACTTTGACTTCACGCCCTCGATCTCCGTCGCCGTCGTGGTCGACACGGCCGAGGAGTTCTCCCGGATCACCGATCGGCTCAGCGACGACGGCGTCTTCCTCATGGAACCGGGCCAATACGACTTCGCCGCGAACTTCGCCTGGGTCAAAGATCGCTTCGGCGTGACCTGGCAGATCAACCAGCCCAGAGCCTCCAGTGCGGATGCGGCCCAGACCGAGGCGACCCAGACTGAGCCGGCTCAGGCCCAGGCCCCCGACTGGAGCTGACCTGCGGTTCGTGACGCGCCGCTCACCGCTGCCGGTCCGCCGAGGGGTCAACGCCACCCGGCTCCGCGTGCCGCTCACCGGCCCCTGGGAGACCATCCACGCCTATGTGCTGGAAACCTTCAGCCACCTGGACCCGGCCAGCATCACCGGCCGATTCGACTCCGATGAAGTGGTGGATGCCCACGGCCGGCCACTGAGCACCACCACTGCCCTGGGCGCCGCCGAGTTCATCTGGTACTACCGCACGCTGCCCCAGGAGCCGGTGCTGCCGGTCACCGAACGTATCCTCTATGAGGACGAACACCTGGTAGTGGCCGATAAGCCGCATTTTCTTCCCACCACTCCGGCCGGACGCTACGTGCAGCAGTCGCTGCTGGTGCGGCTGCGAAACAGCCTCGGACTCGACGAGCTGACCCCCATCCACCGGCTTGACCGAGGAACTGCGGGACTGGTGCTGTTCGCCAAACAGCCCGCCACCCGCGGCAAGTACCAGCAGCTGTTTGAGAACCAGCAGGTCAGCAAGACCTATGAGTGCATCAGCCCCCTCGCCGACGGCGTCGACCCGCAGAACCTTGCGGAACGTTTTCCGCTGACGGTACGCAGTCGGATCCGCAAGACCAAAGGTGTCGTGGTCAGCGAACGCATTCCCTATCCGGTCGCTGACTCCGGACGGCGGCCGGAGCACCGCAGACAGCCGCGGCGAGGACCACGGCGCACCCAGCCCGCCGCCGGGGCCAACTCCGCCTCACGGGTCGAACTGCTGGGCGCCGGCACCAACCGGCACCACGACGACGTCGGGCGGTTTCGTCTCACCCCGCACACCGGCAAGACCCACCAGCTGCGCATCCACATGGCCCTGCTGGGCCTGGGCATCATGCACGACCGGTTCTACCCGCAGCTGTTCCCCGACGCACCCGACAACTTCGACGCACCGCTGCAGCTGCTGGCCGCTGCGCTGAGCTTCACCGACCCGCTCACCGGCCGCCACAGAGAATTCCGCTCGGACCGTAGACTTGTCGAGGCCCCGCAGTGACGCGCCGAACCGCCCCAGCACCGCATTCGCCCAACAGCCCCATGCACCCCGTCAGAGGAGACAGATGATCGACCTCCTGGAGGACTGGGGCCTCTGGTTTCTTCCGCTGCAGGCCCTGGCCGTGGCGCTGACCGCCTTCGTCCCACCCTTCCCCTCCGAAGTGATGGTCATCGCCTCCGGGACGATGGCCGCCGATCAGCTGCTGCCGATCTTCTGGGTGACAGCAGCCACTGTGACCGGGTGCATGGTTGGGGATGTGGGGGTGTATATGCTGTTCCGCTACCGAATCATCCGCGTGCTCTACCGCTGGCGATGGGGCCGCCGGCTGCACCGGCTGGTGCTGCGCACCGCCCTGCGCGCCGGCCGCGCCAACACCTGGATCGGGCTGCTGCTGATCCGGTGGATACCTGGGGGCCGGACGGCGTCGATGGTCACTGCGGGCATGATACGGATGCAGTTGCCCCACCTGGCCCCGCTGGCAGGGCTCGGCGCGGTGATCTGGAGCCTGTGGATGGTGGGCTTGGGCTATGCCACCGGATCAGCTACCGGCCTGTCGATCGTTGCGAACACTCTGATCGGCCTGGCAGTCGGTATTCTTGTCGGGTTGGCCTTCGCATTCATGACGACCAGACGTCGTCGTGCTGGCACTCAGGTTTGAGTGCAAGCATCGAAACGCACACCAGGCTGACGCGCCACCTGCACACCGAGACGATTCCGAGGGGAGGCGGAGTTGAGCGAACAGGCACGCCCTGACGACGATCAGCAGACTTCCGCTGCGCAGCCACCCGACGACGTCGGCTCCTCAGAACCCGCGCCATCAGAGTCCGCGCCCTCAGAACCCACGGCCTCGGTACCCGCGGCCGCAGAATCCGCACCTCAGGCCCCCGAATCAGCCGGTTCCGACTCCGCTGATGCGCCGCCGCCGGGCCCTGCGAACAGACTGAGCGACTTCCTGGACACTCTGGACGAACGAGCACGCACCTGGTGGGCCGTGCGTAAGGAGCGCAAGGCGCAGAAACCGGACCGCTCGGTCACCTCTCCTGCACCGTCTGATGAGGCAGAGCACCCGCAGACCGGCCCCGTGGGGCTGCCGAAGCCACCCCCGCCTGAGGCGCGACCGGAGGGTCAGCTGTTCACCGGCGCCGTCCCAGTCGTCCAGGCGCGGCCTGACCCGCAGCCCGGCACACCGACGCCAGCACCCGAATCACCAGCACGAGAGCCTGCTGCTGAGCCTGCCTCTGATCCAAGCGCAGATGACACCGTTATTCTGCCTGCCTACCGTGACGAGCCCCAATCATCCAGCGCTGCACCCACCAATACTCCACCAACCAATACTGCACCAGCCGGCACCGAAGAGTCCGAGACTGCGCAGTCCCCGGCCCGCCTCCCACGGCCGCGCCGCGCGCTGGACGAGCAGCGCCGCCGCGATGTCATCGCGCAGAAGGCCCGCGCCATCGAGTACGAGACCGCTGCCTACTATGGGCCGCCCTCGCGGGAGTCCGCCGACGACGAGGAGGACCTCTACACCTACATTCCGCCCTACAACCTGCCCGCCCGTGACCCGGACCCTGAACCCACCCGAGGGGACCTGTATCGCAGGATCTTTGTGAGCATCGGCGCGCTTGCTGCGCTGATCTCCACAGCGTGGCTGTTCGGGTGGCTCAGTGGGGGCCCGGAGGCTGTGGCCATCCTCTCCGGCAACGGACTGCAGGAGGCCTACGCCGACGGCTGGTTCTCCGGCGAACATGCGCTGCTGTCGCCGGACCATAACTACTACTGGCTGTGGCCGGTCATCGTGGTGGGGCTGGTCGCTCACGCGGCATTCCAGTGGACCGACAGCCAGCGGTCGACGCCCCGGCAGCGCCGCTCAGGCTGGCTGGTGGGCTCGGCGTCGATGCTGATGCTCGGAGTGACTGCCGCCCTGCACGCCGGAATGCTGACCTGGGTGCTGATGATCAGCCTGCTGGTCGCCGTGCTGCTGGTGAACGCCGTGCGCCAATTCAACCTGCACACCTCGCGCACCACAGCCGAACGTCGGCTCAATGATGGTGTCATCGGACTCTTCTTCGGCTTCGCCCTAGTGCAGGCCATGTCCTCGGTCTCTGTGTGGCTGACCGCCCGTGGGTGGGAGGTTCCGGGCTTCCCCGCCCTGCTGTGGGCGGCTGCGGGGCTGTTCATCTGTGTCTGGACGGCCGCCTTCTACTCGATGACCGAGCGCGGACGCATCACCATCGCCCTGGGCCTGGGCTGGGGCATGTTCTGGCTGATCTTCCCCCGACTGCTGGCCGAGGTCACCAGCGTGTGGGTAGCCGTCGGTGCGGCAATGGGCGCCTTCATCGTGATCCTCTCCACCCAGTCGCGTCGGCATTGGATCAACCATGCCGAGCGCCGGGCTGCGATGGGTCGGCCGCTGGAAGACATCATCTGATCGACCTGCACCGGGTCGTCGCGACGGCTGACAGCGAGTGTGTCCTACCTCACTCGTAGTGTGGTGGGTATGGATGATCAGCTCGCTTCTGCTGTGGTGATGCCGCAGGCTCTGGCGCATTTGGCCGATGAGCCTGAGTTGGCCTATGCCTGGGAGCAGCAGGTGACGGCGCGTCGGGCTGAGGCGGCGAAGATCACTGCCCTGCTGGACTATGGGAAGCGGCTGATTGCTGAGTATGCAGACACCCCGGCTGCGCTGCGCTGTGAGGTGGAGAGAGTCGCTGCCGGTGATGCGGCAGCGCTGCTGGGTGTCAGTGAGATGACAGCCACCATCATGTTGGGCGCCGCCGGGGTGGCGAGGGACTTTCTGCCGGTGACTTGGACGGCGTTTCAGGATGGGCTGATAGATATGCTGAGGGTGCGCAAAATCACCACTGCCGCCGAAGAAGTCAGCGACGAGCTGCTCCCCCAGGTGGATGCCGCGGCGGCCGAGCAGGCCGCATCCCGCGGGATCGGGGACTTCCACCGGTGGCTGACCCGCCACATCGCCCGCGTCGACTTCGACGCCTACAACCGCCTCTGCGCCTCCAGGCGAACAGAACGGTACGTGCGCTTCGAGCACGGCACCGGCGGGATGAGCTTCCTGGAAGCTCGCATTCCCACTGTCGAGGCCGCAGCCATCGAACAGCGAATCAAGATCACTGCCCGCCGCCACCACAACACCCCCACCTGCGAAGATCGGGCCACGGATAATCGGACCGTTGATGAGCGAACACTGGCGCAGCGGGAGGCTGATCTGCTCTCGGCGTGGCTGCGCACCGGAGACACCCCAGAAGAAGGTGCCCGGCCTGTGGATGCGAAGATCATGATCCCCGAAACCACACTGACCGGGGAGACCAACGAACCTGCCATGGCCGCTGACCGGTCCTGGATGCTGGACGCAGACCAAGCCCGCGCCCTCGCGGCCAATCCCGATGCCGAACACCACTGGTACCAAGGACGCACCCGCCCCAACCGGACTGATGCTGATGTGGACGTACTCTCGGTGACCTATGCGGGACGCTGCCCACCGCAGCGACTGCGAGAGGCGCTGCTGTTCCGCGACGGGGTCTGCGCCGCTCAAGGCTGCACCATCCCCGCAGAACGCTGCGACCTCGACCACCAGATCCCCTGGGACGCCGGAGGTCCCACCGACGCTGGAAACTTGGCCGCGCTCTGCCGGCGCCACCACCGACGAAAATCCCACCGCCTGCTGAACCGGCGCCAGCTCCCCAGCCGCAGCGGCGCCGACCCACCCGTGGACCTCCTCTATGGCACCCACACCATAGCCCCCGCCGCCTGAGTACGACTCGATTGGCAGTACCGGTACGTCGTCGTGAGACTATAGGCCTATGTCTGTGCGCACACCTGATCCGAACCCCGGCTGGCTGAGCGAAGAGGACCTCTACGAGGCACGCCGAAGAATCCCCATGGTCTACGTGGAAGCCATTCCGGTGCGGCTGGATTCCCTGGGCTACGTGACCGAGATCGGTCTGCTCTACACCGCCGACGACGACGGCCGCTTCTACCGCACAGTGGTCTCGGGGCGGGTGCTCTACCGCGAGACCATCCGTGCTGGGCTCATGCGCCACATCGAAAAGGATCTCGGATCCCTGGCGCTGCCCCAGCTGCCTCCTTCCCCCACACCGTTCACAGTGGCCGAATACTTCCCCTACCCCTCGGAGACGGGCCTGGTGGATGACCGCCAGCATGCTGTCTCCCTGGCCTACATCGTTCCGGTCGCCGGTGAGTGCTCACCGCGGCAGGACGCGTTGGAGCTCTCCTGGCTCACCCCCGAACAGGCGCTGTCCCCGGAGACCCAGTCCGAGTTCCTCGGCGGCCGCGAGAAGCTCATCACCCAGGCTCTGGCCCATCTGGGACACACCCCGTGACCACCCCGGCACCGCAGAGGACCGGTGCGCGCCGTGCTCGCGCATCCCGCACTGATGAGACCCGCCCCCGGCTGAAACTGGGAGCCACCGGGTGGCTGGTCTCCTGGCTGGTTCCCACCGCACTTTTGGGCGCGGTGCTGCTGGGGCTCTCCTTCGTCCCCGGGCTCGACGGCGAGGGCTACCTTGCCCCGCTGATCCCGCTGCTGGCTGCTGCGGCTGTCCTTGTGGGCATCCCCGGTACGCTGCTGATCACGTGGCTGCTTCGGCATCAGCTCAACCCCGTCGCCCATGTGTTGGGCTATGTGCTGGTCGGGCTGCTGTATGGGCCGGTCGTTCTGATCTCCGGCGTCGGTGGCCTGATTCCGATGCTGATCCCCATCGTCGGCTTCCCCGCCGGCATCCTGTTGGGCCTGGGGCGTTGGATCGCGCAGCCATTGGTTCAGATTGAGATTCCCGAGCAGCACCCTGGGCAGTCGGCGGAGACGTGAGCGTTCCCGTTACTTATGACTCTCCGGTAACATGTGAGCCATGACTCAAGAGTACGATGTGACCACTCCCCTGGACCTTGACTACTACGCCGTCTTCGAGGGCATCCCCGACGCCGACCGCGCCTGGTGGCAGCGAGCCCGGGACTTCGCCTCCGGACTTGAGGATCGGATGGTCGGGCATTGGGAACGCGGCGAGTACCCGACCGATCTGGTGCAGGAAGGGGGTCACCTCGGGCTGCTCAGCGACGGCGTCGACGTCTCATCGCTGGGCATGGAGACGCTCTCGCCCTTGGCCGCGGGCATGGTGAACATGGAGACCTCTCGAACTGACGGCTCGTTGGGCACCGCTTTGGCCGTGCAGGGCGGTCTGGCCCTGCGCACGCTGATGCTCTTCGGCTCCGAGGAGCAGAAGGCAGCCCATGGCGCCGCACTGGCGAAGGCGGAGACCCTGGGCGCTTTTGCACTGACCGAACCTGCTCACGGTTCAGACTCGGTCTCCTTGGAGACCACGGCCACCCTGCACGGCGATGAGCAGAGCGGCCACTATGTGCTCAGCGGGGAGAAGAAGTGGATCGGCAACGGCGCCTCCGGCGGGCTGACCTTCACGTGGGCCAGAGTCTCCGGCGGCGAGTTCGACGGCAAGGTCCGCTGCTTCATGGTCCCGCAGGACACACCGGGCTACCGAGGTGAAGTGATCACAGGCAAGGCGTCGCTGCGCGCCATCGACCAGGCGCTCATCCGCTTTGAGGATGTGGAGGTCGCCGCAGACGCCGTGCTTCCGCACAGCCGCAGCTTCAAAGATGCTTCAGTCGTGCTGTTCGCCACCCGGTTGGGCGTCGCCTGGTCTGCAGTGGGCCACGCGGCCGCCTGCGTGGAGGCCGCACTGAACTACTCGAAGCAGCGTGAGCAGTTCTCCAAGCCGATCGGCGCCCACCAGTTGGTGCAGGAACGGCTGGCGTGGATGGTTGCTGAGCTGACATCGATGCAGATGCACGTCAAACGCGTCACAGAGCTCGACGTCGCCGGGAAGCTCTCCGGGCCTCAGGCGTCGATGGCGAAGTACCACAACACGCGCAAGGCACGGCAGGTCGCTCAGATCGCCCGCGACATGCTCGGCGGCAACGGTATTCTGCTGCAGAACAAGGTCGCCCGCCATATGGCCGACATTGAGGCGATCCACACCTACGAGGGCACCGAGTCAGTCCAATCACTGATCATCGGCCGCGACCTCACCGGGTTCTCCGCCTTCGCCTGATGCCGCGTCAGTCAGTCGCCTGAGCGTCTGCGGCGTCACTGCTGTCTCTTGTAGAAGGGCAGCTTGATGACTTCGAAGGGCAGCGGCTTGCCGCGGACGTCGACGCTGACCTGGGTTCCGGGTTCGGTGTAGCCCACCTCGAGGTATGCCATGGCGATCGCGTAGCCCAGGGTGGGGCTGGGGGCCCCGGAGGTGACCTCGCCGATCACAGTGCCCTCGTCATTGGTGACCGAGTAGCCGGTGCGTGCCGCGCGTTTGCCGCTGGAGACCAGGCCCACCAGCCGCTGACCGGTGGTTCTTCCCAGCCCTTCGGCCTTGGCTGCCTCCAGTGCGGTGCGGCCGATGAAGTCCTCCTCCTTGGAGTAGGCGACCACCGGCAGTCCGGCTTCCTGGGGCCCGCGGGTGCGGCTGAGCTCATTGCCGTAGAGCGGCATACCGGCCTCCAGGCGAAGCGAGTCGCGGCAGGCCAGTCCGCAGGGGGCCAGCCCGAAGTCGGAGCCGCCTTCGGCCAGGGCGCGCCAGAGCGCACCGATCTTATCGTGGGGCAGGTAGAGCTCGAATCCGTCCTCACCGGTGTAGCCGGTGCGGGCCAGCAGCACCTCTTCGCCGCCGATGCTCACCGTGGTGTGGGCGTAGGAGGCGAGGCTCTCCACCACGAAGGTCTCGTTGGCGCGCACCACCGACGAGATGAGTGCTTCGCTGCTGGGGCCCTGGACGGCGATGAGCCCGATGCCTTCGGTCTCGTCCCAGATCTCGACGTCGAAGTTCTCCGCGCGTGTGCTGAACTCGGCCACCACCGCCTCCCGGTTGCCGGCGTTGGGGATGACCAGGTACTCGGTCTCCTCAATCCGGTAGCTGATGAGGTCATCGATGATGCCGCCGTCGTCGCTGACCATCAGCGAGTACTTCGCCCGCCCCGGCTCGGCCTTGGCGAGGTTGCCCACCAGGGCAGCGTTGAGGAAGGCGGCGGCGTCGGGACCGACTACTCGGACCTCACCCATGTGGGAGAGGTCGAACATTCCCACGGCGGTGCGCACAGCGTGGTGCTCCTCCAACTCGGAGGAGTACTTCAGCGGCATGCGCCAGCCGCCGAAGTCGGTGAAGGATGCCCCCAGCGCCTCATGCTCGGCGGCCAGCGGAGATTCTTTCAGCAGCTTCTGGTTCGGCTCGGTCATCTCGATCCTCTCTGACCACTGCAGGTTTTCTGCGTTCGCCGCAGGTTATATCGTGCGGTGGTCTGGAAAACGTGCGGTGCTGGGGTGCTCAGCGGCATTTCAGGCTGGTTCGGCGAAGGCTTCCGGCGGTGGGCAGGTGCAGATCAGGTTGCGGTCGCCGTGGGCGCCGTCGATGCGGCTGACCGGCGGAAAGTACTTGTCCTGGCGCAGTCCGGGGACCGGGAACGCGGCCTGTTCGCGAGGATAGTCCCGGTCCCAGGAGTCACCGGCGAGCACGGCGGCCGGGTGGGGTGCGTGGCGCAGCGGGGAGTCTGCGGCGGCGATCTCTTCGTCGATGACCTGCTGGATCTCACCATGGATGGAGATCATCGCGTCGATGAAGCGATCGATCTCGGCGATGTCCTCCGACTCGGTGGGTTCGACCATCAGGGTCCCGGCCACGGGGAAGGCCAGGGTCGGGGCGTGGAACCCGTAGTCGATGAGACGTTTGCAGACGTCCTCGGCGGTGACGCCCGAGAGCTTGGTCAGCTCCCGAAGATCCAGGATGCACTCGTGAGCGACCAGCCCGTTCTCTCCGGTGTAGAGGGTCGGGAAGTACTCATTGAGCCGCGCGGCGAGGTAGTTGGCGCTCAGCAGCGCCGTCTCGGTGGCATCGGTCAGGCCCTCTGCGCCCATCATCGCCACATAGGCCCAGCTGATCGGCAGCACACCGGCCGAGCCGTACGGGGTCGAGGTGATCGACGAGACTGCATGCTCACCAGTCCCCCGCCCCGGCAGGAAGGGTGCCAGGTGCTCAGCGACCGCGATGAGCCCGACGCCGGGACCGCCGCCGCCGTGGGGGATGCAGAAGGTCTTGTGCAGGTTCAGGTGAGAGACGTCGCCGCCGAACTCGCCGGGCTGGGCGAGGCCGACCAGGGCGTTGAGGTTGGCGCCGTCGAGGTAGACCTGTCCGCCGGCGTCGTGAATCTTCCCACAGACCTCGCGGACGTCGGCCTCGAAGACCCCGTGGGTGGAGGGATAGGTGATCATGATCGCCGCGATCCGGTCCGGGTACTTAGCCAGTTTGGCGTCCAGGTCGTCCACGTCCACGGTGCCGTCCTCAGCGGTGGCGACCACCACCACCTGCAGCCCTGCCAGCACCGCAGAGGCTGCGTTGGTGCCGTGCGCGCTGGCGGGGATCAGGCAGATGTCGCGCGCCGAGTCACCGCGGGAGAGGTGGTACTGACGGATGGCCAGCAGCCCGGCGTACTCGCCCTGAGAACCGGCGTTGGGCTGGATCGAGACCGCCGAGTAGCCGGTGATCTCCGCCAGCCGGGCCTGCAGATCCTCAATCAGCTCACGCCAGCCGGCGGTCTGATGCTCGGGGGCGAACGGGTGGATGCCGGCGAACTGAGGCCAGGAGATGGCCTCCATCTCCACCGCCGCGTTGAGCTTCATCGTGCAGGAACCCAGCGGGATCATCGTCCGATCCAGGGCCAGGTCCCGGTCGGCCAGCCGGCGCAGGTAGCGCATCATCTGCGTCTCCGAGCGCACAGTGTGGAAGATCGGATGGGTCATGTACTCACTGCTGCGCACCATAGATGCAGCGAACCCATAGTCACCCTCCGTCTGACCGGGCTGGGGCTCAACGGGCTTGTGCTCAGTGAGGAGCTCCTCGGCGGCGGAGACATCGGCGGTGATGCCGAAAGCCACGAGCACCGCTGCCAGCTGCGCGGTCATCGTCGTCTCATCCACGCTGATGCCCAGGGTGGTCTCATCGACCCGGCGCAGGTTGATGCCGCGCTCTTCGGCGGCGCTGAGCACGTGCTCGGCCTCCGCAGGAAGATCCAGCGGCACCTGCACTGTGTCGAAGAAAGAGTCGCTGACCAGTCGGCGCCCGCCGGCACGCAGCGCAGCTGCCAGGCTGCGGGCGTGTCCGTGGACCCGCTGAGCGATGCGCTTCAACCCGTCGGGGCCGTGGTAGACCCCGTACGTGGAGGCGACCACCGCCAGCAGCGCCTGCGCAGTACAGATGTTCGACGTCGCCCGCTCACGGCGGATGTGCTGCTCCCGAGTCTGCAGCGCCAGCCGGTAGCCGGGCCTGCCCTCGGCGTCCTTGGAGACCCCCACCAGCCGGCCGGGCAGCTGCCGCTGCAGCCCCGAGCGCACCGCCATATAGGCCGCATGCGGGCCGCCGAAGAACAGCGGAACCCCGAAGCGCTGGCTACTGCCCACCGCGATGTCCGCCCCCAGTTCGCCGGGAGAGCTCAGCAGCGTCAGCGACAGCAGATCCGCAGCCACGGTCACCATCGCCCCGCGCTCCTTCGCCTCCGCGATGACCGCCGAATGATCCACCACCGCCCCAGAATCCCCCGGCGTCTGGACGACGAGGCCACAGATCTCCCCAGCCGGCAGCCCCTGCCTCAGATCGGCGAACTCCACCGAAATGCCCACCGCCTCGGCCCGGCCGGTGACCACCTCACGGGTCTGCGGGAACACGTCGGCGTCGACGACCACCTTGGCGTCGGCGAGCTTCTTATTGGACCGGCGCATCAGCAGGATCGCCTCAGCCACAGCCGAGGACTCATCCAGCAGCGAGGCGTTGGCGATGTCCATCCCGGTCAGGTCCGAGACCATCGTCTGAAAGTTCAGCAGCGCCTCCAGCCGACCCTGGCTGATCTCCGGCTGATACGGGGTGTAGGCGGTGTACCAGCCCGGGTTCTCCAGCACATTTCGCAGGATCACCGAGGGGGTGTGGGTGCCGTAGAAGCCCTGACCGATCATCTGGGTCTTCAGCTCATTCTTCGCAGCCAGCGAGCGCAGGGCCTCCAATGCCTGGGCCTCATCCAGCGCCGGCGGCAGGTTCAGCGGCTGCGGCTGGGCAATGCTGGCCGGCAGAGCCGCATCCACCAGCTGCTGCATGGACTCGAAGCCCAGCGTGGCAAGCATGGTGTCGGTCTCATGATCGGGTGCACCGATGTGCCGGGCGGAGAACGGCAGAGGTGAGACGTCCGGATCGACTGTGGTGGCCATGGGATCTCCTTCGACGAGCGGGTCAGGCTGAGGCTGAGTCGAAGCGGCAGCACAATGCGTACATCGACAGCACTGCATACCTCGACAGGGGCTCCCCCGCTCTGTACTCCCTACGTTCTGCTTCAACAGTAATGCTGCGAGAACGCACGGACCTGAGAGTTTCACCGCAGGCACTGGGCGTCAGCGCATGCGGCTTGCACCTTGGGTGAGCACGACGACGTCGCCGGTGCTGCTTTCCAGAGTTGCCACCCCAACGCGGTACCGGATGCCTGAGAGATTCGAATGGGGAGAATCTTGCTCCTTCGGCGTCGGCTCATCCGCGTCAAGCAGCATGAGCCGATCTCTCCCGCGCAGGGGACGTGGCCAATATTCAGTTGAAATGTGTGACTCAGGTCCTATTCTGCCAGAGTTTCGCAGTGCGCACGCGAGAATCTAGCCGACCGGGGCAGCCTGAGCGCGGCGGTCCAGGTGCCGGTCGATAAGTACAAGCACTGCCACGACGACGAATCCGGCCACAGCCATACCAGCCGCCGGGGCCATAAGTGTGTCAGGGCTCAGCAGCACCCGATCCTCAGTCTGCCAGGGCCAGAGGGCGCGCAGGGCGCCGAGCATCACACCGGCCAGCACGGCCAGCGTCATCGTGGCGTGGTGGTCCAGCAGCCACTTCAGGCCTTTGACGATGGTCACCAGGCCGACCATCAGTCCGAGGCCGAAGACGGCCAGGTATCCCAGGTCGAAGTCGCTGGCGGCCCCAATCGTGGGTTCGTAGAGTCCGACGGTCAGCAGCAGGAAGGAACCGGACAGCCCGGGCAGCAGCAGGGCGCAGACCGCGATCGCGCCTGCCGGCAGGATGATCCACCACTGCGGCTCCACGTTGTTCGGCGGCAGCGAGACGAGCCAGAACGTCAGGGCTGCGGCAAGCAGTCCGACCCCGCAGTGTTTGCCGGTGAGCCGACCGGCCATGCGCAGCGGCACCGCGATCGATGCCAGGACCATGCCGAAGAAGACGGCCCTGGTCAGCTCAGGGTGCTCCTCGATCCAGCCGCCGATGAACTGCACCGCGGTGAACAGCCCGATCGGCATACCGATCATCACTGGCAGCACCACCCGCCAGTCCACATCAGCCAGGTGCCTCTTGGCCGCGGCCGCCCGATCTGGTCCGGTGAGCAGCACTCGCAGCGCCGAGACCACAGATGAGGCCGAGTGAATGAGCTGGCTGTAGATGCCCACCACCAGCGCCACTGTGCCTCCGGAGACCCCAGGGACGGTCTCCACCACTCCGATGAGACCGCCGCGGACCACGTTCGCCGGCACTGAGGTCCTCCGGGATCCCGCGGCCACAGCGCGGTCGGTATGCGGCTCAGAAGCATCAGAGGGCTGTTCGCTCATTGGGCCAATGATACGTGCTGAGACGGACCCCCTCAGGCCGCGAACATCAGGTATTCTTCATTATTTGTTCAGTTGGCACTCATCCTTGGTAATATTAAGAGGTTGTATCCACACTGAGGAGACGTTTCGGGTTTGAAAACCAATGAGAGCAGCGGTCCGCCCGCCGTCCGTGTTCAGAATGTCTATAA
>JBQCZP010000009.1:0-7100 GCA_052089225.1 Nesterenkonia sp.
GGCCTTGGCCGCTGCCACCACCTGCTCATCGGTGGCATCCGGACGGGCAAGCGCAATGTTCTCCCGGATGGACCCGGAGAAGAGGAAGGCCTCCTGCGTCACCATGGCCACGTGGTGATGGTGGTCGGCCTCGGCCAGTTCGCACAGCTCCACGGAGTCCAGGGTCACCGAACCGGAGGTCACGTCATAGAACCGGGCCAGCAGCTTGGCCAGCGTGGACTTTCCGGCCCCGGTGCGCCCGACCACCGCGACCGTCTGACCGGCCGGAATGTGCAGGTTGAGCTTCTTCATCACCACCGGGGAGTCTTCGGTGTAGCGGAACTCGGCGTCGCGGAATTCGATCTCACCCTCGCTGTGGGGCATCCGGACGGGGTCTGACACCTGCCGGACCTTGGGCACCTCCTCCAGCAGGCCGGAGACCTTCTCCAGGGCCGCAGTGGCTGACTGCAGCGAGTTGTAGAACATGGCGATCATGTCCAGGGGCTGGAATACCCGTTTGGTGGACAGGGCGACGGAGGCCAGCAGGCCGGCGCCGAGGTCGCCCTCCAGCACGCGGAATCCGCCCCAGAGCAGCACCGCGGCCACCGCGAGGTTGCCGATCAGCATCAGCGCCGGCTGCAGGATCCCGAAGAGATTGAGCGAGCGGACCATGTCATCGCGGTAGATCCCGGCCAGCCTCCTGTAGGTCCGTGACCGGGCGTCCTCACGGCGGAAGGCCTGTACCGCACGGATGCCGGTCATGGTCTCGACGAAGTGGATGATCATCTTCGCGCTGGAGATCCGGGTGCGCCGGTAGGCAACCTCCGCGTTCCTCTGGTACCAGCGGCCCAGGAAGAAGATCGGTATCACCGCAGCCATCAGGATCAGGCCCGAGCGGAAGTCGGTGAGCCAGACCAGGACGGTGGTGAAGAACATGAACATCAGGCCCTGCACCAGTTGGTTGATGCCGCCGTCGAGCAGCTCGCGCAGCGCCTCCAAGTCGGAGGTCTGCCGTGAGATGACCTTGCCGGAGGTGTAGTCCTCGTGGAAGTCCAGGCTCAGCGACTGGGTCTTGCGGAACACCTCGTCGCGCAGCTTGTAGAGCATCGCCTGGGAGGCTTCGGCAGTCATGCGGGTGTAGAAGTACAGCAGAACCCCCGCGGTGACGGCGCAGATCAGGTACAGGCTTGAGGGCACCCACAGGCCGGTGAGGTCGCCGTTCATCAGCCGTGGCAGGCCCCAGTCAATGGCGAGCCCCCCGGCGATGAACGGGGTGGCTGCCTGCGCCCCCTGGGAGACGACGACGGCCAGCGCAGTCAGCAGCAGCTTCTTGCGCACCCCCACAGATGCGCGGACCAGAAGCCCCAGGGAACGACGACGGATGAACTTCCGCTCCTCCTTGGTCAGGCTCACCTGTTCCTCACCGGCGGTGCCGCGCAGGTGGTGGAAGTCGTCGTGCTGCGGGTCCGGTGCCTGCTGGGAGAGGTCCAGGGCTGCGGCGTCGTCACCGGTGGCGTCCCCGGTTGTGGACGCGTCGTTCAGATCCGCGCGGCTCAGGTCAGCGCGGTTCGCGTCGTCGCGCAGGGGGCCCTCGCGGTGGGAGGCCCCGGCCTGTTCGGTGCTGCGCAGCTGAGTGTGCCGGCTCATCTGGGTGTGCTGACTCATCGCCGCACCTCCTGACCAGACTGCCGCTCGGCTGGGGTGGGAACCGCGTTCATCAGGTCCTCGCCGGTGACTGGGGCCGGCTTCATGATCTCGCGGTAGATGTCATTGCGGGTGAGCAGCTCGCTGTGGGTGCCGACGTCGGTGATTCTGCCCTGGTGCAGCAGTGCGACGCGGTCGGCCATCGCCACAGTGGAGGGCCGGTGGGCCGTGATCAGGGTGGTGGTGCCCTTCAGCACCTCACGCAGCCGGTGGGTGACGCGCTCCTCGGTGCGCACATCCAGCGCGGAGAGCGGATCGTCCAGCAAGAGGAGAGAGGGTCTGGCGGCGATCGCCCGCGCCAGGGCCAGGCGTTGGCGCTGACCGCCGGAGAGGCTGAGGCCCTCTTCGCCGATTCGGGTGTCGAGGCCCTCAGGCAGCTCGCGGACAAAGTCGGCGTCGGCGGTGTGCAGCGCCTCATCAAGCACAGCCTGCAGCTGATCGGTGCCCGGGTCCTTCTCCCGGTAGGGGTGGGCCGGGTCACTGATGCGGCCCTCATCGTCGCTGATGCGGTCATGGGCGGTGCCCAGCAGCACGTTGGACCGCACCGAGGCGGAGAACAGAGTGGGCTCCTCGAAGGCCACCGCCACCCGCGAGCGCAGCTCGGCCAAGTTGTAGTCGCGGATGTCGACGCCGTCGATGCGCACCGTTCCGCCGGTGACGTCGTAGAGCCTGGGCACCAGGCTCAGCAGGGTGGAGGTGCCGCCGCCGGTGGCCGATACCAGTGCCATCGTTTCTCCGGGCTCCACGCGCAGGCTGATTCCGGCCAGCAGGTCAGCCTCGGCGTCGGGGAAGCGGAAGCGCACGTCCTCAAGCTCCAGCAGTCCACGCTCGGCGGAGGTGGTCGGCTCATCCGGGGAGACGATCTCCGGCTGCACGTCCATCACATCGACGTGGCGGTCGATCGCTGTCTTGGCCATGAAGACCATGCCGATGAGCATGCCGATGCCCTCAATGGGTCCTTTGAGCACCACTGCGGTGGCGAAGAACGCCACCAGCGCACCTTCGGAGACCGCACCGGTGGATACCTGCCACAGGCCCACGAAGATGGTCACCGCCAGCACTCCTTCGGGCAGCAGCACCATGAGCATCTGGAACTTGGCCAGCGTGCGCATCTTGGTGACCTCCAGGTCACGCAGCCTTCCGGCCTCGGCGGTGAAGCTGCTGCGCGCCCAGTCGCTGCGGCCGAAGGCCTTGAGCACCCGGATGCCGTGGACCGACTCTTCGACCTTGGTGGCGACTTCCCCGGACTGGTCCTGGGATGCGCGGGAGAAGTGGACGAACTTGCGGCGGAACGCCGGACCCAGGATGATCACCGGCACTGCGGCGAACAGGAAGATTCCGGCCAGTACGGCAGATGCGTTGAACATGAGCCCGAAGCCGACCAGCACGGTGATCGTTGAGGTCACCAGCATCAGCGAGCCGAAGGCGAAGAACCTGCGCAGCATGTTGAGGTCGGCGATGGCCCGGGACTGCAGCTGACCGGCCCCCCAGGCGCCGTGGAAGGCCGCAGTCTGCCTGACCAGCCGGCCGAACAGCGAGGTGCGCATATTGGTTTCGGCGTCGGAGGCCGGCGGGATCACAAAGTGTCGGCGCAGGTAGACGAACACTGCTTCCAGAACACCCAGAGCAAGCACGACGCCGAACGCGACCCAGACAACGGCAGTGCCGACACTGTCGCCGCCGAAGTTGTCGACCATGCTGCCCAGCACCTGCGGGATCGCCAGGGCGATGACTCCGGCACCGATGGCGGCCAGCAGGCCGAACAGCCAGCGCAGCTTCAGGCCCTCCACATAGGGGATGAGGTGTGCCAACGCCTGCAGGAGGGTACGGCGATTCCCACTGTCGAAGCGGTCCTCGGCCTGCTGAGACGCTCGCGGGGATCGATCGGGTGCCGGGCTGCTGTTTTTGGGCAGCACTCGCTCAGATTGTTGCATATCGCAACAACTTTACTCTGCTCCTGCTGGAGGCGTCCACCGCAGCCTGCACCACACTTGCGCCGGGGCGCACATATCCTTGCAGTCGAGCATGAACGCCGCTGCACAGCAGATTGACGGTTCCGATATCATGGATCTCATGCCTCCTCGCAAGTCCCCGCTTTTTGACACGGCCACCACCGTGGGCAAAATCATGTCGTTCCTGGGCATCAGCGCCCTCTGTGGCCTGCTGTTCGTGGGCCTGGTGTTTCCGCTGGCCGCCACCGGAGGCGCTGCCGCTACGGCGGGCAGCGATCTGTTGGAGGACGTGCCGGCGGAGATGACCGAGGAGCCGCTGTCAACGCCCTCACGCATCTACGCCAACGACGGTGAGACACTCATCGCCACCTTCTACGCGGAGAACCGCACTCCTGTCGCCCTGGACGACATCTCCCAAACGATGCAGGACGCAATGATCTCGATCGAGGACGAGCGTTTCTACCAGCACGGCGGCGTGGACGGCCAAGGGCTGGCCCGCGCCGCGGTGCATACCCTGACCCAGCCGAGCCAGCAGGGCGCTTCGACGCTGACCATGCAGTATGTCAACAATGTGCTGAACAATGCCGCTGTGGTCCGTGGTGAAGGCGAGGTGCTGGGCTCCTTCGCCCAGGAAAAGACGTATGCGGACAAGCTGCGGGAGATGAAGCTGGCAGTCTCGGTCGAGCAGGAGATGACCAAGGACGAGATTCTCGAGGGCTACCTCAACATTGTCATGCTCGGCGGCCAGAACTACGGGGTGGAGGCCGCCGCCCAGCAATACTGGGGCGTGCCCGCCTCCGAGCTGAACATTCAGCAGTCTGCCATGTTGGCCGGCATGGTCCAGGCCCCCAACTATTACAAGCCCGATGACAACCATGAGGTCGCCACTGATCGGCGCGACACGGTCATCGCATCCATGCAGCGCAACGGCTACATCACTGAGCAGGAGCGCGACGAGGCGATGGCCTCAGATCTGAATTTATCGCAGACCGAGGACACTCGGCTCTCCGGCTGTGTCGCGGCCAATATGGGGCACTACTTCTGCGACTATGTTCAGCGCCACCTACTGGCCAATGAGGATCTCGGTGACAGCGCGGAGGAACGTGAGCAGATGCTGCTGCGCGGTGGGCTCAACGTTGTCACCACTTTGGACCCGGACGCTCAGCAGGCAGCGGAGGACGAAGTCTTCGAGGCTGTGCCGGTTGATGATGACTCCGGAAACCGTGCCTCGATCGTCTCCACGTCACCGGAAACCGGCGATATTCTGGCCATGGCCCAGTCGACGGTGTATGACCCGGATGACGCCGATGATGGTCACGACACGGTGAATTACAACGTCGACTTCGAGTATGGAGATTCCGGCGGCTTCAACGTGGGCTCCACGCTGAAACCCTTCATCTCTGCTGCCTGGATCGAAGAGGGCGGCTCCATGGACGACTACGTGGACGCCTCGGTGGAGGAGTACGACTACGGTGAGGAGTGGGAGGCCTCCTGCATGCCTGGAGGCACCGTTCCGCTGCGGCCCGACGGCGAGAGCGACACTTCAGACACTTGGGGAATTGAGAACGTCGGTGACCTGAGCCGGCGTATGACGGTGGACAATGGACTGTACTACTCGGCCAACACCGCGACGGTGGCAACTGCCCGTGAGATGGACCTCTGCGCCATCGACGATGTCTTGGACCGTCTGGACATCAAGCGCGCAGCGGAAGTCAACGACAGCTTTGACGTGAATCTCGCCAGCACACCAGCCGCTATGTTGGGTGCGGCTGAACTGTCGCCGATGACCCTGGCCTCCGCCTACGGCGCGTTCGCCAATGATGGTCAGCTCTGTGAACCGCGGGCATTCTTGGAGATCACTGACGCTCAGGGCAATGAGTACCCGGTGCCGGAGACCGACTGCGAGGAGGTTGTCGACCCAGAGGTGGTGGCCCAGGTGAACGACACCCTGATCAATGCCGCCGAACGTCCGTTGATAAGCACACCATTCCCTCCTGACGATCCGCCCTTCCCCATGCTTGGCAAGACCGGCACCGCCGCCGGCTCCAGCAACACCTGGTTCGCCGGCGCCACTGAGGGAATGGCCAGTGTGACCCATATCGGCCAGGTGGCCGGCAACGACCGTCAGTTGTCCCCCACTATCAATGGGGTGACCTACGATGACGGGTTCTACGGCTCCAGCCTCGCCCAGCCAGTGTGGTACGAGTACATGATGGGAGTTGCTGACGATTTCGCCACGGGAGACTTCGCCACAGCCTCGGACTCGCCCTTCGACGACCGACGGACCAGCTATCCGCGCCCAGACGCCTATGCCCCGTCCTCGGAGGACAGTGACGACGAGGACAACGGCGACGACGATAGTGACAACAACAACGATGATGACGACGACGACAGCTGATCGGCGTCGATGAGCAGGGTCCTGCGTGGGCTCGGACTCGGCGCGGCAACGCTGGCGGTGCTGGGCGCAGGCTCCCTGGTCTATGCCAACCGAGTGGAGCTCACCCGCTTCACCCTGCGCCGTGACCAGGTTCCTGTCCCAGGGCTCAGCCGGTCGCTGCGGCTGCTGCACATCTCCGATATTCACTACGTGCCGGGCCAGACCAAGAAGCTGCGCTGGCTGCAGTCCTTGGCCCAGCTGAAGCCGGATGTGGTGATCAACACCGGAGACAATCTCTCCGACTCCGCTGCGGTGCCGGAGGTGCTGGAGGCTCTGGAACCGCTGATGCAGTATCCGGGAGCCTTTGTGCCGGGGTCCAATGACTACTACACCCCACGGTTCCGGAACCCGCTGCGCTACTTCGCCGGACCTTCGAAGCCGCATACCAGGGCAGCGACGCTGCCCACTGAGGAGCTTTTCGCAGCGTTCCAGGAGGCAGGCTGGGCCGACCTGGCCAATGCTCACAGCCGCGCGCAGATCAACGAAGTGGGAATCGAGTTCTCCGGCGTCGACGACCCGCATCTGGACTTGGACGAGTCCCCCAGCTGGCCGGACAGTCGGCCCAACGGTGACGACGCTGCGGCAGCTGAGCCGCAGCTGCGCATCGGGGTGGCGCATTCGCCGATGCGCAGGGTGCTGCAGGCCTTCGCCGATGACGGCGCGCACCTGGTGCTGGCCGGCCACACCCACGGCGGTCAGGTGTGCCTGCCCTCGCTGAACCCCCGAGGTGGTCCGGCCCTGGTGACCAATTCTGACCTGCCGGCGGCCAAGGCCAAGGGTCTGCACACCCTCATGGGGGCCGGGGGCAACACCACCTGGGTGCATGTGTCGGCGGGGATCGGCACCTCGGCCAAGGCCCCGATCCGGTTCTTCTGCCCGCCCGAGGCGAGCCTGCTGACCCTCACCCCCGCCTGAAACAGCCCAGCCTGAATCACCCCAGTCTCGGTCACCCCTGCTGATTCTGTGGGCGGCGCTGACCCCGGGGCGGTCATCACCTCGTTCAGCCGGCCACCTCGCTCAGCTGGGCA
>JBQCZP010000009.1:7200-13091 GCA_052089225.1 Nesterenkonia sp.
CACCTCGATCAGCCGGGCAGCGCGTGACCGGTGAGCCGGCGGTAGGCGTCCAGATACCGTTGCCGGGTGGCAGCCACGACGTCTTCCGGCAGCGTTGGGGGCGCGAGGTCGCCGTCGCGAGCCCACCCGGACTCCTCACTGGTGAGCCAGTCGCGCACAAACTGCTTGTCGAAGCTGGGCTGGCTGTGACCTGGCTGCCAGTCCTCAGCGGGCCAGAACCGTGAAGAATCCGGAGTCAGTACCTCGTCGGCGAGGATCAGGGCACCGTCGTCGTCGAGCCCGAACTCGAACTTGGTGTCAGCCAGGATGATGCCGGCCTCTCTGGCGCGGGCCTCGGCAAGCGCATAGGTGCGCAGGGAGGCCTCGCGCAGCCTCGCCGCCAGCTCGGAGCCGATCCGCTCTTCGAGCTGGGTGAAGGTGATGTTCTCGTCGTGATCACCCTGCTCAGCCTTGGTGGAGGGGGTGAAGATGGGCTCCGGCAGTGCGGAGCCGTCCTGCAGCCCGGAAGGCAGCCCGATGCCGTTCACCTCCCCAGTCTGCCGGTATTCGGCCAGCGCGGAGCCGCTCAGGTAGCCGCGGACGATCGCCTCGGCGCTGACCATGTTCAGCTGTCGGACGATGACGCCGCGACCGGCCACAGCATCGGGCACCTCAGTGGAGACCACGTGGTGGCGCAGCCCTTCGGACTCCAGCAGCCGGAACCACCAGAGACTCAGCTGGGTCAGTGTCCGACCCTTGTCCGGGATGCCGGGGGAGAGCACATGGTCATAGGCGCTGATCCGGTCGGTGGCCACCATCAGCAGCACCTCCTCGCCCTCCCAGGGCGACCCCGGTGCCGGGGTGTAGAGCTCACGCACCTTGCCGGAGCCGGCGGGCACCCAGCCCGGCAGCGCAGCGGCGCCGCTCACCTGCCCGTCGACGTCGACCTGGCCGCCGTGATCGATCTGGCCGCCGACCTCGATCTGGCCCGCGAGGGCTTTGGCGGCGATGTCCGTGCGGTGCTGGGAGCCGGACCAGCTGATCTGACCAACCCCGGCGTAGGCCCGGTCGACCGCCTGCTGCAGAGATCGCCCGGAGCCGACGACGGCGAGCACCCGACCACCGGCGGTGATCAGCTGGCCCGCGTCGTCGGTGGCTGTGCCGGCATGGAGCACCGCCACGCCGTCGACCTGCTCGGCCCGGTGCACGCCGCTGATCACATCACCCTTGCGCGGGGAGTCCGGGTAGTTCTCTGCGGCCATGACGACTGCGGCTGCGTACCCGTCGCGCCACTGCAGCTGCCGCTGCGCGCCGAGGCGGCCGGTGGCGGCGTCGTACAGTAGCGTTCCCAGCGGGGTGGCCAGCCGCTCCAGCACCGCCTGGGTCTCCGGGTCGCCGAAGCGGGCGTTGAACTCGATGACCCGGACCCCGCGGCTGGTGACCGCCAGTCCGCAGTAGAGCACCCCCACAAAGGGCGTGCCCCGGCGGGCCATCTCATCCAGGGTGGGCCGGGCGACCTTCTCCACCACCGTCTCGGTGAAGTCCAACGTGGCCGACGCACCGGTCTCGGTGTGGCCGGTCTCGGTGTAGCCGTGCAGCCAGTCCAGCGGAGTGTAGGCTCCCATGCCGCCGGTGTTGGGGCCGGCGTCGTCGTCGAATATGCGTTTGAAGTCTTGGGCCGGGCTCAGCGGCACCAGATTCTGCCCGTCGCAGATGACGAAGAGCGAGACTTCCGGGCCGTCGAGGAACTCTTCGACGACCACTGAGCCGCCGACGTCGAAGCAGGCCTCAGCGTGGGCGAGCGCGGCTGCGCGGTCACCGGTGACCACCACGCCCTTGCCGGCGGCCAGGCCGTCGTCCTTGACCACATAGGGGGTACCGAACCGGTCCAGTGCCGCAGCTGCGGTGGCGGGGTCTGCGGCGTGGACGGCTTGGGCAGTGGGGACCTGGGCGGCGGCCATGACATCCTTGGCGAACGCTTTGGAGGACTCCAGCTGTGCCGCAGCCTGGGATGGCCCGAAGACGGCGACGCCGACCCTGCGCAGGTCATCGGCGACACCTGCGGCCAGCGGTGCCTCGGGGCCGATGATGACCAGGTCGTAGGACTCGGCCGCGGCGAACTCGGCCAGCGCCGGGCCGTCCTGCGCACTGATGTGGGTGTGACAGCGGGCCTCGGCGGCGATGCCGGGGTTTCCGGGAAGCGCGTGAACCTCCCCGACGGCGTCGTCGCGCTTCAACGCTCGGACGATTGCGTGCTCACGGCCCCCGGGGCCCACCACAAGAATCTTCACAGCGCCCAGCCTATCGGGAGCTCGCATCTGCTCCGACCGACACCGGCTCCGGTGGCCTATGAGCACGACGCCGGCTTCGGTGGCCGAATATGCCGCTATAGGGTGCTCCACGGGCGCGATATGAGGGCAGAATCGGCCACTGAAGCCATTGGGCCCGCTGGGGGCCACTGAAGTCACTGAGGCCGCTCCCGCCACAGGGCAGACAGCTGGGGCGGCACCCTAGACTGGGAGCATGACTGAGACGAGCCCGCCCACTGTGTCCACTGCCGGCGCTGCTGACTCCGCGGAGCTGGCGCTGATCACCCGCGCCGGCGTCGTCGAGTCTCGGCATCTGGGGTCGGCAGTGCTGATCGGAGCCGATGGGCAGGTGCAGGAGTCGATCGGGACGCCGGAGGCGGTGATGTTTCCGCGCTCGTCGCTGAAGCCGCTGCAGGCGGTGGCCGCCCTGCGTGCCGGTGCGCTGATCACTCCCGATGCTGTGGCGATGGCCTGCGGTTCACACACCGGATCACGCAGGCACCAGGAGCTGGCGGCGGCGACCCTGGCCAAAGAAGGTCTGGACGAGACCGACCTGAAGTGCCCGACCGCGCTGCCCGCCCGGACGCAGGACCTGCAGATCCATCTTGAGGCCGGCAAGGGCGAAACCGCGCTGGCGTTCAACTGTTCGGGCAAACACGCCGCCTTTTTGGCCGCCGCGCGCACGCAGGGGTCCCGGTTGGCCACCTACACGGACCCGAACCATCCGCTGCAGCAGGTCGTCACGGAGGTCTACACCGAGTACACCGGTGAAGCCCCGGCGCTCAACGGCGTCGACGGGTGCGGCGCCCCGGCGGCCGCGATGACCCTGAGCGCCCTGGCGCGCGGATTCGGGAGACTGGCGTCCTCGCTGCGCAGCCGCGACGCCGAGGTCCACGCCTTCACCGTGGCTCAGGCCATGCTCGACTACCCCTGGGCGGTGCACGGGCACAATGAGCCGGACACTGTGGTCATCGAAGAGCTGGGGCTGCTGGCCAAGTCTGGGGCTGAGGGCGTGCTCGTCGTCGCCGCACCCGACGGCACCACGGCCGCAGTGAAGACCCTCGACGGGTCCCCGCGGGCGAACCACCTGGTGGCACTGAGCCTGCTCGGCGCCCACGGGGCGGTGGACCTGGACCGGCTGGGCGCGGTGCTGAAGAAGATCATCAGGCCCATCACCGGCGGCACGGAGAAGACTGCGGCCGGCAGCATCCGGCTCTCCGAAGCAGTCACCTCTCGACTGTGAACCGGGCCCGCCCGGCTTCAGCGTCCGCGGTGGGCGCGGTGGGCGCGGTGGGCGCGAGCGTCAGCTGGCCCCACCCGGCTTCGGTGGCCGATTCTGCCCCTGCAAGGGCGAGGTTCGGCCTGATAGAGCGGCAGAATCGGCCAGCGAAGCGAGAGACCGGACCCGAGCGTGAAAGGTCAGCGCAGCAGGCCGGCGGAGCGGATGAAGGAGGCGGAACGTGGCACGACGGCGCATCAGTCGGCACACCGGGCAGGCGGCTCTGACCGCATGGGCCGGCGGCGACCAGGCCCGCAGAACCCTCGCGACGGCGACGCGGTTCCTGCTGGAGGAGCTGGCCGAGCAGGCCCCCGGGAGCTCGGTCGAGGTGCGGGTGCCGCCCTTCGGCGTCGCCCAATGCGTGGAGGGACCGCGGCACACTCGCGGCACTCCGCCCAATGTGGTGGAGTTCGATGCCCAGACCTGGATTCAGCTGGCCACCGGACGCACTGCGTGGGCCGAGGCTCAGGGACAGGGGACGATCAGCGCTTCCGGGACCCGCGCTGACCTAACTGAGGTGCTGCCGCTGGTTCGGAGCTCCGCGCTGCTCCAGGATCCCGACGCCGGTGGGTATCAGGGTCCAGCGGAGCTGTAGAATCGTGCATATGCCATCGCCTACGTCGCGCCGCCGGATGAGCGTTCGTACCGTCCCGAAGCTGCTGCCCTTCATTGTGGGCGCGGTGGCCGTGGCGTTCACTGCCGCCGTCGTCCTTGTCTACTCCACGCCCCCGGCAGAGAACTACAGCCGCGCCGCCTCCCTGGGCTACATGACCGTGGTGCTGGCCATGCCGGCGCTGGCACTGGGCGCCACCGCCTGGCTGACTGCGGAAAAGGTGCTGCGACGCAGGAAGCAGACCTACAGCGCCACCGTAGAGAGGAGCGGCACCGATGACGCGCGGTGACGGGCGGCTGGGCTTCAACCTCTTGGACGAGGACCCGATGGCCCAGGACGAGTGCGGGGTCTTCGGTGTCTGGGCGCCCGGGGAGGAAGTCTCCAAGCTGGCATACTACGGTCTCTATGCCCTGCAGCACCGCGGCCAGGAGTCTGCCGGCATCGCCACCAGCGACGGCAGCAGCATCCAGGTCTACAAGGACGTCGGACTGGTTTCGCAGGTCTTCGACGAGACCACGCTGACCACTCTGCGCGGACACATCTCAGTTGGCCACTGCCGCTACTCCACCACTGGGGGAAACCAGTGGTCCAATGCCCAGCCCACATTGGGCGATACGCCCCACGCCACCGTGGCGCTGGGGCACAACGGCAACCTCACCAACTCGGCTGAGCTCTACGACCGGATCGTGGAGCGCCACGGCCGCGCCGACTTCGGCGAACTGGCCCAGGGAAACACCACTGACACCGCACTGGTCACCGCACTGCTGAAGGAGCAGCCCGGCGACTCGCTGGAGGAGCAGACTATGGCGCTGCTGCCCACGCTGAAGGGTGCGTTCTGCTTCGTGTTCATGGACGAGAACACCCTCTACGCCGCCCGGGACGCCCAAGGGGTGCGCCCGCTGGTGCTGGGCCGACTCGAGCGCGGCTGGGTAGTGGCCTCGGAGCAGGCCGCGCTGGCCACCGTGGGCGCCTCAGTGATCCGCGAGGTCGAGCCGGGAGAGTTCATCGCCATCGACTCTGACGGGGTGCGCTCGTACCGCTTCGCTGACTCTGCTCCGGCCCGCTGCGCGTTCGAGTACGTGTACTTATCGCGGCCCGATGCCAGCATCAACGGGCGCAGCGTCTACGAGTCGCGCGTGGAGATGGGTCGGCAGTTGGCCAGGGAGGACACCCATGAGGCCGATGTGGTCATCCCGGTGCCCGAATCGGGAACCCCTGCGGCCGTGGGCTACGCGGAGGAGTCGGGCATCCCCTTCGGCCAGGGCTTCATCAAGAACTCGTACGTGGGCCGCACCTTCATCCAGCCCTCGCAGACCCTGCGGCAGCTGGGCATTCGGCTCAAGCTCAACGTCCTGGAGCATGTGGTACGCGACCGGCGGGTCGTCGTCGTCGATGATTCGATTGTTCGCGGCAACACTCAGCGCGCCGTGGTGCGGATGCTCAAAGAGGCGGGTGCGGCCGAGGTGCACGTGAAGATCTCCGCCCCGCCGATCAAATGGCCCTGCTTCTACGGCATCGACTTCGCCAACCGGGCGCAGCTGATCGCCAACGGCGCCACCATAGATGAGATCACCCAGGCCGTCGGAGCTGATTCGCTGGCCTACATCAGCCACGAGGGCATGATCGCCGCCACCGGCCAGCCGCGGTCCACCCTGTGCACCGCCTGCTTCACCGGTGAGTACCCGATCGAGCTGCCGCCGGAGGAGCAGCG
>JBQCZP010000009.1:13191-53267 GCA_052089225.1 Nesterenkonia sp.
GCACCGCCTGCTTCACCGGTGAGTACCCGATCGAGCTGCCGCCGGAGGAGCAGCGTGACAAAATGCTGCTGGAGCAGCCGGTGCTGCCGGGGATGCCGAACCGTCGGACCAAGCCCAGCGGAGAGCAGCCCACCGGAGCGCCCGACGGAGACCCCAGTCGCGAGGCCCAGGTCGAGCGTGCTGAGACAGCGGAACCGACTTCAGCGGCTTCGGACGATACGACGACGAAGGCGGAGCGATGACAGCGCACTCAGGCGGCGCTGAGCGCTCAGAACCGGCATCGCCGATCACCTACGCGTCGGCCGGGGTCGACGTCGAAGCTGGTGACCGGGCCGTGGAGCTGATGAAGGCCCATATCCAGGCCACCCATACACCGCAGGTGGTGGGCGGCTTCGGCGGCTTCGCAGGGATGTACGACGCCTCCGAGCTCAAACGGCTGCCGACCCCGCTGCTGGCGACCTCCACCGACGGGGTGGGCACCAAAGTGGCGATCGCTCAGGCGCTGGACAAGCATGACACCATCGGCTTCGACCTGGTGGGCATGGTCGTCGATGACATTGTGGTCGTCGGGGCGAAACCGCTGTTCATGACCGACTACATCGCCTGCGGCAAGGTGGAGCCGAGCCGGATCGCCGATATCGTCTCCGGGATCGCGAAGGCTTCTGCCGAGGCCGGCACCGCGCTGGTGGGCGGGGAGACCGCAGAGCACCCCGGGCTGCTGGCGGAGAACGAGTACGACGTCGCCGGCGCCGCCACCGGTGCCGTGGATGCCTCCGCAGTGCTCGGCCCGGAACGGGTTCGCGCCGGTGACCGCATCATCGCCATGGCCTCCTCCGGTATCCACTCCAACGGCTACTCCCTGGTGCGGCGCATTATGCGCCAGGCCGGGTGGGCCTACAGCCGGTATGTGCCGGAGTTCGGTCGCACCCTCGGGGAGGAGCTGCTGGAACCGACCCGGCTCTACACCGCCGCATGTCTGGACCTGGTCACCACGTTCAACGGGGACCCGGCGAGGGACGAGATCTCATCTGAGGCTGCCGTGCGCGGATTCAGCCACGTCACCGGCGGCGGCATGGCCGCCAATTTGGCACGCGTGCTGCCCACCGGGCTGATGGCCACGGTCAACCGATCCAGCTGGTCCTGGCAGCCGGTGTTCGACGTGATGGCTGACCTGGGCCAGGTGCCGCAGGCAGATCTGGAGCGCACGCTGAACCTGGGGGTGGGCATGATCGCCGTCGTCTCAGCCGAGCAGGCCGAGTCCGCCGTCTCCCACCTGAACGCAGCCGGGCAGCAGACGTGGATCATGGGCGAGGTCAGCGAGTACACGCCAGACGATGTGGCCGAAGCGGGCCACGACTTCGTCCAAGGGGCCAAAGGCGTCGACGGCGGCGGGGTGCTGCTGACCGGGCACTACGGCAGCTGAGCAGACCTGCCCGGGCCCGTCCCCGCCAGCGAGCGAATCCGTCAGTAGGCGGCCCTCGCGGTTGAGTGTGTCCCAACTTATGGAATAACCGCCGCGACGCAGTCTTTCCCGCAGTTCCGACACACTCAAGCTCGTCGTTCACGCGGCTCGAGGCTCCGCCCACGTGTAGACGCACGTCTACACCTCATTTATAGTGAAGCTATGCAAACCATCGGCGCTCGTGAGCTCAAGCAGAATCCGCAGTCGGCCATTCGACGTGTTCTGGAGACCGGCGAAGATCTCGAAGTGACGGTCTACGGCCAACCGACGGGTGTCCGACTCAGCACAACGCCCCGCCATCGACGAGCCCGCTGGGTCCCAGGTGCGGTCCTGAACGGTGTTCCGCCGCTTGACGACGGAGAAACCGAGGATTTTCTGCGTGACATCGAAGCACCCGGTGACCATGACACTTTGAGAGATCCGTTCGAAGGGTCCGGACTGTGATCCTGCTGGATACCAATATCTTGGTGGATCTGCATCGATATACCTTCAACAACGATGAGACCTATGCGGCCTCGATCCTCTCCCGAGCCGAGCTTGAGTTCGGCATCCGACAAGCGGCAACGTCCGAATCGCGACGCGCCAGAACTCAGCGCCTGTCGCTCATCGAGGAAAATTTCGAATGGCTCCACTTCGACCTTGCGGCCACGATCTCCTACGGTGAGCTCGCCTCACACGCGGCGGCACAGGGCGTCACCGGCTCCCGAGTACGTACCAAGGACGCGCTGATCGCCGCCCAGGCACATCGACACGGAGCTTCGCTGATGACCTGCAACCTCAGCGACTTCGTACCGTTCCCACCGCTCATTGAAGTACTTGTTCCGACCGATCGCTCACCCGGGTCCACAACCGTCGGTAACCGCTGATTCAGCAGCCTCTGAATAATTTCGGAAACAGCCCCAGTGGTTGAGTGTGTCCCACCTTATGGAATAACCGCCGCGACGCAGTCTTTCCCGCAGTTCCGACACACTCAAGCTCTGAGCTCGGTGGAATGTGGCGAAGCACCCGGCGAATGGCCCGGAAGCCGCGCAGCTGGGAAGATCGATGCATGACACACACTGACAGCGCCTCTGGGCAGGGGTCCGCCGCCGCGGCCGCGGATCCCGGAGAAACCTCACGTACCCCCCACACTGCCGACAACGCACCGACACGCATGCGCACCACCGTCTTCGCCAACACCGGCAGCCAGTTCTACGCAGTGCTGGTCGCACTGCTGACCGCCTTCTATCTGATCTCCAACATCGCCGCCACCAAACAGATGGACTTCGGCGGCTGGGTGGTCGACGGCGGCGTGTTCCTCTTCCCGCTGACCTACCTGCTCGGCGGCGTCATCTCCGAGGTCTACGGCTTCAGGGCCGCGATGCGTGCGGTGCTGGTGGGCTTCACCGTGATGATCATCGGCGCCGTCGTCTTCGGCCTGGTCACCATCTCCCCCGCAGTCAGCGATTCCTACAACCAGGAGGCCTTCGAGGCGATCTTCGGCTGGGACGGCATGTATGTGCGCATCCTCATCGCGTCCTCGCTGGCATTCTTGGCCGGCCAGCTGATGAACTCGTTCGTGATCGTCTGGGTCAAACGCCGCTTCGGCGAATCCAACCTGTGGGCCAGGATCACCAGCTCCACTGTCTTCGGCCAGATCCTGGACACCGCCCTGTTCGGCGTCATCGCCTTCACCGCCGTGTTCGGCCTGGAGCAGCTGATGGACGCCGGAGAGTTCTCCAGCTACGTGGTCTTCGGAGTGATCTACAAGACCGCCATCGAGTTCCTGCTGCTGCCGGTCACCTACCTGGTGGTCAGGGCGCTGAAGCGCCGCGAACCCAACTACACCTGGGCAGGCTGAGCAGCCTCAGCCCTGACTCAGTAGTTGTCCGGATACTGCTGCGAGGCACTGCCGGGGGTGTACCGGCGCAGCATCAGCACAGACCCCGCCGCACCGATGAGCAGGACGACGGCCACCGCGATGAGCACGGCCAGATACGCCAGGTCGAAGGATTCAGCCGCAGCGGCTACTGCCGCCGCCTCATCGGACTGCAGCGCGGCAGCCGGCGCCTGCTGCGCCAAGCCGTCAGCGGCGTCGGGAAGCATCAGCGTGCGAGTGTAGACCAGGGTGAGCAGCGAACCCATGGTCGCCACCCCCAACAGGCCGCCGAACTCATAGGAGACCTCCTCCAGCGAAGCCGCCATGCCAGCGCGGTGCGGGGGCACATTGCCCATGATGGCCGAGGAGGCCACCGACATCGCTGCCCCGAGTCCGGCACCGATCACCAGCATCCCGGCGATCAGCACCCCCAGCGAGTGCTGCTGCGAGCCCCACACCGTGATCAGCCCGCCCACAGCGGCGAGACTGAGCCCACCGCCGATCAACACCAGCAGCCCCACCCGGTGCAGCACCGCCCCGCCGAAGAGCGCGAACGGCAGCGAGGCCGCGGCCAGCGCGCTGACCACCAGGCCCGCCTCCAACGGGCTGAAGCCCTCCACCAGCTGGTACCGCTGGGTGACCACCAGTTGGATGCCCACAATCGCGAAGATCGAGATGGCCGCGGCCAGCACTCCCCCGCTGAAGCCGCGGTTTCTGAAGATGGCGAAGTCCACCAGCGGTTCGGTGCTGCGCGCCAGCCGCAGCTGCCGCCGGGTGAAGAAGAACAGCACGACGACGCCGACCACGCTGGAGCCAATCGCCACCGGGTAGTCGACCGGCGTCTCGGCCCACGTCTTCAGCGCCAGCACGGCTGCGCCCATGCCCACCAGCGCCATCATGGAGGAGACAGCGTCCCAGCGGCGCGCCGGATCGGCACTGTTGCGCGGGCCCACGACGATGATCAGCACACTGGCGGCCAGCACCAGCGGCACGTTGATCAGAAACACTGACCCCCACCACAAGCGTTCCAGCAGCGCTCCGGAGACGATCGGGCCCAACGCCATGCCCACAGTGGCGGTCGAGGCCCAGACGCCGATGGCGATGTTGCGTTCACGCTCCACCGCAAAGGTGATGCGGATCAGTGCCAGGGTGGCCGGCATCATGGCTGCCGCCCCGACACCCAGCAGGGCCCGGGAAACGATCAGCAGAGCCGAGGTCGGTGCGAAGGCTGCCGCCAGTGAGGCGAGGCCGAAGACCGCCAGACCGACCTGGAATACCCGCTTGTGGCCGAACCTGTCGCCCAGAGACCCGGAGCCCAGCAGCAGCCCGGCCATCAGCAGCGGGTAGGAGTTGATGATCCACAGCTGCTGCGACGACGTCGCCCCCAAGTCGCTGCTGAGCGTGGGCAGCGCCGTATAGAGGATCGTGTTGTCCAGGGCGATGAGCAGCAGGGCCGTGGAGACGATGCCCAGCACCGTCCAGCGCTGCCAACGAGGCAGTCGCGCCCTCGAGTCCGGGGCAGCAGCAGAGGGTTTCACCCTGAGACTCTATCGAACCGCCATGCCCGATCGAACCGCTATGCCCGCCCCCACCTACGACGACGGCTCAGAGGTCGGCGTCCAGGGACTCCAGTGCCGGCGCGATGCGGGTGCGCCAGCGCCAGTCGGCCTTGGTGTCGGCCCGTGAGGGTCCTCCGTTGATCACGGCGACGGGCTTGCCCGCCCGGTGCATGCGCAGGGCGATGGAGTAGCCGCTCATCACCGCCATCGAGGAGCCGACCACCAGCAGGCTCTGTGCAGACTCCCGCAGCTGCGCGACGGCAGCTTTGCGTTCCTCCGGCACGTTCTCACCGAAGTAGACGACGTCGGGTTTGAGCACATCTGCCCCGCAGACTAGGCAGGTCACCATGTGAAAGCGCCGCACCCACGATTCGTCCAGAGTGACGTCGCCGTCGGGGTTGACCTGATCGACAGCAGCCATCGCCGCTTCGGCATAGCCTGGGTTGGCCTCCTCCAAGCGAATGTCCATAGCCTGCCGGTCCTCACGGTTTCCACAGTTCAGGCACACCACCGTGGAGAGCTCTCCGTGCAGGGCAACCATCGGATCGGAGCCGGCTGCGGCATGCAGACCGTCAACGTTCTGGGTGATCAGGCCCATCAGGATGCCGCGGCTCTGCCACTGGGCCAGCAGCTGGTGGTTCCGATTGGGCTGCGCGGTGCCCATCCGCCGCCACCCGAGGAAGCTGCGCGCCCAGTAGCGACGCCGGGCCGCAGAGTCGTACTGGAACTCTTGGTACGTCATGGGCCGATGCCGCTTCAGCGACCCTTGGGGGCCGCGGTAGTCGGGGATTCCGGAGTCGGTGGAGACCCCGGCACCGGTGACGCAGAGCATTCCCCCGCCGCGCAGGAGAGAGAGGACCCCGGCCCGGGCGGTCTCGGCAGGCTGCGGTTGGGCAGACTCCTCTACCGTCCGGGCCAGGGAACGCAGGGCAGCGCGATGTGCGCGCTCAGCCTGCGCGGTGAAGTGTGGGGAGCTCAAGTGACCGACTCAGCGGTCGTCGTCCCTGTCATAGGGGTCGTCATCCCAATCACCGTTGTCGTCGTCGCCGGTGCTTTCACCGCGTGCTGCGGCCAGTTCCCGTTCCAATGCCGACAGGTCGGTGTTCGGGGTGTAATACTTGATCTCCCGCGCCTGTTTGGTCGCTTTCGCCTTCTGACGGCCACGCCCCATCAGCGGGACCCCCTTAACGTCGTCTCTGTGCAACCCGCTGACACCGTTTGTCGCGGGCTTGACTGCTGGATGAAGTGGTTGGTGACTACTAGGTTAACATGACTGCCAAAATTGCGGCTATTTCCCTGTGTTTACGGGGATCGTCACCCATTCTGCCACCTTCCTCGCCCTGCCTTGTTGTCACGCCATGTCACCGATCGCAACGGCCCCGCATGACCAAAAGCGGTCATAAAAAGGGAGTGCCGTCATCACCAGTCACGGACGCGAACCTCTGCCGGACACTCTCAGGGTATGGCACAGAAAAAGATGACCAAGGAAGACTTGCCGAGACTGATGACACGCCAGGAGGTGGCAGACCATCTGGGGGTCGCAGAAGGCACTCTGCGCAACTGGAACTCCGCCGGCCGAGGACCGACACCGATCAAATACGGGACCACCGCTGTGCGCTACTTCCCCGAAGACGTAGACGACTGGTTGCGCAAGCAGCGACGGCACATGCTCGACGCCGCATAGACGGGGCCTGCAGCGCGGCCTCAGTCGAAGAGCCCGGGACCTTTGGCTTCCGGTTCGGGAACCGTGGCCGGGGCCTCGCCGTAGTCGACGAATTCGGTGTCGAGGGTGTAGATCAGCGCGTCGTCGCCGAGGTCCATCGAGTAGAGGTAGTAGTGGTCAGGCTGGGTGAGGTCGCAGTCCTCGTCACCGTCGACCCACCGGTATTCGCCGACGATGTGGATGAACGGATCGGGTGATCCTTCACCCCACCCTTCTTCGACCAGGTCGGTCTCATCGAGCATAGTCACACGGGGCTCGGCCACCGCGTTGCACTCATAGGCTGACTCCTGAGCTTCGTCGATGTTGGGTCGCTCGGGCACACCAGGCAGCTGGATCTCGTCTGCCATCAGGTGCGAGATCCGAACGGTGGACACGTCCCGGTTCCAGTCGGTCGGGCGTTGCTCGGTCATAATCTCAGCGGCGTGGAGCAGGACTTCACGGTTCCGCTCGTCGATGAAGTCGGCCCGTTCGTCCTCGTCGATCTCGCTGCGGTCCTCGTAGGCGTATTCGCTGAAATCGGTCACCTCATCGCGCTGCTGCGATTCCTCCAAGGCCAACTGGTAGGCCTCCTCGGCGTCAGCGGGGAACTCTTCAGCAACCGGCCAGTCCTGGGCGTCGAGGTCACCGCTGTCTGCGGCACTACTGTCCTGGTCATCCTCATCGTCGGCATCGTCGGAGTCTTCGCTGCCCGCGTCCTCTTCCGAGTCTGGGTCTTCGTCGGCATCGTCTTGGGCATCCTGGTCGGTCTCGTCCGGGCTCTCGCCGAGTCCGGGGTCAACAGTCTGCTCCCCCACCGGGGCCTGGGTCTGGGGGTCCTCATCGTCGCCGCAGGCGGTCAGGGCAAGCGCGGCCACACACAGTGCCGCAGTGGTCTTGGTCGTTCGCATCATGGTCCTCATACTTTCAATGTGTCCGGATCTTGTCTGGGTCAGGCTACGCATTGGCCGCAGGAGCATCCGCCGCCGTGGGCGAAGCGTGTGATCTCCCCCTGGTCATCGGCTTCAACCTGGAAGAAGATCTCATGGTCCTGTTGCGTTCCGCACAGGCTCTCACCAGTCCAGGACGCGGCGACCGAATAGGAGTCATGGACAGCGACTTCGACGTTGTCCATGTCGAGGTCCGGGTGCTGGTTCAGCAGCCCGTCGCTGGTGCCAGTGTCGCCGACCTCCTCCCAGAACTCGGCGCGCTGCTGGGCCAGGTCACTGCTCATCAGCTCGTAGGGCTCAGCGTGGGAGAAGCTGCCAGCCTCCACCGCTTCAGCCATGACCTGCTCCACAACGGCGACTCGCACCTGATCAGGATCGCCGGATACTTCTTCTATGAGGCCGGATTGGCCTGGGTCGCTGGTGCAGGCGGTTACCGCCATCAGTGCGGCGGCCGCCGCGGCTACGACGGTGGACAATCCAACATGTGTGCTCATCGTGGATCCTTGCCTCTCAGCAGTTCTCTCGTTCTTCGCCGTGGTTGAAAGAGATGTGGGGGTGGTCCCGGTGGGCCTGAGAGTCACTGCCGTTGCCCCAGCCGGGCTGCCAGATGCTGCCTTCTCCGACTTCATAGGCCCGCCATTCGTCCCACGGCTTGGAGCCCTCATTGGCAGTCCACATCTTCTCCCACCAGATGACGTAGGAGACGTTGAGCTCCTCGGCGTTCTCCATGTACCACTCAGCGATCTCGCGGCCGTAGTCCTGGCCTTCTTGGCTGGGAACCATGTGACCGAGTCCAATATCCAGTGCCGCGCCGTATCCGTGGTCCTGGGGGTCTCCGGGACGGCAGGCGTGCCAGCTGCTGATCTCACCGTCGAACTCCGTACTGAAGGCCCCGACCCCACAGTGGTATCCGGCCTCGGCGGAGCTGTGCAGCACATCGACGGTCAACGGGTTGTCTCCCGAGCCAGCTGCGGTCCCGTTGCGGAAGTCCAGATCCTCATGCGGGCCGCAGTCCACATCGTCCATGTCTGGGACCTCCACCGCGCAGTGACCGGTGGAGATGTTGATGTCGCCGCCGGCCATGGCCGGGATGTCGCGAACATAGCCTTCGGTCTCCTCGAACGGGGGCACCTCCCAGCCGGCCGACTCCACAGCGCCGGGGCCGGCGTTGTAGGCCGCCAGGGTCAGTTCGACGACCTCCTCATCCGAACCGGCCTCGGACTCGACCATCTCGCGCAGGTGCCGCATGTATTCTCCTTGGGCGGCGATGCTGGCTTCAGGGTCGGTGATGTCGCCCTCGCCGAACTCTGCCCAGGTCTCGGGCATGAACTGGACGATCCCCAGGGCGCCGGCGGGGCTGCCGGCATCGGGGTTCCAGTCGGATTCCTGCTGGATCTGGGCGGCGATCAGTCCCACCGGGAAGCCCGAGGCTTCGGCAGCGGCTTCGACGTAGTCCTGGTATTCTCCGGGGATCTCCACCTCTGATTCCGACTCGCTTCCCGAATCGTCTCCGGCATCGTCATCGGACGCCGCGGGGGTGCATTGTTCAGTGCTGGAGCCTTGCAGCGCCCATTCACGGGCGGTGGTGACGACGGACTCGGCGTGGTCATCGATGTCTTCGATCGGCAGCTGGGAGACCGCCTCCTCCCAGTCCTGCTGCATCTCATCACGGACGTCCTCCTGACCCTCGATAGCCCCTCCACCCTGTGTCAGCGCCTGGTAACCCAGGGTGAGGTCACGGGCTCGGAGCCCAGAGCCGACGTCGCGCTGGCCATGGCGCAGCATCTGACCGATGTAGAACAACCCGTCGTCGAACTCTTCGACCTCGCTGTCGCTGGGTAGGTCACGGCCATAGGTCTCAGCCCACTGTTCCAGCTCTTCCTCGTCCATCATCCCCATCGGGCCCCGGCCGAGATTATTGGTCTCGACGTGGTGCCAGACCGAGAGCAGCACCCAGAAGCTGGAACTGGTCTGCTGGGACGCGATCTGGAAGGGCCTGGTCCCGCTGCCCAGATCCGAGTCTGAGTGCCCGGATGCCAGCTGCATGTCAGGCCCAGAGTTCGCCGGATCGTGCGCGAGGTCCGAGTTCTGATCATCAGCCGGCGCGGTCACCAGTGCAGCCAGCAGCCCAGGCACCAGGGTCAGGCCGAGTGCGCGTCGCAAATCGAGACTCCTCCCTCCAGGTCACAGAACACGTCCGACCGGCAAGTGTCCGGGCCGTGGTCCAGGCCCCCGACTGCGGGCATCGCTGAGCGCTTACTCATCGTCTTCACCGAAGAGGAAGTCATCGACCTCGGAGATGACCCCGGTGTCTTCCTGCTGCTCTCCTCCACTGGTGAGCACGATCAGAAACAGCAGCGGAAGCAGGGAGATGAACGCGAAGTAGAGGATGAACGGCACTAGGACCACGATCACCGCGATCCGTCCGGTCTTAGTCTGGGCCGCACCCTTGGCCGCACCGGCGATCGCTCCCGGTGCGGCACCGATGCCGCCGGCGGCTGCGCCCTTCGACGCTCCCTTAGCGGTCTCAGCGGCGATCTTCGTGGCGTCCTGGGTGATGGTCTTGCCGGTCTTGCCTCCGACGTTCTCGGCTAGGTCGCCGGCCTTGCGGGAGGCCGCCTTCTGGGCCACGTTGATGGACTTCGACCCCGGGTCAGCATCCAGGGCCTTCGATGCCGCTCCTCCGGCACCGGCCAGTTTCCGGGCCGCATCCTTGCCGTCGGTGCCGAACTCCGATCGCAGATCGGACATGAGGTTGTCCGGCTTTGCCGCGCGAGAACCTGTAGAGGCCTCCGGGGCGGAAGTAGTCGACATGGCTCCAGTCCTGTCCAGTCAGTTTTCACAGTCACTGGATATACATGCGACGATCAGCCCGACAAGGGCTAACAACTGGACGCGCCGCCTCTCATACCCCGGCTGCGGTGCACAGCTGAGACCACTCGGCCTCCCAATCAGAGCCTTCGATCAGCTTGATCGCTACCCGCTGCTTCCGGTCGATGAACATCGGGCTGTGGCGGCTGACGCTGACTCCAACGTCTTCCGACCTGGCCCCCTCTGAGCGCATGATGCAGCCAGCCCCCGGGTTCAACGACCCGGGGACCTCGTCGACGACCAGGGCCAGCATCCAAGACAACGGCGCGGCGGGCGCTGGCCCCTCGTCAGCAGCGGAATCCCCGCTGGTCCGGCGGCCATTGTCTTCCAGCTCAGGGACGGGAACGGGCTGCTCATCGTCGTCCTGCGAGATGTTCTCCTCGGCGGGTGATTCCGGCTCCACCGTGGCCTCCAGCGCATCGACCAACTCAGAGGTCTCCACCGGCTGGTCCTCCACCCGAGTGGGATCGAGGACGATCCAGACACGATTGGCCAGGATCTCACGCCGCGGGGTCACCTGGTCCTCGTCATTGCCGTAGGTCGAGGTCTGGACTTTGCCGGCGACGACCACCAGGTCACCGACCTCCGGCTGGCCGTAGTCCTGGACCATCTGCCGGTGAGACTGTGGGAAGATCACCACCTCGGTGGCTGCGGTGTCTTCGATGACCATCTTCGACATGCGACCGCTCTTGGACATCATCGAGCGGAACTCCGAGACCACGCCAAGGTGGCAAGCCGAACGATCGCCCGCCCCCAAGTGGTCGAGCCGATAGACCTCCAAGGGTTCCTCCTCGGGTCCGATGCCCTGGCCGACATCATCGATATCGACATGATCCAGGGTCGTCGAACCCACCACAGTGCCGAGCACCCGACGCTGGCGACGGTCCCGCTCCACGGCACCGAAATCCTCACCGACCGGGTCAAGGTCCACCTTTTTGGCGGCATACAGGGTCTTCAGCAGCCCACGGCGGGGACCAAAGATGTCCATGGCGCCGGATTCGATCAGCGCCCGCAGTGCTGTGACCGTGATGCTCTCCACTCGGGTGGCGAAGTCGTGGAGGCTGCTGAAGTCCCCGGCATCGGCGCGAGCCTCGATAATGTTGGCAGCGACCTTGCCGACGTCTTTGATCTCACCCAAACCCAGCCGGATCTGGCCGGATGCCGGGACCGTGTGCTGATCAGACTCATTGACCGCCGGGACACCGATCTCGATGCCCTCAGCCTTCAAGTCCGCCAGCACCAGCAGCCGCTTCTGATCATTGTCCGAAGTCGCCAGCATCGCGGCCCCGTACTCCACCGGATAGTTCGCCTTCAGGTACGCTGTCCAATAGGCCAGCAAGGCATACGCAGCACTATGAGACTTGTTGAATGCGTAGTCGGCTGAGCCTTGGATGAACTCCCAAACTCGCTCTGCGCTCTCTCGGGAGAACACCGGAGACACGAGCTCTCCGTTCTTTTCGAACTCTTTGCCGTAGCCGTCGAACCACCATTCCGAGCACCTGTCCATCAGGTCCTTCTTCTTCTTACCAATGGCTTTGCGCAGGGTGGAGCGTTGGATGTCGTCGAACCCGGCAACAACTTGCCCCAGACGCATTGCCTGCTCCTGGTAGACCACCGACTGGAAGGTCTCGCCGAGCACTTCGGACAGCCAATCGATCTCGTTCTCGTCGGTGGTGAGCCGGTCATAGGATTCTTCTCGACGACCGTGCTTCTTCGCGGCATAGTCCTCGGGCATGTTCGCCGAGATAGGTCCGGGACGATACAAGGCCACCGCGGCCGAGAGATCGTTGAGGTCTTCTGGAGCAATGTCGGTGACCACTTTGGTCATCCCGGCACTGTCGAGCTGAAAGAGCCCGGCGGTGCGACCGGCTGCCAGCATCCGGTACGCCGCGTCAGCATCGTCGCTCAGGTGACCGTGCTCGTCGCCGTCGGGGTCGGGGATGTCGTCAACCGACTGGGGCAGCCCGTCTTCGCCGCGGCGTGCCAGGTATTCGAAGGTCAGGTCGATGTAGTCGAGGTTCTGGATGCCTAAGAAGTCCATCTTCAGCAGCCCGAAGTCTTCGACCATATCGCCGTCCCACACGATCACCTGGGGCTCATCAGCAGCGGCATCCTTGGACACCGGCCGCAGCGGGACCATATCGAACAGCGGGTCGGTGGAGATCACGAACCCGCAGGGGTGGATGGTTTCGTTCTTCGATACCCCTTCGAAGCGTCGGGCCACTTCAATGATCTGGCCGGCCAGTTCCCCGCCGTGGTCGACGGCGGTCCAGAATTCTTCGGCCCGCAGCTTCTCCTCCTCACTCTGCGGCTCATCCAGCCGGGCGAACGGCTGGGACTTGTTGTCGCCGAACTCGACGATCTTCGCCAGCCGGTCTCCGAGCTGGTAGACCTCCTTGCGCTGAAGCTCCATCCGGTCACGCTCGGAGCCGGTGGTCTTCTTGTCGATGTGCGGGACGAACACTCGGGTGGCGTCTTTGATGGCGGCCTTGGTCTGGGCCTTGTTGAACCCGCCGATGTGGGCCACATGGTCCGCGCCGTATTTGGTCTGGCAGTAGGCGTGGATCAGGTGACGCTTGTGCTTGGGGAAGTCCATGTCAATATCAGGCATCCCGACACGTCCGCGCTCCAAGAACCGTTCAAAAAGCAGGTGGTAGCGCAGCGGGCACAGGTCAGTGATGCCGAGGGTGTAGGCGATGATCGCCCCGGCTGACGACCCGCGGCCAGGTCCGGTGGTGATTGACTCGGCGCGGGCGAACTCAATGATGTCCCAGGTGATCAGGAAATAGTCGCTGTAACCCATATCCGAGACCACAGAGAGCTCGTGGTCGATGCGTTCTGTGATCTCGTCATCGTCGCGCCACTCGGTCCCGTAGCGCCAGGCCGCACCGTCTTCGACCAGCTGGCGCAGATACTCGTCGGCGCTGTCTTGGTCTTCGGGCAGCGGGAACTTGGGGAGCCGGATCTCAGGTTCGGGGACTGTATCGGCGGCCACCATCTCAGCGACCAGCCCGGTGTTGTCTATCGCCTCCTGCCACAACTGGTCATCGGGCCGGGTCTGGCGCATCTGTTCCTCAGTCTTGAAGTGGTAGCCCGAACCGTTGAACCGGAACCGGGTCTCATCGTGCATCGATGATCCGGTGCCCACCGACAGAAACGCCTCATGGGCGTGGTCGTCCTCGCAGTCCAGGTAGTGGGAGTCGTTGGTGGCCACCACCGTCAGATCCCGGTCTTCGGCCAGGTCGTAGAGCTCCTCGATGACGTAGCGCTCTGAGGCGATGCCGTGATCCATGACCTCGACGAAGACGTTCTCTGCCCCGACGGCCTCGATCATGTGATCCACCGCCGCATGAGCGTCCTCGCGCAGGGCACAGGCATCTTCACCGTCGGGATCTTCGCAGAACTGGATCTGGGCCAGCGGTCCGGCCACCGGTGAGGCCAGGCACCCGGTCAGCAGCACCAGGCCCTCGCCGTACTGCTTCAGCAGGTCCCAGTCGCCTGCGGGGTGCTTGCCGATCTTGGTGCGCTGGGACTCGTTGTGGAAGCGGATCAGGTTGTGCCACCCGGTGCGGTTCTTCGCCAGCAAGGACAGGTGGTAATACTTCTTCTGCTTGGTTCGTCGTCCCGCTTCGGTGGTGATCTGATCGTCGGCGTCGCCCATCCCGTCATCGGCATAGACCTCCATGGTCTGCGGACTATGCCGGGAGCCGATGGACAGATAGATCTCGATGCCAGGGATCGGCTTGACTCCGAGGCGCTTGCACTCCTGGGCGAAGGCCCACAGTCCGCCGGGGGTGCCGTGGTCAGTCAGCGCGCAGGCCTCGAACCCATAGGCGGAGGCGGCCCTGGCGGTCTCTGTCAGCCGGGCCAGACCATCCAGGGAACTATGCTCGGTGTGCACATGCAACGGAGTGAAAGCCATGACCGAAGAGTGTCCGGCACAGACCCGTCCTGCGGACGCGCCGGACACAGTGACGATATGAAGAGCTCAACAATCAATCGCCCACAGTGCTCGATCACCGAATGCACCAGCAACGCCGACTACCTGTGCGCCGGCCACGAATGCGTCCCCGGACTGATAAACACGCCCCGGCTGTGCCGCAGCTGCTACTTAGCACTCCACGGACTGGTACGGACCGCCTTCCTGGGGGTGAACACTCAGACCTGCCCCCGTTGCGGAGAAGTGTTCGCTGAACCCGACGAGATTCTGCGCGTCATGCCGCAGCGGCAATCGACCGGCTGAACCTCAGCCCTTAGGCCTCCTCTTCGTCGAAGTCGAACTCGAAGTCCATCTCGCCGAGGTCCTGTTCCACCACGGGGGCGTCCTCATCGTCGAGTTTTCGCACAGTCGGTGAGTCGTCGACGTCGCGGACATGAGATTTCCAGTCGGGACGCTGGTCTTCGGGCCAGGGGTCTAGGCGTTGGGCCAGGGCGGCTCCGTAGGCGGTCTGCTCGCCGGGGTCATACCAGGCCTGCATGGCTTCAGCCCTGCCCGCAGTCACCGGCTCCCACAGTCCCCGGCCGGGAGGGATGGATTCGCCGAGATCAGGAGCGTTGTAGGGGTTGCGCAGGGCGACCTGCTTCTCGGGCAGAGTCGCCGCGCCGAACAGGGCTCGGCCCATGTTGCTCTTCAGATCAGCCGAGCCCTGGATGGAGTTCAAGACCGTGGAGTCGAGCTTCTGGGTGGCCAGGATCAGGGTGACCTCGGCTGAGCGAGCCTCGCGGGCGATCTTTCCGGCCAGAAATCCGATCGTCTGCTTCTCAGCGTTGGCCTTCACGACCTCTTCGCGTGCGGCATCAGCCTCAGGGTTCTCGGACTTCTCCGGCGGCTTCTCCTGCAGCATCAATGAGGTGAACTCATCCAGGATCATCAGCAGCCGGTTGGGGCGCACCTCGTCGGGGAGGTCACCGACCTTCGAGACTCCGTACTCTGCGTTGAGATTCTTGCGCCGGGTGACCTCTTCGTAGACGTGGCGCATCATCCCGGCAGCCTCATAGAGGTCACCGGTGATGCCGGCGATGTAGTCACGGGAGAAGAAGAAATCAGTGCCGCCCTTGGAGGGATCGGCGATGTATACTTCCCAGCCGCGCAGCAGCGCGGAGTAGAGCATGACCATCAGGCCTGCCGATTTGCCGCCGTTGGAGGTGCCGCTGACAAGCAGGTGCGGTGATTGTTTCGGGCTGTAGGCCACGATCCTGCCGTAGACGTCTACGGCGAAGGGCAGATCCTCGCGGCCGTCGGCGTCTTCGTAGCTCATCGGCGCGGGGAACGGCATGGGGTCCTCTTCGCAGACCACGAGTTCGACCTCGTTGGGTTTGCCCGACGCGGCCGCCTGGGGATGGACGAAGGCGTTGGACGAGTTGGCCTTCAACTTCGACACCCGGGTGGTGAAAGCCTCCAGGGCCAGGCCGGTGTTGCGCAGACTGAAGGTGAGAATCTTGACCTTCGGATTCTCTTCGACCGGTGCGGTGCTGATCAGTTGGGGCATGGTGCCCGACTCGGATTTGATCCCGGAGTCCACGAAGATCTGCTCCCACTCCAAGGCGTCGAGCATTTCTTGGGCGCTTCGGTCTCTGATGTCGACCGTCTGCGGATCGGCACCGGCGATGATGTTGACCCCGTCGCGGGTCTCAGCGACTCGCAGGTAGTCCACGCCCCAGGACTCCATGAGCTGATGACGCTTCTTCCGGACCTCGGCCAACGTGGTGCCGCCGTAGAGCCTCACGTGCATCTGCCACAGGTGCTTCGACGAGGACCCGGCTGAGATCGGGGCGGCCGAGACCAGCTCCGGCCGAGCGAGCTTCGCGTCGGCGAAGCCGCGGTTGAGGATCGCGGCCAGCACCCAATGTGTGGCCTGGGAGCCCCGAACCGGGGCGAGGTTCTCGATCGAGTCCGGGACCGGACGATCAGCCCAGCGCAGAGAGATCGCCTGCCGGTGCCGCTCCCCTGGTCTGGTGGCCCGCGGATCATCGAACCCGGTCATTGAGACGAACGGGTAGGCCTCCAGGGCGGTGGAGATCTCCGGTTCGAACGGGAAGAAGTCTTTCTCCGGGGTCATGCCCCGGCGGATGACGAACACCAGATTGTTGACCTCAGTGCCGTCAGCCAGGTTCGCACGGGCCTCAGTGCGCCACTCGGGCTTCGGCGGGTTCTCGGCCTTCTTGATCGCATCAGCCCACCGCTGATTCCACCAGTCTTCTTTGAGCAGGTACTGGATCGTGTCTTCAGTGACTCCGGATTCTTCGGTGAACTGTGCGCCCTCGAAGTTGCCCATATACAGGACGCCCGCCTTGTTGTCAGCCGCCGGGTCGGCGACGACGTCGGCGCCGATGACCGCGCTGAACTGTGGAAGCATCTTCGAGGCGGTTTTCACATCGATACCGGAGACCGAGACTTTCACCACTCGGGCATCAGATTCGGTGATCACCTCGTGGCCGGTGGGCATGAAGCGTTCGGCGTTGGCGGCAGAGGCTTGGGCGAACACCGCGCGCAGCAGCTGCTCGGTGGTCTTCTCATCAGTCTTGGCATCCCCCAGCGACGGCACGGCCTCGGAGGAGGGCAGCTCAATGATGTCGAACTTGATCGCGTCGACTGTGCCGGGCTTGGGCTGGTTCTTCGAATCCGTCTGTTCCACCGGGGTGACCGCGACAGTCGTAGAGCCGCCGACGGTGGCGGTGAGCTTGTCCGGGTTCTTCAAGAACCAGTCGGACCCGCCGACCCCCGCGTTTGAGATCAGGTGCAGCACCGTGATGCGGGACTCGTCTTTGCCTAGGTGCTCCAGGTCGTGGACACGGGGCGCGGGCTCCTTCTTGATCGCCTTGAAGCGTTCCCGCCATTCACGACGCTGCTCCAAGACTTCGCGCCAGTGGGTCAGCGCCTCATGGCGGGCAGCCGGATAGGCCCCGGCCATCGCGCCGATCACGATAGCTGCCAGCGTGATCCAAACCGGGGACACATCGCTGTTCTCGGCCAGGATCGGTGCGGCCAGGATGCCGACGATGACGCCCAGCACCCCAGGCCCGATGATCATGTGGGGCTTCTTCTTCGCCACGGTGAGCGCATCAGAGATCCGAGTACCGGGGCAGACCTCCTCAGCGTCGAGAGTCTTGCGTCTCGCCCACGCGATCGCCAGGCAAACCAGCAGTGCGGCCACGGCATTGATGACCGGGAACCAGTCGGCAACCTCTGCCACCGGCCCGGCCCATTCACTGATCGCCTCGGCGACAGGCTCGTGATGGAACTGCGGGAAGTGCCACGCGGCCGCAGCGACGGCGAAGGCGGCGAAGAACGAATACAGCGGCGGCCACCCGGGGAACCACCCCTTGTTCGGAGCGATGAGCGTGTAGGCCATCGTGGAGAAGAACTGGTGCTTCAGCTGCTGCTCTTGGACCCACGGCTCATCCTTCTCCGCGGCTTTCGGTTTCGGCGGTGCCGGGTGCATAAGACCGGCGATCACCAGGCCCAGCCACATCAAGAGCACACCGGGCAGACCGAACCACAGGGCGACCGCGCCCAGTATCACCCCGAAGGGGATCAGCACCGGAGAAATATCACGTCGATCTTGGGATCTGGCTGGACTCATACCCGCAGAGTGTCCGGCAAGAGCACTTGGCCAGAGCTACATCCGGCGCTACCAGCGACGGTACTTGTTCCGCTCGGCCTCCATGGCCTGTCGTTCGGCTTCCTCCATGGCCGCAGAGGCGTAGGTGTAGATCAGTCCCCGGATGCGCAGCTCGTCTTCGCCCAGCAGGGACGCGATCTCGTCTGGCTCCAGCCCCGCCTCGTATCTGCCGGCGTAGACCGCTTCGACCTGAGCCCGGATACGCAGGTTCTCCACGTCTGCCAGAGCAGTGAGCGTGGCGCGGGCCGACTCTGCTGTGCTGATGCCCTCCACGTCACTGTTGGTCTGGTGGATGGTGGCGGCCACTACGGCCAGGGCTTCGCCCAGGCGTGAGAGATTATCTGTGGTCGAACTCAATGTCGTGCCCCTCTCCGGTGGATTGCTGCGATGGTGGCTGCCAGTGGCACTGCGGCGGGCTCGGGGTGCTGGACCAGGAACTTCTCGACGCGGGCCTGGAGCTTCTCGACGCCGATGATGGGCACAGCCCGCCACGCCAGCGAGGCGCTGATCGTGGTCTTCGCGTTGTTCTTGGACCTGAGAACGGAGATCAGCGCAGACATCTCGGGGTCGAGTCTGTCTGCGGCGAGCATTGGTCTCAGCACGTCCAGGGCCTGTCCGGTCGAGGCGGGGGCCAGGTGGGACTCGGACCTGATTCCGCGCATCGGTGTGCCGAGCCACTGGTGGTAGTAGCCGGGTCGCCAGACTTTCGAGTCGATGGCCAAGATTGCGTCACCGGCGATGACCAGGTGATCGATATCAGTCTTCAGCTTCACCGGCAGTCGCATCGAGTGAACGATCAGGGCCAGCTCACGGAACTGATGCAGAATGGCCGCGGTGCGCTCTTCGCCGTGTGCCCCGGAGGCAGCCCGACCGGCGTCGAAGCCCTGTCGAGTCATCCCGGCCGCGGGGGTGCCGATGACCCCGGTGGTCTTTATTCGTGTGCCCATGATGAATCCGGCCCTTCTTAGAAGAAGATCTGCCAGATCAGCAGCACCAGTGCGATCACCGCGACGATGCGGATGACCCAGGAGCCGGTGTTCGAATGCAAGAAGTCGACGACAGCGTGGTACTCAGCGGTCTCCCCGTCGCGGGATCTGTTGTTTTCGCTCATACCCTCACAGTGTCCGGCGGCGCCGGGTCAGTCGCGGAGGTGTTTGCCTCCACGGCGTCGTTTCCGCCGAGTCGCGGCCTTCTTGTGCTGCCAGGCGGCGATTGAGATGGCGATGTGTGGGCTCGTCAGGTCGGCCATGTGCTCGACGAAGGCCTGGTTGATGTGGATGATGGGCAGGACTCGGTAGACCCGGCCGCATCTGGTGCAGATCAGGTAGGGGTCGGTGATCGCTTCAGTGACCAGGACCATCCCGTCGCCGCTCTTGGCCGGGTCCTGGGTGTAGACCACTCCGGCCCGGGTGCAGGGGGCGAAGTCGTCGCTGTCGGCGTAGTTCCCGCATAGGCACAGCAGACTGTCGGGGTTATTGTCAGTGACTGAGGCCATTCGTGATCTGCGCACACCCTAGAATCTAGCGCACTGGTGGTCGGAGGGGCGAAAAGTGTTCCCCGCGTGACGCTGGTTATCGTAACGACAAAGCGGGCGGCACGGTTATGGGGGAATTCCGTGCCACCCGCTTGTCTGCACCCGCGGACATTCGATCCGCTGAGACCCAGCCTACACGATCCGTCTCACATAGTGAGACCGGGACGCACCGGGGCGATTCAGCCGGCTCTGCTGAAGATGGAGACGAGCACCCCTATGACGGTGTCGATGCCGCCGAGCATCATCGGCATCATCACTGTGGGGGCGATGAGCATCAAAGACATCAGGATCCCGCCCAGCAGTGGTGGGGCGAGCAGTGCGCCCACAATCCCCTTCTTGGAAAGGGTGCGGAACAGCACGACCATCTGGAAGGCGATCAGGCAGATCCCGACGATGGTCAGCACCGAGGTCAGACCCGCATTGTCGTGAAGCACCGGTTCCAGCCACTCGTAGTAGGCCTCCTGGAAGAACCCAGACTCGACGGTGTCGGAGAGCTCATCGGAGGCGCTGTTCGCACTCGGAATGGCAGGATCAGGGCTCATGCCCGGTAAGTGTCCGGGGGGATCGGTGGTCATGTCTGCTCCTGCTCCTTCTTTGGCTTCTTAGCGGTGACGGTGTACTCCGCCGGCTTGACCAGTGCGCCCTGACAACCGTGGGTGATGAAGCACGTCTTTGCCAGCGTGCCCGAAAAGAGCACGATGTTTAGGCACTCGGCACACACCGCGGCGGAGACTTTCGGGGACCTCATCTGGTGCTCGACGACATCAGTATTGCGGTCCATCGCCTCGATCAGCCCCGGGTCGATCTCATCACACCGAGCCTCGACCTTCTGCGCGACCTTCGAATCCGCCCGGATGGAATCCAGGGCGTCGCCCCAGGTGTTGGTGCGGGTCAGCTTCAGCACCAGGTGTCCCCCACCGGCGATATGGGAGACGTCTTCTGCGGTGAACTGGTCCTCGTTCATGCCCGCAGAGTGTCCGGCATCAAAGGGCGGGCAGATGGCGACAGCACCCAGCTGGAAGGTTCGTCGGCAACGAATCCACGGCGCTCCAGTGCATGTTTCACCCGGGTGTCCTTCGGGTCGGGGGACGCCCAGACTCTCATCCCTTCGGCGCGGCACTGGGCGATGTGGCGGTCCAATGTGGCCGACCAAGCACCGTATCCGCGGCAGTCGGGGTGGGTGAATCCGCAGCGCAGCTGCCGGGTGCCGTCTTCGGCGGGCATGAGCAGGCCGATGGCGGCCGGGAACCCGTTGAGCATGGTCAGCACTGCGCTCACCCGGCCGGATTCGATGTCTTCGGGCAGAGTGTCCAGCACTTCGGTGACCGGGTCCTCGGCGGACTGGGCATAGGCGGAGACCATCATGTAGGCGATGGCGATCTCGAATTCGGACTGGGCTTCCAAGACATCGACGTTCACGCTTGGTCTCCTTCGATCAGCGTTTTCAGGACGTGGCGAGCCAGCAGTGGTGGCACAGCGTTGCCGACCTGCTGAAACTGCTTGGTCTTGCTGCCGGCCAGTGGATAGTCGGCTGGGAAGCTCTGCAAGATCTTGGCTTCTTCGATAGTGAGCCGTCTCAGCGGCGCGCCGTCCATCGGTGGAGGCTGCTGACCTGCGGCGACTTTGGCGTGGTAGTCCTCGATGAACTCCCCACCGGATTCATCCACGATGTGGGTGCGGTTGCCCCCGGCTGAGGCAGTCATCACTGGGGCTGGCTTGTTGGCGTCCATGGGTCTTCCGCCGCCGTTGAACAGCATCCCCGCATAGGGCGAGGGCCGAAGCACCGGCTTCTTGGCCGGGGTGATCTTTGCACCGGCAGACGCCTGTTGGTCAGTGTCGGCCACCCACTTGTTGCGGTCAGCCTTCGAGGTCACCGCAGGTGCCGGATAGTTCTGGCCGCGTTCGCCGCGCTTTGCGGCATCGCCTCCGGTGCCGTAGTTGGACCGGAGTTTCAGACGGAAACCTCCCGGTTCCATACCACCGGCACCGGCCCTGATGGAGAAGGCTGGCTTGTCCACACCGCGGCCGGGGCGGTCCCCGTGACGCTCAATCATTCCGGTGCCCATGCGTTTCACCGCCTCGACAGGCTCATCGGACGCGGATCCTTCGGCAGAACCGCCGGGTTCCCATCTCATGCTGTTCAGCCGGGCACCGAAGTACATGGTTGGGGCTGGGGTGTCTTCGTCCCTGACGGTGGCCTTGGCGCTGGTGTTGTTGCGCAAAGCAAGCTTCTCGGGCCTGTCTTCGGCCCACCGACCAGCAGCGCGTTCACGCAGCATGGACTGTCTGCCGCCGTTGCCGATCGGCTCGGCGCCTCCGGTGGCTGCGCCCCCGCCGGTCACAGTCATCGTCGGACGCTGGGTCATCCCCCAGCCCAGCGCCTCGGCCATTGAGACCCACTTTTCGACTCCGGGGTCCAGCTTCTCGGGGTTCCTTGGGTAATACTTCGAGTGGGTCGGGGCGGGCAGTCTCGCGTGATGGTCCAGAGAGGCGACCAGGATGGCTCGCTTGCGCGTCTGGGCCACACCTAGCGATTCTGATTGCACCACGCCGACTTCGCCCCGGTATCCCAGGGTTTCGAACACTGTGAGCATCGCGTCCCAGACCGGTCTGACCGGCGGCACCTGCTCGAAAGCCAGACGCCGATACGGTGTCCCGGCTGTGTGCATCTTCAGCACCCACACCAGCGGCATGAGCACCAGCGCGGTGCGGACATCGTCATAGGCGTCGGCGTCGAACTCGGCACCCTCGGCCAGAGCGTCCACGTTCTCCAACACCTGGTCCAGGGCCTGCCGACCGGCACCCTTGCCCGCGACACTGAACGGCTGGCAGGCCGGCGATGAGATCAGCAGATAGGCGGGGAACGGGGCGACGGTGAGAATGTCGGCCTCGATCGTCTTGTACCCGCAGGCTCGCCGGGTGGCGTTGGCCGCGTCGTCGTACTCGATGCCGATCTCGTCGATGTCGAGGTCTTGGGCGGCGAGGCTCCAACCGCCAGGTCCTGCGAACTGATCGACTGCGGTGATCCGCAGGTCGTCATCGAACGCTGGGCGAAGGGCATCACCTCCTTGCGGCTCGACGGCGAGTTGCTCTGTCAGGAGTGGGTTATCTGCTGGGTTCACACCCGGAGAGTGTCCGGCGCGTCAGCCGCCGGCGGCGTCGATGAACCCACGCGGTTCGGTGGCCCCATCGTGGCAGGGGCACGAGCAGGGGCCGGCGGAACCGTTGACCACCGGGCAGGCTCCGCGCTGATCCTCGGTGTCGTGCTGGCCGACCAGGCACCACCCCAGGGGTATCGGGTCTTGCGGCATAAGAATCCGGCCTTCGTTTTAGGATCGGCGCGCTTGATCGAGCCAGGCGGCGGCCCACAGGCGCAACCAGGGAAGCAGTCCGCAGTGCTTCTGGTCATCGGCATCGAGGATGAGCATCGGTGGATGGTGGCTGCCCGTGGCCCCGTAGCGTTCGTTGACCGTGATCCGCAGTGCATCGCCGATGGTCTCGATCTGAAACTCTGCGGTGCAGGGGGAGCGGTTGCCTGCCTCACCGGGGTTCAGACGGATCGTCACCGCGTCGAGGGCGTGAGCGACGTCGATGCCGTAGATGTCCTGTTCGTGGAGGAACTGGGGGCCGAACCGTGCGATGTCGTCGAGGGCGGATGCCAACGGTGAATACTCGGTCTCCGGGTCATAAATTGCTGTTGTCATACCCGCAGGGTGTCCGGCAGACGGCGGCCCCTCAGGCTGGTGCTGCGGCGTGGTGGTCAGCGTCGTGTTCTGCGGCCAGGGTCTCGGCTCGCTGGGAGCTGTCCCAGATGTGCTGAGAAGCGAGATAGTCGCTGTAGAAGCACTCGACCCGGAGAAGCTCCGTCTCACATTCGGGACACTCGGCCAGGATGGCCGGCCCGTTTCGCCCCTCCACGGTGAGCACGCGTGCGGGGCCGGCGGTCAGCTCATCTTCTTCGGGGGCATCCTGACGGTCTTTGCCGAGGTGTTCGATGACGCGTGCGGCCAGCGAATCGGCCTGGTCGCGGATGACCTCGGCGACGGCTTTCTGGAGCTGGCCCTGATCAATCGGTTCCATACCCGCAGAGTGTCCGGCACTCACGCCGACCGGGATTGAGACCTCTGATGATCGTCGTGGAATCGTACATGTTCGGCGGGCACCCGCCCGCTGTAGATGCGGCCCTGTTCGTCACGGTGGGCGACGTGGCGAAGCCCGCGCCTCTCACCGCCGACAGCGACATGGGTTCCAGCCGGAAAGACGGCGGATAAGAATGCGCCCATGAACAGGTTGGCCTCCTGGTCGAGGCTCGCGTGGTGGCTCATCGTAGGCCTCCTGCGTAGTCGGCGATGACTCGGTGGAGATCCTCGGTCCAGTCCTGGTCGATCCAGCCTTTGGCATCGACCGGAGTGAGCACCACCGGGGCATCCGAGTGGTCGCTGCTGACGTGCTGAACCTCCAGAGATATGTGGCCGTTGACCCGCACGTCGGCGGTGACGACCATCTGCGGATCGGTATAACCGGGCAAGTGGATGGTCAGCGCACCCTGGCCTTGGACGGCTGTGAGATGGTGCTGTTCAGCGATCAGTCGGGCGACGCTGAGGTACTGCTCGCTCATCTTGACGCGGACTCTGGGACTCTTTTCGAGGTTCACGGTGGGGCTGCCTTTCTGGTGGCCTGTTCGTGGGGTCACCGTCAGGGTGTCCGGCGCGTGTCGCTCAGCCGTAGTCGAGTATGTCGTCGCGGATGATGCAGGCGATCCGTGAAGCCAGGATGTCGATATCCACCCGGTCGTTGGTGCCGGTCAGGTGGATCTCGTTCTCGCGCCGACTCCACCCGCGGTCGGACCCCGCGTCATCGTCCGACGGGGCCACGGAGCGGTAGAGCACTTCGATGGCTGCCGAGCCTGTTTCGTCTCGGATGCCGATGCCCCAATAGTGCTTCTCGTGGCGGGTCAAGGCGAAGTCGTAACCGTCCTCGGAGTCCTCAGCCGGGCTCCGGTGGGTGACGAATTGGCGGTTCTCCAGCTCGGAGCCGAGCGTGAAGAGCGCGTTCGATGCGGCTTGGGCCGCGATCCGTGACAGGCGATGGGTCACCGTGAGTCCTCCTGGGGTCGTTCGGTTTCAGACTACGACGGACAGTGTCCGGCGTAGCTCAGCCAGCTGCAAGGAGGCCAATCGCCGCCTCAAATTCGTCCTCCCAGTCGTGGTTGAACTCTTCACAGGTGACGGTGATGGTCGCGGCGATCTCCGAGTAGTGCTCGCTTGCGCGGCGGATCAGCACCACCACGGTCAGGGTCTCACCGTCGTAGACGGACTCGACCTCAGCGGTGACCATTCCCGAGTCGTCGGCGGCGCTGGTGATGGTGAGGTGCTTGGCTCCTGGGCGGCTGGTGTGGCCTGCCTGCTGGGCGATGAGGGAGGCCTGCTCGGTGACCATCGCGGCGGTGGCGGTCTCCATAGCGAAGCGGTGCAGACGTGAACGTGTATCGGGCTGATCAAGTGGGGCGGAGACGGTCATGGCGGTGTCCTTCCGTGGGTTCTGTCTGTAGGTACTTGGTCAGTGCGGGTCACCAGAAGTGCAGTCGCGGCGGAGGGAACGTGTCCTGCGGCTTGGGCTTGACTCCGGTGGGCTGGCCACCCAGTGGCCCGTAGAGGTTGGTCTCTGAGTCCCCGCCCCCGCCGAGTTCACGCGAATATTCGTTTCCGTAGAGGCATCCCCCGCCAGAGTTTCGGGTCCAGTGGATGCCGTCGAGGTGGCCCCAGAAGATGCGTGCCAGGTCGGTCTCGTGAGCACGATCCACTGAGTGGTTGTTCTGCATGACCGACCAGGTGACCCTGCGTCCGTCGAAACTAATCATGGTCTCGTGGTCAGCGGTGAAGGTCTTGGTGCGGTTGGTGGCCTTCGGCGCGTAGAACTCAATCTCGGCCAGAGTGGGCTTGTGGATGCTTTTCTCACCCCGACGAGCAGTGGTGAGCATCCGGTCGATGATCTCAGTGGCCGCAAGGCTGACAGGATCGGCATCGACGTCGAAGCCGAACATCATGCCGTCGTAATGGTGATCGAACTGGGCGTGGCCGCGCATAGCTTCGGCGTACTTCTTCACCGACCGGGTGCCGCCAGCCAGCTTGTGCAGCCGCTGGACTTCGGCCCGAACCCGATCGTGAACCGTGTTGGTGTGGTCTCGCAGGGCCTTGTGCAGCTTCGGCACCTCAGCGGTGGGCAGTGTGTAGGTTCCGGCTTCCTCTTCGTGGCAGCTCATCGGTTGATCCTTCCGTGACTTCGTCCTGTGGGGTCACCCTCAGAGTGTCCGGCACGAAAGGCCCGCCCGAGCATCGTTCTCCCCCGGACGGGACAGTGCGGCCCCTCAGCGGTCCTGATCAGCAGGTGCCCCGAGAACCAGGTGGCCGGCGATGGCCGCGCGAAGATTGGACTCGCCGTAGACCCCGTGACGAATCGCAGTGAGGATTGTCCCCACCTGATCCCCCCAGGGGCTCAGACCGGCCAGCTCCCCCCTGTGGGCGCGAACCGAGGCATCCACCCAACGAGGTCGGTTGAGTCCCGCTTCGGTAAGACGCTCGCGCAGTGAGTCCAGAGCGCGGGGATCATTGATTTCCGCCATAGTGTCTTTGGCCTTAGTCAGGTCCACGGTGAGGCAATCACCGAGAAGCTGGGCAATTTCGATGATCTGCTGCGGATGGCTCACCGCCCTGCGGAATGCGACCGAATTGATGTCGAGTTCACCAAACTCCGCACCGTAGACGTTCTCGCCAGCGGCGGCGGAGAGCAGGAGCTTCTCGTCCTCGCTGACCAATTCCCACACCTGATCTAAGACGTGCTCGCGTCCGTTGTGCAGATCGTGGACCGGAAGCCCGATACGCTTTTCGGCGGTGCCGAGCTGCTGGTTGGCCGTGGTGCGGACAATGGCGACACGTTCGTTCGGCCAGGCGGCGTGGACCATGGCCACGTCCTCGTCCTTGCCGACGTAGTGGTGATGGTCTCGGCTGTAGTCCCGTCCGAACACCATCGCCTCGTACTGCTGCGCGATCTCTGCCGGTTCACACATGGATTCTTCGCCGGTGTCAGGATCAACGACCAGGTATCCGGTGGTCCGGGCACGTGGAGCGGCAGCGGACTTGAGCACCGGATCGTAGGCCTTCAGCGCCTCGGCATCCATGAAGGTGAAACCGGCCTCAGCGACCTCGTTCAGCTTCTCGGGTTCGAGAACCGCCACAGCAAGTGCTGGGCCAGCGACATGCTCATGGTCGATCAGCCAACGGCGGACCTTCGGCGACCGGGTGTTCTCGGCAGGAAAGAACATCACCGATCCGGCTTTCTTTATCTGAGAGAACAGGCTTCCGAACCGGCCATCAATCTTCCTGCGCGACCCCTCGGCGACCTCGAAGCCGAGGTAGGCCGGATTCTTGATGTTGAGGTGCATGGCTTCAGCCACCGACTGGACCTGCTTGAGTGCCTCGGCGGGGATGAAGTCGGCTGAGGCATCCAGCATTCTGCGAACCGTGCCCCACTGAGTGTCTGCGAGGAACTGTTCACGCATCGGCTCCACGTAGTGGGCATCAAGGTAGTCGGCCAACGCTTGGGCGTTGGAGGTGGTGTCCATGATGGATTCCCGGTCGTAGGCCACCCGCACGGTGCCGATGGGAACCTCGATCACCCACGCCTGGTAGGAGGTGCCGTACATCGGTGCGATGACCTCTGTGACCTTCTCCATCACTGATTCGGGTATCCGGTAGTTCATCCCACCCATCACCAGGCGGTCTCCGCGCCCGAGGTGCCCATGTCCTCGGAGTCCGGTGATCATTCCCGGTGATTCACCGCGAGGGTCTGATCCCTGCTCACCGTCGATGCTCACCTTCTCGCCGCAGAAGTCCAGGGCGTTGCTGGCGTGGCCGGACCAGTCCTGGTTCGGGTCCACCGGGATGGTGACCGTTGTGCCGTTGGGTCGCACGTTGTCCCTGGCGGCGGTGGACTCGGTGATCTGCGGACCCTTGTCGGTGCGGATCACCGTCAGGTCGGTCTTCACTGCGTCGCGGACAGTGGTGATCATCATCAGGTCAGCGATTGCGAAGGCCGACATCGAGCCGATCCCGAAGCCGCCGATTGCCTCGTTGGTGTCGCGCTTATCGGATGAGACGTAGCTGGCGAACAGCTCCTCGGCCTGATGCTGAGTCATGCCGATGCCACGATCACTGATCACCAGGTGGGGCTCAAGCGGCTGGGGCAGGGTGACCTCCACCGGGATCTTGGACGAATCAACACCGGCATCATCCTGAGCGTCCAGGCCGTTGGCCGTGTATTCACGGATGACGGCTTCGTTCGGGTTGGTGTAGAGACCGGAGAGAATATCAGCCATCAGACCCACGGACTCCTCGTCGAAGCCGACCGGGGTCTGGGCGAAAGTGGTTTCGGTGGTGTACGCGGTATCGACCTTCATGGGTTCCTCTCATAGGTGATGTCGTTCTGTGGGGTCGCCATGAAGGTGTCCGGCACACACCTGTGCCCCGGACCTGATTTCAAGGACCGGGGCACAGCGGCGGATGAGGGGCCGACTATTCGGCGTAGTCCTCACAGTAGGAGCACCAGCCGACGTAGACATCGGCATTGTCCATGCAGCGCAGACATATCGGCTCGGCAGCCTCGTCTTCTTCGTCGTCGTCTTCGAACGGGTCGAAGGCCACTCCGATGTTCAGTGTGGTCTCGGCGTAAGCCTTGGCTGGCTCGATATCGGTGACGTGATACTGCCACACCCGCATCTTCTCGCCGCCGGAGTCCCGTGGGACCATGACCACCGCGGCGGGGTCCACCAGCACGGTCAGCAGCCGCTGGCCGAACGCCTCGGCGTAGTCCTTGGAGCCGACGTGCAGACCCACAGAGCAGTGCGCCTCCGGGTCCGGGTCCACTTCGTTGCGTGGGAACTCCACCCAGGAGCCGGGTTCGTTGGGCAGACGGGAATGATCGAACGTATCGGTGGTGATCGTTGCGTCCGCCGCCTGCCGATGGACGGACCCCTTGCCCGCGTGAACCGAGAATCCGTCATTGCCCACCCCCTTGTAGCCGACCACATAGCCGTCCTCAGTGATGGTCAGGTGACGTTTGCCGATCCAACGGTAGAGGGCGTTGCGGGACTCCCGGCGCGGGTTCTGCGCCAGCCGCAGCATGAAGTTCGCATACGACTTCCAATCATTGTCACCGGCTTTGAGCCGGTCGATGATCACCCGAGTCAGCACCCGGTCGATCACATCACCGTCGAAGCCCAGCTTGCCGTCACGGTAGGAGAACCGTGTGGAAACTTCACGCAGACGGGCGTTGATGTCACCGCCGATGTCGTTGAGCCTGCGAAGACGCTGGGACGCATGATCCTCAGAGACAGTGTCGTCGGCCAGCAGGGCAGCGGCGGTCTCAGCGTTGGGATGGTCGGGTCCGAAGATCAGCCGTGACCCGTCGTCGAGGACAAGATAGACGGTCAGGCCGGCGTCTGAGCGGGAGATCGTGTGGTTCAGCATCGTGGGGTCCTTCCGTGGGGCTGTTGGGTGACCAGCAGAGTGTCCGGCGCAGGGCTCGGCTCAGGCTAGGACCATTGTTGGTTTGGGCGCTGAAACTGGTGTGTAGTCCGAGGCGACTTCGACGGCCACCACCGAGTCGTCGTTGAGGGTCTCCATGAACGCTTCGTGGCTGAAGACACCGGGGGCGCGGTCGGACTTTGAAGTGGTGAACCAGCGACCATCGATGTGGACCGCGGCGTAGGTGTAGGGGGCCCGGTTCCCGCTGAAGCGGCGGGTGTAGCGGATGACTGCGCCCTCGGGAACGCGGGATGCGGCCATGTCGTCTCGCAGGATGTCTGCGGCGCTTCGGCTGCGGCCGTTGACGATGGTCTGGGAATCAGGGTGGTCGCACATTTCGGGTCTCCTTGACGTGTCGTTCTGTGGGGTCACCCTCAAGGTGTCCGGCACGACAGGCTTCTCAGTCAACGTGTTGGGGGCCGGGCGACGACCTCCGTGTCCGCAACGGAGTCAGGCGCTCATCTGCCTGAATACTCGGTGTACGTCCTCGGCCGGCACCGGCCTGTAGTCCCAGCGCTCGACGCCGACGTTGACCATCGGTGTGGACTCTTTGGAGAACCGGGTTCTCCATGCGTCGTGGACGTGGCCGTGGATCAGCGGCTTGCCCAGGTCGCGCAGCACCCACACCTCGTCGTCGATGCCGACCGTCTCGTTCCAGTTGGCGATCAGCACCTTGTCCATCTCATCGACGGAGTCGAACGGACGCGGTGCGAGCTCCCGGATCGTGTCGTGGCAGAAGTGCAGATCTGCGGTCAGGAAGGTCGTCATAGCGGTGAGGGTGTCCGGCATTCACTCCTAGCGCCTCAGCGACTTGATGTGGGATTCGACGACGGAGTCTGCGGCTGGGCGGACGATTGATTCGTATACACCCCCACGGTCGGTCTATGGCGGTTGAGGCAATGCTGGCCAGTGGCGTTCTCCTTCGCTCTGCGCTCGGATGTCAACACTCCCACTCCCTGATGCGTCCGGGGAACAGGTCTCCATCTGTCGTGGCACATTCAGCGCAAACGACTTTAGGTTCCGGGTCGTAGTAGGACGGCTCTATGGATGCCATGACGATGAAGCGGAAATCGTTGACCTTGCGGCAGGCGAAGCACCAGCGCGGATCGCCGTGGGGGTCATCTCGAATGGCCTCCATCGCGGGGCCTCGGCAGATATTGATGCTCATCAGGTTCCGCGCGAGGAGACCCCCGGATTTAGCCGTGGGGAGGAATCGCGCGTCCCTCCTTTCAGGGTGTAGTTGTATCCATCTGCTGGTTGGAGCAGCCGGACGTACTTGTGGTTGATGCCTTGGACGATGCTGGTGGCTGTGGTGATGTTGAATGACCCGCTGGATCGCACGGCCACCCGGCCGACATGGACCCCGGCCTTCTTGCCTTTCGGTACGACGGCTCGGACGATGTCGCCAGTGACGAATCCGTACTGTCTTTTCACCCGTGGCAGCGGCAATCGGGGGAATCCGTACTTATTAGTTGACCACATGGGCGGGCACGTCGGGCATGGTCTGGGGTGTGGAAGCCGCAGCGGTTTTGCCGCACTCTGGACAGGTCATGTTGGGGATGACGTTCACATGGAAGTTGCTGTCGTCGTACCCGTAGTCTTTGCGCTCGTGGCCGCAGTGTTCGCATTCGTAGATGGCTTGGAAGTCTCGTCGGTGTTGGCTGATCTTCTTCTTGATCCTCATGCTTTTGTCTCCTCTATGATCTCCGTCGCTCTGTGGGGTCACCCTCAAGGTGTCCGGCATCTGCCTACGGACGCTCAGCCCTTTCGGAGCCTGCCCAGCTGCGCGTCGGCCAATGCGCGGACTAGAAGCTCTTCGAAGTCGGCCTCGCCGAGTTGGGCGTGAGCCTTCACTGCCCGCGATTGCCCAGGTGTGAGCCGTGGATTGAACCTGCCGGTGGACACCAGTTCGTCGAGGTTGAGGCACAGCCGCAGGGCGTGGCGGCGCAGCTTCACGGGGTCGGTGCGCTGCGCGGCGGCCCCGGTGCGGCCACCATTGCCGAGGCCGAAATTGAGGATGGTGCGCCGGTAGGTGGTCCGGGCGTTGATGATGCCGGGGCGCAGTCCACGCAGAAACGGTGCCCACTCCGGGTCCAGCTCGGCCACCGGGGAGAACAGCGCTTCCAGCGCTTGGGGTACGCCTTTGTCCACCGACTCCAGGAAACGCGACAGGTGGATGCCCAGACGGTCGTCGTCCCCCTGGAGTCGTTGGCGGGCGTAGGTCTTGTTCTCGCCGATGACCACTCGGTAGGAGTCGTGGTCAGAATCTGGCCGCGCTAATCCGTAGAGGTGGCTGCCGTGGACAGTGCTGAGGATCGTCTGCATAACCATCAGGGGTCCGGAGCGTCTACCCAGCCGTTCTCCGGCATGTGGCCTGCCCTACAGGCGAAGCTCGAACCGGTTGCGCTTGACCTGGTCGAGGTATTCGGCTGGCGTGCAGCCGTTGGTCCACTTGGTGTAGGCGTCGTCGAGGCTGAAACCGTGGACCCGCTGATCGCCGTCCAGTCCGATAGGCATAGTGTTCTGGTTCGTCCACTCGTGCTCGGCGATGCAAAAGCCGGCCTCCCGAAGACGCAGTCCAGCCTCGGCGGTCCAGGCGAGCCACGTGGTGTCTTCGTCGCTGACGCGGTTCTCGGATTCCCAGGTTTCAAGGTGCTCGTCAATCACGGCCGAACCTCCTTCGCGTTCTGCGGGGTCAGCCTCAGAGTGTCCGGCGTTCAGGCTGCCGCTTTAGTTCTCTTCTTGACCCGTCGTTGGGCTTCCTTACGGGCCGCTTGGATGACGGACTCGATGACGGTGGTCATCGTGATCGTCTCGTCGGTGACAGCCGCTCCGGCCTCCTCCCCGGCTCCGAGAGATTCAAGGTCGTCGATCTTGGTAGCCAGCACGTTCTGAACCTGCTCATCGATGGTGCCAGCGGCCACCAGATAGGTGACTTCGACCAGCTCGGTCTGCCCGGCGCGGTCTGCCCGGTCCATTGCCTGGGAGTTCTCTCCGGGGGTGTAGGACTGCTCGGCGAAGACGACCCGGTGGCTGGCGGTCAGGGTGATGCCGACCCCGGCGGCGACGATGGAAGCCACCAGCACATCAATCTGGCCGTCCTGGAAGTCGTCGACGATCGTGCCGCGAACATCGGCGCTGGTGGACCCGTCGATGATGTCAACGTTCAGTCCCTCGTCCTCCAACTGGTCAGCTACGGATTCGACCACCTCGGTGTGGTGAGCGAAGACGATGATCGGTGAATCGTTCTCGGCGTGGAGCTGGCTGACGAACTCGACAGTCTCTGCGGTCTTCGACATCCCGGCGGCCCGGCGCATCGGCGAGATCAGCCCCAGCCCGGCAGAATCTATGAATTCTTGCATCCGGGCGCCGGAGGCTTCGGCCAGTTCGTCCTCGCCGCCGAAACGCTCGATGATCGTGTCGATGACTTCGGCGAACGCTTCCCGGTAGCCTTTCAGGTCGATGTCGAAGTAGCGCCAGTCATGGGTTTTGCCCAACAGGTGCGGCATCAGTTCGGCCTTGGACTTCATCACCCACAGGCTCTTCATCCGCTGCCCCAGCTCGGGGAGGCGCTTGCGCAGCGGCTCGATGCTGCCCCACTTGTTGACGCGGGTGTAGCGGTCCATGAACGCCCCGTAGGAGCCGAACTGGGTTTCCAGCTGCCCGGTGATCGCCAGCAGGTTCGCCATCTCTCCGGGGTGAGCGAGCATCGGGGTGCCGGTCAGGGCGAATCGTCTGCCCACCGGCAGTGTGCGGGCCACCGCCCGCACGGCCATGGAGCGTTGAGAATCCCAGGTACGGAACCGGTGGGCCTCGTCAACGATGAGGGCGTCGGCGGCGAAGTCGTCGATGAAGTCTCGGACGTCGTCTCGTTTGACCAGCGAATCGGGAACGATCAGCGCCCCGGCCCGGAAGCCCTCGATCTGGGGCAATTTGCGTCCGGCCACGACCCGGCGCACCCACGGCCCCGACTCACCGGCCTTACCTTTTGCCGGCTCCTGGTCCGGGGCCAGGGCCGCGAAATACCGACTCGACCAGGTAGTGACCTCGCGGACCCAGTTGGTCGAGACCACCGGCGGCACGATCACCAGCAGACGTTCGGCCCCGATTAGGGCCGAGGACAGCAGCGTCATCGCCGTTTTCCCCGCCCCCATGCTGTGGCAGTTGCAGTAGCGTCCGTGGGCGACTGCGTAGGCGCTAGTGACCTGGAAATCATACGGCTGGTGATCGGCGCTGCCGAACTCGGCCGGCACCGGTCCGAAAGCCTCTTCGGCATCAGTAATGAGCCCCGGATCCCCCAGTGATTCTGCCAGCTCCTCGATGAGATCCATCTCGGGTGCATCGTAGAAGACCTCGGGGGTGCGCATAGCCTCGGCCTCTTCGACGAGCTCTGTAGGGAGGTCTTCGAAACCGGGCATCCGGGAACCGTCCACCGGGGCGAGATCGGTGGCATCGACGGTGAACCGTCCTGTCGTCTTGTCCCACATCGCCCCGCGGCCGATCGCTTCAGCCGCAGCCTCGTACCCGCTCAAACGTGGATAGATGTGCCACTGTCCGGTGTCGCCGGGTTCGATGACCGGGCTCCACCAGTCGTCCAGCTCCTCAAGCTCCTCGACGCCGAAAGACTCTAAGACGTCGTTGGGATGTTCATCGGCGCCAGTGCCGGTGATGTGCCAGGCCTTCTCCCCGGGCGACCAGCGGCGGCCAGGCAGAGCCTTGACGACGTCCTGGAGGAGGCGACCGTCTCGGGTTCGTTCGCCCCAGTCGAAAGAGAGAACAATGTGAGGGGTCAGGTCGTCGGCGACGAAGAAATAGTCCATCTCAGGCCAGCTTGCGGACATCGTCGATGGAGACTTTGGCGATGACTCCGGTCCCCCAGGCACAGACGGCGGTCATCAGACCGATGATGATGAAAGTGCCCACCGTCTCGGTGTCTCCGGGTGCGGCGGTGACCGCTGTGCGGATCGCCGCAGCTGTGCCGAGCACGAAGACAGAAGTCACCGCAAGCAGTACGACCGGGACACTGGCGTAGGCGATCCTCTGGCTTGTCCGCATCGTCCTGGTCCTCCCTGGTTGGTCTCTGGGGTTCTGCCCGCAGAGTGTCCGGCACAGCCGGGAGGGCGGCGAGACGGCTATGGCTGGGCCGGTGCTGGCGAGAGTCCAACTCCTGGTCCGAAATGCTCCACCAGGGCTTCAGCGACCTCGTTGGCCACATCGACGCCCCTTCCGTGAACACGGATCAGGTGGGACTGGATCGGGGCGTCGTGCCGGCGGATGAGCACGGTGTGCTCACCGGGGTGCTTGATCCTGACGGTGATGATGACCGAAGCCCGATCTGTGGAGGCGAACAGCGCTCCCGCCACGGGGTTGGCCTCCACATGGGCCTCCGGCCACTGCTCAAGGATCATCGACTCGATGGACGAGAGTCGTTCGGCTACGGTCAGCGCGACCGGGATTGATAGTTGCATCAAGTGTCCTTTCACGGATCAGAGCGGGCTCTGGGTCGACACATCGACGATGCTCCGGCTCGCCCAGATGAAGACAGAGACAAAGGCGATGGCGAAGGCCGCCGGTATCAGACCGACAAACTTGGCAAGCATGTAGGTACTGACCGCCAAGGCCAGCAGCAGCAGTGCTGCGGTAGAGTCTCGTGATCCGACAAGCATCGAACCTCCCCGAGGTTGAGTTTCAGCGTTTCGCCCACAATGTGTCCGGCAGTGCCTCAACCGCTCAGCACGTCTGCTGCCTCAGCCAGATCCAGAAGGTCGCCGTCGTGACCTGCGGCCAGAGCATCGAAGCCTTCTTCGAGCAGGTCACCGATCAGCTCTTCGGGCACGACGTACCCGGCTTTCTCGATTTCGGTGACGATGAGTGCGGCTTCTCTGGGCGATAGCGCTTGACTTCCTCCCCTGCCTGAAGGCGGGGATTCCTACGCTGATCACCCATCATGCGGCGGGGATCAGTTCGGTGGGTTCCTGCTTCGTTGGCTCTGCCAGACCGGGGTCTGGTCTTATGCTGCCTCCACAGGCGTTTTCGATCTCCGCCAGCCCGGCGGCGATCATCAGATTCTTAGCGGCGTTGAAGTCACGATCCAGGGCCATCCCGCAGCAGGCACAGGACCATTGACGGATGGCCAGTTCTTTCTTCCCGCCGGGGCATCCGCATTCAGAGCACAGCTGCGAGGACGGGAACCACCGATCTATAGTCACGACGGTGCGTCCTGCTTCGCCTGCTTTCTCGCTGATCAGGCGCAGGAACTGGCTCATCCCAGCATCGGAGAGTGCTTTGGCCAGATGCCGGTTGCGGACCATTCCGGCCACGTTGAGGTCTTCCAGAGCGATGGCGTGGGTATCGTCCACCAGTCCTCGGGCCTGCTTGTGGTGATGGTCCAGCCTGGCAACCTTCACCTTCCGGTGCTGTCGTGCGACCTGGATTCGTGCCTTGTATCGGTTCTTCGATCCTTTCTGTTTCCTCGACAGAGCCCGCTGAGCACGGGCGAGCTTGCGTTCACGCGCCTTAAGATGTCGTGGGTTATCGATCTTGTGCCCAGTGCCGTCCTTGTGGGCCACCGCAGCCAGTGAGGTGATACCAGCGTCCACGCCAGCGGCTGCGTGGATCGGCTCTGGGGCCTTCCGGGGTTCGACCTCCACCACAAACGATGCCTCGTATGTGCCGTCAGCATGAGCGGTCACCGTCACCGACGACGGTGCTGAGGGCAGTGAACGTGACATCACCATCCTGATCCTGCCAATCTTAGGCAGTGTGAGGAATCCATGGCCTTGGTGGGATTGGTCTTCGACCTTGAACCCGGTATTACGAGCGAACCTCATCCGCTGGGTGTGGTTGTGCTTCGACTTCAACCGCGGACGCCCCATCTTCGGTCCCTTGCGCTTACCGGCCAGGGAGGCGAAGAAGTTTCGGTATCCGGCCTCGGCATCTCGTACTGACTGTTGGAGCATGGCAGCAGACACCTCAGCCAAATACGGGCGGGAACCATCGGTGGTTTTCGACTCGACCAGCACTTTCCGCCCGGTCTCAGCGAAGCTGACCTCACGGTGCAACCCGGCCCTATAGAGTCGGTCGCGCTCAACCACGAAGTCGTTAAACACCGCGCGGGCACACCCCAACGACCGGGCCAACAGCTGTTGCTGACCACCGGTGGGGTAAGCCCGATAGGTAAACCGTTTCTTCATCACCCAGACAGTGTCCGGCGGCATTCTACAAGTTGGGAGTATCTGTGATTCACCCCAGCCTGAAGACCGGAGGACTTCGCCGGACAGCGCATAGAAGGTCGACCCGTCGTATGCTCCGCCGATGGGTTTCCGGGTTGCGTTCTCACGGGATTCACGGAGGAGCCTCTGGAATTTGGCGAATGCGGCAGGCAGCAGCCGCTCGTCGACCGCGCCGAGCTCAGCGACGTCCGGCGGCGGGTGATCGGGCGAATAGTTCATCCGATGGGCGGCAACGTGGATGGTGATGCCGCCGGCGACGTGCGGATAGACGTACAGGTCGGAGTCGTCTCCGAAGCGCGTGTAGGACATTGCCGGTCCTCCTTGGATGGTTCGTATTGCCCGGTAAGTGTCCGGCGGGCCCGGCCCCTGGGACGGAGAGAACCCCGTCCCACAAAGCGCGTGAGACGGGGTTCCACTCGTTCAGCGTCAGTACGCTGGGGTGTTTCTCAGCGGCGGCGGGAGCCTCCGGCCCGCGCCCGGGATGCCCCGCCTGCACGAGCACGTGAGCCTGAGCCGCCGGAGCGGGCACGGGAGCCCGAGCCGGAGCCGCTGCGGGAGCGGGCACCACGAGCAGGCTCGTCCTCTTCCTGGTCCTGATCCTGGTCGCCGCCCTGGTCCTGGTCCTCGGCCTGCTCGTCGTCATCCTTGCGCCGACGACGGTTGCCGGACTTGGCCGAAGCACCGGCGCGACCGTCAGGCTCGGCAGTGGAGAGGTGCCACTTGGTGGACAGTGAACCTTCGATCAGAGTCAGGCCGATGTGGGTCTTGTCCACGACGTCGCCGTCGCGGTTCTCACCCTCCTGCTCATAGGTTCCGGGGCGCACCACGGCGATGACGCGAGGCTTCTTGCCGTCGTTGTCCTCCATGAAGCGCTCGATGGATTCTGACAAGTTCAGAATGTCCCGACCGAACCCGGTGAAGCTGAACTTGTCAGAGAGGTCGAACTTGCCGGTCTTCGGGTTGTACTTGTCGACGTAGACCGAGCCGAAGCCGCGAGCCTTATCGACGTCGTCCTCGTTGTAGAGGTTGATGGAACCGGCAATGTTGCCGCGCAAAGTGAACTCAGACATGTCGTTCTCCTTAAAATCTCTTCGTTTGGACCCCGGGGCTTGAGCCCCTGCGGGCCGCAGCCGGCTGTCTGTTTCCGGCTGCACCCTGAAAGTGTCCGGCGCTGCCGTCTCTTCGGCATCCTGTTTTCTCGGGAATGGATTTAGGCGGCCCGGCGGGCCGGGATGGCTGAGGTTTCAGCCCTTTCGGCGGCGATCTCCGAGCGCTGCTGGGGCGTGGTGCCGCCGAACATCCCGTACCGCCGTCCGGCGAGGCTGGCCTCGAATGTCATGGCGTCCTCAAGGCAGGCTTCGCGCACCGGGCAGCTGACACACAGCCGACGGGCAGCCTGATAGCTGGAGCCGTTATCTAAGAAGAACAGCTCCGGATCGGTGGTCGCGCAGAGAGCCTCGGCCCTCCACGACTCCGGTCCTTCGTCGTCGAAGTCGACCTCGACCAGCGGATCGTCGGTGAGCGCAGGTCTAGCTCTGTCCCGACCTCTGCCGACGACGTTCTGCCCGTCTGGTCGGCGGAAGATGTGCAGCGCGGGTGTATTACGTGCGTGTTCTGATCGTTGTCTCATGCCCACAGGGTGTCCGGCACGGGCCGGGGTGCGCCCCGCGCTCAGCAGACGTCGCGCTGACGGGAGGTGGCGGCGGATTCGCCGTCGACGGTTTCGATCCCACGGTCGGTGAGGACCTGGATGTCGTTGATCCCGGCGTCGAAGGCTGTACCGACTGCGGACCCGGAGACCGATCCCGCCTGAACATGGTCGCCCTTATAGACGACGTCGTACTCGGTGAGGTCGCGCAGGTTCGCCCGTGTTTGGAGGGCCTTGACCTCATCACTGCGCGGCGGCGCCCCCACACCGACACCGCCGCTGTGGTGGACATCAGAGTCGGCGCGTGCCAGCTCCAGGTCCAGCCACTCTGAGTCTTGTGGCCCGGGCAGTTCGGACCGCTGGTGGTGCTTCATGTCACTCGGGATCATGTCGATGCGGTGGTCGCTGTCCCGGTGGAATTCGGTATAGATATGTGCGGCTTCCGGGTCGTCCACCGGGTCGCCGTTTCGGTCATAGAAGACCGGCGGCTCGCCCTGGCTGATCCGAGCGACGGTCGCTTCTGCCGGGGCGCTGAAGGCGACCTTCGAAGCGACGTGGGCGTTGTGCCGATCGGCATCAGCAGCATAGTCCTTCAACCGACCGTCGTAGGCGTCCGAATCATCAAGGCGACCGTCATCATCGAGGTGGCCGGCCAGCTCCTCGTAGTGCGACTCTTCCTGGGCCTCGTGATAGCGCGCGCGGTCCATAGAGTCGATCTCCAGGGTCTGGCGCTCCTCCTCACTGAGCCCGGATGCCTGACCCGATTCTCCGAGTCCCAGCGGGTCAGCGCCGGGATCGGGTTCACCGTGGGTCTTGGCTTTCCACTGACCGGTGGCGTCGCGGTTGTCCATCTGGGTCTGCTGGGCGGGAGAGAGGCTCTGTGTCATACCCGGCAAGTGTCCGGCGACCGTGGACTACAGCTCCCGCTGCCAGCCGGCCTCGGCCCGGGCCTCATCGAAGTCGAAGCCGCGGTCCCGAACCTCACCCGGCTTGGGGTGATCGACGACGCCGGTGTCACGGCTGGCTGGCTCGCGCTGGCTGGTGGTGGGCACATGCCGGGTGGCCTGGTTCATGGCTTCGGCTTCGTCGGCGGCGAGATCTCGGTCAGCGCCGTAGTCAGCGCTCTCGCCGGCGAACCGACTGAACTTCGGGGAGGCCCGGTGGGCGGCCTTGGCGTAGGCGGACTTGGCCGTCTCACTGCGCGGTTCAGGGACGGGGATGTAGCTGGCGGGCCGCTCCCACGGCTTGAACTCCGGGCGTGGAGTCGTCTCCAAGTGATCATCGGAGGCAGCACGGGCCTTCTTGATGTCGAAGTCTCCGGCATCGGTGGTGAATTCGCTTGGGATCGAGCTCGGCCTGGCGCGCTCAAACACGCCGATCCGCCTGGGCACCCCGCCGTCCTCGCGCAGCACCTGGCCGTGCCGGTTGTACTGCACGAGATCGTGGTCACCGTCCTCGCGCTCTTCGAAGGCCGCGAAGCTGGCGTGAGGATCAGCCTCGTAGGCCCACTGTGCGGCCTGGTGGAACCTGGCAGCTTCGACCTGTTCCTCATCACCGGCGCCTGGACTGAATGCCAGGTCTTCTTTGATCTGTTCGGCCCTGTCGCGGTGATAGTTCCACCGATGGTGATTGCCCTGGGCGATCGCGGCCTCCTCATCGCCGGTGAGATCCACGGCGGACTCGTTCAGAGGGTTAATGCCACTCGGGTCGACGGCCGGCGGCGAGTCTGGGCGGGCTTCGACCCCCAGAACCCCGGCAGTGTCTTCGACGTCTGCGTGGGTCTTGGCTTTCCACTGGCCGGCGGAGTCGCGGTTGTCGAGCTGGGTCTGCTGTGCCGCAGTGAGGTTCTCAGTCATGCCCGGTAAGTGTCCGGCGGCTCGCACGCGAAGCTGGTGGTGCAGAAGGGGTGGATGATCTGCTTGACTTCCTCCCCCGCCTGAAGGCGGGGGATTCCTACGCGGCCTCGGCATAAGTCGGGGTCCGTTCGGTGGGTTCCTGCTTCACAGGCTCTGCCAGAGCGTGCTCTGGTCTTACGCTGCCTCCACAGGCGTTTTCGATCT
>JBQCZP010000010.1:0-52353 GCA_052089225.1 Nesterenkonia sp.
GACTGTCCAGAATTCATCCGTCGCTAGGTGTCCATTATTCACGCGTCGTCGACACAAGAAGGCCGAGGAGGTCGGGCTTGACGTCTTCGCCATCGGCCAGCACCACAATCCTCCGTTCATCGCCCCGGCCAACCCGCCCATCCTGATGGCCCATGTGGCTGCTCAGACTGAGCGGATTCTGCTGTCGACGGCGACCACACTGATTACCACCACCGATCCGGTGCGCATCGCAGAGGACTACGCCTACGTCCAGCACCTCACCGACGGACGTGTGGACCTGACCCTCGGCCGGGGCAATACCGGCCCGGTCTACCCGTGGTTCGGCAAGGACATTCGAGCCGGCGTCGCGCTGGCAGTGGAGAACTATGCGCTGCTGCACCGGCTGTGGCGTGAGGAGAACGTCGACTGGTCCGGTCGTTTCCGCACGCCCCTGGAGGGCTTCACCTCTACTCCCCGGCCTCTGGACGGGGTGGCACCGTTCGTGTGGCACGGCTCCATCCGTTCCCCGGAGATCGCCGAACAGGCCGCCTACTACGGTGACGGGTTCTTCCACAACAACATCTTCTGGAACAAGGAGCACACCGGACGCATGGTGGAGCTCTACCGCGAACGCTTTGAACACTACGGTCACGGCACTGCCGAGGAAGCCATCGTCGGTCTGGGCGGTCAGGTGTTCATGCGGCCCAACTCCCAGGACGCGGTGCGTGAGTTCCGTCCCTACTTCAACAACGCCCCGGTCTACGGCGGCGGCCCCTCACTGGAGGACTTCACCGATATGACCCCGCTGACTGTGGGATCTCCTGAGCAGGTGATCGAGAAGACCCTGAGCTTCAGCGAGTACGCCGGCAACTACCAGCGTCAGCTGTTCCTGATGGACCACGCTGGTCTGCCGCTGAAGACCGTGCTGGAGCAGATCGAAATGCTCGGTGAAGAGGTCGTGCCGGTGCTGCGCAAGGAAGTCGCGGCCCGCCAGCCCGCCGCCACACCGCAGCCGCCGACCCACGAGCTGCTGAAGCAGCGCAGAGCCGAGGGAGCCGAACCGGTGCCAGGCGGCAAGAAGCGTGCCGACGCCTAAGGCCGCGCCGCACGGTACCTGACTGTTCTCGGCCTAGTGCCCGACGACGCCTGAGCCGACGTCGTCATTCAGTCCGTCATCGTTCGACCCGCCGGCCTCCGCCGCCAGACACAGCTCGGGCCCCAGGGAGACTCCCCGGGGCCCGACCTGTGTGTCTCGGCAGTCGACTACTTTGCCGGTACGACCTGCAGGTCGAGGGTGGCGGAGACATCCGCGTGAAGCTTCACCGTAGCGGTGTAGCTGCCGGTGGACTTGATCCGCTCCGGGATCTCCACGGTGCGCTTGTCGATGCTTCCCAGGCCTGCGGAGTCCACGGCCTCAGCGACCTGTGCCGGGCCCACGGTGCCGAACAGGCGGCCGGACTCGCCGGTCTTTACGGTCACGGAGACGGGCTCGGCCTGCAGCTTCTCCGCGATGGTCTGAGCCTCCTCCACGGTGGCGATCTCGCGGGCCCTACGAGCTGCGCGCAGACGCTCAACGTCCTTCTCGCCGCCCTTGGACCACGCCATCGCGTAGCCGCGAGGCAGCAGGTAGTTGCGTGCGTAGCCGTTCTTGACGTCGACGACGTCGCCGGCTGCGCCGAGGCCGGTCACTTCCTGAGTCAGGATGAGCTTTGCCATATCAGTGGTACCTTTCCTTCCTCAGTGATCAGCCGCGGCCTGCGCCGGCGTACGGCAGCAGGGCCATCTCGCGGGCATTCTTCACGGCCTGGGCGATCTTGCGCTGCTCCTGCACGGAGACGCCGGTGACGCGCCGGGCACGGATCTTGCCCCGGTCGGAGATGAACTTCCGCAGCAGGGCGGTGTCCTTGTAGTCGATGACCTTGATGTCAGCAGCCTTCAGCGGGTTCGCCTTAGGCTTCGGCTTCTTCAGTTCAGCCTTTGCCATCTCGGTGCTCCTTTTCAGTGGTTGGAGCCCGCGCACACTGCGCGGGATGGTGAACAGTTCTCAGTAGTTACGTATGGTGCGATCAGAACGGAGGCTCGTCGTTGTTGGGGGTCTCCCAACCGCCGCCGCCGGAGGAGGGCTGGCCTCCCCACGGGTCCGGCTGTCCCCCGCCGGAGGGCTGGCCTCCGCCGAAGCCGCCGGAGGAAGGCTGGCCGGAGCCGAATCCTCCCTGGCTGCCGCCGCCGAAGCCGCCGGACTGGTTGCGCCCGGTGGTCTTCTGCACCTGGGCGGTGGCCCGGCGCAGCGAGGGTCCGATCTCGTCGACGTCGAGCTCCCACGCGGTGCGGCGCTCGCCCTCGCGAGTCTCAAAGCTGCGAGCCTTCAGCCGGCCCTGGGCAATGACCCGCATGCCGGTGCGCAGCGACTCCGAGGCGTTCTCCGCCGCCTCGCGCCACAGTGAGCAGCGCACGAACAGCGTCTCGCCGTCCTTCCACTCACTGTTCTGCCGGTCGAAGAACCGCGGAGTCGAGGCAATGGTGAAGTTGGAGACCGGCGCCCCCGACGGTGTGTACCGCAGTTCGGGATCGGCGGTGAGGTTTCCCACCAGAGTCATGATCGTGTCGTCAGCCATGCTGCGCTCCTTGAGTTGTGTACCTAGTCAGCAGTGATGTTCAGGAGTCCTAGGCGACCTTGAACTCTTCGGGGCGGGTGATCTTGGTACGCATGATGGTCTCGTTCAGGCGCAGCAGCCGGTCCAGCTCCTTGGAAGCGTCCGGGGAGGAGTGGAAGCTGACGACGGCGTAGATGGCCTCGTTCTTCTTCTGGATCTCGAAGGACAGCTGGCGGCGACCCCAGACGTCGATCTCGTCCACGGAGCCGCCGTCCTTCTTGATCAGCTCCATGTATTTGCTCAGGGTCGGCTCCACGGTGCGCTCGTCCACCTCGGGGTCGACCAGCACCATCAGTTCATAGTGACGCATTGTGAACCCACCTCCTTCGGTCTTGTGGTCACGGGATTTCCGTAACAGGAGGTTCTTCTGCGTAAGTCCGCCTCTGGGCATACGTCTCCAGGGCAGACAACCTGGACAATACTACCGGCAGTTCGGCCCAAGCGCGAACGCCCTGATCAGCGCCGCTCGCTCATCGTTGCGGCAACGGCCTGCGCCGCCTGGCCTACACCGTCACCTGCGTGGTGAAGAAGGCGGCCGCGGCGTCGTGCAGGTGCTTGATGTCCTCCACACCGCACATCTCGCGGGCCGAGTGCATGCTCAGCAGGGCGATGCCGATGTCCACAGTGCGGATCCCCAGCCGCGTCGCGGTGATCGGGCCAATGGTGGAGCCGCAGGGGATGTCGTTGTTGGAGACGAACTCCTGGGTGGGCACCTCGGCGGCGCGGCAGACTTGGGCCCACATCGCCGCACCGGGAGCATCGGTGGTGTAGCGCTGATTGGCGTTGATCTTCAGCAGCGGCCCCGCGTTGGGCAGCGGCCGGTTGGCCGGGTCGTGGCGCTCGGCGTAGTTGGGGTGCACCGCGTGGCCGGCGTCGGATGAGAGGTGCCAGGAGGCGGACAGTGCCTGCGCCCGCTGGGTTGCGGTGGCGCCCAGGCCCTCGTAGATGCGTCCGAGGACCTCTTCCAGGAACGGTCCGGCCGCTCCGGAGCGCGAGGCTGAGCCGAGCTCCTCGTGGTCGAAGGCCGCCAGCATCGGGATCACTGCGGCGCCGTCGTCGTCATTCTCAGTCTCGGTCAGGGCGCGCATCCCGGCGAAGACGGAGGAGAGGTTGTCCAGCCGCCCCGAGGCGAAGAACTCACCGGATGCCCCGAAGCGCCCCGGTGCCTGGGCATCGGCGACGACGACATCGTACCCATCCACCTCATCGGCGCTGACGCCGGAAGACTCTGCGACCACCGATAGCACATCGGCCTGCGCGGCCTGATCGGCGGTCGCCGCCAGACCCAGGACCGGGGTGGTGTGCTGCTGCTTGCCGAGCTTCAGTCCCTCATTGACCTGGCGGTCCAGGTGGATGGCCAGCTGCGGGATGCGCGCGACGGGGCCGGTGGCGGCCAGGTGTGTGGCGCCGTCGCGAGTGACCAGTCGCCCCGCCAGGCGCAGCTCGCGGTCCAGCCAGGAGTTCAGCAGCGGCCCGCCGTAGACCTCCATGCCGGCCTGCAGCCACCCCTGCCTCACCACAGTGGACTTCGGTTTGAGCTTGAACCCGGGGGAATCGGTGTGGGCGCCCAGAATGCGCAGCGGGGTGTTCGGCGCCGCCCCGGCGGGCATGATCCACGCCAGCACCGCCCCGTCGCGCACCACCACGTACTTTCCGGCTTCGGCAGGCCAGTCCTGGTGCTCACCGAGCTGCGTGAAGCCGGCCTCCACCAGTCGGCGGGCGGTCGCAGTCGCGGCGTGGTACGACGACGGCGACTCGGTCACGAAGGTTCCCAGGTCCTCAATCAGCTCATCAGCACTCATGGGGTCCCATCCTATCCAGCCCGCCGCCAGGTAGGGCGCCCGCCGCCAAACGTCCGGCTGACCACCAAACATCCACGCAGTCTTTGAACTTCAGCCGCCTATATGGCGTGGCAGATGAAAAAGCACGTGGACGAGTGAGGGAAGGGACGGAGCCGGAGGGGACGGGTCCGGTGTGACAGGGCCGGAGCTGGAGCCGTTGGGGCCTCAGCTCAGATGTCGTCCTCGTAGGCGGGGCCGCCCTCGCCCTCCCAGCGCTGCAGCTGGCGGGCCTTGGCGTCGCTGTATTTGCGCCGGACCCCATAACCGCCGTCTGAGTCCTCGGCGAAGAAGACCACGCCGAACTCCTCCAGGGCGGCGCGCAGCTTATCGTTCGCCTCGGGCTGAAGCGCGAGCCCGCGGTGCTCGAAGTCGCGCACCTGCTGAATCTCAAGGCTCGCCGCCTGCGCGACGGCGTCGACCGAGACCTGGGTGAGCGCTCGGCCAGCACGCGCCAGATCTGGGGTCAGCGGTGCACGATAGGTCTCCATGTCCACAGTCTGCCAAACTTCTGCAGAAGCCGGAACACCCGGCGGCTCGGGGCGGCAGATCAGGGCAGAGCACCGCCTGACCCTGTCCTCCGGCCAACCCCGAACGCCGTCCAACCCTGAACGCCGTTGCACCCAGAGCGCGCGCAGTCACCGGCCGAGGCCGGACTGATAGACGTAGACGACGGCTTGGACCCGATCGCGCAGCTGCAGCTTGGTCAGGATTCGGCGCACATGAGTCTTCACCGTCGCCTCGGAGAGGAAGAACTGCCCAGCGATCTCCGCGTTGGACAGCCCCTGCGCCACGGCGAAGAGCACCTCGGCCTCCCGGGCAGTCAGCGGCTCACGCACCACTCCGTCGTTCAGCGCGGCGGCGATCTGCTGACCATTGGGGAAACTGACCTCAGCGGCGGTCGTCGGTGCGGTCCCGGTGCTCGGCGTCCCCGCCTGCGCGGTCGACGGCGTCGGCGGTTCGTCAGTGGTTTGGATCTGCTCACCCTGCCGGACGTAGGTCTCCAGCAGCCGCTGGGTGATCCTGGGGGCGACGACGGCGTCACCGGAGGCCACCACGCGCACCGCATCGACCAGTGCCTCGGGTTCGACGTCCTTGAGCAGAAACGCACTGGCTCCGGCCTGCAGCCCGGAGAAGGCGTACTCGTCCAAGTCGAAGGTGGTGAGGATGATGACTTTGGTCTCGCACCAGCGCCGCACGATCTGGGTCGTGGCCTCGATGCCGTCCATGCGCGGCATGCGCACGTCCATCAGTACCACATCGGGACCGGCGTCTCCGAGCGCCTCCATGGTTTCTACCGCCTCGATGCCGTCTGCGGCCTCGGCGGCGATCTCCAGATCGTCCTCACCTTCGAGAATCAGCCGGAATCCCATGCGCAGCAGATGCTGGTCATCCACCAGCATGACTCGGATGGGCTTCTGCGGCGTCGTCGTGTCCTCGTTCATCGGTCCTCCGCTGTTTGTGGGCCCGTGGCCTGTGAACCGGCTGTCTGTGAGCCGGTTGCCTGTGAGCCCTGATGAGCAGTGCGCGCTCTCGGCGTGCGGGCTGCGTCGTCGTCGCTGCGTGAGACCGAAGTGGACTCCGGCGGCTCCAGCACGGCTCGCACCGCCCACCCGCGGTGCTTCGTGGGCCCGGCGTAGACCGACCCGCTGTAGAATCCCGCGCGCTCCTGCATACCCTTGATGCCCAACTGCGAGCCTACCGACTCGGTGGGGCTTCCGTCTGCAGGAGTCAGGCCGTCGTCGGTGATGGTGATGAGCACCTGCGCAGCACCTGCCAGGCCCAGCGCCTCCTGCTCCCTGTGGCTGAAGCCCTGCTCGCTGAGCCGTTCGCGCTCCTGCTCCTCAGTCGCCAGGTGGTGCTCGACGGCTACCTCCACCCGGGTGACCTGCCTGCCGTAGCGCAGCACGTTGGTCAGCGACTCCTGGATGATCCGGTGCACGGTCAGGCCGAAGCCGGGGTCCTCCGACAGCGCCGGCCCCGTGTGGGTGACCGTCAGCGGCAGCCCCGCATGGCGGAAGCCCGCGTAGAGCTCCTCCAGGGATTCATGAACGGGACTGCGGGCCTCGGCGACGTCCTCGCCCTTGTTCAGCACACCGATGACCCGGCGCATATCTGCCAGGGCACCGCGGCCGGTGGAGGAGAGTTCGCCCAGCACCTCATCGGCGCGCTCAGCGTCCTTTCGCACCACGACTCGGGCGCCGTCGGCCAGGGAGATCATCACCGACACCGAGTGGGCAACCACATCGTGCATCTCCCGCGCGATCCGGTTGCGCTCTCCGACCTGTGCCAGTTGGCGCGAACTGCGAGCCCAGTCGAGGATCTCGCGCTCATGGCGATGCCCGCGCCGCACTGCCGCCCCGATCCCGGCCGAAATTCCTACCGAGAACACCATGATCACCGCAATGATCCCCAACCACTGCATCTGGTTGAGACCCGCATTGTTGAACAGCACCCGCATCCAGAGGCTCACACCATACTCGTCTGACCACGCGTCAGCGCGCAGCAGTCCCGCGTAGCCCAGGATGCTTGCCGGCACCGAAGTCAGCAGGCCCAGCCGCAGCCCGTAGTGGTAGGCCATGGCGTAGGCGGCGAAGCACAGTCCCAGCATCTGCGCGCCCTGCCACGGGTAGTAGAGCAGCATGGCGGCCTCGAACAGCATCACCAGCACCAGCACGGTGAACGGCCGGAGATGCCGCAGCAGCAGGCCGACGGCGATCACACCGTAGCCGACCAGCAGCATCAGCGCCGCGCCGCCCATGTCTGCCGCCGCAGTGGGATAGCCCCACAGCGCCAGCAGCAGGTAGATGACGACGACAACGGCGTTCATCCAGCCCGGGTGGCGGCGGAACCAGCCGCGCACCCCGCGGCGTCGCACCAGGCCGAGATCGTCCCACTGCGGCTCATGTGGTGCGGGGCTGCTGTCAGTCACAGTCCTATAGTCCCAGGCCGCGGGGTCTTCAGCTCACGTATGACCGCTCACTCAGGAATCGCGCCGGGCGAAGGTCAGCCACCCGGCCACCATGGGAACCCCAACCCAGGCGAGCATCCCGAGTCCGGCCTGCCACCGCTCGAGGGACTCCATTCCGAAGCCGGGCTGCGCGCCGGGTTGGCTGGTGAATTCTCCCACCAGGTACATGTACTCCATGCGCATCAGAGTCTCCGCCCAGTCCGCTTGGCCGCTGACGCCCCAGATGATGCTCAGTACGATCTGCAGCACGAAGAGAATGACGGCCAGCGTCACGATGGCCCCGGCTGAGCTGCGCAGCAGCGTACCGAGTCCGAAGCCCATGACCGCGGTGAGCACCACGGCGACCCAGGAGGTCAGGTAGATTACGGCGACGTTGGCGTCGGTGACTACGGCACTGATCGGCAGCGGGTCGGCGATGAGGGCGACCAGCAGGTGGCTCAGCAGAATGAGGACAGCGGAGACCAGCCCAGTCCAGACCGCGAGCGCCAGGGCTTTGGCGCCCAGCAGGAGACTGCGTTTGGGCACTGCGGTCAGCGAGGAGCGGATGGCCCCGGACGTGAACTCCGTGGTGATGGCGATGGCACCCAGTGCGCCGAGCAGGATCATGGCGAAGGTGACCCCGGCAGAGCCCTGACCGGCCACCGCGGCGGGCTCGGGCGGCCCGGATTCGGACATGGTCTGAACAAATTCCAATGAGAACGCCACCGCCCCGGCGAGGAACAGTCCCAGCGCGATGGTGGCCCCGGAGAGCCACCACGTGGTGCGCAGTGCCAAGAGCTTGGCGAACTCAGAGCTGAACGCCCGGGTGAACGAGACGCCGTCCAGGGTGGGGTCCACCTCGAACGCCTTGGGCCGGCCCACGGCCGACTCGGACTGCACAGTGCTCATTGGGTGGCCTCCTGGGTGTGGCGGGTGTCGGCCTCGCCTGTGACCACGCTGCCGGAGCGGTATTCGACGTGGTCACCGGTGAGTTTCATGTACTGGTCTTCCAACGTGCTCTTCTGGGGGGTGAGCTCGCTCAGCGGCACTGAAGCCTCCAGGGCGCGGCGGCCGATGATGGCCGGCTCAAGGCCTGTGACCTGCAAGGTGACGGCGTCGTACTGTTCGATGGAGACTCCGGTGGCTGACAGCACGCTGGTGAGCTCTGCCGCGTGCTCCGTGCGCACCAGCACGCGGTGCTCTTCGGAGTTCAGCAGCTCGTTGATGGGCGCGTCTGCGATGATCCGGCCGCGGCCCAGCACGATGAGATCATCGGCGGTCTGCGACATCTCACTCATCAGATGGGATGAGACGAACACGGTCCGTCCCTCGGCCGCCATCTGCCGAGCCAGCTGACGGACCCAACGCACACCCTCCGGGTCGAGACCGTTGACCGGCTCATCGAAGATCAGCACCGCCGGGTCCCCGAGCAGGGCGGCCGCAATGCCCAGCCGCTGATTCATGCCCAGGGAGTAGCTCTTGATGCGTTTGCGGGCGACGTCGCCCAGGCCGGTGAGCTCGATGACGGCGTTGACGCGTTTGGCGCCGATGCCGTGGGTCGCGGCGAGCACCTTCAGGTGCTGCCGGCCGGTGCGGCCCGGGTGGGTGGCTCCGGCGTCGAGCACGGCCCCCACAGTCCGCAGGGGCGCGGCGTGCTGGGCGAAGGGCTTGCCTCCGACAGTGATGCTGCCGGAGCTGGGGCTGTCCAGACCCATGGCCATGCGCATCGTGGTGGACTTTCCGGAACCGTTGGGCCCGAGGAACCCGGTGACGCGGCCGGGCTTGAGCGCAAAGCTGATGCCGTCGACCGCCGTCCGGGACCCGTAGCGCTTGTGCAGATTCTCCGCTGTGATCATGCATCCAACCTACGTCCGCCCCCAGGATGACCACATCCGCCCACGGACGGATCTTTGGGTCAGGAGCTGATCAGCCTCTCAACTCAACCCTGGGCGTAGGTCCACGCGCGCACCGGCGTCTCCACCGGCCCGCGGGAGAAGCGGCTGAACCACAGCGCAGAGAGCCCCAGCTGTCCCACCCACAGTGCAAGTACGACGACGCCCGCCCCCAGCGGGCTCAGCTGACCGGCCAGGCCGAACCCGAGGCCGGAGAAGATGATCACCAGCACCACCGACTGGCCCAGGTAGTTGGTCAGCGACATGCGTCCGGCAGGAGCGAGAACTCTCACCAGCACTGCGGCGGCTTCTGAGCGGAAGATCAGCAGCGCCAGCACCACGTATCCGGCGGCTTGGATCGGACCGGCCAGAAACAGCATCCCCATGGCCGTCAGTTCAGCACCCATCATGTTCTCAGCGGTTGCTGCGGCCGGCGCCGTGCTTCCCGGCGGGCCCCACAGCATCACTGCCGCAGTCCCGCTCAGGCCCAGTCCGACGGCGAGCGCGGGCAGCGTCCAGGCCAGCAGCGTCGTCGTCGCGATCTGTCTGCCGATGATTCGTTCGATCAGCTGGCTGCGCCCCACCACGAGACCGATGAGGAATGCCGCGAAGGCCATGGGGCCCTGCCCGAAGAACATGTTCGCCGCGATCATCGGGTAGACCGAGAGTTGGAATCCCAGGTATGAGCCGAGGCCGCCGGTATAGGCCTGCCGTGCACTCTCCGGGTCGGAGACCGGCGCCACGGACTCATCCCAGAGGTCTGTTCCCTCCGCTGTACCTTCCAGGGCGCTGGCGGCCAGCCCGGTCACCAGCGTGAATCCCGACCAGAGCAGCAGCACACCGGCCGCGATGATCAGCGCCCACCTGGTGCTGATGCGGCGCATCCCCAGCAGGGCGAACCCCAGAATCGCGTAGGCCAGCAGAATGTCTCCGGCGAACAGGAACATCCCGTGCAGCACCCCGAGCACGATCAGCGCCACAAAGCGCCGCACCGACCGGCGCACCTCGCTGAGTCCCGCCCGAGCTGCCGAGGCCCACGCCAGCACGAACGAGAGGCCGAACAGGAAGCTGAACACCACATAGGATTTGGCCTCGAACAGAAGCGTCGAGGTGAAGCGCACCAGCTGATCGGCCGCGGACTCAACCGGGGTGCTGCGTATGCCCGACTCCAGCAGGTCCGGGTAGAGGAAGTACCAGACGTTGACGCTGAGGATCCCCAGCAGCGCCAGCGCCCGCAGCGCATCTACCGCTTCCAGCCGTGGCCCCGAGGTTCGGGCACCTCTGTCGTGGGACGACGTCGGCGGTGTGGATTCTGTGTGGTGGGCGCCGTTCATACTTTCAGCGTAGGCGACCGGTCCTCACGGAATTCTGACCGGGCCCCGTCCACGCTCCTCGAAAATCCCTGCGTGTGTTTCATCTGCGGCTGGTTCCCGGCCAATAATGAAACATCGGCTGGGATTTCGTCACCTGGGGCCGCCTCAGCACCACACCTCAGCGTTCCACCTCGCCGCGGATGAAGGCTTCGACCTTCTCCCGCGCTGCGTCGTCGTTGTACTGCTCCGGCGGGGACTTCATGAAGTACGACGACGCCGCCAGCAGCGGCCCGCCCACCCCGCGGTCCAGGCCTATCTTCGCCGCGCGGATCGCATCGATGATCACCCCGGCGGAGTTCGGCGAGTCCCATACCTCCAGCTTCAGCTCGATGGAGACCGGCGCGTCGCCGAAGTTGCGGCCCTCCAGCCGGATGAACGCCCACTTGCGGTCATCCAACCACTGGATGTAGTCGCTGGGGCCGATGTGCACATCGCGGTCAGCCAGCTGCGCGGTGGTGTTGGAGGTGACCGCCTGGGTCTTGGAGACCTTCTTGGACTCCAGCCGCTCGCGCTCCAGCATGTTCTTGAAGTCCATGTTTCCGCCCACGTTCAGCTGGTAGGTGCGGTCCAGGTGCACCCCGCGCTCCTGGAACAGGTGGGCCAGCTCGCGGTGGGTGATGGTGGCTCCCACCTGGGACTTGATGTCGTCGCCGACGATCGGCAGGCCAGCATCGGTGAACTTCTGCGCCCACTCCTGCGTGCCGGCGATGAACACCGGCAGGGCGTTGACGAACGCCGCTCCGGCATCCAGCGCGGCTTGGGCATAGAACCTGGCGGCCTCCTCCGAGCCCACCGGCAGGTAGCAGACCAGCACATCCACCTTCGCCTCGCGCAGGGCAGCAGCCACATCCACCGCTTGGGCGGATGACTCAGTCACCACCTGGCGGTAGTAGTGACCCAGTCCGTCCAGTGTGGGACCGCGCTGCACGCTCACCCCGGTGGTGGCCACGTCGGCGAGCTTCACCGTGTTGTTCTCCGAGGCCGTGATCGCCTCGGCCAAGTCGGTGCCCACCTTGTTCGCGTCCACGTCGAACGCGGCTGCGAACTGCACATCGCTGATGTGGTAATCGCCGAACTGGACATGCATCAGTCCCGGCACATCCTGATCGTGGGGGGCGTCCTTGTAATACTCCACGCCTTGGATCAGGGAGGCCGCACAGTTGCCGACGCCGACGATCCCGACGCGGATGGGGTTCTCTGCCAACACTTGCTCCTTCACACTCAACACCTGCACGCTCCGCCGCCGACTTCAGGGCGGGGCGTGCGGAGTTTCTCAGATTCTGCGATTGCTTCCTGGGTCATTATTCCTCAAAACTCTGCGGTGAACGCGCAGACCCCCTTTCCGGCTCCCCGCTGCAGCACATCAGCAACATAGGCTGGTGCCGATGAACCCACCCAGGACGACGACGCCGGACCCCGATCCGCTCTCCTCCAGCGATCCGGTGCTGCGTCACCTCAGCGATCGGGCCGGCGGTCCGGCAGGGTCGCGGCTGCGGCATCGTCGGGGGTTCTGGTCTGTCGCAACTGTGCTGACCGCTATGACCGTGGTGGCTGTGCTGATCTCGGCGCTGAGTGTGCAGTACTGCCGGGTCAACGGCTGGGGCGGGGTCTCGCCGTATCACTGGGGGTGCTATTCCGACGTTGCGGCGCTGTGGAGCGGCCGAGACCTGGCCCTGAGCCCCTGGGCACCCTTCGACGAAGCCTTGGCCACGTTCGAGTACCCCGCGCTGACCATGGTGCTGGCCTCACTGATGGCCATGGTGACCCATGGGCTCTACGACGTGCTGGGGGGCACCGGGCTCGCCTACTGGGAGGACGGCGCCAGCCTGCTCTTCTGGGATGTGACCTTCCTCTTCGCCGCCGGCGCGTGGCTGGTGCTGGTGCTGGCGACGATGAAGGCGGCCGGGCATCGGCCGTGGGACGCCGCCGTGGTGGCGGTGTCGCCGGCGCTCATCTTCGGCGTCGGCATCAATTGGGACATCTGGCCGGCCGCGGCGTTGGCCCTGGCGGTGCTCTTCTTTCTGCGTGGGAAGTGGTGGCTGGCCGGGGTGCTGATCGGCGTCGGGCTCTCGTTCAAGCTCTATCCGCTGTTCATGCTGGGGGCGGTGCTCACCCTGGCGGTGCGCCGTTGGATCAGGCAGGAGGAGGAAGGTGTCACATGGGCGACCCTCGCCCGGGTGAGCGCAGGCGCCGCGGGAACCTGGCTGGTGGTCAACGTTCCCCTCATGCTGGTCAGCTTCGAGTCGTGGTCCCGGTTCTTCGTCTACTCCTCCGAGCGCGGCGCGGGCTACTCATCGGTGTGGCATGTGTGGGATGAGCTGGCTGAAGCTGGTCCCAGTGCAGAGGCGGTCTCGCTGTGGAGTTTCCTGCTGTTCGCCCTCGCCTGCGCAGCGGTGCTGGTGCTCGGAGTCAGCGCACCGCAGCCGCCGCGGATGGTGCAGCTGCTGCTGCTGATCGTGGCGGCGTTCCTGCTGGTCAACAAGGTGTATTCGCCGCAGTTTATGATCTGGCTGGTGCCGCTGATGGTGCTGGCGGCGCCGAGACTGCGCGACATCATCATCTGGCACGGCTTCCAGATCCTGCACTTCTGGGCGGTGTGGATGTACTTGGCCGGGGTCGTCGGCGACTACCAGCAGCAGCACAGCTTCGACCCGGCGCTCTACGTGGCCGCGGTCATCGGCCACCTGGCAGCGACCGGCTACATCGCCGCCCAGGTGATCGCCGACATCTGCCACCCCGAACGGGACGTGGTCCGCGCCGATGTGGTCCGCGGCCCCGCGCGCCGCTGAGTCACCGGCTGGACCCTGCGGAGCCCAAAGAACCCCCATGCCCGTCGAAAGCTAGATTTTCGGTGGAATAGAGCGGCGAGGGTGGCCCCAAAGCGCTGAGAATCTAGCTTTCGATGCGCCGTGAGGCGGCAGGTGAGGGTGCGAGTTCTCCGCCATTTCCCACCGTTTTCGCATATAACTTATCCACAGGCTGTGGATTTTGCCCGCTGGGGTGCTCGAAGTTCTGCAGACTTGAAGGATGAGGACGCCACTTCAGCTGCCAGCATCCCTTCGGCGTCGTGCGTTCACCAGGGGTCAGCTCGTCGCCAGGGGCATCCCTTCTGATCGTGTGCACCGAGACGATATAGTCCCGCTTGGTGCGGGAACATTCGCCCATAGGGAGCTGATCGCCGACGCTGACGCGGCTCTGGTTCACCGATTTCGAGCACTTGCCTTGGCCCGGGAGTTTCCCCGCGGATGGCTCTCTCACGGCACCGCGGCGGGACTGCTGAATAGGTGCGCTGTACCCGCAAGCTGTCGAGAGGGCCTTGTGCACATCAGTATTCCGACGGGAAGCCCGGAGATCACGCGAGATGGGGTGTGTTGCCACCGCGTCCGGGCCCTTTCCGATGAGGTCTTTCACCTTCCCGGCATAAGCGGCATCCGGCTCAGTCGGCCTGCTCGACTGTGGCGGGAGTTGGCCTCGACATGCAGCACCGAACAGCTGGTGGTACTAGGGGACTCGCTCGTCCGAGAGCCGTATTACTGGGCTGAACAGCGCATGGAGCCCTACACAAGCATCGTCGAACTCGCCTCTGGGGTTCGGCACGCCGGGGTCTTTCGTGGGAAGCGCACCGCCGTCGAAGCCTTGCCGCTGATCCGAGTCGGTGCTGATTCGGCCAAAGAGTCCGAGTTCAGGCTGGCTCTGCGACGCGCGGGCCTGCCGGAGCCGGAGCTGCAGATCATGCTGGACCCAACAGAGCCGAGAACCCGCCGCGGCGACATGGGGTACCGACGCTGGAAGCTGGTGATCCAGTATGACGGCGCCTCCCACTACACTGCGCGGCAGCACCGATCTGATCAGCGGCGGGACAACGAGTGGGTCGCCGACGGCTGGCTGACGCTTACCATCAACATTGAAGACAATCGGGACGGATTCGTGACAGCCGTGGCTCAGGTGACCACTGCCCTGCGCAGCCGAGGCTTTACCGCCGGCTGAGAGTCGGAAGCCCGACACGAGCCCCAGCAAGGCCGCGATCAAACCCCGCAGCCGTCGAGTGCTAGATTCTCCGCAGAATATCGAGCAAGACACCCGCCAAAGCGCTGAGAATCTAGCTGTCGGTGCTCCGTGGAGCCCAGGGTCAGGGTGGGTGACCGAACGAAGCTGGTGGGCTGCCCGCGCTCAGAGGTTCTCCGCGGCCCAGTCCTTCAGCAGGGTCACGGCCTCCTCGTGGCTGACCGGGCCGTGCTCCATGCGATGCTCCAGCAGGAACTTGTACGCCGTGCCGACCACCGGGCCCGGCGAGACTCCCAGGATCTGCATGATCTGCTCACCGTTGAGGTCGGGGCGGACCCTATCCAGCTCCTCCTGCTGCTGCAGTTCGGAGATGCGCTGCTCCAGGTCGTCGTAGGCTCGGGCCAGGCGCGCAGCCTTCTTCCTGTTGCGCGTGGTCACGTCCGAGCGGGTCAGCCGGTGCAGGCGCTGAAGCTGATCACCGGCGTCAGTGACGTAGCGGCGCACCGCAGAGTCCGTCCAGCCCTGGTCCCCGTAGCCGTAGAACCGCATATGCAGCTCCACCAGGTGACTCACCGCCCTGATGGTGGCCTTGTCGAACTTCAGCGCCTGCATCCGCTTGCGTGTCAGCTTCGCACCGACCACATCATGGTGCCGGAAACTGACCGATCCGCGCTCGAACCGACGGGTCTTGGGCTTGCCGACATCGTGCATCAGGGCGGCGAAGCGCAGGATGAAGTCCGGGCCGGGCACGGCGCCGTCGTCGTCGGTCTCCAGATCCATGGACTGTTCCAACACCTGCAGGGAGTGGCCGTAGACGTCCTTGTGCCGGTGGTGCTCATCGGTGGTGAGCTTCAGCGCGGGGACCTCCGGCAGCACGACGGCGGCCAAGCCGGTGGCCACCATGACGTCGACCCCCGCACGCGGGCTGCGGCCGCAGATGAGCTTCACCAGCTCCTCGCGGACCCGTTCGGCGGAGACGATCTCGATCCGGGCGGCCATATCGATCATCGCCTCGCGCACCTGATCGGCGATCTCCAGGCCGAGCTGGGACGCGAAGCGGGCCGCACGCATCATCCGCAGCGGATCATCGGAGAAGCTCTCCTGGGGGGTGGCGGGAGTGCGAAGCTGTTGGGCGAAGAGGTCACGCACCCCGCCGTGGGGGTCGATCAGCTCAAAGCTGGGCAGCCGCAGCGCCATAGCGTTGACGGTGAAATCACGGCGGACCAGATCGTCCTCCAGGCTGGAGCCGAATCGCACCTGGGGCTTGCGCGAGCTGGGGTCATAGGCTTCAGCGCGGTAGGTAGTGATCTCCAGGGTGTCAGGCCCCCTGCGCACACCGATGGTGCCGAAGTCCCGGCCGATGTCCCAGTGCGCATCGGCGAAGCCTGCCACCGCTGCGATGATCTCATCCGGCCGCGCATCGGTGGTGAAGTCCAGGTCCGGCGAGGCTCGACCCAGAAAAAGGTCCCGGACCGGCCCGCCCACCAGGGACAGCTCGTAACCGGCAGCTGTGAAGACCTCACCGAGCTCAACGACGACGTCGGGCAGCTGTGCGCCTGCAGGAAAACCCTGGGGAAGAAAAACCATGATGCTGAACAGTTTGTCACAGCATGTGCCACGATCGCCGGTGCCCATGACGCGGCCCGGATCAGCGTTCTGTGGGGCGTGTCCCGTCGGCAGCGTCGGAGCACCCGCTGGGAATCTGACAAAGCCGCGTGAGTTCCCTGGTCAAGGTTAAAGTAGTGATTATGACCAATCCGCACGCCGGCGACGAACGAACGACCCCCTTGACGGTGTCAATGGGTGCTCGTCGCGCAACCGGCTACGCGCCGGGACGCGCCGGTGGCCATCTGCCCACTGTGGAGGAGGTCAGCGCCGGCGGTGTGGTGATCACCCCGGCGCCGCGCGGATTCGAGGTAGCCATCATCGCCCGCTACAACCGAGGCGGCCGGCTGGAGTGGTGCCTGCCCAAGGGGCATCCGGAGGGTGCGGAGACATACGCGGAGGCTGCTGTGCGCGAGGTGGAGGAGGAGACCGGCATCGCAGGGTCCATCCTCACCGACCTGGGCAGCATCGAGTACTGGTTCACCGTGCCCAGCCACCGGGTGCATAAGACAGTTCATCATTTCCTGCTGGAGGCGGTCGGCGGTGACTTGACGATTGACAAGGACCCCGACCATGAGGCGGTCGACGTCGCCTGGGTCAATCTCGAGGACCTGGACCGAGTGCTCTCCTTCCCCAACGAGCGACGCATTGTGAACCTTGCCAAACGAGTCATCAGTGATTCGCTGTGAAGCCTGTTGCGGCTGTTGGTCTATAGTCCTGCACTGATGAGTCCTGCAACTTCGGCCTACCGGCCCCGTCACGAGGCCATACCTGGGGCCCGAGCTGAATCCGCCGCCGCGCAGTCGGCTGCCGACGGCATGGAGACGGAGCAGACCGAACCAGCACTGGAGCCTGCTGCCTCCCACCTGCCCAAGAACGGCCTGGCTGCGGCCAGCGCGATCATGGCTGCCGGGACCACGGTTTCGCGCGTACTGGGGTTTGTGCGCACCGCGCTGCTGGCGGTGGCCATCGGCAACACCGCACTGATGGCCGATGTGTTCGAAAAGGCCAACAGCATCCCCAACATCATCTACCTGCTGCTGGCAGGGGGGATGTTCAATGTGGTGCTGGTCCCGCAGCTGATCAAGGCCGCCAAACGCCCCGACGGCGGGGCCGACTACACCTCCCGGCTGCTGACAATGACCACAGCCGTGCTCGCCGTGGGTACGGTGCTGGTGACCCTCGCCGCCTATCCGATCATCATCGCCCTGACCAGGGGTTGGAGTGAGGAGATGCTGCTGCTGGGCACCGCGTTCGCGCTGTGGACCCTGCCGCAGATCTTCTTCTACGGTCTCTACGCAGTGGTGGGGCAGATCCTCAACGCCAACGCCAAGTTCGGCTGGTACATGTGGGCGCCGGTGCTGAACAACCTGATCGCCATCGCTGTGATCATCAGCTACATCATTGCCTTCGGCGCCTACCAGAGCGGCGATGACCAGCTGGCCGAATGGTCGGCCACGCAGACCGCATGGTTGGCCGGCGGCCATACCGTGGGGATCATCGCCCAGGCAGCGCTGCTGCTGTGGCCGCTGTCCCGGCTTGGACTGAAGCTGCGACCGAGGTTCGGGCTGCGCGGCATGGGTCTGCGGCAGACCGGCCAGGTGGCTGGCTGGACGTTGGTCACCATGCTGATCGGCAATGTGGCCAATCTCCTCTACCTGCGTCTGGTCTCCGGTGCCACCGCGGCCCGACAAGATATGGGGCCCGAGGGAGCCAGCGTCCCGGGTGAATATGCGACGAATGTGGCCGAGCTGATCGCAATCCTCCCGCATTCGGTGTTCGTGCTCTCCATCGCCACCGTGCTGTTCAACCAACTCTCCGATGCCATGCATCTGGGGGACTTCGATCGTTCCAAGGAGCTCATCAACCACGGCCTGCGGATCTTCGCAATCCCGATCATGTTCTTCATGGTCGCAGTTCTGGTGCTCTCCGGGCCGCTGGGCCGAATCTTCGCCGGCTCCGGCGAGGACGCCCATCTGGCCGGCGCTGCGGTGGGCCAGCTGCTGGTGCTGCTGGCCGTGGGCATGCCGTTCCGCTCCGGCCAGTTCTACCTGCTGCGCACCTTCTATGCCGCCGAGGACGCGAAGACCCCGATGTGGGTGTTCACCACCATCGCCGTCGTCGGACTCAGCATCACCTACGGGAGCGCGCAGTTCATAGAGAGTCAGTACGTTCCCTACCTGGTGGTGGGGGCATTCTCCGGGCTGCACATGCTGCAGTATGTGATTTGTCACGTGCTGGTGGTCCGCCGCTGGGGCAGCTTCGACTTCACCTCAGTACTGGCCGCCTACACCCGCTCGGGCTTCGCAGCAGTGGCCGCCGGTGTGGTCGGGGCCGGGGTCCTGTGGCTGCTGGGCGGCTATTCCTTCGGCTTCGCGTGGAATTCGATCGTCACCGCAGTCATCGCCTGCGCAGTGGTCGGCATCGTGATGGCGGCGGCGTTCGTCCTCGCCCTGCGAGGGCTTCGAGTCCCGGAGTTCACCCAGTTCGTGCAGACGCTGGCTCGTCGGATACCGGCCTTGGCCCGATTGGCCCGGTAGTCTGGACCGAGGCACATGCAAGAAACTTTTGGAGGACACGTGGCTCAGCCTTTCGGTGTTGGTGATGTGGTGGGCGGTCGCTACCGCATCACACACCACGTGGTGACCTCCGCTGACCAGGACGTCATCTTCCAGGCCGTTGATCAGGTCCTCGACCGTGAAGTCAGCGTGCTGCTGGCCTCCCGCGCCAATGCCAAGCAGGTGGCCACCTCGGCGAAGGAGCTGGCCACCGGAGAACGAGCCTCTGATGTGCAGGTTCTGGACTTGGGGCTCTCTGCGGAACGGACCTATCTGATCGCACCAGTGGTGAATCCGAATCAGCTGATGGATCTGGTGATTCCGGACAGCGCGCCCTATGTGGAGCCCTACTTCACCGACTCATTGGGATCCGAGCTCTTCGGCCAGTCCCGAGAGATGCAGCCGCAGACCTATGACGACGACGCCGAGTACTACGCGCACCTGCAGGCCGATCTGGCCAGCTCCCCCGAACCCGGGCGCAGGCTGCCCGGCCTGCCCCGTCGTCGACCCTCATTCTTGGACAAGGTCACCGCCGATCATGCTGAGCCCGAACCGAAGGCCTCGCAGTCGCCGCCGCCCGCACCGGAGGACCAGCCCTTCTCACTCAGCACCGACTTGGACCTGGTGGAGACTGATCCGCGTGCCGACGTCGATGGCGACGTGATCGAGGCACTGTTCGCTTGGGCGCCGAAAGCGGACAGCCCCGGTCCGGATTCCAAGCCGGCAGAGTCGGTCCAGGCACCCGGCGACGCGGCCGCAGAATCCGGTGTCTCAGCATGGCGGGCCGACTCGGACGAACACATCGACGAGCAGGCGCCCTCGGTGCCGATCTCCACGCTTTCCGCCAGCACCAGTGACCAGGTCCGGCCATCTGTGACACCTGGTGTCGCAGACCCGCAGGGCGAGGAAGTCATCGATGACCCGCCGGCCGAACCTGATCCCATATTCGACCCCCAGCCCGGCGCCGACTGGCAGCAGCAGGCGTCCGGATCCCTGCCTCCGCCGCCGCACACCCCGACACCTGCAGCTTCTGCCGAACAGTCCCGGACTGCTCCGCAGGAGGAACCGAGCTTCACCAGCCTGATCAAGGCTGTACCGCCCAGAACCAGCACCCCCTTCCCAGCACCCAACTTCCCTGCACCCGAGGGCGTGTCGCAGGATCGGTCCTCCTCTTCCTCCTCAGCCACTGCCTCGGAGAACTCCGACGCGCGCACTTCCCTCTGGTGGGTCTCAGCGGCGGTGCTGGCGATCCTGGTGGTGGCTGCAGCCGTCATCCTGTTCATTCAGCTCAACTGAGTCTGCGGGCAGCCCCCATTTCCGCGCTGAGAGCTCAAGTCGCGGAATACCCACCACCTGCGTATCGTTCGACCTGTGTAGGCACCCATTTTGACCGAAGGACCATACGTGACTGACCAAACACCAGACCAGGTTCACGACGTCGTGATCGTCGGCTCCGGCCCGGCCGGCTACACCGCTGCGATCTACACGGCCCGAGCGAACCTGAAGCCGATCGTGCTGACCGGTGCTGTGACCGCCGGCGGGGAACTGATGAACACCACTGACGTGGAGAACTTCCCCGGTTTTCAGGACGGCATCCAGGGCCCGGATCTGATGATGAATATGGAGGCCCAAGCCCGCCGGTTCGGCGCAGACGTCCGCCACGAGGATGCGACCGTCCTGACCTTGGATCAGCCGATCAAGGAGATCAGCCTGGGCTCCGGCGGCAGTCTGCATGCTCGCTCAGTGATCCTGGCCACCGGCTCCGCCTACCGTGAACTTGGCGTTCCCGGGGAGAAGGAACTTTCTGGACACGGGGTCAGCTGGTGCGCCACATGTGACGGGTTCTTCTTCCGCGAGCAGAACATCGCGGTCATCGGCGGCGGCGACTCCGCAATGGAGGAGGCGCTCTTCCTGACCAAGTTCGCCTCCAAAGTCTATGTCGTCCACCGTCGCGAAGAGCTTCGAGCATCCCAGATCATGGCCGACCGAGCGAAAGCCCATGACAAGATCGAGTTCATCTGGAACAGTGAGGTCACGGCAGTCCACGGTTCCGGCAAGGTCAGTCAGCTCACCCTGCGCGACACCAACACCGGCGGAGAGTCCGCCCTGGATGTCACAGGGATGTTCGTAGCAATTGGTCATGACCCGCGGGTTGAGATGTTCAGGGACCAGCTCACCCTCACAGAGGAGGGCACCGTCGCAGTCCAGGGACGGACCTCCAAGACCAGCCTCCCGGGCGTGTTTGCCGCCGGAGACGTGCTGGACCCCCACTACCGCCAGGCCATCACCGCAGCAGGATCCGGCTGCACGGCCGCCATCGACGTAGAGACTTACCTGGCGGACGCTGCGGAATCTGACGCCGCTGAAGTCGCTGAACCACTGACGGTCTAAAAGGAGACCCAAACATGTCCGAACTCAAAGCAGTCACTGACTCAACCTTCGAAGCCGACGTTCTCAACTCAGAAAAGCCCGTGCTGGTTGATTTCTGGGCGGAATGGTGCGGACCCTGCAAGGCACTCACGCCCGAACTCGAGAAACTCGCCGTGGAGCACGCCGAGAAGATCGAGGTCGTCCAGGTCAACGTGGATGAGAACCCTGCCACAGCGGCAAAGTATGGGATCACCTCCATCCCGGCCGTCTATGCATTCAACAGTGGCGAGAAAGTCAAGGCCTCCATCGGCGCAAAGCCGAAGCCGGCACTTGAGGACGAATTTGCGGATCTGCTGAACCAGCAGTGACCTGACGTTTCACGTGAAACGCCCCCAGTCCTGAGGGTCTGGGGGCGTTTTCCTATGGTCGGCGAATCGACCCGCTGCTATTGGGGATCTGTACCCAGCAGCTGCATAATCCGGTACAGGTCCTCCATAGACGCGAAATCGATGGCGATCCGTCCCTTTTTGGCGCCCAGGCTGATTTTCACCTGTGTATCGAGTCGGTCAGTCAGCGCCTCCGCATACTCATCCAAGTGCTGCACACGCCCACTGGAAGGTAGGCGATTGGTTTCACGTGAAACGCCGTCCGCTCCAATTTTGCTCTTGATCGAGGTCGCGGCCTCCTCGGTTCCTCGGACGGACAGGCCCTCCGCAATGATGCGTTGGGCGAGCTCTTCCATCTGATCCTCGCTCTCAAGGCTGAGCAGCGCCCTGGCGTGTCCTGAGGACAGCACACCTGCCGCGACTCTGCGCTGCGCTGCGGGGGGCAGATTCATCAGACGAAGAGTATTGGAAATCTGTGGGCGCGATCGACCGATTCTTCGAGAGAGCTCCTCCTGGCTAATACCGAAATCGTCCAGAAGCTGCCGATAGGCACCGGCCTCTTCCAATGGGTTGAGCTGAGACCGGTGAATATTCTCCAACAGGGCGTCACGAAGCAGATCTTCGTCGCTGGTATTACGCACCACGGCGGGAACTGTGTCCCGTCCCGCGGCCTCGGAGGCGCGCCACCTCCGCTCGCCCATAATGAGCTCGTAGCGGTCGTCTTCTATAGGACGAACCACTATCGGCTGCAGCACTCCTATTTCTCGCACGGAGTGCACCAGCTCATCCATCTCCTCCTCATCGAACACCTGACGAGGTTGGCGGGGATTCGGATGAATACTCCCCACGGGAATAGCCCTAAACTCTGCATCGGCTGCTGCCGGTGATGTTTCACGTGAAACATCACCGCTGTGCTGATGAGTTTCGACGTCCTTCGCAGCGCCATCAGCGCTATTTCCGACGCCGAGGACATCCGGCATCTCTGCACGGCGAGCACCGTTTGACCGTCGTGGCGCGGTCGTACCGATACGCTGCCGAGTCCGGGGCCCTGCTGCGGCGGTTTCGCGTGACACGCGTTGAGTCTCGAGATGCGACTTCGCTGAGAAGAAGACGTCTATAGGCCGTTCCGGACGATCTGTTTCACGTGAAACATCCACCGGGACGGCTTCAACCTCTGGCGTCATGGCGGGAACCGTGGTGGGTGGACCCTCGCCACCGCCCTGGTCTTGCGTATCACTATTGATGAGGGCGCCTAGGCCGCGCCCCAAGCCTCGCCTTTTTCGCTCCGCCACGTGTTCCTCCCGAATTCTCACAGCTGTTGAAACCAGTCTAGAGCCAACCCCTCATCTGCGACGGTTCATCGTTTCACGTGAAACGTGCGTGGCGCGACTGCCACTACGGTATGACCGAGCCCCTATGGTCAATGCGGAAGAATTCAACCATTCACCGCTGATGCCGGCATCAAGAGCATCAACAGTGGCGGGACATCCGCAAACTGACACGTCACTCATGCCATACCGCGGCAGGGGATCACTCGCCCCAATGCATCTTCGCCACTGACCCCATCTCGTTTCACGTGAAACGACGATGCTCAGTCAACTGTGTCGGCGAACAATCTCCGCGGCCGCCTCCAGATAGGCAAGCGCGCCCGTGGACGAGCGATCATAGGAAATCACGCTCTGCTGATAGCTGGGGGCCTCCGCAATTCGTACACTGCGCGGGATCTTGGACTCAAGAACCTCGTCAGGGAAGTGCTGTTTGACCTCTGCCACGACTTGGGCCGCCAAGTTGGTCCGCCCGTCATACATGGTCAGCAGAATCGTAGATACGCGCAGCGTCGGGTTCAGGTGCTTCTGAATCATCCTGATATTGCTGAGCAACTGGCTCAGCCCTTCCAGGGCGTAGTACTCACATTGGATCGGGATGAGTACCTCATTCGCGGCCACGAACGCGTTGACCGTCAGCAGTCCCAGACTGGGGGGGCAGTCGATAAAGACATAGTCCAACCGCTGCTGTCCCTGATCGGCGCGATGCTGCACATACTCCTCAAACGCACGCTGCAGCCGCTGTTCTCTGGCAACAAGCGAGACCAGCTCAATCTCTGCACCAGCCAAGTGGATGGTGGCCGGCACCACGGACAGTCCTTCGACGTCTGGAGAGTCAGCCACCACCTCCGCCATGGTCAGGTCATCAATCATGACGTCGTAGATGGAGTCGGTCTCAGCCGAATGCGGCACCCCAAGACCGGTGGAAGCGTTGCCCTGCGGATCGATGTCGATGACGAGCACATTGAACCCGTGATCAGCCAGGGCGGCTGCCATGTTCACAGTGGTGGTGGTCTTTCCAACACCACCCTTCTGATTGGACACCGTAATGATGCGGGTGTCATCGGGCCGCTCAAGACTGAGTTCATCGAGTCTCCTGCGTCGCTGCTGCTCATTCTGCAGTTGTGCCGCCAGTGGGGACTCGGATAGCGATTCGCTCATAGGAGCCAGTCTAAGTCAGTGATCGAGGACCTGCAGTCACACTCAGCGTCGACGTGCGCAGACGACCGTCGTTGCCTCATCGAGCAGAGACTCACCGAAGAGCTCGATTCTGGGTTCGATCAGCCGAGCCCTCCTGATCTGCTTGGACGCGGCACTGATCTCATCCGCCGCGCTGCGTCCCTTGAGCAGCATCAGCTGCCCATCATCAGACATCAGGGGGACCGTCAGGGGTATCAGCTTTTTAAGGGATGACACGGCACGGGCCGTCACCACATCCGCCATGACTTCATCGCTGACTTCTTCGGCCCGTGCCCGAATCAGCCGCACATTGCTGAGACCAAGATCCCGTAGGACAGCGTTCAGCCAGTCGACGCGTCTCTCCATGGGTTCGATCAGAATGAAGTCCACGTCCTTCCGAGCCAGGGCCAGGGCCAGGCCCGGAAGGCCCGCCCCCGCCCCGACGTCGGCCACTGTGCCTCCGGAGGGAAGCTCGGGCGCAAGGACACCAGAGTTCAGCACGTGACGCGACCACATACGCGGCACTTCCCGTGGACCCAGCAATCCGTGTGTGATGCCGGTAGTGCACAGATGCTCCACGTATCGCTGTGCCTCCGGCAGCTGCTCTGCGAAGAGCAGCTCAGCCGCCCGGCGCTCCGTCGACGTCAGCGTCGGTATGGACTCTACGTCCTCCGGGGTATCACTCATCGACGCTGGGCCTATTCAGCCGAGGCCACGACGTGGCGGCGCTTGCCCTCACCCTCGGATTCGGAAGCCAAGTCAGCTTCCGCAAGGAAATCGTGGACAATTTTACGTTCAAAGGCACTCATCGGTTCCAGGTGTACCTTCTCGCCGCTCTGCCTGACTTCAGTCACCGCATTCTCGGCCAGCTGCTTCAACTCGTCCTGACGCGCAACGCGGTGTCCATTGATGTCCAGCACTAGGCGTGTGCGCGCTCCGGTGGAGGTCAGCACCGCCAATCGAGTCAGCTCCTGGAGGGCCTCGAGCACCTCGCCCTTGTTTCCCACCAACTTCTGCAGGTCATCGGTGTCGTCCTCTGCCTGGACAGAGATGAAGGTCCGCTCGCCCCGAATCTCGATCTCGATGTCGCCGTCGAGATCGACTATGTCGAGCAGCTCTTCAAGGTAGTCAGCAGCAATATCGCCCTCGTCGGTGCCGGCCTCGGACTCTTCGGCCGAGTCTTGGGCAGTCTGCGCCACGGGTGCATCGTCTTCAGCTGCCGGATGGTCAACATCCTCAGCGGTGGTCTGTTCGCTCATCGGCGTCCCTTTTTCTTCTTCTTTTTCTTCTTTTTCTTAGGCTGTGCGGTGTGCCCCTTGTGCTCACCAGTCGGCTTCTGTGACTCTTCACGAGCTTTGCGCGCATCTTCTCCGACCGGAGGAAGACCCCTGGTGGCCCGCCGCAGGTTCAGCTCCTTCTCAGCCAAGGAACCGGGGGTGGGATTATTCCGAATGACCCACCACTGCTGGCCCATGGTCCAGAAGTTCGTGGCCGTCCAGTAGATCAGCACGCCGACGGGGAAGTTCACACCGCCGATGACGAATACCAGCGGCAGCAGGTACAGCATCATCTTCTGCGTCTGCGCGAACTGCCCCTGCAGCGCTGACTCCGACATGTTCTTACTCATCAGCTGCTTCTGCGTGAAGAACTGGGTGCCGACCATCATGATGATCATCACACTGGTCAGCACCACGACACCCCACTGAGTGGGATCATGGTTGAACGCCGGCAGGAAGATGTCCGACAGCCCGACGCCGAAGATCTCAGAGCCAGAGAAGCTGTGGACCTCCATGGTGCTCAACGCGTAGTAGCCCTCAGTGAGGTACTTCTCAGTGTTGCCTCCGGCGGCGAATCCTCCTCCTCCACCGATCCGTCTGAGCATCCAGAACAGCGCGAAGAAGATCGGCATCTGGGCCAGAATCGGCAGACAGGTCATGAAGGGGTTGACCTTGTGCTTCTTGAACAGCGCCTGCTGCTCGGCCGCCATCTGCTGACGCGACACGGGGTCCTTCTTACCCTTGTACTTCGCCTGCAGCTTCTGCACTTCCGGCTGGATGACCTGCATGCCGCGCTGGGAGTTGATCTGCCGAACGAACAGCGGGATCAGGATCACGCGGATGACCAGCACCAGCAGCACAATGGAGATCGTCCAGTTCCAACCGGACGCCTCCGACAGCCCAAGCATCGAGAGCGCATTGTGGAACATGCTCAGGATGAAGGAGACGGCCCAGCTGAAGGGCCACATAATTGTATCTAGGAAAGCCATTAATCTCTCAGGGTCTCAGGCCGAGCGCATCAGGAAATGGGGTGCCCGGCGCGAAAAGCGCGTAAAAGTCCAGACTCAAGAGTACTTGATCTGCCTCAACGCCCGTGAATCTTCTCTCAGTCGTCATCCGGCTCGTCCATCGGCGGGTGGTTGATTCGCACAATATCGGGCACCTGCTCCTGACGCCAGAGCCGCTGAGCAGCCGGTACATGGTTGATCCCCCCGCCGGTGAAGGGATTGCAGCGCAGTATCCGCCAAAGCGTCAGTCCGCTGCCCCGAACCAACCCATGAACTGTCACCGCCTCCAGGCCGTAGGCGGAGCAGCTGGGATAGAAGCTGCACACCTGACCATAGAGCGGTGAGATCAGCTTCCGCCATGCTTTGATGAAGAGCACCACAAGGTACGACGGCGCCTGTCGCAGCCACCCCCACCTGCGACGTCGGATCTGCAGCGCATCCGGCTGCTCCTGCGGCACGCCGGGGGGCTGGCCGGGTTCCACGTAGAAGTCCCGGTGGCTCACCCACTGCCGGTTGCCGGCTGCATCACCCGGTGGCATTGGCCCGAGCCTTCTCTGCCTTGACCAGTGCACGTCGCAGACCGGAGCGGACATCAGCGCTAAGCCTGGCATGGTCCGCCTGGGCTGATTCGGCCAACGCCCGGATCACAATCTCTGTACGCCCCTGCCGGGGAAGCTCAACGGCCCCTGAGTCGATCAGTTCAGCCACGATGTGCCGCAGCCGCCGCGTGGTGCGGTGCCTGAGCACTGCGTTGCCCACTGCCTTGGAGACGATGAAGCCGCAGCGCCATGAGACAGCTGATGCGCGCCGCCGCTCATCTGCCGCAGCTGTGCCGCTGATGAGCACGGAAGTGACCGCCGTGGCTGTACCGGCCTTGGCTCCGCGGCGCATCACTGCTGAGAAGTCCCGTGCTGCGGTCAGCCGGTGTGGTTTGGGAAGCATGATCAGCAGTCCTGGTACAGAAAGGGCCCGCCCCCGGCATCAGCCGGGGCGGGCCACTTCCTATGTGCTGCAGTGTCAGGCCGACAGGGACTTGCGGCCCGAGCTGCGACGTGCAGAGATGATGGAACGGCCGGCGCGAGTGCGCATGCGTGCCCGGAAACCGTGCTTGCGGCTGCGACGGCGGTTGCTCGGCTGGAAAGTCCGCTTGCTCACTGTGTACTCCCAAGTGGATGGTTTGAAGTCTCGGTTTGCCCCGGCATCACTGCGTTGCGTTCGTCAAGCACGACGGCGCGCAGAAGTTCCAGGGCGACCAGCCAACACTACGCGTGGCTGACAGAGCCAGTCAAGTTTATGTGGTACGCACTGCTTGCCGGCTGAACGGTGAGCTGCGTGCATTCAGTGCCCTTGTGGCCTGAACAGTCGTTCAGCTACGCTCTGAAAGCATCAGGCTGAACGACTGTTCAGCACGTGAGCAGTTCGCCTCGCCACCAGGAGATCGGACTATGGTCTATCGCTACGGCACCACCCGCTGGAGCCGACCCCGAGGTTCGGCCGATCCCGCCGGTGCAGGCGGCGTGGGCCACGCTGACAGCCCGCCGCCGGACGTCGATGCACGGCAGAGAATCCTTGACGCCGCCGTCGAACTCTACGGAGACCACGGGTTCACCGGCGTGACGATCAAAGGCATCGCCCACCGTGCCGGAGTCTCTGCTCCCCTGGTGATCCATCACTTCGGCTCCAAAGCCGCTCTGCGTCAGGCCTGTGACCGATATGCGGCCGCAACGATCCACCGCATGAAGACCGAGTCGGTGCGGCTCAGCGGTCCCATGCCGCGCAACTACGTCTTCGAGATGCTGCACGCCAACAGGAGTCTGCTGAAATACCTGCTCAGAGCCTTCGCTGCCGGAGGTGAGGAGGTCGACGCCCTCTTCGACCGGCTGGTGGAGGACTCCCTGGAATACACCGCCGAGGGGGAGGAGCTGGGTCTGGTCTATCCCAGCGCGAATCCACGCCGCCGGGCGGTGGTGATGCTGCTGCAGTCCTTCGGAGCGCTGATGCTGCACCACCAGATGGAGCGCCATCTCGGCGCCAGCCCCGTCGAGGGGCAGCCCGAAGATCTGCTTCCCTATATTTCGACAGTCATGGAGCTCTACACCCAACCGGTGATCAACGCTGAGATGTATCAGGAACTCATGGAACGGGCCAACACGGAGAAAGGACATACCGATGGAAGAGACTGAACCGGTCATCTTCGCACAGGACCTGGTCAAGGAATTCGGCCCCGTCCGTGCCCTCGACAACCTGAACCTGCAGATCGCCCCCGGCGAGGTGCACGGCTTCCTGGGTCCCAACGGATCCGGCAAGTCCACCACCATGCGGGTGCTGCTGGGGCTGCTGCGCCCGGACTCTGGAAGGATCCGGGTCTTCGGCGGCGACCCTTGGAAGGACGCGGTGGCCCTGCACCGCCGACTGGCCTACGTTCCCGGCGATGTGGAGCTCTGGCCGAATCTCACCGGCGGAGAGATCATCGACATGTTCCTGCGGCTGCGCGGCTCACCCGATAAGACCCGGCGACGGGAGCTGATTGAGCGTTTCGATCTGGATCCGCGCAAGAAGGCCCGCACCTATTCCAAGGGCAACCGGCAGAAGGTGGCCCTGATCTCTGCGCTGGCCGCCGATGTGGACCTGCTGCTGCTGGATGAGCCCACTGCTGGCCTTGATCCGCTGATGGAGGCTGCTTTTCAGGAAGTCATCCATGAGGCCAAGGGGCAGGGCCGTTCGGTGCTGCTCTCCAGCCATATCCTGGCCCAGGTCGAAGCACTCTCAGACCGGATCTCGATCATTCGTGCCGGCAACATCGTCGAATCCGGCACCCTGTCGCAGCTGCGGCATATGACCCGCACCACAGTCGAGGTGGAAACTGTCGGATCCGCCCGACCCCTGAAGGAACACAGCTTCGTCCATGATTTCCGCACCGAGGGCGAGCGCAGCGTCTTTGAGGTCGACGGCGATCAGGTCCAGGAGGTCATGGACACCCTGACTCAGCTGCAGATCCGATCCATTGTGGCGCATCCGCCGACGTTGGAGCAGCTGCTGATGCGCTACTACGGCGATGAGCTTCACGACGCCGGCGTCAGCGAGCCGACTGCGAAGAAGGTGTCCTAGGATGAGCGCTCCCACGTCCGCTCCTGCACGACGAGCCTCCGACCCAGCGGTCGATGGGTCCGGGATCACCGGCACCGTCCTGCTGCTGCGGACCATGCTGCGCCGTGATCGACTGCGCACCAGCGCCTGGGTGCTGGGCATCGGAGTATTCGGCTTCTACTTCGCCCATGCCGTCACGATCCTCGCCGAGACGAGCGATGACCTGAGGAGTCTGGCCGGCCTCTACGCGGACCCGGTGGGCCGAATGATGGTCGGCCCGGGCCACGGAATGGATGAGCCGACCTACCAGCGGTTCTACGCCGCCGGCTATGCGCTGTTCATCTACATCCTGATCGCGCTGTTCAGCGTCTTCACCGTCGTCCGCCACACCCGTGCCGAGGAGCAGAGCGGGCGCGCAGAGCTGGTGCGCGCCAATGTGGTGGGCCCGCACGCCACGCTGACCGCGGCCCTGGTGCTGACCACCATGGCCAACGCGGTGGCCGCAGCCCTGGTGACTCTCGGCGGGGTCAGTGCCGGCTACGACGCGGCAGGGTCCGCGCTGGTGGCGGCCTCGGGGTTCGGCGTCGGGGTGTTCTTCGCCGGGGCTGCGGCCGTCTCCGCGCAGCTGAGTGAATCCTCCCGCGGCGCCTCCGCGATGGGCGGGGCTCTTTTGGGGCTTGCGTATCTGATCCGTATGGGTGGCGATGCCCCCGAACTCGGCGGCACGGCACTCTCTTGGTTCTCCCCGCTGGGCTGGTCGCAGCAGACCGCACCGTTCGTCCACGATCTGTGGTGGCCGGTAGGGATACTGATCGGCGCAGGGCTGCTCATGGGCTGGCTGGGCTACTGGCTCTCCACCAAGCGTGATCTGGAAGGCTCGCTGTTCCACGGCAGGCTGGGTCGGGCTGAGGCTCGGCCCGGGCTTGGGACACCGCTTGGCCTGGCGACCCGCACCCTGCGCGGCGGGCTGCGCGGCTGGGGGATCGCTCTTCTGCTGACCGGGCTGATGTTCGGCAGCTATGCCCAGACGCTGATGGACGCCGCTGATGATCTGCCGGCAGAGCTGTCACAGATTTTCGTGGGCGAGGACCTCATGTTGGGCTACCTGGCCTACATGGGGGTGTTCATGGCAGTCTTCATCGCTGCCGCCGGCGTCAGCGGCCTCGGCCAGCTGCGTGGGGAGGAGAGTGCCGGCCGAGCCGAACACGCACTCTCGGCTCCGGTGGGGCGCATCCGATGGTTGGGCGCTCACGTGGTCGTGCTGATGGTGGGCCTGCTGCTCATCCTCACCCTGGTGGGGCTGGGCATGGGAGCCGGTGCTGCGGCCTCTCTGGAGGACGACGGCGGACAGTACTTCGGGCAGCTGCTGCTCTCCGGTGTGCTGCAGGCTCCGGCGGTGCTGGCCGCCGTGGGCATCGTGACCGCGCTCTTCGGCTGGCTGCCGCGGGCCGCCTCACCGATCGGCTGGCTGATCGTGGGCTGGGGCGCCGTCATGACCACCTTCGGCAGTCTGCTGGAGGTTCCCGAGCTTCTCGCCGAACTCAATATATTTGGTCATTTGGCTGAGTATCCGGTGGAGGACGTGGATTGGGCGCCGTTCCTCTGGCTGAGCGGGATCGCTGTGGTCGGCGTCGTCGTGGGACTCATCGGATGGAGCCGGCGCGAAGTCAACTCTGTGTAGCATCCTTCACGCTCTTCCACAGCCGCCGACACTTATCCACAGAGACTGTGGAATACTGTTCAGACACTGCCTATGTCCATGCTCGACCCCAAGAGGAGAAGCGTGTCCTCCGACTCCGAATCCTCCGTCTCCGCCAGGTGGCGGCAGGTGCTCACTGAACTGCGCGAGAACCACGGAATCACGGGGCTGAAGCTCACCGACATGGGTCGAGCGGTGCCTCAGTCAGATCAGCTCATCGGCGAGACTCTGCTGCTGGCGGTGCCCCATGAGCGGGTTCGTAAGCTCATGCAGTCCCAGCTGCAGGCTGAGCTTTCCGAAGCGCTGCGCACAGTATTCGGCCAAGATGTGCTGGTCGCCTATGTGATTGACCCGGAGTTGGACAAGCAGCAGGGCTATGCACCCCGATCCGGTGCAGCGGCAGGTGATGCCGAGGTCTCAGCCTCAGCCCGGCCGGCCGGCCCAGCACCGGTGCGCCGCCCCGGTGAGACCTCACCCAGCCTCTATACCGCAGGCACTCCTGCCCCGGCGTCATCCTCCGACGCCGATTCCCACCCGTTCTCCGGCGGCGGCCCCCAGCGCGCCCAACCGGGGATCCATACCCCCGGTTCCGGTCCCGTGCAGGACTGGGGCCGTCCCGGGCTGCCCGATACCGGCAACTTCGAGACCTCCCGGCTCAACCCGCGCTACACCTTCGAAACGTTTGTGATCGGCTCATCGAACCGTTTCGCCCACGCGGCCGCCAACGCGGTGGCTGAGGCCCCTGCTAAGGCCTACAACCCGCTGTTCATCTATGGTGACTCCGGCCTGGGCAAGACTCACCTGCTCCACGCCATCGGCCACTACGCTCAGCGCCTCTACAGCGGCATCCGGGTGCGGTATGTGAACTCAGAAGAGTTCACCAACGACTTCATCAACTCCATTCGCGACGACGAGGGCGCCAGCTTCAAGCACCTCTACCGCAATGTGGACATCCTGCTTCTGGATGACATCCAGTTCCTCGCCGATAAGGAACGCACCGTCGAAGAGTTCTTCCACACCTTCAACACCCTCTACAACAACAACAAGCAGGTGGTCATCACCTCTGATGAGCCGCCCAAGCAGCTCTCCGGGTTTGAGGAGCGCCTTCGCTCACGCTTCGAGTGGGGCCTGATCACCGATATTCAGCCGCCGGACTTGGAGACGCGGATCGCGATTCTGCGCAAGAAGGCCAACGCGGAGAACTTCAGGTGCCCCGACGACGTCCTGGAGTACATCGGTTCCAAGATCTCCACCAATATCCGTGAACTTGAGGGCGCGCTGATCCGCGTGACCGCCTACTCAGCGTTGAACAAGCAGGACGTCACCCTGCAGCTGGCCGAACAGGTGATGCGGGACCTGATCTCTGATGATCATGCCCAAGAGATCACCGCCGATCAGATTCTCGACGCCACCGCTGCCTACTACAGCTTCACCGTTGAGGAGCTGATGTCCAAGTCGCGCAACCGCACTCTGGTCACCGCCCGGCAGATCACTATGTACCTGCTGCGCGAGCTCACCGAGATGTCTCTGCCGAAGATCGGCCAAGCCCTGGGCGGGCGCGACCACACCACGGTCATCTATGCCGAACGCAAGATCCGACAGCTGATGGCGGAGCGGCGTGCGGTCTTCAATCAGGTCACCGAGCTGACCAACAAGATCAAACAGGGACGGTAGTTCCCCAGGCGACTGCCACACACGTCAAACTGTTCCCTGACAGGTGTGGATTCTGCACTCGTGCACATCTGACACGGATGTAGTTCAGCCAGAAGAGCGCCCACACTGGAAGTTGACATCTGGGTTCTCCACAGTCTTTCCCACATATCCACAACCGCCGGTGAAGATTGTGGGTCCCGCATCACACACTTGTGGATAACTTGGTGGAGAACCTGAGGACGACATGCATCCACCCTGGGGATAACTCCCCCATACCTGGGGAGATCCTGCTGAGGACGCGCAGAATCCTCCCCGTGTAACTTACAGCCCCATCGGGAATCCTCCACCGTTCTATCCACAGCACAAATCGGCCGAAGCCTCTCAAGGATCGGGTTATCCACAGAATCCACACCTGTTACTACCACTTCTGCTCTTTACCCCTGATACTTTTCAGATAACCGACAGAGAGGACCGAGCCCGAACGACCCACATCTGAAGCCGCAGTCAATATCTAGTGGTGAACACCCTGACTTTCGGCGCATGTTGTGTTCGGGGTAGGCTCATTTCTCAGCAGACACGGCACCTCACCGGTGCTTGACAATGCCCAGCCGATCAAGCCGAGGAGACTTCAAGTGCAGTTCACCGTAGACCGTGACGTATTGTCCGAGGCGGTCTCATGGACTGCACGCTCGCTGTCCCCACGTCCGCCCGCACCTGTCCTCTCGGGACTGCTGGTCACAGCAGCGGATCAGATTGTGACCATTTCAAGCTTCGACTACGAAGTCTCAGCCCAGCTGCACATCGAAGCCGATGTGGCTGATGCGGGCACTGTGCTGGTCTCGGGCCGTCTGCTCAACGACATCGTCAAGTCCCTTCCCAACGCTCCGGTGACCCTGTCGCTGGAAGAGACCAAAGTTGTAGTCACCTGCAGGTCCTCGACCTTCACGTTGACCACCATGCCGGTGGACGACTATCCGGATCTCCCGGATCAGCCCGACGCTGCAGGAGTCATAGACGGTTCGGCCTTCGCTCGGGCGGTGGCCCAGGTGACCACCGCGGCAGCCAAGGATGACACCCTGCCGATCCTGCCCTGTGTGAAGCTGGAGTTCGAAGGGGACACCATCACCTTCCTCGCCACCGACCGCTACCGGCTGGCGATGCGTGAGATCACCTGGAGTCCTGCGGACCCGAACATCTCCACCTCTGTGCTGATCAAGGCCAAGACCCTCAACGACGTCGCCAAGTCACTTGCCGCAGGGGGCGAGCTCTCCCTGGCGATCTCCGAGTCTGATGCGCTGGTGGGCTTCTCCTCGGGCGGCCGACGGACCACCAGTGTTCTGGTCGATGGGGAGTACCCCAAGATTCGTCAGCTGTTCCCGGAGCAGACGCCGATCAATGCTGTGGTGAAGACCGCCGATCTCATCGAGGCCTCCCGTCGTGTCTCCCTAGTCTCAGAGCGCAACGGTCACGTCAGGCTGCAGTTCACCGAGGACAACCAGCTGACCCTCGACGCTGGTGTGGATGAGAACGCTTCGGCCTCTGAGGTGGTCGAGGCTCAGCTCACCGGTGAACCGATCACCGTGGGATTCAACCCGACATATCTGAACGAGGGGCTCAACGTCATTGACACTGAGTACCTGCGGTTCTCCTTCGTCTCCGCACCCAAGCCGGCGATGATCACCGGCCAGGAGACTCAGGACGGGGAGAACTCCACTGACTTCCGGTATCTGCTGATGCCGGTGCGCCTGCTGAATCAGTAGCGAAAGGAGTCTGAGTGAGTGCGGCTCTCCCAGCTTGTCCTGCAGAACTTTCGCAGCTATAGCGCAGCTGAGCTCTCCTTGGAGCCGGGTGCCAACGTGCTGCTGGGCTTCAACGGGGTGGGAAAGACCAACATCGCCGAAGCGGTGGGCTACCTCTCCACCCTGTCATCGCACCGAGTGAGCAATGATGGTCCGCTCATCCGGCACGGTGAGTCCCAGGCGATCATCCGTGCCCAGGCTCATCGGCAGAGCCAATCGGCCTTCCTGGAGGTCGAGATCAATCCCGGCCGCTCCAACCGGGCCCGGATCAACCGCGGTTCTGCTGTGCGCGCCACCGAGATTCTGGGGATTCTGCGCAGCGTGCTCTTCGCGCCTGAAGACTTGGAGCTGATCAAAGGATCACCTGCGGTGCGTCGTCGACTCTTCGACTCATCGGCGGTCCAGCTGCGGCCGGCCCTGGGAGCGCTGCGCCAGGAGTATGAGAAGGTGCTGCGTCAACGCAATGCGCTGCTGAAGTCGATCCGCTACGAAGGGTTCACCCCCACCCACGAGTCCACCCTTGAGGTATGGGATCAGCAGCTGTCGCACACCGGTGCACGACTGCTCAGGGCCAGGCTGGACATGCTGATCGCACTGCGTCCCCAGGTGACGCAGGCATATCACGAACTCTCCGAATCAGTGCGCACCGCGCGGATGCAATACCTCTCCTCCGTCGACGGATCGCTGATGCAGGACGACGACGCAGCCTCAGCCTCTCCCGCTGAGCCGTCCGACCTGGAGTCAGCAGGCACGGAGGAGCTGGCCGGCCAGCTGCTTCTGCGACTGCAGGAGGTGCGCAAGAATGAGCGCGAACGCGGCGTCACGCTGGTGGGTCCGCACCGCGATGATGTGCGCTTCAGCCTCGACTCCACACCGGTGAAGGGCTACGCCTCACACGGAGAGACGTGGTCCTTCGCCCTGGCCCTGCGCCTAGCCTCATATCGGGTGATGATAGAGGACGACCCCACCGAGGGCGCTGAGCCGATTCTCATCCTCGACGACGTCTTCGCAGAGCTCGATGCCCGTCGTCGTCGTCGATTGGCCTCGGTGGCCTCCGCCGCGCAGCAGCTGATCGTCACCGCGGCGGTGGATGAGGATGTGCCGCAGCCGCTTCGGGCCAACGCGTACCGGGTCGAGTCTGCGGAGCAGATCAGCACGGTTCACCCGCATCAGCCTGGTGAGAGCGGTGATGACGAGCGATGAGTGAGGACCCTGCGCAGCAGCCGGAGACTGAGGACGCTGCCACGGTGCTGTTCAACCGCTTCCGCAAGGCTGCCGCAGAACAGGGTCACCGGCGGATGGCGCGGCCGCCGAGGAACTCCTCGCTGACATCAGATCCGCGAGCATCCGCTCGGGCAGCATCGGCCCGCTCCTCCAGGGAAAAGGCTGACCTGCGTGACCCCAAACCGCTGGGCGCGGCGGTCAAGGGGCTGATCCGCAGCCGAGGCTGGTCCGCTCCCGTTGCGGTGGGATCGGTGATCAGTCGGTGGGACCAGCTGGTCGGAGAGGCGATCGCAGAGCACTGCAGCCCGCAGAGCTTTGAGGACGGGGTGGTGGTGGTTGTCTGCGACTCCACCGCCTGGGCGACGAACCTGAAGCTGATGAAGCCGCAGCTGATGGACGTCTTTGAGCGCGAACTGGGCAGAGGGATCGTCACTGAGATCGACATCCGCGGGCCGCAGGCTCCCAGCTGGAAGAAGGGCAAGTTCACCGTCCGGGGCGGGCGCGGCCCCAGGGACACCTACGGGTGAGCGCTTGCGTGCCCTGACGCCGTGTTGCATCACCTTCGTATCGCTTTATCACCGTCTTATCGGTTCATCACCGTCGTAGACGAGGGTGATAACCGGACAGGACGGTGATGAAGCAGCAGGGTGATCCTGCGATGTGGGGACCTGGTGGTGGCCGTCGTGGTCTGGACACGCACAATGCGATGTGCCGAGTCCTGAGTCAGCGGGACGATCAGAGCCCCATACGCCGTTCCGCTGATGCCTCCCAGGTGCCTTCTGAGGTCTCCTATAGCAACTGTCTCCACAGAGACCCCGTTCAGAATGCGAGAATCTGGCGCCGAGGCGGTAGAATGAGGGACAGATTTGACCGTCGCGCTCACTATGCGCGCCAACCCGCGAGGAGACGATCCGCCCGGTGACAGAACAGGGTAATTACGGCGCCAGTGACATCACTGTCCTAGAGGGCCTGGAGGCAGTGCGCAAGCGTCCCGGCATGTACATCGGCTCCACCGGTGAGCGGGGTCTTCACCACCTGGTCTACGAAGTGGTGGACAACTCAGTGGATGAGGCGCTGGCCGGCTACTCCTCCTACATCGATGTGACCCTGCAGGACGACGGGGGAGTCCGGGTCGAGGATGACGGCCGCGGAATCCCGGTGGACATACACCCCACTGAGGGAAAGCCCACCGTCGAGGTGGTGATGACGCTGCTGCACGCCGGCGGCAAGTTCGGCGGAGGCAGCTACGCCGTCTCCGGGGGCCTGCACGGGGTGGGCATCTCTGTGGTCAATGCGCTCTCGTCGAAGGTGGAGACCCGGGTCAGGCGACAGGGCCACGAGTGGTCGATCGGCTTCGGTGAGGGCGGTGCGACTCTGCAGCCGCTGACCAAGGGCGCGGAGACTTCTGAGACCGGAACCACGCAGCTGTTCTACCCGGATGCGGAGATCTTCGAATCGGTGGAGTTCAGCTTCGAGACGCTGCGCAGCCGGTTCCAGCAGATGGCCTTCCTCAACAAGGGCCTGCGGATCACGCTGCGCGATGAGCGCAACACGGAGGAGAACGTTGTCATCCGTGACGAGATCATCTCCGAGGACCGTGATGAGCAGTCCGCCGCCGAGGGCTCGCAGGCCCAGGTCGCAGATGGGCAGGAGCCGCAGCCGGCGGAGCCCGGTGATAATCAGCACGCCCTGGCCGAAACATCCAAGGGGCGCATGGTCGTCTACCAGTACGACGACGGGCTGCTGGACTACGTCAAGCACCTGAACTCGGCGAAGAAGACTGAGAACGTCCACGACGACGTCATCGCTTTCGAGTCGGAGGACGTTGAGCGTGGGATCGCAGCCGAAGTGGCCATGCAGTGGACGCTGAGCTACTCGGAGTCTGTGCACACCTACGCCAACACCATCAACACCCATGAGGGCGGCACCCACGAAGAGGGCTTCCGCTCGGCACTGACCTCGCTGATCAACCGCTACGCGCGGGAGAAGGGTCTGATCCGGGAGAAGGATGAGAACCTCACCGGTGATGACATCCGTGAGGGTCTGACCGCCGTGCTGTCGGTGAAGCTCTCCGAGCCGCAGTTCGAGGGCCAGACCAAGACCAAGCTGGGCAACTCCGAGGCCCGCGGATTCGTCCACGGGGTGGTCCATCAGCAGCTGGGCGATTGGCTGGAGCGCAACCCGTCGGCGGCCAAGGACGTGATCCGCAAGGCGCTCTCCGCCGCCCAGGCCCGCATGGCTGCGCGCAAAGCCCGCGAGCAGGCACGGCGCAAATCGCCGCTGGAGACCTTCGGGATGCCCGGCAAGCTCGCCGACTGCTCGTCGAAGAATCCCGCGGAGTCAGAGATCTACGTGGTGGAGGGTGACTCTGCCGGCGGTTCGGCCAAACGCGGCCGTGACCCGCGCACCCAGGCGATCCTCCCGCTGCGCGGCAAGATCCTCAACGTGGAGCGGGCCCGGCTGGACCGGGCGTTGGGCAACGCGGAGGTCCAGGCCATGATCACCGCCTTCGGCACCAACATCGGCGAAGAGTTCGACAAGGACAAGCTGCGCTACCACAAGATCGTTCTGATGGCCGACGCCGACGTGGACGGCCAGCACATCTCCACGCTGCTGCTGACCCTGCTGTTCCGCTACATGCGCCCGCTGATCGAACACGGCCACGTGTTCCTGGCCCAGCCGCCGCTGTACAAAATCAAATGGTCCAACGGCGCCCCCGAGTACGTCTTCACCGACGATGAGCGGGACGAGGCGCTCACCCGGGGCCGAGAAGCCGGCCGCAAGCTGCCCAAGGAGCTGGGGATCCAGCGGTACAAGGGCTTGGGCGAGATGGACTACTCCGAACTGTGGGAGACCACGATGGACCCGCAGACCCGGACCCTTCTGCAGGTCACCATGGAGGACGCCGCCGCTGCCGACGAGATCTTCTCCATCCTCATGGGCGAGGACGTGGAGTCCCGCCGCAGCTTTATCCAGCAGAACGCCAAGGACGTGCGGTTCCTGGACATCTGATCCAGCCCCGTCGTCGCAGTTGTTGAGCGCAATGTTTTTGAACAGAGTGTTGTTGAGCACAGTGAAGAGAGAGCTTCCCAGATGAGCCAAACCCCTCCGGAGAACCCCGACCTGGACGCAGCGGACCCAGACGCCCCGCTCACCGACCGGGTGCGCCAGATCGACCTGCAGACGGAGATGAAGCGGTCCTACCTGGACTACGCGATGGCGGTGATCGTCGGCCGTGCGCTGCCGGATGTGCGTGATGGCCTCAAGCCGGTCCACCGCCGGGTGCTCTACGCGATGTACGACGGCGGATACCGGCCCGAGCGCAGCTTCAACAAGTGCGCCCGCGTGGTCGGCGACGTGATGGGCAACTACCACCCCCACGGCGACTCGGCGATCTACGATGCGCTCGCGAGACTCATCCAGGACTGGGTGATGCGCTACCCGCTGGCCACCGGTCAGGGGAACTTCGGCAACCCCGGCGACGACGGCCCGGCCGCCCCGCGCTACACCGAGACCAAGATGGCGCCGCTGGCCATGGAGATGGTCCGCGACATCAATGAGAACACCGTCGACTTCCAGGACAACTACGACGGCAAGCAGCAGGAACCGACCGTGCTGCCCTCCCGGTTCCCCAACCTGCTGGTCAACGGCTCCTCCGGCATCGCGGTGGGCATGGCCACCAACATCCCCCCGCACAACCTGCGCGAAGTCGCCTCCGGGGTCCAGTGGTACCTGCAGAACCCGCAGGCCACTCGCGAGGAGCTTCTGGAAGCCCTCATGACGCGCATCAAGGGCCCGGACTTCCCCAGCGGCGCACAGATCCTGGGCACCAAGGGGATCGAGGACACCTACCGCACCGGTCGCGGATCGATCACCATGCGGGCCGTGGTCAACGTGGAGGAGATCCAGAACCGCACCTGCCTGGTGGTGACCGAACTGCCCTATCACGCCAACCCGGACCGGCTGGCGGTCAAGATCGCCGAACTGGTCAAGGACGGCAAGGTCGGCGGCATCGCTGAGATCCGCGACGAATCCTCCGGCCGCACCGGCCAGCGCCTGGTGATCGTGCTCAAGCGCGACGCCGTCGCCAAAGTGGTGCTGAACAACCTGTATAAGCACACCTCGCTGCAGGAGAACTTCTCGGCCAACATGCTGGCCCTGGTCGACGGCGTGCCGCGGACGCTGAGCCTGGACGCTTTCGTCCACCACTGGGTCACCCACCAGATCGACGTCATCGTTCGCCGCACCCAGTTCCGCCTGGACAAGGCCCAGCGGGAGGCGCACATCAAGATCGGGCTGCTGCGGGCCCTGGATGATCTTGACCGGGTGATCTCCACCATCCGGGAGTCCTCCACGGTGGAGGTCGCCCGGCAGAACCTGAAGACGCTGCTGGACATCGACGACGATCAGGCCCAGGCCATCCTGGACATGCAGCTGCGCAAACTCGCCGCCCTGGAGCACCAGCGCCTCCAGGAGGAGTACGACGAGCTGATGACCCTGATTGCTGACCTACGAGACATCCTCGCCTCTGAGGACCGGCAGCGGCGCATCGTGGGCACCGAGCTCGACAGCATCGTGGACCGGCACGGCGACGAGCGGCGCACCAACATCCTCTACGGCTACGACGGCGACATGTCCATGGAGGACCTGATCCCCGAGGAGGACGTCGTCGTCTCCATCACCCGCGACGGCTACGTCAAACGCACCCAGATCGACAACTTCCGTGCGCAGAACCGCGGCGGCAAGGGGGTCCGCGGTGCCCAGCTGCGCGCTGAGGACGTCGTCGAGCACTTCTTCGTAACCACCACTCACGAGTGGATTCTGTTCTTCACCAACCACGGGCGGGTGTATCGGACCAAGTGCTACGAACTCATGGAGTCCGGCCGTGACTCCAAGGGCCAGCACGTGGCCAATGTGGTGGCCTTCCAGCCCGATGAGCGCATCGCCGGGGTGCTGACGCTGAAGAGCTACGACGCCGCCGACTACCTGGTGCTGGCCACCAAGTCCGGACTGGTGAAGAAGACCCGGCTGCGCGACTACGACTCCTCGCGGCAGGCCGGGGTGATCGCGATCAACCTGCGGGAGGACGACGAGCTGGTCTCTGCGAAGCTCATCTCCGCAGAGGATGACCTGATGCTGGTCTCGCGCAACGGTCAGTCGCTGCGGTTCACCGCCACCGACGAGGCGCTGCGCCCCATGGGCCGGGCCACCTCAGGTGTGACGGGCATGAAGTTCCGCGCCGAGGACGAGCTGCTCACCGCAGACGTGGTCACCGAAGAGTCCTACGTGTTCGTGGTGACCGAAGGCGGCTACGCCAAACGAACCCACGTCGACGAATACCGTGTGCAGGGCCGCGGCGGCCTGGGCATCAAGGTCGGCAAGTTCGTCGAAGACCGTGGTGAGCTGGTCGGCGCAATGGTCGTGGAGGAGGACGAACAGGTCCTGGTGGTGATGAGCAGCGGCAATGTGGTCCGCTCCGACGTCTCCGGTGTTCCTGCCCGCGGTCGCGACACGATGGGAGTCATCTTCGCCAAGCCGCGCAAGCGGGACAGGATCCTCAAAGTTGCCAAGTCCTCCGGTGCTGCGCTCGCCGCCGAAGAGGGCGACGCCGATGAGGAGACTGATCAGGCACCGGCGGAGGAGAGCCAGACCCCCACACCTGAAGCTGAGGTTCAGGATCCTGACAGCTCCCAGTAGCTCTATGCAGTAACGTAGTCCAACGATGAATGCGACTCTCTCTCCCCACGGAGGTCAACTGTGAGCCAAAGCAACGGCGACCAGGGAAGCCAGACCAACACTTCCCCCGGCGCGGGACGCTTTCCGGCGCCGCGGCCACGGTCCTCCGAGCCGACTGAAGCGATCCCACCGGTGAAGTCCGGTGCAGCGACGCAGAGCCCTCCCCGTCCCAAACCGCGCCCGAACGCGCCCAGTCAGCAGAGCAGCCCTGCGCCGTCGGGACAGCAGCGCCCTCAGGCCGCGCCAGCGCAGCGGCCCGGGGGCACAGGTCGCTCACAGCCCCAACTGGTGCGGCCCACGCCGAAGGCCAAGGTGCGCAAGGCTCGTCTGCTGGTATCCAAAGTGGACCCCTGGTCGGTGCTGAAGATGAGCTTTCTGCTGTCGGTGGCGCTGGGGATTATGACTGTGGTCTGTGCGGTGACCCTCTGGTCAGCCATGGACATCACCGGCATCTTCGACCGGGTGAATGATCTGGCGGTTCAGATCTTGGGCACGGAGGGAGCCGGGGCCGGCTTCGCCGTGGAGGAGCTGGTGACGGTCGGTCAGATCGCCTCGTTCGCCACGATCATTGCGGTGGTTAACGTGGTGCTGCTGACCGTGCTCTCCACGCTCTCGGCGGTGCTCTACAACCTTTCGTCCGCACTGGTCGGAGGCATCGGAGTCACCCTGACCGATGACTGATTTGGCGGCACCGTCGCTGCCGGTGTAACGTGTAGTGGTCGCTCTTTAGAGCGTCCCTTGAAGAGGTTTCGGGCGTATAGCTCAGGCGGTTAGAGCGTCACACTGATAATGTGAAGGTCCGTGGTTCAAGTCCACGTACGCCCACTCTGCTAACTTCGTCCCGCTGCGTAGGGCGCAGCGGATCGAAGACCTTACGGCTTAGGGAGGATGCATGAAACGACTGCTTCTGACCGCAGCGGCCGTCGGGGGATTCCTCGCCTACCGCGAATGGAAGAGGACTGAGCAGACACGTCAGGACTGGAAGCAGGCCACTGACGCAGTGCAGCACGATAAGACCGTGCAGGAATAACTTAATCACCCGATAAGGGGCCTTAGCTCAGTTGGTAGAGCGCCGCCTTTGCAAGGCGGATGTCAGGAGTTCGAGTCTCCTAGGCTCCACGTAAGTTGAGAAAATCGAAACCTGCCCCGCCTGATGGCGGGGCAGGTTCGTTTCCGCGGTCACCTGGGTCGGGACGTCGCTGCTGACGTGGGTAAGGACGCTTGCTGCGGGTTCGGCCGGCACGTGGGTGACGTTCTCGTCTTCGTCGATGATGAGGCGGTCGAACAGCGCGCGGTTGAGCATCCGGCGTTCAGCAGGTTCGCACCGGTTGTAGAGGTCGTCGAGGTCGGTGAGCAGCGCAACGATCTCGTCGAGACCCTCTCGGGCGCTGGCGTAGGTGGTGGATATGGTGTCGAGCCGTGCAGTGATCTTGTCGAGGCTGACACGGATGCGTTCCTGCTCGCTCTTGAGCAGGTCGAGTGGGATTGCGTCGGCATAGTGGGCCTGGACGAGTTTGAGCCGTTCAGCTTCGAGCTTCTCCTTCTGCGCTTCGAGGAGTTTGCGTTCGTCCTCGCTGGAGGCTTCGAGCTGATCGAACACCTGGTGGAGCACCTCTCGCACCCGATCAGCTTCGGCCGGGGTCAGACTGTTTGTGCCGTAGGTCGCTTCGATGTGCTCCTCGATCCGTCCAGCGAGGATCGCGGAGCGGGTGCAGGTGGTGCGCTTGCGGCGCCGGCCGGAGCAGGTGAAGTACTCATACCGATCCCCAGCCTTGTCGCGGGGTCGTTCGATCATGAGCTTGGCGCCGCAGGAGCAGTACAGCGAGCCCTTGAGGTAGTGGTCGTACTTCTGGGGGCGTTGCCCACGAGCGTTCTTCGCATCGAGCTGGGTCTGGACGCGCAGCCAGGTCTCGGAGTCGACCAGCGGCGTGTGGGCGCCATCGTAGGTAATGCCGCGGAAGGTGACGGTGCCCTGGTAGTAAGGGTTGATAAGGACCTTGTGCAGTGCCGTGGTCGCGATGGGTCGGGTGGGCTGCGACGGCGTGGGCCGGGTGGTCAGACCTCGGGCGTTCAGCTCGCGGGCCAGTGAGGACAGGGACCAGTCGCCGGTGGCGTAGGCGGTGAACGCGAACCGGATCAGATCGGCCCGGTCAGGGTCGACCTCGATGTCGCGGATCTCGCGGCCCTTGGCGTCGGTGGTGCGCACGTTCAGGTATCCGAGGGGCGCTTTGGTGGGAGTGCCGCCGATGGTGGCCTTCTGCGTCATGCCTTTGATGACTTCTTGGGCGAGGTTGAGGGAGTAGAACTCGGCCATCGAGGCGAGGATGCCGTGCATGAGCATTCCCGAGGGAGTCTCGTCGATGTTCTCGGTCACTGACACGAGTGTGGTGTTCGCACCGCGCAGGGTGGCGTGGATGGTCGCGTCGTCGAGGCGGTTGCGGGCGATTCGATCGACCTTGTTAATGATGCAGTATCGGACCGGATTCGCGGTGATGTAGTCGAGCATTTCCTGCAACGCGCGCCGGCGCGCGGACTTCGCGGACTCGCCAGGCTCGATGAACTCCTTGACGATGACCGCACCGAGTTGTTCGGCTTTGCGCTGCGCGGCTTCACGCTGCGCCGGGATCGACAGGCCCTCTTCTTGCCCGTAGCGGGTGGCTTGGTCCTTGGTGGAGACCCGCAGATAGGAGATCGCCGGCACGAGCCCGTCCGTCGCGCCGTGGTCGGTGGTCTGCTTCGTCGCGCGGCTGGTGCCAGCGGCAAGCATACGGAGAGCTTGAAGGTCCATCCCGTCGGGGAGGCCGAGCGGTGTCATGGTGTGACCGCCTTTCTGAAGCCCACCCCCGCAGGGTTGGCCGTCTAGGGGCGCCGGATGGCGGTCACGTGAGAGTGCGGAAAGAACACCCCAGATGAGGGGCTTAAGAGTCGGGTGCCAGCGACGCCGAGTCGTCGTAGTGCAAGATCGATTCTACCGGCAAGTGGTGAGCAGGTCGCGGAGATAGTCGCCGGTGCGACCGGTGTGGCTGTCGTCGGTGTGGCGCAGCGCGATGCGGATCAGGACTTCGGCGACCTTCTCCGCGTCGATCTCTTCTCGCCGTTGGTAGCGCACGCGGACCGGCCGGGTCGCTGCCGGCCGGTGCGTCTTCCGCTGATACTTCCGAACCACAGCCACTCACCGACCTTGCTCGTGGTACTCGTCGTCGGGGTGGTGGAGTTCGCCGGTGGCCTCATCGAGGGTGGCGTAGAACGCGTCCTCGGCTTCCTGACGTTCACGCACTTGGTCTTGGACGAACTGCACGAACTCGGCGTCTCGGTCGGTAATCATCCTGTCTTCAACTGCGGGGGCCGGGTCTTCGCCGGGCCAGGTGGTCTGCCGCGTTGGTCGATCACGGTCCAGTCGGGTGCCGGAGGCGGCGACCCAGTCCCGCAGTCGCTGGCGGACGTCGGCGAAGTCGCGGTGCCAACCGATGGGCGCGGAGCCGTTCTGGTCGGGGTCGTAGGCGCACAACCAGTGCAGGTGCAAGGCGGAGAGTTCCCAGACGAGTTCGGGGTGGTGGTGCCAGAACGGCGGGACCACCGATGCGGGCAGACCGTAAGTGTGGCGGAGCCAGTCGACCCACCGGTTCAGCTCCAGCCACTCCTGTTCCAGGTCGTGGGCCGACAGCAGGTTCCAGTTGACCGGGTGCGGAGGCCCTGCCGATACATCGCTGCCGCCTATTGGATCGTCGTTGAACTCATCTAGGTCGTCGAGGTCGATCTCGTCGGGATCGACCTCGTCACCATTGCCCGGGGTGTGTTCGCTCATCGTGTCGCCTCCCGTCAGTGTCCGAGCACCGGCGCGTCGGCGGCTTGCCGGCCGCGTTCGGGTGGGTCGAAGGCGCGGTCTTGCTCTCGAACCGGGGCTGTGTGGTCTGCGGCGTCGCGGTCGAGGGCGCGTCGGGGTGTGCGGTCCACGTCGTAGCGGGTGCGGGCAGTGTCGTGGCCAATCTTCTTCGCCACGAATTCGTTGCCCTCGATCTGCTGTCCGTCGCGCTCGTAGGAGTAGTCGTGGCTGTAGCCCTCGGCGACGAACTGGTCGCCCTTGGTGAAACGCTCGTGCGCGCGCTCTGCTGTCGCCCGATAGAGGACGAGGTTGCCGAACGACGGGTCGAGCTTGGTGAACTCCCCGCTCTCCTCACGGCGGTAGTTCTCCTGCCCGAACCTCGCGTAGAAGCGTGCTTCCCCGCGTTCGGTGTAGGTCAGCTGCGGGTCGGTGGCGATGAAACCCGAGAGGGATTCCTGCGTGCGGATAGCCATCGGACTGATCCCCTTCTAGACACACAACCCCAGGCCGGGGTTGTTGATGTCAGGCAGGTGCACGCCCGCATCCACGGCCAGGGTTACTCGTCGCCAGCGGGTCGGTGCAGCAGTGCCTCCAGCTCGCGACGCTCCTTTTTCAGCCGGTCGGCGTCAGGCCGCTGGGGCCAGGGATGAAGGTCGGTGATGATCGGCGGCGCGGCGCGCAGGAGCGTGACGCCGGTGCCGAACGGGAGAGTTCTGATCCGGTCGGGCGGCAGGATCGCGACGCGGCGCACCGAGCGTTGGTTGGAGCGGGTGCCGTGGTCTCCGAGGGTCACGCTGTCGGTGTACTCGTCGCGTTCGCCGATCAAGGTGCTCAGGTCTTGGAGATCGCGGGAGTTGGAGGCGCCGCCGAGGATGATCTTGACGATGGAGGCGTCCCAGATCGCTCCGGCGGCGTTGTCGTTCCATTTGTCGCGTGCTTGGGCGAGGGACTGGAGGACGGGCAGGGTGGTGATGCCGGTGCCGCCGCCTTCGGCCATCAAGGTCGGCAGTGATGGCAAGGGGGCGAGGTTGCCGATCTCGTCCAGGGCGAGCAGCAGGGGTGGGTCGAGGCGTGCGCCGGGTGAGCGGGCAGCAATTCTGCGGGCGGTCTCGATGAGGTCTTCGACGAACGCGGCCACCAGGGCGGCGGATGCCCCGGCGCCGGCGCCGGTGGCCAGGAGATAGAGCGTGCCGCGATCGCGGATGAAGGTTTCGGGGTCGAAGCCCTCACCCGGCCCGGGCGAGACGGCGTCGAGCACGCGCGGGTCGGCCAGGGCGCCGAGGGCGAGGGCGACGCCCTGCCAGATCGAATCCCTGGTTTTGGGGTCGGCGTCGATCATCGCTCCAAGGGAGTCCGCCCACCCGGTCGCTGCCTGGGTGTTGTTGGTTAGGATCGCGACGGCTTCGGCGGCGGCGGAGGGGTCGAGGGTCCAGCGGAACAGCTCTGCTGGTGGCCGGTGGTCGAGCGCGGCGGCGTGCAGGAGCGCTTGAAGGGCCGTGCGGGTCTTGCCTTCCCAGAACCCGCCCGACTCGACCCCGCCAGCAGACAGCCCGGTTGCTGCGGACAGGCCGGTGGCGCGGATCATCGCAGTGAGCGGGTCCTTACAGCCGCGGATCGGTGACCAGCGCATCCCGGCGGGAATGCCTTCCGCGAGGTGCTGAGGGTCGAACACCGCCACCGGCCGGCCGCCACGTTGCCTTGCGCGGAGGGTGGCGGTGAGGTTGTCCGGCCGCGTCGAGGTGGTGACGACGGCGCCGGGTGCGTCGAGGATCGCCGGGATGACGATGTGTAGGCCCTTGCCGGAGCGGGGCGGGCCGATGAGCAGGATCGAGTCCTCCACGCTCGCCCACACGTCGCGTCCCTTTGACGCGCCGATCCGATAGCCGACATCCGACGGCGAGGGATCGGTCAGGGATGCACGGAGTGTCTCGGCTCGACGCAGCAGCGCCTTTGCTGAGGCGCTCTGGTTAACTTCATGGGCCGTGGCGGTGCCGGCGAGGCGGCGCGGGTCGGTCTCGACCTTGCGGGAATGGCGGCGCAGCCGCATCCAGACCCATGCCCCGGCCGTGACCAGGCCAGCGAGCATCGCCGCGGTGATGATCCAGTACACGGTCGGGTTGAGCCCGTCGGCGTCGAGCGCAGCCGCGGGGTCGCCGGGATTGAACAGCAGTCCGAGCCCGGCGGCGGGGCCGGCCTCGGGTTGGGGTGTGCCGGTGAGGAACGCGGCCACGGACCCGGAGGCGCGGAGGATGAGCGCGATCCCAAACATCCCCACCAGGGCCATGAGGGCGGCGTTGGTCAGCTCGTCGCCGAACGCCCCGGCTTGCCGCCCGGACGGGGCGCTCATGACAGCCGCCGCACGTGGACCGTGCCGGAGATGCGGCCGAACAGAATCACCTCGCCGCCGCCATCGGAAAGCAGCGACCGGAGACGACCTCGGTCCAGGAGCGTGCGGGCATGACCGGTGCTGGTCGCGTCGGTGTGGGAGACGATGACTGCGACGGCGACGTCCTCGCCGGGCACGAACCCCTCGCCGGTCACCTCGACCAGGTCCGGCCCCCGCTTGCTCCTGCTCTTGATCCGTGTTTCCCGTTCGTCCTCGGTCTTCACTTCGGTGTCGGGTGGTTCGGATCTATCGCGACGACGGGCGTGGATGACGTCGGTGAACACGGTGCCGTCGCTCTCGTGCACCTCGATGCGCACGGTGATGGTCCGGTCCCGGGTGAGTACATCGAGCAGGGGCCCGAAGGTGCTGCGCGTCCATGCTTCGCCTTCTGGTGGTGGGACGTCGATGCCGTCGAGGGTGACGCCCAAGGCGCCGGTCTCGGTGACGGTGATGACCGCGTGCGGCAGCACGACCGGCGTCTCCTCCGGTTTCGGCTCGGTGGCGTGGCGTGGGGGTTTGCGGATCATCACTTCACCCCAATCTCCATGCATTGAAGTTCCGCTCTCCGTCTTGGGCCGGATCGAGCCGGGTTTCCCTGTGGTTGCAGGTTCCTCGCGCGCGCGACTCGCGGTGACCAACCGTCACTGTGGCTGACGGTTGGTCGGTAGGATTGACGCATGGTCAGCCAGCGTGAACAGCAGAGTCCATGAGACTCGTCGCGCTGCGCGGCGGCGCCAGCGACGACGAGGTGCTGCGAACTGCTCAGGATGTCGAGGACTTCGAGCAGGAGATCGTCGACGAGTACGCGATCGCGATGGCTGCCGCCGGGCTGAGCGATGGGCATATCCGCACGACCCGAGCGACGATCATCGAGTTCGCTCGGTCGTTGACGGGGCCGCTGTGGGAGGCGTCGTTCGCTGACGCGGACAGGTTCCTGGCCGAGCAGCGGCGGATGGGCCATGCGGTGAGCACGCGGGCGGGCAAGGCCGGAGCGTTGGCGCTGTTCTACGAGTTCGTCGTCGCCCGCTATCAGGGCCAGATTCACCGGATGACCGGCGTCGCGGTCGAGCAGCCGATTGACGAGTTCAACCGGCAGTCCGGCGCATCGTTGGGCAAGGTGCGGGTGCCGCCCTCCGATGCCGAGGTCGACGGGCTGTTCGCCTCGTGGCGTGGTTCGATCCCCGAGGCGCGGAAGTATCTGCCCGCCGCGCGGGACTACTTCGCCGCGTCGCTGTGGCGCAGGCTCGGCCTGCGGATCACCGAGACGGTGATGCTCGATATCCGCGACTGGCGGCCGGACCTTGGTGGGTTCGGGAAGCTGCATGTGCGGTTCGGGAAGGGATCGCGTGGGCGCGGCTTCAAGGCCCGCCTGGTCCCTGCGATCAACGGTGCTGACCAGCTCATCGACTGGTGGCTGGCCGAGGTGCGTCATCAGTTCGGCGAGGACTGGGACAACCCGGACGCGCCGATGCTCCCTTCTGAACGGTTCGATGATGACTTGGGCCGTTGCGGACGAGTGAGCGACTTCTCGCTGCGGCGGGGCCTGTCGGTCCAGACTGACCGGTTCCTGCCGGCGTGGTCGGGTCGGCTCACGCCTCATGTGCTGCGGCATTACTGCGCCTCCTCGTTGTATGGGTCGGGGATGGACTTGAAAGCGATCCAGGAGCTGTTGGGGCATCAGTGGCTGTCCACGACGTCGGGCTATATCCACGTGCGCAGCGAGCACGTCGAGCTGGCCTGGCGCAACGCCAACCAGCGGGTCGAGGCCCGCTTCGCGGAAGAAAGGTGAGCCGCCCGTGCAGTGGAATCTGAGGATGAGAGCCGCCGAGCGCGGCATCTGGAAGTCCGCCGAGATGCGCCGCCGCCTCGCCGCGGAAGGGCTGGAGATCAGCGCCGGGAAGATGTCGTCGTGGTGGGCTGGGACCCCGCCGACGATCCGGCTGGACGAGCTCGATGTGATCTGCGTGGTGCTGGACTGCACCCCGTCTGATCTGATGGTGCCCGAGCCGGAGAAGGTCGCCGCCCGCCGCCCGCAGAAGGCCGAGACGATCAACGGCCAGAACGGCGCGCCGCCCAAGATCACGCCGCGGTTCGGCAAACCCCGCTCCGAGCCTCCGCTGTGAGTCCAGCGGCGGGCAAGGATGCGGCGCTGCGCGTCCCGCCGCTGTGTAACAGTTGCCAGAGCAAGCGGGTCGCGTGGAGCAAGCCCCGCGTGGACTTCTGCTACGACTGCCTGCCCGGAGGCCCCTTCACCCCGCCGCGCTGCTCGCGGTGCGGAACGGCGAGCGACTACTTCAGTCAGGGGCTGTGCCAGCGATGCCACCCGCGCAGCCCCGAGAGGATCGGTCCCTGCAAGGACTGCCTGGCGTGGGGCGTGTTCCCGCAGCACAACTTCCTGTGCTGGTCGTGCCGCTGGTGGCGGCAGCACTACCCGCGAGGCGTATGCGACTACTGCGGTCGAGACACCACGGTCGGTGACCAGGGCGCCTGCCGCCTCTGCCTCGAACAAGCGCGGATGCTGCAAGAACCCGGCCGCGCCCTCGACCTGGCCGGGGCGAACAAGCACGGGCAGCAGCTCTTCTTCGCCAACATGATCTTCCAGCGCCCCAAGACCCGGCGACTGAAGCCCGCGAACGGATGGAAGACGCCCGGCGGCTGGGGCCGGCCCGGACCGCCGCCGAAGAAGCTGATCCTGACCGAATGGGTCCAGCCCGTCCTCATCGACGTGCCACCCGACCCCGAGATGCTGCGCCAGAAGGCGCTCATCGAGAACAGCGAGCTGACCCGATACTGCGCCGCGATCGTCAACGAGCACGCCGAGACATTCGGCTGGAGCGTCCGCCAGCGCAACGACGTGATCCGCTCCCTGCGCCTGCTCCAGACCCTCCGCGACTCTCCGACCGCGAAGATCAGGGCCACTGATGTGCTCCAGCTCCCGCGCTACGACGGCAACATCGTCTCCACCATCGACGTGCTCGCCGCCGCAGACCTCCTCATCGAAGACCGGCCCCGCCCCATCGAGGCCTACTTCACGAAGAAGGCAGCGGGCCTGCCGCCGATCATGCGCGAGCAACTCGAGGTCTGGATGAGAATCCTGCTCGACGGCGCCACGACCGCGCCCCGGCAACGATCCCGCGACCCGTTGACCGTCCGCATCCGCATCCGCTCCGTCGTGCCCGCCGTCACCGCCTGGGCAGAAGCCGGCCACCAGTCCCTCGCCGAGATCACTGCCGCGCAAGTGCGCGCCGCACTCCCCGAGGCCGGAGCCCAACGAGTCCTCACCGAGCAAGGCCTGCGGTCGCTGTTCAAGACGCTCAAAGCCCGCAAGCTCATCTTCGCCAACCCGACGCGCGGCATGAAGGGCACCCAGCACAACAGCACCGTGCCGATGCCGCTGGACACCGCCCTGGTGCGCGAGAAGCTGAACTCGCCCCACCCCGCAGTCGCTCTGGCCGTCGCGCTCGTCGCGTTCCACGCGCTCACCGCGAAGCAGGTCTCCGAACTGCTGCTCACCGACATAGCCGACGGACGCCTCACCCTCGACGGGCGCAGCATCCCCCTCGCCGACCCGGTGCGCGAGCGCCTGACCCGATGGCTCGACTACCGCCAGGCGAAGTGGCCGAACTCGCAGAACCCGCACCTGATCGTCAACCAGCGCTCCGCGCCCCGGCTCATGCCCGCCAGCCGGACCTACCCGTGGCAGCAGGCCGGCATTCGCCCACAGAAGCTGCGCGAGGATCGCATCCTCGCCGAGGTCCACGCCACCGGCGGCGACGCCCGCCGCATCAGCGACCTGTTCGGCCTCGACATCGGAAGCACCAACCGCTACCTCGACACCCTCGAACACCCCGACCTCGGATCGGCGGGTTGACCACTGAAGCGCACTATGCGCATACTTATGTTCATGGCTACCAAGAACATCTATGTCGCAGACAGCGACGTGGAACTCTTCGATACGGCTGCGGATTGCGCGGGAAGCATGTCCGCCGCTGTCGTAGCCGGGCTGCGCCTGTATGTGGAGCGGCACAACAAGGAGACGGAGCGCACCCGAATGACCCAGATCGAACTCGACGTTCAAGACGGCCCGGTCGTCACGACCAAGCGCTTCACAGGTCGCAAGTTGCTCCGCTACGAACTGCGCGATGGCCTGCGAGTCGTGACCTTTCGCGTCTACCTGACTGCGCGGGAGCAAATTGCCATTCACACGCGCAACGACCCCGACTGGTCTCGTCTGTCCTCGCCGAGTGAAGACAACCCAGTCTGGGAAGACGAGCGGACCTGGGACGCTGATTGGTGGTCGACCGGCGAACGCAGCCTCCGAGTCTTCCCCGACCTCGATGCGGCGGCGGCCGAGCTCCCCGCCGAAGTTCTCAACGCCATCCGCAACGCTCTCACCGAGCCTGCCGTCGAAAACCTCGACATCTGAGCAGCACCTGCCGCTGCCAGAATGGATGTTCGCCGAACTTCCACCACCACAGACCGCCGCAGCGTCCTGGACCTTGAAGTTCCCGCCAAAACCGTCAATATTCATCGGAACTTCTAGGTGTT
>JBQCZP010000011.1:0-51564 GCA_052089225.1 Nesterenkonia sp.
CTGGGCCACCTAACTCTGAGCCTGGCTCACAGGATGAGCCTCAGCCGGATCCCGCGGCTGAACTGACCGAGGAGGAGGCCGCTGAGCTGGTCATCAATTGGGAAGCGGCCACGGCGACGGCGGCACGTCTGGTCCCACCGGGCCCGGCGATGAAGCGCGGTGAGGCCCGGTCCGAGGTCGCCGCGCTGCGCACCGCGGCCGCCGAGTCCGTGGAGCACGTGCACCGCATCACCGGCCTCGACGCCGCCGAAGGGCTCGGCAACGACCAATCTGATGTGCTGGTGGTGGACCGACCGGGCTGGTCGGCGGCAAACATCTCCAGCTTCCGCGCACTGCTGGCACCGGCGCTGAAGACCGCGGTGGACAAGAAGCCCGAACTGGCCAAGGAAGGCTCCACCGGCCAGGTCTTCGGGTCTGCGGCCGCCGGGGCAGAGATGGGGGGAGTGCTGGCGTTCCTCTCCGCCAACGTGCTCGGCCAGTTCGACCCCTTCCACTCCAGTCCGCAGGCCCGGCCCGGACGGCTGCTGCTGGTGGCGCCCAACGTGGTCAGCGTCGCCGGCCAGCTCAACGTGGACCGTGACGACTTCCGGCTCTGGGTCTGCCTGCACGAGCAGACGCACCGGGTGCAGTTCGCCGCCGCCCCCTGGCTCGCCGAGCATATGAAGGCCAAGATCACCGAACTATCCACCTCCACCATGGGCCAGGCAGACACGCTGCCGCAGAAGCTCGCCGAGGCCGCCCGCACCCTGCGCGATGAGCTGAAGTCCGGTAACAAGACGACGAGCAGAAAGCACGACGACGGCAAATCCAACGACGGCGCTTCCAGCGAGGCCGCACGGCCGCGCAACCGCCTGCTGGAAGCCATCCAATCGCCGCAGGACCGGGAGATCATGTCGCACCTGACTGCGGTGATGAGCCTGCTGGAGGGTCACGCCAACGTGGTGATGGATGCTGTGGACTCCAGCATCGTGCCCAGTGTGAAGACCATCCGGCGCCGCTTCGAGCAGCGCGGCAAGACCCGAAGCCCGCTGGAGAAGCTCATCCGCCGGCTGCTGCAGATGGATGTGAAGGCTGCTCAGTACCGCGACGGCCAGAAGTTCGTCGACCACATCGTCGCGGCCGTCGGCATGGAGAAGTTCAACACGGTCTGGCAGTCTGCGCAGCACCTGCCCACTGAGGAGGAGCTGCATGACCCGGACCGCTGGATCGACCGCATGGAGCTGCGCTGATGGTCCCAAGCCTGCGCCGATTCGAGGTCACCAGTGGGTAGGGCACCGGCGGCGCTGCACGCCGCACGCAAATCCGTGGGTCAGATGCTCGACCCTGAGGGTCTGAATCTCATCGCCTGCTCGGGCGGGGCCGACTCGTTGGCGCTCGCCTCTGCCGCAGCCTGGCACCACCAGCGAACCGCCGGTCCGCTGGCCGGGGTCAGAGTGGGCGCCGTCGTCGTCGATCATCACCTGCACCCCGACAGTGTCGAAGTCTCCGGGCGTGCGGTGCGCCAGCTGAAGGAGATGGGTCTGGACCCGGTGCGGATCTTCTCCGCCGACGTCGACGAGGACTCACCGCTGGGCCCCGAAGCTGCGGCGAGAACCGGGCGGTACCGGGCGTTCAAGAAGGCGATGGGGGAGCTGGAGGCCAGCCGCGTGCTGCTCGCCCATACTCGCGATGATCAGGCAGAACAGGTTCTGCTGGGGCTGGCCCGCGGCTCCGGCACCCGTTCGCTGGCCGGGATCCCCACCGCACGCGGACCCTACCGGCGGCCTCTGCTGGGCCTGACCCGTTCGGAGACTGAGGCCATCTGCCGCCATGCGGGACTGAGCTGGTGGGAGGACCCGGACAACAGGGACCCCCGGTTCCTGCGGTCAAAGATCCGCACCGAGATCCTCCCCTTTCTGCAGGAGCACCTCTCGGGATCCATCTACGACTCCCTGGCCCGCACCGCAGACATCGCCGCCGATGACGCCGACTACCTGGAGACCCAGGCCAAAGACATCTTCCCCCAGCTGCTGGAGGACCCTGACCCCGCCGGTGCGCTGCGGCTGAAGCTCAACCCGCTGCGTGCTGAACCGCCGGCGATTCGGCGTCGAATAATCGCCCTGGCGGTTGTTGCCGCCGGCGGGGCGAATCCCAGCCACGAGCGGCTCACCGCCGCCGAGAAGCTGCTGACCGGAAGCCGGTCCGCCGGCCCGGTGCAGATGGAAGGTGACGTCAGTCTGCACCGCGGCGCACGCGGAACCGGCGAATATGGGAAACTGGTCATCGTTCCACCTTCCTAGGATCCAGACTTCCTAGTACCTATGGACCTCACCACCTAAGGAGAACGGCCGCGCGCATGGAAGCACCGGACCTCACAGACGATCTTGAAGAAGTTCTCTACACCCGCGACGAGATTCAGGACCGCATCAAGGAGCTCGCCGCTGAGATCGACCGAGACTACGCGGACAAGGAGGTGCTGATCGTCGGTGTGCTGAAGGGCGCGGTGATGGTCATGGCCGACCTCTCCCGCGCGCTGAACTCCCACGTCACCATGGATTGGATGGCGGTCTCCTCCTATGGCTCCGGCACCAAGTCCTCCGGTGTGGTGCGGATTCTGAAGGACCTCGACGCCGACCTGCTGGACCGCCACGTCCTCATCGTCGAAGACATCATCGACTCGGGCCTGACGCTCTCCTGGCTGAAGGCCAACCTGGAGTCCCGGGGCCCCGCGTCGGTGGAGATCTGCACCCTGCTGCGCAAACCCGAGGCGGCCAAGGTGGGCATCGACGTCAGATACGTCGGAATGGACATCCCGAACAAGTTCGTGGTCGGCTACGGGCTGGACTTCGCGGAGAAGTACCGCAACCTCGACTGCATCGGAATCCTGGCGCCCCACATCTATTCCTGAGCGTCCGAACGGCTCCGCCTGAGGCGAAAGTTGTTGGCTTCAGTTAACTCGGCGTCGTGGGGCTCTAGTACCGTGAGACGTTGACCCCTAGACTCATTGCGCATTGACCCCGGAGCCGCATGAACCTCAAGAAGATCGTCTCAGGACCACTGTTCTGGATCCTGCTGGTAGTGGTGGGCCTGATCATCGTGGTGCCGCTGCTCTTCAGCTCCTCCGAATCCGGCCAGCAGGTCGACACCAATGTGGGCATGGAGCTGATCGAAGAGGGTCAGGTCACTGAGGCACGGATCGACGACGGCGACTCCCGGGTCGACCTCACCCTGGCAGAGCCCTACGAAGAGGAAGGCCAGGAGATCGGCGAGTCCGTCAACTTCCACTTCTCCGCCGCCCGGGCCGAGACCGTGGCTGATGCCATCGGCTCAGCGGACCTGGAGGGCTACACCGACCAACCCGAGCAGTCCAACTGGCTGACCAGCATGCTCGGGTTCATGATCCCCTTCCTGCTGATCGCCATCCTGTTCATCTGGCTGATGACCCGCATGTCCGGCGGCGGCTCCAAGGTCATGCAGTTCGGCAAGTCCAAGGCCAAGATGTTCGACAAGGACATGCCGCAGGTCAACTTCACAGACGTCGCAGGCGCCGAGGAGGCCGTGGAGGAGCTGCACGAGATCAAGGAGTTCCTCGCCGAGCCGGAGAAGTTCCAGCGCCTGGGGGCGAAGATCCCCAAGGGCGTGATGCTCTATGGCCCGCCCGGCACCGGTAAGACCCTGCTGGCCAAGGCCGTGGCCGGCGAGGCCGGCGGATCCTTCTACTCCATCTCCGGCTCAGACTTTGTGGAGATGTTCGTCGGCGTCGGCGCCTCGAGGGTTCGTGACCTGTTCAAGCAGGCCAAGGAGAACGCCCCGGCCATCATCTTCGTCGATGAGATCGACGCAGTGGGCCGCCAGCGCGGTGCCGGCGTGGGCGGCGGCAACGACGAGCGCGAACAGACGCTGAACCAGCTGCTGGTGGAGATGGACGGCTTCGATCCGAACGCCAACATCATCGTCATCGCTGCCACCAACCGGCCCGATGTGCTCGACCCGGCCCTGCTGCGGCCCGGCCGCTTCGATCGGCAGATCCCGGTGGAGCCGCCCGACTTCGCAGGACGCACCGCCATCCTGAACGTCCACGCCAAGGGCAAGCCCATGGTGGAGGACCTCGACGTCGCCCAGATCGCCCGCAAGACGCCCGGCTACACCGGCGCTGACCTGGCCAACGTGCTCAACGAGGCCGCACTGCTGACCGCCCGCTCCAACGCGGACCTCATTGATGACCGCGCGGTTGATGAGGCGATCGACCGGGTGATGGCCGGACCACAGAAGCGCACGCGACTGATGAAGGACCACGAGCGCCGCGTCACCGCCTACCATGAGGGCGGCCACGCCCTGGTGGCTGCTGCGATGAACTACTCCGCGCCGGTCACCAAGATCACGATCCTGCCCCGCGGACGCGCTCTGGGCTACACCATGGTGGTGCCCGAGGACGATAAGTACTCCATCACCCGCAACGAGCTGCTGGACCAGATCGCCTACGCCATGGGCGGGCGCGTGGCCGAAGAGATCGTCTTCCAGGACCCCTCCACCGGCGCGGCCAACGACATCCAGAAGGCCACCGAGACCGCCCGGCGCATGGTCACCGAGTACGGCATGAGCTCCAAGGTGGGTTCGGTGAAGCTCGGTTCCGGGGACTCCAACCCGTTCTTGGGCAAAGAGATGGCCAGCGGCAAGGACTACTCCGAGGAGCTGGCCGCCGTCGTCGACTCTGAGGTCAGGGCAGTGATCGAAGAGGCCCACGATGAGGCCTACTGGGCGATCAGCGAGAACCGGCACATCTTGGACGACTTGGCCGAAGAGCTGCTGGCTCGCGAGACGCTGAACGCCAACGAGGTCGCAGAGATCTTCCGGACCGTGCAGAAGCACCCCGAGCGCGGCGTCTGGGAATCCTCCGAACGCCGCCCGCTGACCGTCGACGGCGCAGTCGGCCTCACCGAAGAGGCATCGTCGTGACCGATTCGGACCTGACCTGCTCGGACCCGGACGACGCCATCACCCCGGTGCCCGAGCACGCGTTCGACCTTCCCCGCATTGAGGCTGCGGTCCGCGAGATCCTGCTGGCAGTCGGTGAGGACCCCGACCGCGACGGGCTGCGCGAGACCCCCGTCCGGGTAGCTCGGGCGTACCAGGAAGCATTCAAGGGCCTGCACCAGGATCCGGCCGAACTGCTGTCCACCACCTTCGACATCGGCCACCAGGAGATGGTCCTGGTGCGCGATGTGCCCTTCTACTCCATGTGCGAGCACCACCTGGTGCCCTTCTACGGCACCGCCCACATCGGCTACATCCCCTCCGATGAGGGGAAAGTCACCGGACTGTCCAAGCTGGCCCGGCTGGTGGACATCTTCGCCAAGCGCCCGCAGATCCAGGAGCGGCTGACCACCGAGATCGTGGACGCGCTGATGAAGCACGTGCAGCCCCAGGGCGCGATCGTGGTGGTCGAGGCCGAGCACCTGTGCATGTCCATGCGCGGAGTCTCCAAGCCGGGCGCGAAGACCATCACCTCTGCTGTCCGCGGCGCCCTGCGCAACGCCGCCACCCGTTCGGAGGCGATGAGCCTCATCCTGCACAGTTAGCGGCTGACCATGGCTGAGACTCTGCTGATGGGCGTCCTCAACCTCACCCCGGACTCCTTCTCCGACGGCGGGGACCACGACGACGTCGACGCTGCCCTGGCCCACGCTCAGCGCATGATCGCCGCCGGTGCCGAAATCATCGACGTCGGCGGTGAGTCCACCAGACCCGGTGCCCTGCCGGTGGACCCGCAGGAAGAGCAGCGCCGTGTTCTTCCGGTGTTGGACAGACTGATGAGCCTCGATGTGCGCATCTCGCTGGACACCCGCCACTCCAGCACCGCCCGGGCCGCGCTGCAGCTGGCCGGGGAGCTGGCCGGGAAGGGGGCCGACGCGCTGATCATCAACGACGTCTCCGGCATGCTCACCGACCCGGACATGCCCGCAGTGGTCGCCGAGTACGGCTGCGAGGTGGTGATCACCCATAATCGCGGCGACTCCGCCACCATGCAGCAGCTCACCGAGTACAACGACGTGGTCTCCGCCGTCGTCGAAGAGCTCACCCAGATCCGTGCCCGCTACCTTGCGGCCGGGGTTTCGGCGGAGCAGATCATTGTGGACCCCGGCATCGGCTTCGCCAAGACCCACCAGCAGAACTGGGAGGTGATCGGCCGCCTGAACGCCATCACCGCGCTGGGCCATCGGGTGCTGTTCGGCGTCTCGCGCAAAGGCTTCCTCGGAGCCCTGCTCGCCGATGAACAGGGTCCGCGGCCTGCCGACCAGCGAGATTCCGCCACCGCCGCACTGAGCTTCCACGCTGCCCGGTCCGGATGCTGGGCGGTGCGGGTGCACAGCGTGCAGCCCAACCGCGACGCGCTGCGCGCCGCCGCGGCAATCGGCTGAGCCGGCTTTATCCCGCAGATTCTGGGCGGCCATAAATTACAACTGGGCAGATTTTCGTATACACTAATCATATGGGCGTCCGGGTGCTGCAGCGGTCAGCCCCCAAACACGGGCATCGGGTTGATGACATTATCGTTGCGGTACGCGGGGCACTCATTGATATACCCGAGAGCGAAGACCCGCCCAAGCGGCTGATCCTAGGTTTCGACAGCCGGGGCCGCTTGTTGGAGATAGTCGCCCTCGTGCTCGAAAGCGGCGACTACCTGGTAATCCACGCCATGAAATGCCGATCAAAGTACTACCGACTCTTAGAAGGGAGATGAACATGGCTGAAAAGTACACACTGGCAAACGGGCAGCCTCTCACCGACGAGTTGGTTGACCAGCTCGTCGATGAGGCTGAGCGCGGATACGACGTCGACGAACTTGAAAAGAAGCGCGGCCGTGGCAGACCTGCCCTTGGTGGTGGGCCTTCGACCGTTCTTCCAGTCCGCCTAGATCCTGAACTGCAGTCCGCGTTGAAGAAGAAGGTCGAGCAGACCGGACAGAGCCGCAGTGACCTGGTGCGCAAAGCCCTTCGCGAATACTTAGCCGCGTGATCGATGGTGCCCGCTGACCGCCGCACTGAGCTTCCACGCTGCCCGGTCCGGATGTTGGGCGGTGCGGGTGCACAGCGTGCAGCCCAACCGCGACGCGGTACGCGCCGCCGCCGCAGTCGGCCCAGCCGGCAGCTGAGCGGTAGCCTAGGGCCATGGGCCATGACACGATCCGTCTGAGCGGACTCAGGCTGTCCGGGCGCCACGGCGTCCTGGACTTCGAGAAGCGCGACGCCCAACCCTTCCTGGTCGACGCCGAGCTGCAGGTGGACCTGCGTGAGGCTGGTCGCAGCGACAGCCTGAGCCAGACCATCTCCTACGCCGAGGCTGCCGACATCATCGAAAGGATCGTCACCGGCGAAACCTATGACCTGATCGAAGCGCTCGCCGAGACCATAGCCGCCGCCCTGCTGAGCCACGACCAGCGGATCCAGGCCGTGACGGTGACCGTGCACAAACCCCACGCGCCGCTGAGCCAGGCATTCGACGACGTCGCGGTGACCGTGCACCGCAGCCGCGCCGATATTCAGCAGGGGCCCACTGTGGAGGAGCAGCTCTCGGCACGTGACCGGCAGATCCGAGAGCAGAGCCGGCACGCCGCTCCAACTCCCGCCGCTGCGGGGCCCTCCGGCGACGATGAAGCAGCCGTACACCTGCGCGACCCCGAACTGGCCGCAGCCTTCCCGGTGCGCTGCGTGCTGGCGCTGGGCTCCAACCTCGGAGACTCACAGACCACGGTCGCATCCGCGGTCCAAGCACTGGAGGCCGCGGAGGGCGTCGTCGTCGTCAATGCTTCACCGGTGGCCCGCACCAAACCGGTGGGCGGGCCGCAGAACCAGCGTGACTACCTCAATCAGGTCGTTGAGATTGAGACTAGGCTCTCCCCGCACGAGCTGCTGGATGTGGCTCAGCGGATCGAAGCTGACCACAACCGTGTGCGCGAACAGCGCTGGGGCCCGCGCACCTTGGACCTGGACATCGTGACCTATGCCGGAGCCGTCATCGATTCGCCCCGGCTGCAGGTCCCGCATCCCTCTGCGGCTGAACGAGCCTTCGTGCTGCTGCCCTGGGCCTGGATGGACCCGCTGGCGGTCCTCAACGGGCGTGCGGTGCAACAACTGGCCGAGCAGGCCGCGGACTTCGACGAGGTCACCCGGCTCAGCGACTTCGGCGACTCCGGCGACGCCGCAGAGGAGTGAGCTGTGAGCCAGCTGCGTCCAGTCTGGCTGCTGATCATTGCGGCTGCAGCCAGTCTCGCCGGGTTCCTCGCCACCGTGGTCATGGCATCGGCCGGACTCTCCTCCCCGGTGCTGCCGATGCACTCAGCCATCACGCTCAGCGCAGTCGGGCTCATCGTGCTCGGCCTGGGCATCGTGGTCTTCCGCGATCAGCGACTGGTGCAGCAGTCCCAGCAGCAGCGCGGCCGGCAGCCACGCCGTCGTCGCTCGTCCCGGAAGCTGCACCCGCTTCAGGCGGTGCGCGTAGTTGCTGCAGGTCAGGCCTGTGCATACGCTGGTGCGCTGATCGCCGGGTGGCACGGCGGGGTGACCCTGGATCTGGCGCCGGCGGCGGGTATGAGCACCCCGAACGTCTCCTCATCCTTGGTGATGATGATCGGCGGGCTGCTGTGGGTGATCATAGGGTTCGTAGTGGAATCGCTGTGCCGACTCCCCCCTGACCAGGGGGATCAGTACGAAGAGGGCGACTTTGACGAAGAGGACGGAACGGAGCCGAATGTTGCATTCTGAAGCCATCGACCCCACCGGGGTGGAATGGACGCGGGTGGATGAGAGGTACATCACGGTCAAACTCATCACCGGCATCATCGGTTGGGTCATCACCCTGCTGATCGTGCTGGCGCCGGTGGTCATCCAAGTGGTGGGCTGGTTCTCCATACCCGGTTGGCTGCAGTGGCCGGTGCTGGTGATCGTGGTGATCTGGGGCGGCATCGACATCTACCTCATCCCGCGGCGAGTGCGGGCCATCGGCTACTTCGAGCGCGACGACGACCTGCTCATCCGCAAGGGACTGCTGTGGCAGCGGGTGGTGGCCGTTCCCTACGGCCGCCTGCAGTACGTGGACATCGAGGCAGGCCCGCTGATGCGCAAATTCGGCATCTGCACAGTTCAGCTGAAGTCCGCCTCGGCCGCCACTGACGCCGCCATCACAGGAGCCGTGCGATCAGAGGGCGCCCGACTGCGCGATGAGCTCTCCGCCCGCGGACAGGCACGTCTGGCCGGTCTGTGAGGGATCCGCATATGACAGAGCACGACGCCGACCCCGCCGCGGAGCACGACCCCGCCGCTGACTCCCAGCAGAGCGCCGGTGAAGCTTGGTTCGACGAAACCTGGACCAAGGTCCACCCGCTCAGCCCGCTGGTGCGCGGCTGGCTGACGATCGTGGCCATCCCGGTGGCGTTCTTCGGCACCAACTGGCAGATGCTCTCCGATATGTGGGAGGCCTTCCGGTCCGGTGAGATCACCGAGAACCTCCAGCAGAACCCGCTGCCCTACCTCATTGGGGCCGGTGCATTCCTGCTGCTGGCTGTGGTGATCTTCATCGGGTTCACCCTCTCCTGGTGGTTCACCCGGTACAAGATCACCGACGAGCACGTGATGGTGAAGTCGGGAATCTTCATTCGCCAGCACCGACAGGCACGCATCGACCGGATGCAGGCGGTGGACCTGCGGCAACCGCTGCTGGCGCGGATCACCAAACTGGCTGAGCTGAAGTTCGAGGTCGCCGAAGGCGACGGCACCGCCGCCACCCTGGCGTTTCTGCGCAAGAGCGAAGCTGAGCAGATGCGCGGCGAGATCATGGACCGCGCGGCGGGCCGTGTTCCCAAAGACAGAGACCTCACAGGCACAGGCCCCAAAGACAGAGACCCCGGTGTCACAGTCCCCAGTGACAGCGCCCAGTCTCCGCAGCACGCAGGCCCCGTGGCTGCGCCCGAGGCTCCCGAGGCCGTGGCGCACACAGCCGCTGCCGCCCAGCCGGACGCCCCGGACCGGCTGTTGGTGCGGGTTCCCATCGGCCGGCTCATCGGATCCGTGCTGGCCGGGGTGGGCACCATCGTGCTGGCCATCGTGGGGCTGGTGCTGCTGTTCATCACCGCAGGCATCGCCCTGGGCTTCGCGATGTTCGGCGACACCACGCTGCGCGAAGCCATCAGTGAGATCGAACCGCAGCTGTTCATTCCGCTGGTCATCGGTGCAGTCGTCACCTACTACGGCCAGCTCTCCGCCGGCTTCCGGTTCACCGCCACGATGACCTCTGCGGGGCTGCGGCTGAAGTACGGGTTGCTGGAGACCACCAACCAGACCGTCCCGCCGGGGCGTGTGCAGGCCATTCAGGTCCAGCAGCCGCTGATGTGGCGGCCCTTCGGCTGGTACAAGATCGTGGTGACCGTCGCCGGCTACGGACTGACCAGCCGCACCACGCTGCTGCCGGTGGGCACTTTCGATGAGACGATGCGGCTGGGCGCCGAGATGTTCCCAGACCTGAAGATCGACAACCCGGAACAGATGTTCATCGAGGGTCTCTCCGGCACCGGAACCGAGCAGGGTTTCACCCAGGTCCCCCCACGGGCGAAGATCTTTGACCCGGTGGTGCGGCGTCGTCGTGGGTTCTTCGCCACCCCCAGTGCGCTGATGATCCGCGACGGACGCCTGGCCCGAAATCTCACGATGGTCCCCCACGAGCGCATCCAGTCTGCCTCGCTGCAGCAGGGGCCGTGGGCTCGGGCCCGGGACGTCGCCACGATGCACCTCCACATCCCCTCCGGACCCATCACCGCACGGGTGCACAACCAGGACCTGCAGCAGGTGCGCGAACTGTTCGAGCTGGAGGCCAGCTACGCCGCCGTCGCCCGCCGGATGAGCGACCGCAACCTGTGGATGCAGCCCGATGAGCTGCGCGAGTTCGAAAAGCTGGTACGCGGGACAGTCGCTGAGAAGGACGCTGACGCCCAGCGCGGCGACGAGCGTGAAGTATCCGCTGAAGAGCCGGCGGCATCAGGCAGGGCGAACGCGTGACCGGGCCCATCGACCCCTACGCCGCAGACCTGCCGCCAGCGGCGCGCGAGGGCAGACTCGGCGTCGGCGTCATCTCTGCCGGCAGGGTGGGCGCGGTGCTGGGAGCCGCGCTGCGCAGTGCGGGCCATCATGTGGTGGGAGCCCATGCCGTCTCCACCGACTCTCAGGACCGGGCCGAGACGCTGCTGCCCGGAGTTCCTGTGCTGGAGATCCCGGAGATTCTGCGGCGGGCCGAGCTGATTCTGCTGGCCGTGCCCGATGATGTGCTCGGCGACCTCGTCAGCGGGGCGGCGGAGGCGGGGCACTTCCAACCCGGTCAGCTGGTCATCCACACCTCCGGCCGGTACGGGACCGGAATCCTGGCGCCCGCCGAGCAGGCCGGGGCCGTCACCCTGGCCATCCACCCTGCGATGACCTTCACCGGAATGAGCCTTGACCTGCAGAGGATCTCCGCTTCGGCTTTCGCCGTCACCGCAGCCGAGGAGGTTCTTCCGGTGGCCCAGGCGCTCGCCGTGGAGATGGGTGGGGAGCCCGTCGTCGTCGCTGAGGGGGATCGGCTGGCATATCATGCCGCACTGGCCCATGCCTCGAACCATCTGAACATCCTCACCGGACAGTCGGCGGATATCCTGGAGGGCATCGGGGTGGACGACCCCTCTCGGGTATTGGGCCCGCTGATGCAGGGATCCTTGGACAACGCCCTGGCCTCGGGGCCGGGATCACTGACCGGTCCGGTCGCGCGCGGTGACGTCGGAACCGTCACTGAGCACCTTCGGGTGCTGGCCGGCGACGACCAGCCCCGAGATGTTCGTGGATCCTATTCGGCCATGGCGCACTCAGCGGTCCAGCGGGCACTGGGGCGTGGTCTGATCAGCTCCGGCACTGCTGCAGAGCTGCTTGACCTGCTCGCTGACGATCACTGAATGGACTGTGTGAGGTGACTGAGGTTTCCACGACCGTCAACGGCGCCCGTGCGGGGATCGTCCGACTGGTCGACGTCAGCAGCGCAGCCGCCCCCGTGCTCGGGCTGGTGCCGACCATGGGTGCGCTGCACTCGGGCCACTCTGCGCTGCTGCGGGCCGCCCGGGAGCACAGCGACATCGTGATCGCCAGCGTTTTCGTCAATCCGCTGCAGTTCGACGACGACGCCGACTACCGTCACTACCCCCGTCAGCTGCAGGCCGATCTGGACTTTCTCTCCGACCACGGTGCTGACCTGGTCTTCGCCCCTGAGCTGGAGGAGTTGTATCCGGACTATCCCACCGGGCCGCTGATCACCGTGAACACTGGTGGGTTGGGCCAGCGATGGGAAGGCGCCTCTCGTCCCGGCCACTTCGACGGGGTGGCCACTGTAGTCGCCAAGCTCTTCAGCATCCTCACCCCGCCGGCGCCGGCACGCCTGGAAGCATGGTTCGGGCAGAAGGATGCTGAACAGCTGGCCATCGTCACCCGACTCGCCGACGACCTGAATCTGGCAGTTCGGGTGCGGTCACTGCCCGTTGTTCGTGACGAGAACTCGCTGGCACTCTCAAGCCGCAATCAGCGGCTCACCCCGGATGACTATGCCGCGGCGCTGCACCTGCCGCGTGCCGTGTTCGAGCTGGTGAAGCGTGCAGCCGACGGTCAGCGACTCGAGGTCCAGAGCCTGCGCGCGCAGCTGAGCGCCGCTGACGGGGTTCAGCTGGACTACTTGGTCGTGGTCGATCCCACCACCTTATCGGAGGTCGACACCGGCAGCGGACTGATCAGCGACGACGGCGTGCTGCTGGCGCCGGCGCTGGCACTGATCGCTGCCCGAGTAGGTCCGGTGCGGCTCATCGACAACGCGCCTCTGCGCCCTGCCGGCACCGGATGACCGCGTCCCCGGGACGGCTCTGAGCCGGTGAGTGTGCCAGAACGTATGGAATCGGCAGTCTCCCGAGACCTATTTCCGCAGTTACGGCACACATAACCGCCTTGCGGGAGCTGCGGCGAACGCAGTTGGGCCCTGATTCTATGTGTCTGCTGGGGTGTACGTTGGACGGATGAGCACAGCGACCGACTTCCCCCACATCGACGAATCCGTACGACCTCAGGACGACCTGAACCGGCACGTCAACGGTGCCTGGCTGGCCAGCGCCGAAATTCCTGAGGACCTCGACTCCTACGGCACCATCCTTGAGCTGCGAGATAAGGCTGAGGCCGATGTGCGAGCCATCCTGGAGGAGGCCGCACAGACCGCAGCATCCGACGGGGTGGTCCTTGATTCAGGCTTCGGTGAGATCCAGCAGCGCATCGGTGCCTTCTACGCGGCCTTTATGGACGCCGAGCGGGCGGAGCAGCGCAGACTCGCACCCATTCAGGGCCTCCTCGACGAGATCGATGCGGTGACCAGCTCCGGTGAGCTCTTCCGCCTCTCCGCAGCCTGGCAGCGCAGGGGTATGGACTCGGTGCTGGCAGCAGGGGCGACCCGCGACGCCGGCAATCCCGAACGCGAGCTGCTCCACGTCTTTCAGTCCGGCCTCGGCCTGCCCGATGAGAGCTACTACCGCGAGGACACCTACGCGCAGATCCTCACCGAATACCAGAACCACGTGGCCCGGTTCCTCACACATGCTGGGGTGGAGAACCCTGACAACGCCGCGGCGAAGGTCATCGATCTGGAGAAGACCCTGGCGGCGGCCCACTGGGACCGGGTGACTCTGCGAGACGCGCAGAAGCGCTACAATCTGTTCACCCGCGACCAGGCTGAGCAGCTCATGCCGCTGCTTGCTGAGGCGATCGCCGGCTGGGGACTCTCACCGTCGCAGGCCGAAGAGATCGTCGTCGCACAGCCCGATGTGCTGCCGGCCTTCCAGAGGGCGCTGACTGAGCAGCCGCTGCAGAGTTGGAAGCATTGGCTGCGCCTGCAGGTGGTGCGCTGGGCGGCCCCGCTGCTGCACTCCGAACTGGTGGATGAGCACTTCGACTTCTACTCCAAGACCCTCAACGGAACCCCTGCGCAGAAGGAACGGTGGAAGCGTGGGGTCGCACTGACCAACGCGCACCTGCCCGAGGACGTCGCCCAGATCTACGTGGCCCGGCACTACCCGCCCGAAGCGCGGGAAGCCATGGAGCAGCTCATCGCGGCACTGATCGAGGCATACCAACGATCCATCTCCACACTGGAGTGGATGGGGGAGGCCACCCGATCCAAGGCGCTGGAGAAGCTGGGCACCTTCACCACGAAGATCGGCTACCCGGCCCGCTGGATCGACTACTCGGCAGTGGAGGTCCGCAGCGACGACGTCGTTGGCAACGCTGCTCGGGCAGCTGAGGCGGAATGGGACCGGGACCTGGCCAAGATCGACGACGGCCCGGACCCGGATGAGTGGCACATGGCCCCGCAGACGGTCAACGCCTACTACCACCCGCTGGAGAACGTGATCTGCTTCCCAGCGGCCATCCTGCAGACGCCCTTCTTCTCAGCTGAGCGGGACATGGCCCAGAACTTCGGGGCCATCGGTGCTGTGATCGGTCATGAGATCGGCCACGGCTTCGACGACCAGGGCTCGCGCTACGGTGCAGACGGCTCGCTGACCAACTGGTGGACTGACCAGGACCGTGAGGCCTTCGAAGTGCGCACCGCCAAACTGGTGCAGCAGTACGGCGAGCTCAGCCCCTCCGTGCTCGAGGACGAGCACACGGTCAGCGGTGAGCTCACCCTGGGCGAGAACATCGGCGACCTCGGCGGCATCGGCATCGCCCACAGGGCCTATCGGCTGTGGCTGGCCGCGAAGAACCAGGATCAGCCCATCACCGAGGTGCAGGCACCTGATGAGGACGACGGCGATGCGGTCGAGGGCCTCACCGGTGATCAGCGGTTCTTCTTCGCCTGGTCGCAGAGCTGGCGGCAGCTCGTCCGAAAGGAGCGGGCGCTGACCCTGCTGAGCATCGATCCGCATGCCCCCGCCGAGTTCCGGGCCACCGAGCCGGTGAAGAACATTGACGCCTTCCACCTGGCCTTCGGCACTGCTGAAGGTGACGGCATGTATCTGCCTCCGGAGGACCGCGTCACCATCTGGTGAGCTGTGCCGGGCACTGGCAGTGTGCCGAAGAAGCAGAATGCGCCAACGCGTAGACTGGTCTGCTGTGACTGACCAGAATGCTTCCGCGGCCGAACTCGACACCACTGATCAGCGCGCGGTGCGCATGGACAAGCGCGCCCGCTTCCTGGATCGGGGCGTAGCTCCCTATCCGGTCGCCGTGGAACGCACCACTTCCTTGGCGCAGGTGCGGGAACGTTTCCCCGACCTGGAGCCGGGCGCATCCACAGCAGAGACCGTTTCGGTCACCGGGCGGGTCATCTTCGTCCGAAACACCGGAAAGCTGTGCTTCGCCACCCTTCAGGAGACCGGGGCCGGCGGCCGGAGCGTGCGGCTGCAGGCCATGCTTTCGCTGGCCGAAGTCGGTGCAGATGCCCTGACTGATTGGAAGGCCCTGGTGGACCTCGGCGATCACGTTCAGGTCACCGGTGAGGTCATCACCTCCCGCCGCGGCGAACTCAGCGTGATGGCGGATTCGTTCACCATTGCCTCCAAGGCGATCCGGCCGCTGCCGGTGCTGCACGCAGAACTGAACGAGGAGACCCGCGTGCGACAGCGCTACGCCGATCTCATCGTCCGTGACGAGGCGCGCGAGATGGTGTACCAGCGGGCCGCGATCACCCGGGCCGTCCGGGACGCTCTGCACGCCCGTGACTACGTAGAGATCGAGACTCCCATTCTGCAGCTGGTCCACGGAGGAGCCCAGGCCCGTCCCTTCAGGACCCATCTGAACGCCTTCGACCAGCCCATGACCCTGCGTATTGCCACCGAGCTGTACCTGAAGCGAGCTGTGGTCGGCGGGATCGACCGAGTCTTCGAGATCGGCCGGGTCTTCCGCAACGAGGGGGTAGATTCCACGCACTCACCGGAGTTCACCACCCTGGAGTCCTACGAGGCCTGGGCGGATATGTACGTCATGGCCCAGCGAATGCAGGAGATCGTGCTCGGTGCCGCCGATGCTGTGGGTGCGGGTCGGACGATCCAGACGGAGTCGGCAACGGTGAACCTCGACGGCGAATGGGCCTGGGTGTCGGTGTATCCGGGACTCTCTGAGGCTGTGGGTCGCGACATCACCCCTGAGACAGACGCTGCGACGCTGAGGGCCGTCGCTGCCGACCATCAGGTCTCGGTCGACCCAGCCTGGGACGAGCAGAAGCTGGTCATTGAGCTTTTCGGCGAGATCGTTGAACCTCAGCTCATCCAGCCGACATTCGTCTACAACTATCCTCCTGCTGCCCAGCCGCTGGCACGCCCGCACCGGGACGAGCCCGGTGTCATCGAAGCCTGGGATCTGGTCATTGCCGGCACAGAGCTCGGCACAGCGTTCTCGGAGCTCATCGACCCGGTGATCCAGCGTCAACGACTCATGGAACAGTCCCGGAAGGCGGCCTCCGGTGACGACGAAGCCATGCAGTTCGACGAAGATTTCCTGCGTGCCTTGGAATATGGCGCCCCGCCGATGGGCGGTATGGGCCTGGGCATCGACCGGCTGGTGATGCTGTTCACCGGTGCCGGTATCCGCGAGACCATTCTCTTTCCTCTCCTGAAGCCAGAAAGCTGAGTCATCTATGGAGAATCTGTGGCCATACTTTGAAGTTCTTGCCCCGTCGGTCGGTGTAGGACTGATCTTCTGGTTTGCGATGCGCGCCATCTTCCGCGCAGACCGCAACGAGCGGGTTGCCGAAACTCAGATACGGAATGAGCGCACTGACGCCCAGCTGGGGGACAAATCCTCATCGGACTCCCAGGACGGTGCTGAGGAGTCCTCGGGGGCAGACTCCAACTCGCCGACGTCTGCTTCCTGAATAGTCGCTGGGAAACGCGGCGAAGCTGCTGCCCCAGAATCGGGAACGTACATTTGTGATCAGGATAACTGGGTTGACTCGTATCCCTATTTCTTGAAAGACTCAAGACCATGAGGAAGCCAGTCCGCTAAGCTGGCTTTTCACCCATTCCCAGCTGAATACCAGCTGCCAGCAAATCCAGTGAGGTGCTGATCAATGGCAAAGAGAGTTCAAGAGATTCTTGTGGACGATCTTGACGGAAGTGAAGCCAAGGAGACCGTTCAGTTTGGACTGGACTCCCGCTTCTATCAGATCGACCTATCCGAGAAGAACGCCAAGGAACTGCGTGAGACGCTGAAGAAATACATTCGGAAGGCAAACGCTGTTCCGCCCCCGTCCCCGCAGAACGAAGCGAAGCAGATCCGCGAGTGGGCCATCGCGAACAACTACACTGTGGCCAAGCGCGGCCGCCTGCATCGTGACATCGTGGAGGCTTACCGCAACGCGAAGAAGCGCTGACCCACGCATCGGTCGAATGCCCGGGAACCCCATGGGGTTCCCGGGCATTCGACGTCGACGGCGCTAATCCGAGGCCAAGGTGAGGTTCAGTGCTTCCACCAGGGAGCCGACCTCCCTGATGGCCATTCCCTCCGGAGCCGGCTGACTGGTTCCGTCGGCGCTGCGGGGAACTATGGCGTGGGTGAAGCCCAGCCGCTGAGCCTCCTGCAGGCGGCGACTGAGCCCTGAGACGGCCCTGACCTCACCGGCCAGCCCAACCTCCCCGAAAGCGAGGAATCTGTTGGGCAGCGGCTTCTCCAGGGTCGCTGAGGCCACCGCCATCGCCACGGCAAGATCTGCGGCCGGCTCAGTGATCTTCACTCCGCCGACAGTGGCGACATAGGACTCCGATTTCATCAGCGCGACCAGTTTGGCCCTGCGCTGCAGCACGGCCAGCAGCATGGAGACTCTGGGAGAGTCCAGACCCGAGACGGCACGCCGCGGCTGAGAAGCGGCGGATTCGGCGACCAGGGCCTGCACCTCAGCGGTGAGCGGGCGACGCCCCTCCAGGGTGATGGTGATGCAGGTGCCCGGCACTCGGTCGGTCATTGCCGAGACGAACAGGCCGCTGGGGTCGGCCAGGGAGACCAGGCCCTCCTCATTGAGGTCGAAGCAGCCGACGTCGTCGGTGGGTCCGTAGCGGTTCTTCACCGCGCGCAGCAGTCGAAGCCGGGAGTGTCGGTCGCCCTCGAACTGGCAGACGACATCGACCAGGTGCTCCAGCATCCGAGGACCGGCAATATTGCCGTCCTTGGTGACGTGACCAACCAGGATGGTGGTCATATTGCGGCGTTTGGCGGCTTCGATCATCGAGGCAGAGACCTCGCGGATCTGGGTGACTCCCCCCGGTGCTCCCTCGAGCTCGGCTGAGGAGAGCGTCTGCACCGAGTCCATGATGGTCAGCTGAGGGTCAGACTGTTCGATCTGCCCCAAAGCCTGCCCCAAGTCGGACTCCGCCGCCAGATACAGACCGTCAGCCAGCGCATCAATGCGTTCGGCGCGCTTCTTCACCTGCGCGGCCGACTCCTCTCCGGTGAGGTAGAGAACCGGCTGCTCAGGGTACTTCTGGGCCACCGCAGAGGCCGCCTGCAGCAGCAATGTGGACTTCCCCACTCCGGGCTCGCCGGCCAGGAGGATGACCGCTCCAGGCACCAGTCCGCCACCGAGGACACGGTCGAGCTCGCCGACGCCGGTGGGGCGGAACCGGGCGAGGGATGAGTCGACCTCAGCAATGGTCTTCGCGGGGTTGGAGACGGACCGTGATGCGACCGTTCGCGCCGTGACCTGGCCGCCCTTCTCCTCCACGGTGCCCCAGGCCTGACACTCTGGGCAGCGCCCGACCCATTTGACGGTCTGCCAGCCGCATTCGGTGCACTCAAAACTGGGGGAGGACTTTTTCTTGGCCATACTGTCCAAGGGTAGCTGGACGGGTGGACAGGGCCGGGCTGCATCGACAGCTCTGTGAGAATGGGTAAAATGAACGGGCAAACGGGTGGTTGAGCTGTCGCTTCCGCCGACTGCGCTCCCGCCGGATCTTCTGGGACCGATTGGGTCCAACCCCTAACCCCTCCTCAACAATGTGTGTTCGCTGCGGTCACCCGACGCAGGGTTGTCTGCGTGGTGAACTGTCCAGCAGAAAGTAGGTATTCCATGCTCATCAGTGACCTCGGCGCGTCCTGGCAGACGCTGGTGGTCGTTGCGATCTCCACAGTCGGGATCTATTTGGCTTTGATCGTGTTTACCCGGATCGCGGGCCTGCGGTCATTCTCCGAGATGAGCAACTTCGACATGGCCGCCACCGTGGCGTTCGGCTCTATGCTGGCCACCACGGCACTGAGCAGCAGCACACCGCTGCTGGTCGGCGTCGTCGGTCTGGCAGTGCTGTTCGCCATCCAGTGGTTGGTGGCCCACGCCAGACGCCGTCGCGGCCCGGAACGGCTCGTGGACAGCGGCCCGCTGCTGCTGATGAGCGGGGACAACGTGATGTCGCAGCACCTCACCATCGCCCAGATGACCAACAGCGATCTGCGGGCGAAGCTGCGGCAGGCCGGTATCACCCGTTACGACCAGGTCGGGGCAGTGGTATTGGAGGTCACCGGCGCGGTGTCGGTGCTCGTGAAAGACCCCGACGATGCGCCGATGGAGCCCGATCTGTTTGCCAGCGTCAGAGGCCGTGAACACCTGTTTCCTCACGACAGCTTCGCGTATTAGACGCTGTGCGCGCAAAGAGGGCGGCACCATCTGCCGCGTGGGGGGTCGGGTCCCGCTGCCCTGATGAGCGCGCAGGGCACTGTCGCATCACAAGACCCGTGACATCAGACTCGGCAGGCAGGCTGAGTCGTGACGAGCGTCGAGATCGACCTCCGGAGCCGTGGCAGCCGATGGCGCCCGACCGGCAGGCAGCACTCGAGCCGGTTCGCTGACGTGGTCGATGCGGCCGGGCTGCCACGATCCCAGAAACACGCTGTTCCCCGGTCCGTTCGCTGTGCCCGAGGAAAGTGTCCTGGGGAACCGCAAACAGGCCAGGGAACAAAGCCGTGCGAGGGAAGGGCGGCCACATCAGCTTTCGATGGCCGCAGGCTCCTCATTGGATTCGATCTGGTTCTCCGCTGGGATCTTCCAGTCGAAGGTCAGCTTCCGATCGGCGTCGGAACCGGTGACCCCGATGGTGATCTCAGCCCCGCCGGGGATCTCGCCGTAGAGAATCCGCTCGGAGAGCTGGTCCTCCACCAGGTGCTGGATGGTCCGGCGCAGCGGCCGCGCTCCCATCGACGGGTCGTAGCCCTGCTCGGCCAGGAACTGACGGGCAGGCTGTTCGACTTCCAACGTCATGTTCTGCTCGCCCAGACGGGCGCGCAGCTTGTTGACGAACAGATCCACGATCTTGACGATCTCATCCTGATCCAGCTGTGGGAACACGATGGTGTCATCAACACGGTTGAGGAACTCGGGCCGGAAGTGCTGTCGCAGCTCCTGGGTGACCTTGGCCTTCATCCGCTCGTAGTTCGTGGTGGTGTCGGTGGCCGAGGTGAAGCCGGTCATCACGCCCTTGGAGATCTCACCGGTGCCCAAGTTGGTGGTCATGATGATCACCGTGTTCTTGAAGTCGATGTTGCGGCCCTGGGAGTCGGTGAGCCGACCATCCTCCAGGATCTGCAGCAACGAGTTGAACAGATCAGCATGGGCCTTCTCCACCTCGTCGAAGAGCACCACGGAGAAGGGACGACGACGGACCTTCTCGGTCAGCTGCCCTCCCTCTTCGTAGCCGACATAGCCGGGAGGTGCACCGAAGAGCCTGGAGACAGTGTGCTTCTCACTGTACTCAGACATGTCCAGGGTGATCATGGCGTCCTCATCACCGAAGAGGAACTCAGCCAAGGACTTGGCCAGCTCGGTCTTGCCCACGCCGGTGGGCCCGGCGAAGATGAACGAGCCGGAGGGCCGGTTGGGGTCCTTCAGGCCGGCACGGGTGCGGCGGATCGCCCGGGAGAGGCTCTTGACCGCCTCCTCCTGGCCGATGACGCGCTTGTGCAGCTCCTCCTCCATGCGCTTGAGCCGGTCGGTCTCCTGCTCGGTGAGCTTGAACACCGGAATGCCGGTGGAGAAGGCGAGAACCTCGGCGATCAGCTCACCGTCGACCTCAGCGATCTGGTCCACGGTGCCCGACTTCCAGGCCTCCTCTTTAGCGTTGCGCTCGTCAATGAGCTTCTGCTCCTTGTCGCGCAGTGAGGCGGCCCCTTCGAAGTCCTGGGAGTCGATGGCGGCTTCCTTCTCGCGCCGGACGTCTTCGATCTTGGCGTCGAACTCCTTCAGCTCCGCCGGCGGAGTCATCTTCTGGATCCGCAGCCTGGCGCCGGCCTCGTCGATGAGGTCGATGGCCTTATCCGGCAGGAACCGGTCGTTGATGTAGCGGTGGCCCAAGGACGCGGCAGCCTCCAGGGCCTCCTCGGTGATGGAGACCTTGTGGTGCGCTTCGTAGCGGTCGCGCAGTCCGCGCAGGATCTGCACGGTGACCTCGGTGGAGGGCTCGTCCACCTGAATCGGCTGGAAACGACGCTCCAGTGCGGCGTCCTTCTCAATGTGCTTGCGGTACTCATCCAGCGTGGTGGCACCGATGGTCTGCAGCTCGCCGCGGGCCAGCATGGGCTTGAGGATGTTCGCCGCGTCTATGGCGCCCTCTGCCGCACCGGCCCCGACCAGGGTGTGGATCTCGTCGATGAACAGGATGATGTCGCCGCGAGTGCGGATCTCCTTGAGCACCTTCTTCAGCCGCTCCTCGAAGTCACCGCGGTAGCGGGAGCCGGCCACCAGGGAGCCGAGGTCCAGGGTGTAGAGCTGCTTGTCGCGCAGAATCTCAGGGACGTCGTTGTTGACGATGGCCTGAGCAAGCCCCTCGACCACAGCGGTTTTGCCCACACCGGGCTCACCGATGAGCACCGGGTTGTTCTTAGTGCGGCGGGAGAGCACCTGCATGACGCGTTCCCGCTCGTACTCGCGGCCGACCACAGGGTCCAGCCGCGCCTCCCGCGCGGCGGCGGTGAGGTTCTGGCCGAACTGGTCGAGGACCACTGAGCCTGAGGGGGCACCTTCGGTGTTGCCGCCCTGGCCTACGCCTGCCCCGGCCTTCTGCTGGTCGCCGCCGGAGTAGCCGGAGAGCAGCTGGATGACCTGCTGACGGACCTTGTTGAGGTCAGCGTTCATCTCCACCAGCACCTGGGCGGCGACGCCCTCACCCTCGCGGATCAGGCCCAGCAGGATGTGCTCGGTGCCGATGTAGTTGTGGCCCAGCTGCAGCGCTTCGCGCAGCGACAGCTCCAGGACCTTCTTGGCACGCGGTGTGAAGGGGATGTGGCCGCTGGGAGCGTTCTGGCCGGGGCCGATCTTCTCCTGGACCTTTTCCCGGACGCCGCCCAGAGAGATCTCCAGGGACTCCAGCGCCTTGGCGGCCACGCCTTCACCCTCGTGGATGAGCCCGAGCAGGATGTGCTCGGTGCCGATGTAGTTGTGATTGAGCATGCGGGCCTCTTCTTGGGCCAGCACCACCACGCGCCGTGCGCGATCGGTAAATCTCTCGAACATAGCCAACTGACACTCCCTACAGCGTTGTCTTCCGAGAGTTCAAGGTTACGGGTAGAACGAGCTTTCACCATGGCCTGTTCGCCACAGGGAAAAGCAGGTCACAGATCAGGCAGGTGCTCCACCGCCTCTTCGTGGTCCAGACCGGTGGCCTCCAGCAGGTCGATGACCATAGTTCTGGTCAGCAGCACCAAGGCTTCGCCCTGCAGCGTTTGGATCTCCAGCCGCCGCGGATGAAGCACCCTGGCCACTGCGATGAACGCGTCTTGGGCCGTTGCCATGTTGCGCTTAAAACCGGCTCCGGGCTCCTTGACCGCGCGGGAGAGCTGCACGGAGGCGTCGGCCAGGTCCTCGGTCAGCCGAGCCAGGGTCTCGGTGCCGGTGTCGCTGAGGGCGGCCTCGTCGATGGCGCTGATGGCTCTGCGGGTCAGCACACGCAGGCTGCGCACTGCCAGGTCCAGCTTATCGGCGATCTGCTCCAGTCTGCGCACATAGTGGCGGTGGCGCCGGTGAGCCGGTGAGTAGATCACCAGTTCCTTGGTGGAGGTGAGCTCCTGGTTGACCTCATCGATCTTGGTCTGGATCCCGCGGGATCGGATCAGTGCGTGCCACATCTCCCGGGAGTCGGATGTGCGCAGCCCAGCGGCCGTCTCGCGCAGCGAGTGGGTCAGCTCGGTGGAGACCTGCCGCAGGGCGCGGATCGGCTCTCCGCGCGGATCCTGCGGTGTCAGCAGGGCGACCAGCAGGGCGGTTGATCCGCCGACCACAGCGTCGACGCTGCGTGTGAACGGGCCCAGAACAGAGTCGTCCGGGGCTGGAAGCATGACTACCAGCAGCGACTGCAGCCCCATCTGCAGAGCCAGCACCGGCCCAGGGTTGAGGAAGCGGGCCAGCATCACCGACAGGAACACCACGACGACGGCGGTGACGACTCCTGCGCCGAAGGTGTGGACGAGCAGGTCGGCGATGAGGATCCCCAACGTGCATCCGACGGCGACCTCAATGACTTTGCGCAGTCTGGGCTCTTTGCTGAAGCCCAGTGCGATGAGGGCGGCCACTGCGGCGAAGACCGGACTCTGGTGACCCAGCAGCTGCTCGGCGATGATGTATGCGCCCACCCCGGCGGCAGTCATCTGCGCAGCCGGCAGCACTGAGCGCCGCGCGCGCACCCCGCCGATGCGGGCTCGGTTGACCGCGGTGCGGGCTGTGGAGCGCAGCAGATAGCGCGCGTACCGGAAGGGTGTGCTCACACCCACTGAGTCTAGGTCGCCAGGGACTGCTTCGACTATAGGGGCCGCAGACTGTAGAAGCCCGGGGCTATAGGAGTCCGGGCAGGGCGATGCGGTCCTGCTTGTGCTCGGCCAGCCCATCAGTCAGCAGCGAGTCCAGGCAGCGCTGCCGCTGATCGATGTCTGCAGTGGGAAGCGGCAGCGCGGCCAATAGGGCGTCGGACTGCTGTGCGCCTTCGGCGCGCAGGGCGGCCATGATCGCGCCGCGGACCTGGCGGTCGGTGCCTGCCCAGGCCTGGCCGCGACTCCGCTGCTGATCAGTCGGCGGAGGGTAGCCGGACTGACGCCAGGCACAGATCTCAGCCACCGGGCATGTGCTGCAGGCTGGGGCGCGGGCGGTGCAGACCAGGGCTCCCAGCTCCATGCTGGCGATGTTCCAGGTGCAGGCGTACTGGCCGTCGTCGTGCTCTGGGTCGGGAAAGACCTGATGGGCAAGTTTCCGCTGAGCGGCGGTGTAGGTGGCCCCGGGCAGGGCGTGACCGGAGAACAGCCGGGCGTGGACCCGGCGGATATTGGTGTCAACGACCACCTCCGGGCGGCCGAAGGCGAAGCAGGCCGTGGCGGCGGCGGTGTATTCGCCCACCGCCGGCAGCGCTCGCAGCTCATCGGCGGTGGAGGGAACCTCGCCGTCGTGGGTGTCCACAATGGCCTGGGCGGCGGCCTGCAGGCGCAGTGCTCGCCGGGGGTAGCCCAGCCGGTCCCAGACGGTGAGGATCTCTGCTGCCGGTGCCGCCGCCGCTGCCGCAGGGGTCGGCCAGCGGCGCATCCATTCCTCCCAGCGGGGCAGCACCCGTGACACGGGGGTCTGCTGCAGCATCACTTCAGAGACCAGCACGCCCCAGGCCGAGCAGTCCTCGGACCGCCACGGAAGATCGCGGGCATGATCGGCGTACCAGGCGATGACCTGCTGGTGGGCGACTTCGGTGTGCATGGTCTACCAGTCTGTCAGAGGCGCACCTTATGCTGAGGTGTATGAGCCAGCATGAGTCGCCATACCCGCGGTACTCCATCGGTCGGGACTGGTACAGCGATGACGCCCAGCCGCACGCTGCCGAAGCGCACACCGGCCAGCCGCACACCGGCCAGCCGCACACGACCCCGCAGGCAGACGCTGGGCCCCACAGTTGGCACCAAAACAGTGTGCCCCAAAGCGGAAGGTTGCATCCGCAGGCTCAGCAGGCTCGCAGTGAGCTCGTCCCGCCTCCGCCGGCGGGGCACCGGGGCCTGTTCGTCGTCGTGCTGCTCTACGTGGTGGCTGCGTTCATGGCCCTGTGGACCGGCGCCAGCGTGGCAGTGGCCATCGAGGCCGTGGGGGAGCGGGACGGGGACCAGATCGTGATCGGCATGTTCATGGCGGCAGCCAGCCTGGTGATCACTGCGGCCCTGGGCGCCTGGCTGATCCGGATCCACCGTCGGCGCGGGAGGTACCAGCGCATCCTGGATGCGCACTACGCGCAGCGATTCGGCCACCACCCGGACGGGGGACAGCGGCCACAGCCCCGGTGAGGGTCAGACCCGCTGGTAGAGCTCACGAAGCTCTGGCGGAACCGGGTACACCAGGCGTTCCCCCTTCGGGCTGGGCACCTCGGCGCCGCGCTGACGGGTCCCGCTTTCGGCGCCGAAGAGGTTGATGGCCGCGGCGGCCACGAGGAAGGCCGGGCCCACGCAGATCAGCACGCCTGCGAACCAGTGCCACAGCGAGATGTCGTCGGCCGGGGCCGCCATGGCCGACCAGCCGCCGCCGATCACCAGGCACGCCAGGGCGCCCAGGGACAGCACAACCCCTAAGAACCAGCTGAAGGCAGCCGCAGGAGCCACATCGGGGGCGTCATCGTAGATCACTGTGTTGTGCCGCGGCTCGGCGCGCATGATCAGCCAGCCGCCTGCCAGCGCCCAGACACTGACCACCAGATAGGCAGCCATCACATCGGCCGGTGTGTGCCAGGTTTCAATGAACGTGTAGGCGCCCAGAGCGCCGGAATAGACCGCAATCAGCACCGCGAACAGCGGCCGCTGGCGCGGACTGGCGACCAGGAACACTGCCACCGCGATCGAAGCCGCCAAAGTCGTGTGGCCCGAAGGCAGCGTGTTGTTCACCCAGTACTCGGGCCACTGCGGACCATCGACCAGCATCGGCTTGTCCAACCACGTGTGCTTGAGCACCTGCGTCGACAGATTCGCCCCCACCATTACCCCCACAGCGATCAGCGCGGTGAGGAACTTCTGCCGGGCCACCGCGATCACCACAAAGAGCGCAGCCGGCACCGCAACCACCAGCACCATGTTCCAGGGAGCGCTCAGATCCACCGTCGGCAGCGGATGCTCAAAGTATTCCGACGCGTTGAGCAGAGTCAGTTCGATCAGCTGACCGGTGAAGGATCGGACGAAATACTCATAGACGCCGATGAACAGGGCTGAGCAGACCAGGATTCCGGCGACCCAGAGGCCCGTCCTGCGGGCGGGCGGACGCAGCGAGCTTGAGCGGGCGGACATAATGATCAGTATGACATCCGTTCCCCTGCCGGCGGTGGATGAGATTATCGACACCGCCGTCGTCGTCTCAGTGCCGATGCGGACCCGGTTCCGCGGCCAAACCTCGCGGGAAGTGATGCTGTTCCGAGGACCCGCCGGGTGGGCCGAGTTCGGCCCCTTCCCCGAGTACCAGGCGCATGAGGCGTCGCACTGGCTGGCCGCGGGTGTCGAAGCCGCGTACACCGGCCTCGGCGCCCCCCTGCGGGACTCAGTCCCGGTCAACGCCACGGTGCCCGCCGTCGCCGCCGATCAAGTGAGCAGCGTGCTGGCGCAGTACGGGAACCCGGACGCGGTCCCCGCGGTGAAGATCAAGGTGGCTGAACCGGGGCAGACCATCGACGACGACGTCGCCCGCGTCCGCGCGGTGCGCAAGCGGCTGCCCGATGTGGGGCTGCGTGTGGACGCCAACGGCGCTTGGAGCCTGGACGAAGCAGTGCGCGGTCTGGGCCGGATCGTCGAGGCCGCCGGCGGTGAGCTGGAGTACGCGGAGCAGCCGGTGGCCGGAGTGGAGCCGCTGGCGAGGCTGCGCGAAGCCCTGCAGCGGGCCGGGGTGCAGGTGCGCATCGCCGCCGATGAGGCGGTGCGCAAGGCTGAAGACCCCCTGCGCGTGGCGCGGCTGGGCGCCGCCGACCTGATCGTGGTCAAAGCCGCACCCCTGGGGGGTGTTCAGCGCGCCCTGGAGGTGGTGGCACAGTCCGGGCTCGACGCCGTCGTCTCCTCCGCCCTGGACACCTCGGTGGGGCTGACCGCAGGATTGGCTTTGGCGGCCCGACTGCCGCAGCTGCCCTACGCATGCGGACTGGGCACCGCCGCGATGTTCACCTCCGAACTGGTGGACCGGCCGCTGGCGCCGACCGACGGGCAGATCCCAGTGCCGGTGGAGACGGTGGAAAAGGGCAGCACAGGGCAGGCAGCTGTGATCCGTGCGCCCGAGCCCAATCCTGAACTGCTGCAGCGCCACCGGGTGTCCGCCGACCGCCAGCAGTGGTGGCGCACGCGGGTGCGCACAGCCCACCAGGTGCTGGCCGCGGCGGCGTCCTGACCGGCCCCGCCCTGACCGCAGGGGTCCTGCCTGCCAGCCCCTGCCCGCCGTCGTCGTCGAGCTGGGCCTGCCCGTGTCGAGTGGCCGAAATTGCCGCTATAGCGACCCGCTGAGCGGCGATATGCGGGCAACTTCGGCCACTGAAGCAGGGGGAGGGGAGCGGGCGTCGGCCGAGAGGAGCACCGCGGTCGGTGCGTAGGATGTGAATCATGAGTTCTGCCCGGCGTCCGTTCCGCGAGTTCGACGATTCGCACGACGCCGAATCACTGCGGCTGGCCCGACGGGTGATCCGGGGGCTGGCACTGAGCATGCGCCACATCGTGGTGAGTCCCGGTTCCAGATCGGCTCCGCTGGCCTACGCGCTCGCCGAGGCCGAGCAGCTGGGCGTGCTGAAGGTGCATATGCGCATCGACGAGCGATCAGCAGCCTTCACCGCACTGGGAATCGGTCTGGCAACCGGTGAGCCGGCGGGAATCGTGACCACATCCGGCACTGCCGCAGGCAACCTGCTGCCGGCGGTGATGGAGGCTGATATGTCCGGTGCTGCGTTGGTGGTTCTCACCGCAGACCGCCCTGAGACTCTGCACGGCACCGGGGCGAATCAGACCACCTGGCAGCAGGGCATGTTCACCTCACGGGTGCGCGATGAGCTGCACATCGACCAGGGCCACCTGCGCACCGGCCAGGTCCGGTTGGAGCCCCACTCCCGCGATGACCTGCTGGCCGCTGAGACCCAAGCCGCCCTGCTGGTGCGGGCCGCCACACAGTCAACTCCACGTGCCGCACCGGGGCCGGTGCACCTGAACATCGGATTCGCCGACCCGCTGGTGCCCACTGATGACCGCGCCGACCATCCCCACGCTGCGGGAACCGCCGGGGCATCAGGACGGTGGGCGCGGCAGGGCGTCATTCCGCCGGCCGAACGCCGGCGTCTGTACCGGCAGGCCCAGCAGCAGGCCTCCACCGAGTCTGAACACAGAATCGGTTCAGGCGGCGGCGATCTCGGCCCGGTCGGTCATCTGGAAGCCGCTGCCCTCATCGGCCAGGTGGCGAGCACCGAGTCGCCCCAGGAGCCGCAGCCGGCATCGGAATCCCGCCGAACCCTGTTCGTGATGGGGCACGCGGCACCTGAAGAGGCTGTCGCTCTGGCCCGGCGACTGGGTCACCCCATGCTGGCAGAACCCAGTTCCGGTGCCCGTTGGAGTGATTTGGGGCCCATACAGGGCTACCGGCTGCTGCTGCAGTCGCCGGAGGGCTCCTCGGCGGCGCGGCTTGTCGCGTCTGCTCAACGGGTGGTCGTCGCCGGGCGCCCCACCCTCACCAGGCAGGTCCAGCGGCTGATCGCGCGCAGGGACCTCGACGTCGTCCAATATGCGCCGTCTGCGGAGCCGTGGTTCGATGAACGACTGCCGCGCCGCGTGGTGAGCAGTCTCCAGGAGCTGGCCCAACTGGCAGGTCGCGGCGTTCCAGAGTGGACTCAGCAGTGGGAGTCCGCTGGGCTGCGAGCGCAGAGCAGCATTGATTCGGTGCTTCGCGAGGAGGACGATGAGGCTCGGTTGAACCTGGCGGCGGAGTCGCCGCGAGCAGACGCTGCTGCGGCTGGGCGGCGGAGTGAGTCGCACCAGGCGCATGGGCTGAGTTCTGTGCGGGTGGCGCAGTTCGTTGCTGAGACGGTCCGCACCCCTCTGCTGCTGGGATCGTCTTCGGTGATCCGTGACGTCGACCTTGCCGCAGCACTCACCCGAGACCCCGCCGCTCCGGAGGGGGCCGAGATCTATGCCATGCGCGGGCTGGCGGGGATCGACGGCAACGTCTCGGCTGCCGCAGGGATTTCACTGGCCTCCGGGCGCCGCGTCACAGCACTGGTGGGCGACCTGACCTTCCTGCACGACATCAATGCCCTGCTGATCCCCGGCACCGAGCGGCGTCCTACCCTGGATGTGGTGGTGATCAACGACGCCGGAGGCGCCATCTTCGACCAGCTCGAGCACGGAGACGTGGGGCGCCGTCCCGGCCGCGCCGAGGCGGTGGAACGCCTGTTCGGCACCCCGCAGACAGTGGACATCCGGGCGCTCGCCGAAGCCTACGGGCACGAATACATCCGCGCGTCCAGCTTGGAGGAGCTCGGCGCCGCGCTGCAGCACCCCGACGACCGGATGGGCATTCGGCTGATCGAAATCCGCACCGACCGCACCCGGCTTCGCAGCCTGCACGCAAAGATCGCCGAGGCGGCCGCAGAGCTGGAGTGAGTTTCGACACCGGCGAGCGCGCGATCGCCTCCGGGCCGGCCGCCTCCTGAGATACTTGTGGGGTGAGCCCACGTTCCAGAGCACGGTCTGCCCACAACGAGCGCCGCCCCGCCCACAGCACGGCGTGGTGGATGTCCGGCACCATCCTGTGCGCCGTGCTCTTCATCGCCGTCTACCTGATCTTCGTGCTCTCGGTGCCGGGCCAGCTGATCGACGTCGCCGTCGGGACCACCCCGGAGCACGTTGACCACCCGCTGCCGCCGCTGGATCCGGAGAACCGCTGGATCGCGGTGTGGATTCTCGCTCCTCCGGCATTCGTGCTGGCGGCACTGACCCTGCCCAGCCGCGACTACCGTACGCTGGCCATCGCCGTCGGGATGGTGATCGCTGCGAACATCACCACTCAAGTGGTCAAGCACGGGTGGCTGGAGCGGCCCGAACTCATCGCCGGCACCGGCACCACCAACGCTCTGCCCAGCGGTCACACCACTATGGCCGCCGCGGCCGCCGTCGCTGTCTTCTTGGCCGTCGACGCGCGGCACCGGCCGTTGGTCGGGATGCTCGCCGCAGTCTGGGGCGGAGGATGGGGAACCTACATCTTCATCGAGGACTGGCACCGGCCCAGCGATATGGTCGCCGCCTACCTGGTGGTCGCCGGCTGGGGGCTGGTGGGCGGATGGCTGGTCATGCGCATCGTCCCGCAGCGCAACACCCTGCGTGAAGAGGTGCCGAGCGCCGGGATCTGCGAAGCGGGCTGCTGGGCCGTCGGTGGGCTGCTGAGCGCCGCAGCGATCGGCTGCCTCTACGCCGGCGGCGGTTGGGCCGGGCTCGAGCGGGGCGTCGATGGTGATGTGAGCCTGTGGCACTGGCTGTGCGGAGTGCTGCTCTCAGCAGGCCCGGCCTTCTTAGCTGCGGCTGTCGGCATCCGCTTCTTCCACCGGGAGGCCGGCCGTGTCGGGTCGGAGGCCGAGCAGGCCCGCAGTCAGCGCCGTCTCAGGCGCCCAGAGCTGTGAGCATGACCCGCAGCTTTGAACGGGTCTCGGCCAGTTCGGACTCGGGCTCGGAACCGGCGACGACGCCGCAGCCCGCATAGAGCCGCACAGTCGACTCATCTTCCAGCACCCCACCGCGCAGAGCGATGCCGAAGTCGGCATTGCCGCGGGTGTCCACCCAGCCCACCGGCCCGGCGAACGGCCCGCGGTCCAGGCCCTCCAGCCTCGTCAGCAGCTGATCGGCCTGCGGCGTGGGAGTCCCGCACACCGCCGCAGTGGGATGGGCGTGCTTGGCCACCATCAGCGGACTCGGCAGTCCGTCGTCGTCCTGGCGCTTCAGCCGACCGGTGATGTCGGTGGCCAGGTGATACACATTGGGCAGCTCCAGCACCCGGGGCTCGGCGGGGGAGTGCAGCGACTCGGTCACCGGGCTGAGCTGATCCAGCAGCGAGAACACCGCCAACTCGTGCTCGCGGTGCTGCTTGACGTCGCGCAGAAGACCATCGTGGGCCTGCTGGACCTGCATATCGTGATCCACAGTGCCGGCCAGCACCCGGGAGAAGACCTCCTGGCCACGGACGCTGACCAGCATCTCCGGGGTCGCGCCGAGCACGTCAGCGACCAGATACGTCCAGCAGTCGGCGTAGTCGCTCGCCAGCCGGGTCAGCAGCGGCCCCACCGGTAGCGGCTCTTCGGCGCTGACCAGGACGTCGCGGGCCAGCACCAGCTTCTCCACTTCGCCCTCATCGATGGCGGTGAGCCCCTTCGACACCGCACTGAGGTAGTGCTGCTGTGACTGGGTGCCGGGCTGCTGCGCCGCCGCAGGAAGCGGCCTCGCTGGGGACGGTCGGCTCAGCGAGAGCACCGATTCGTGCAGCTGCAGCCCGTGTGCGGCCAAGAGATCCGTCAGCGCGGTGCTCGGCGGTGACACCGCAGTCAGCCAGACGCCCTGCTCAGTGGAGCTGATCACCAGCTGAGGCACCACCAGCGCAGAGGCGTGGCTCGAGTCCGCCGAATAGGTGATGCTGGTGAAGGCGATCGGCCCTACCCCAGGGGTCTCCGGCGAACCGGACGGTGCGGCGTCGTCGACCAGGGGCAGCGATTCCCACCAGCGGCTCAGCTGCGCGAACCGGTCACCGCCGGAGGCCGCTGTGCTGGCGGCGGTGCCCAACCCGATCAGCCCGTGCCCCGCACGGATCCACACGCTGCTGGGCGCCAGATGGGGCAGCAGGTCCAACAGGCCGGAACCGGGTTCGAAATGCACCTCCATGGTGGTGGTGTGCAGGGGGGAATCAGCGGTGATCATGACCCAGCCATCTTACTGGGATCTGAGACGCTGAACTGCAGACGCCGTCGCCCGCGCGATCGTGCGAGAATACTGGGGTGAACCGCCACACTGGGAACCGAGCCGATCTGGACAAGAAGCCTGACGACGTCGCCACTATGTTCGACGAGGTCGCTGAGCGCTACGACCTCACCAATGACGTGCTCTCCATGGGCCAAACGGTGCGTTGGCGCAAGAAGCTCGTCGAGGCGCTCGCCGTCCAACCGGGGGAGAGGGTGCTGGACCTCGCCGCCGGAACGGGCTCCTCCACCGTCCCGTTCCACCGGGCCGGGGCGACCGCGGTGGCCTGTGACTTTTCCCTGGGCATGCTCCAAGTGGGCAAGCGCCGGCATCCGGAGCTGACCTTCATCGCCGGTGACGGCATGAACCTGCCCTTCGCCGCTGACAGCTTCGACGCGGTCACCATCAGCTTCGGACTGCGCAACATCGCCGAGCCGGCCACCGGCCTGGCAGAACTGCTGCGGGTGACCAGACCCGGCGGACGGCTGGCCGTCATGGAGTTCTCCGACCCCACATGGCGGCCCTTCAGCCTGGTCTACAACGAATACCTCATGCGTGCCCTGCCGCCGGTGGCCCGCGCCGTCTCCTCCAATCCGGATGCCTACGTCTACTTGGCAGAGTCCATCCGGGCCTGGCCGGACCAGAACGAGCTTGCGGCAATGATCGCCGGCCTGGGCTGGGAGCAGGTGAGGTACCGCAATCTCAGCGGAGGCATCGTCGCCATTCATCATGCGCGCAAACCCCAGGCGAGAAGGTCGGCGGGGACGCGGAATGCCGAAGCGACACCTGAGGGCTCCGCCGAACGGACGGGCTAGGCTTGAACCTGATGACAGATTCGATGCGTGAGTCCCTGAGCCTGAAGCTGCCGGCAGGGTTCAACCTTCTCGCTGATGACGGGCAGCTCTCCGCCGAGGTCTCCGACGCCCTGGAAGCGGTGGAGGAGGAGCTTCTCAGCGCGCTCTCCTCCACTGACGAGCTGGCCAACTCCGCCGCACGATACTTGGCCGAGGCCGGCGGAAAGCGCGTGCGTCCGCTGCTGACCATCCTCACATCGCTGCTGGGCACAGGGATCAGCCCCAGTGCGCGCCAGGCGGCAGTGGTGATGGAGATGACGCACCTGGCTACCCTCTATCACGACGACGTCATGGATTCTGCCCCCCTGCGCCGCGGCGCCCCGTCGGCCCACGAGGTCTGGGGAAATTCGGTGGCCATCCTCACCGGCGACCTCATCCTGGCCCGGGCCTCGCAGCTGATGACCGGGCTGGGGGAGACCGGCTCGCGCATCCAGTCGGAGACCTTCGAACGGCTGGTGATGGGCCAGCTGCACGAAACGGTCGGCCCTCAGGACGGTGAGGACCCCTATAAGCACTATGAACAGGTCATTGCCGATAAGACAGGGTCGTTGGTGGCAGCCGCCGCACGGCTGGGTGCGCACTTCGGCAGCACCAGCCCAGAGGTGGCCGCCATGCTCCAGAAGTACGGCGAAGCGGTCGGGGTCGCCTTCCAACTGGCCGACGACGTCATCGACCTGACTGCTGAGGGGACCACCTCCGGAAAGACCCCCGGCACCGACCTGCGCGAGGAGGTGGCCACACTGCCGGTGCTGCTGCTGCGCAGGGCCGCCGCCGATCCCACCGCACCAGGCTGCGAGTCCGCCCGTACGGCGCTTGCCCTGGTGGATGGTGACTTGAGCAGTGATGCGGCACTCACCGAGGCGGTGCGCGCCATCGCAGAGCACCCGGTGACCGAAGAGGCCTGGGAGATCGCCCGCAGCTGGGCGGCACAGGCCAAAGATGCGATCGCCCCGCTGCCTGAGTCCACGGTGAAGTCGGCCCTGCTGAGCTTCGCCGACTCCGTGGTCGACCGCGACGCCTGACCCCGTCCGCTGACATCCGCCCCAGAGCCCGCCGGTTCGGCGCCCGACCCAGCGCCCGCCGGCCCAGATCTGCCGGCCAGAATCGGGTCGTGGTGGCCAGACACCTTGAAGCTGTTGACGCATCCTGAGGAAGTTTCTTCGGGTCGGGTGAACAGCCTCATGATTGGTGCCCGGCGAGCACATCTCAGGCCGGCCAGCCCTGCCGCACAGTTTTCCGTAGGGCTCCTGCCGCATCGTAGACCTTGTGTCCCGCAGCGGGGCAGAAGCGCTACGATCGCGCGGTGCGCTGGCCCTCTGCAGGCTCAGTCGGCGGCGGCGAGCACCTGGTCCAGGGCCGCCTTCAGCTCCTGGGCCTTCTGCGCCCGGAACTCCACGTCCAAGGGATGACGGATCTGGCGGTAGAGCATGTCGTCCTCGTAGCGGGGGAACACATGCTGGTGGTAGTGCCACACATGCTGGTTGCCCGCCGGCTCATTGTGCTGGCGCACGGAGGTCCCCGGCGGATCCCACGCCAGCTTGATCGCCAACGCCACGTGCCGGGTGAACAGGCTGATCTTGGTCAGCTGATCGTCGTCCAAATCATAGAGCGCCTCACGGTGTGCCACCGGGGTGATCATCGCATGACCGGCGTGCGGGCCGAACCCGTCGCAGGCGATGAACACCAGCACATCCTCATCCTGGTGCACCAGGTCGGAGAGCTCACACCGGTTGGCCGGATCATCGGCTGTGCCGGCGGCCAGCTGGCAGAACGGGCACACATAGCCGGTGGGCTCATGGGAGGACCAGAGCGCGGCGGCGTCGTCGTGGGCGAGGGGATGGGAATAGCTCGGATGCTGATTGCCCATGCTCACAGGTCTTCCGGGAACGAATAGTCCAGCAGGTCGAAGAGGAACTCGCTGACAGTGGCCTCCTCAGACGTCCACTGGTGCTTGGCGTTGCTGCGCCGGTGGATCAGCGGGTCCGGCACCCGCACATCGGCGACGTCGACGCCCCAGACCCAGCGCTCATCCTCATCCTCCAGGAACAGCAGGCGGCCCTCCTCAGTCACCAGCTCATCGGGGTCGAAGATGAAGTGGTGGGCCTCCAGAATCTCCTCACAGCGGCCCAGCGCCAGGTAGAGCTCCTCCAGGACCAGCGGAAGCTGCGCGGCACCCGGCAGCTCGGAGTCGGCCAGCTCGGAGTTGGCCAGCTCTGAGTCGGCCAGCAGCTCGGCAAGCTCGCGCTGACTGTATCCCTCCTGCTGCGACCATTGGTCGTCGAGGTACTTCGGCACTAGGGCCTTGAACTTCTCCAAGAACATCTCCGCCATGATTCCAGCCTATGCGATCCCGCCGGAGCCGTTCGGTCCGGCACCGTGACTGCGCGTTCGCAGGCGCAGGCGGCGACAAACGGTCAGGCTGGGTGGGCGAACGGGGAAGAAGACCGGTGAGACACGACGTTGTGCAATAGGGCATACTGTTCTGAGGTAAATCTTGGAACCGACGACGACGCCGACCGCGCCCCGAGGCCGTCGTCTGGAAGCCACGTGTGACAAATCATGAAAGGAAACAGCACCCAACGTGTCTGAAAAGTTCGCCAACCGGCCCATCCGGATCGCCATCGTCGGTGCAGGTCCCGCCGGAGTCTACGCCTCAGACATCCTTGCCAAGGCGCAGAAGAAGCACGACCTGACCTTCTCCATCGACCTCTTTGACCGCTACCCGGCGCCCTTCGGGCTGATCCGCTACGGGGTCGCGCCAGATCACCCACGCATCAAGGGCATCGTCCAGGCGCTGCACAAGGTCATGGACCGCGGCGACGTGCGGCTGCTGGGCAACGTGGAGATCGGCCGCGACCTGAGTCTTGAGGACCTGCGCGTCCACTATGACGCGGTGATCTTCGCCACGGGCGCGATCCGGGACGCCTCCATGGAGATCCCGGGCAACCACCTGCACGGCAGCTTCGGGGCCGCAGAGTTCGTCTCCTGGTACGACGGTCACCCCGACTTCCCGCGCGAATGGCCCCTGGAGGCTGAGCAGATCGCCGTCATCGGCAACGGGAATGTGGCGCTGGATGTGGCACGGGTGCTCTCCAAGCACGCCGAGGACCTGCTGAGCACCGAGATTCCGGACAACGTCTACGCGGGGCTGAAAGCCTCCCCGGCCACCGATGTGCGCGTCTTCGGCCGCCGCGGCCCCGCCCAGGTGAAGTTCACCCCGCTGGAGCTGCGCGAGCTCTCGCACAGCCGGGATGTGGACATTGTGCTCTCGGAGGAGGACTTCGAGTTCGACGAGGCCTCCGATGAGGCGATCAGGTCCGACAACCAGATCAAAACCATGGTCAATACGCTGACCAACTGGCTGGTCGAGCAGGAGGAGCGCACCGAGGAGGCCTCCAAGCGCCTGCATCTGCACTTCCTCCACCAGCCGGTGGAGATCCTGGAGGGACAGCACGACGACGGCACCGGCACCGGCAAAGTGGCCGGGATCCGGTTCGAGCGCATGGAGCTCGACGGCACCGGAAATGTCACCGGCACCGGTGAGCACATCGACTACCAGGTGCAGGCCGTCTATCGCGCTGTGGGCTACTACGGCACCTCAGTGGAGGGTGTTCCCTTCGATGAGCGGCGCGGGGTGATCACCAACGAGGCCGGACGGGTTCTGGATGCGAACGGCCAGCACGTCCCGGGCACCTATGCCACCGGGTGGATCAAGCGTGGCCCGGTGGGTCTGATCGGCCACACCAAGGGCGATGCCCGCGAGACGATCAGCTGCCTGCTCGAAGACGTCGAGCAGCTTCCCGAGGCCGAAGACCCGCAGGAGGGCGCGGTGATTGAGCTGCTGGAGTCCCGCGGGGTGCAGTACACCACCTGGGACGGCTGGCTGAAGCTCGATGAGTACGAGGTGCAGCTGGGCCAGCAGGCCACCGAGTCCGGCCCCGTGGAGCGCGAGCGGGTCAAAGTGGTTCCCCGCGAAGACATGGTCCACCGCTCCCGCGCATAGCCCGGCCGCCGGCGAAGGACTGCGCCGCGCATCCGCAGCGGGGCAGCACCCGTGACACGGGGCGGGTGCTACTGCTGCGGCCCGGCCATCTGCTGCAGGCGTTCGATCCGCTCCTCCATGGGCGGGTGGCTGGCGAACATCCGCTTAGCCTTGCCGCCGAACGGGTTGGCGATCATCATGTGCGCATGCGCGTCGTGCTTCGGGTCCTCCTCCAGCGGGACGCGCGAAATGCCGTTGTGCAGCTTGTCCAGGGCCGAGGCCAGGGCAAGCGGGTCACCGGAGAGCTCCGCCCCGTCGGCGTCGGCGTCGTACTCGCGGGTGCGGCTGATCGCCATCTGAATGAGGCTGGCGGCGATCGGCATGAGGATCACCGCCAGCAGCGAACCGATGAGCACCAGCGGGTTTCCGCCCTGACCCCCGCGGCCGCGTCCGCCGCCGAAGAGGATGAAGAACTGGGTGATGGTGGTCAGGAACCCGGCCACGGCGGCCGCCACTGAGGAGATCAGAATGTCGCGGTTGTAGATGTGCATCAGCTCATGACCGGTGACCGCCCGCACCTCGCGCTCGGTGAGCAGGTTCAGGATGCCTTCGGTGAAGCAGACCACGCCCTTCTCCGGGCTGCGGCCGGTGGCGAAGGCGTTGGGGGTCGGCTGCGGGGAGATGAAGATCCGCGGCGCCGGCTCCTCTGCGCGCTGGGCCAGCTCTTCGACCATCTGGTAGAGCTGCGGGGCCTGATCACGGCTGACCGGGTAGGCCTTCATGGCGCGCAGCGCGATCTTATCGGAGTTCCAGTACGAGTACGCCACCGAGGCGACGCCGATCCCGGCGAAGAGGAACAGAAACGCCGGCGACGAGGTGGAGTATGCGACGATCGCGCCGACCAGCATCACCATGGCGAACAGGAACGCAAGCAGACCGGCGGTGCGCAGTCGTCCATGGTGCTGGTGCATAAGTGTGAACCTCGTACTCTCTGTGTGCGTCAGACCCTGTGTTCGTCAGGCCCGCTGGAAGCCTCTGCAGGCACAACAGCATTCTATGCGTCCGGGCTTCCCGAAGGCTTGACAAGGGGATGCCGATCGTGCCGATTTCACCCCGGGCACCCCGTCACAGGCAGTGAGTTTGGCCACAGTCTGGAAAAATTGAACCGGGTTTCCACCCTGTTTACCCAGAGTTCACCTTCAACTGCGAGTGTTCTTCATGTACAGGAACTAGACCGTTCCAGTTCCACCGGAATGGTCGAGCCGAAACCTGATCGGAGAGATTGTGGCCGTACTGTCCGCGCCGGAGAAGCTGCACAAGCCTCGTCCCCGCCACTCTGCCGGGCACCCCACTGACTCTGCGCACCTGCAGCCCAGCAACCCGTTGGGTGGGATCTCTCCAAAGACTCACACCGCGCTGAACTGGCTGATCGTCGCAGTCTGCGTCTATCTGCTGATCACCGCCGTCAATGTGATCGGTTCAGGCTTCGCCCTCACCGCCGGTGACCAGGCCGCCCAGCTCTTCGACTTCGCGTCCAACCCCTTGGTGGGGCTGATGGTCGGCATTGCCGCCACCTCACTGATCCAATCATCGTCGACGACGACGTCCATCACCGTAGGCCTGGTGGCCGGCGGCCTGCCCCTGGAGATCGCAGTACCGATCATCCTGGGCGCCAATGTTGGGACCACCCTGACGAACACCCTGGTCAGCCTGGGCATGGTCCGTGACAAGGCCCAGTTCCGCAGGGGCTTCGCGGCTGCGACGATCCACGACTTCTTCAACCTGCTGGCTGTGGTCATCTTCTTGCCGCTGGAGATGATGTTCGGGCTGCTGGAAACCGTCGCATCATCGGCGGCCAACGTTCTCTCCGGCGCCGACGCCGGTTTCCTCGCCGCCATCTTCGGCGGTGTGGGGGCGGTGGTCAAGGGTGCGACCACCCCGGTCGCTGAGCTGATCGAATGGACACTGAGCCCGCTGCCGGGCATCTGGGCCGGGGTGGCGATGATGGCAGTCGCCATCGCCCTGATCCTGGCCGTCATCAACCTCATCGGACGCAAACTGAAGACGCTGCTGGTGGGCAGGGCGCAGCGCATGCTGAACTCGGCCATCGGCCGCGGCCCACTGACATCGATCGGCTCCGGCGCCCTGGTGACCGCGATGGTGCAGTCCTCCTCGACCACTACGGCGCTGATGGTCCCGCTGGCCGGCTCAGGAGCGCTGACCCTGCGGCAGATCTACCCCTTCACCCTGGGGGCGAACATCGGAACGACCCTGACGGCACTGGTGGCCGCATTCGCCTTCGACGGCCAGCTGGGCACCATCGCGCTGACCGCAGCCCTGGTCCACCTGTTCTTCAACGTTTTCGCCACCCTGCTGATCTTCGGCATCCCGGGCATCCGCGAACTGCCGCTCAAGGGTGCTGAGTGGTTGGCGAGGATCGCTGTTGAGCGCAAGGCCTACGCGGTGGGGTGGGTGCTCGCCGTCTTCCTCGGCCTGCCGCTGGCGCTGATCTTCCTGCTCTGACTCCCCACCAGCTCAGCGCATGTTGACGAACTGCAGATCGGCGTCGTCGAAGTCTTTGAGCATCGCGATCACCGACTGCAGGTCGTCGCGGGACTTGGAGCTGACGCGCAGCTCATCGCCCTGGATCGTGGCCTTGACGGACTTGGGCCCCTCATCACGGATCTGCTTGGAGATCTTCTTGGCGGTCGGCTGGTCGATGCCCTCCTTGATCGAACCCTCGATCCGATACTCCTTGCCGAACGCCTTGGGGTCGGAGGACTCGAAGGACTTCAGCGAGATGCCGCGCTTGACCAGCTTGGACCCGAAGACATCCTTGACCGCCTTGGCGCGCTCCTCAGAGTTGGCGCTGATCGTGATCGCCTCACCGGAGAACTCCACTGAGGCGCCGGTTCCGCGGAAGTCATAGCGCTGGCTGATCTCCTTCTGCGCCTGGTTCAGCGCGTTGCTCACTTCCTGCTTGTCCACCTTGGACACAATGTCGAACGTCGATTCCTTAGCCACTTCAGGCTCCCTTCTGTTGGGACGGTGCTTCCCCACAGCGTAGATGAGAGGCGCCGCAGACGGCGGACGACGACGCCCGGGCCTACGACCCAGGGGAGGCGCCCAGCCAACTGGTGAACCAGTGCCGGTCAGGTGCCGACGTCAGCGCGCAAGCATCAGCTCGCTGCGGATCCGGCCAGCATCGCGTTGACGTGCTCGGCGGAGAGCGTGTGGGTGGTGACCATCGCGGAGGCGCCCAGCACCCCGGCCCGACCGCTGGTCCGAGTTCCCACGATGCGCAGGTGTGCCGTCGCCAGCGGCAGGGAGCGGGAGTAGACCGATTCCCGGATGCCGGCCAGAAAGTGCTCTCCGGCGGTGGAGACCAAGCCGCCGATGACGATCACAGAGGGGTTGAGCAGATTGACCACCCCGGCCAGCACCGCGCCGACCTGCCGTCCGGCCTGGCGAACCGTTTGCACGGCTGCGGGGTTCGCTGAGCGCACCAGCTCCACCATTTCGGCCTGACCGGGGACGTTGAACCCCTGGTCGCGCAGCCGGGAGACGATCGCAGCACCAGAGGCAACAGCCTCCAGACAGCCCAGATTCCCACAGGTGCATGGGGTCTGGTCGCCGTCAGGCACGGCCACATGGCCCAGATCGCCGGCTGCTCCCTGGGCGCCGTGCTGCAGCTGGCCATCACTGATGATGCCGGCGCCGACGCCGGTGGCGGTTTTGACGAACACCATGTGCTCCGCGTCCGGGTACACCATGTCGTGTTCGCCCAGCACCATGGCGTTGACGTCGTTGTCCACCAGGATCGGCACATCGAAGGTGCGGCGCAGGTGAGCCGGCACATCAAAGCCGTCCCAGCCCGGCATGATCGGCGGGCTGGTGGGCTTCCCCGTGGCGAACTCCACCGGGCCGGGCAGACCCACACCGATGCCGATGAGCTTTTCGACGGGCAGGTCGGCCTCGGCCAGCAGGCCTTGGGCGATCTCACTGACAGTGTCGAGCACCGGCGCCGGACCTTGATCGATCGCCAGCTCCAGCTCCTTCTCGGCGAGCACCCGACCAGCCAGGTCGGTGACGGCGATGCGTGCATGCGTGCCGCCGAGGTCCACTGCCACTACGCAGCGGGCTGCGGGGTTCGCCGCAAAGGTGGCCGGAGGCCGGCCGCCGGTGGAGGAGTTCTCGCCGAACGGGGCGATGAGTGAGGCTGCCAGCAGCTCCTCGACCCGGGCAGAGACGGTTGAGCGGGCAAGCCCGGTCTGCGCCGCCAAGTCTGCGCGGGTCCGCGGAACCCCATCACGCAGCAGCTGAAAGAGGCTTCCTGGGCTCGTCGGATGCGCGGCCGTCAGGGGCGACTGCACTGCGCCCCTCGGCTCAAGCGCCATCACACCAGAAGACATGCACACAGTAAACCACCACGACTTCTGATTGTCCTAGTCGACACATCAGATGATGGACGCAGAACTTCTGATTGACGGATGACAAAAGTGCTTCTAGAGTCGTGAGCATGGTCACATCACCCACCGTTCGCGAGCTGCTTCGCATTCGTGGACTCCGCAAGTCCTTCTTCGGCAACGAAGTGCTCCACGGAATCGACTTTGACCTCCGATCCGGTGAGGTGCACGGGCTGGTGGGTGAGAACGGCGCCGGAAAGTCCACTGTCATGAAGATCCTGGCTGGGGTGCACACCGCTGATGCCGGCAGCGTGGAGCTCGACGGCGTCGACGTCGCCTTCGAACACCCGCTGGAGGCTCAGCAGGCCGGGGTGACCACCGTCTTCCAGGAGTTCAACCTGCTGCCCGAGCGCACCGTCGCCGAGAACGTCTACCTGGGCCGGGAGCCGCGCAGCCGCGGCTTGGTCCAACCGCGACGCATGGAGCAGGACACCGCTGATCTGCTGCACGACCTCGGCATCCACGACATCGATTCCTGGGCCAAGGTCCGCACACTCTCGGTGGCCCAGCAGCAGGTGGTGGAGATCGTCAAGGCGATGTCGTTCAACGCCCGCATCATCTCGATGGACGAACCCACCGCTGCTCTGGCGGACCATGAGGTCGCGCTGCTCTATCAGCTCATCGCTCGCCTGCAGAAGCGTGGGGTCGCCGTGCTGTACGTCTCGCACCGCCTGCAGGAGATCTTCGACCTGTGCGACCGCATCACCGTGCTCAAGGACGGCTCGTTGGTCGACACCGTCGAAACCGCTGAGACCACCCCCGACGAGCTGGTGCGCAAGATGGTGGGCCGCTCCATCAGCTCCTTCTTCCCCGACCCGCATGAGGGCACTGAGATCGGCGACATTCGCCTGAGTGTGCGCGAAGCCGGCAACCGCATGCTGAACAACATCAGCTTCGACGTCCGAGCCGGAGAGATCGTGAGTCTTGCCGGCCTGCAGGGCAGCGGACGCACCGAGATCGCCCACGCGCTCTTCGGAGTGGATCGCTTCACCCGCGGGCGCGTCACCCTGGACGGTGCGGACTTCTCCCCGCGCTCGCCGCGCCGAGCCGTGCGTTCCGGGCTCGCGCTGGTCACCGAGGACCGCAAGGCCGAGGGTCTGGCCCTGAACCAGTCCGTTGCGGCCAACGCCCGGCTCGTGCTCGATGCTGTGCTCGCCGGACGCGCCTCATCCCGCGCCGCCCGCCTGCCCGGCATCCTCTCCTCCCTGGAGCTGACGACAACCGGCAGCACGCAGGAAGTGCGCTTCCTCTCCGGCGGCAACCAGCAGAAGGTGGTCCTGGCCAAGTGGCTGGTCACTGACCCGGTGCTCATGGTCCTGGATGAACCCACCCGAGGAATCGACGTAGGCGCCAAGCGAGCCGTGTATGAGCTCATGCGTGACCTCAGCGCCCAAGGAGTGGCCATCGTGCTGATCTCCTCCGAGCTCCCTGAAGTCATCGGCATGGCCGACCGCATCATCGTGCTCAACGACGGCGAGATCAGCGGTGAGCTGGCGCACGGTGCCGACGAGGAGGATGTCATGAGCTTGGCGACCGGCCAGACGAACCTGGAGGCCACCTCGTGAGCAACGACGTCGCGACGCCGCCCGACACCGGCCGTGCCCACCGAGCCCACCAGAGCCGTCGACGCTCACCCCTGGCCTCGGTCCCGCTGATCTACATCGCCCTGCTCGGCACCCTGGTCGCTGGTGCGGCGCTCTTGGCGGCCAACGGGGAAAACCTGTTCAGCGGCGGAAGCATCGTCGACATCCTCTCCCGCTCCAGCCTGCTCGGCTTCATCGCCATCGGCCAGACCATGGTGATTCTCTGCCGGTCGTTGGACCTCTCGGTGGGTTACGTCGCCGCGCTGAGCAGCCTGGTCGCCGCCACCACCATGGCCGGTGACCCCGCGCGCATACCCCTGGGAGTGGCCGCGGGGCTCGGCGCTGCCGCCCTGGTGGGCCTGTTCAACGGAGTGGTGACCGCCAAGCTCAAGGTGCACGCCTTCATCACCACCCTCGGCGCCGGGCTGATCGTCAAGGGTTACCTCGACACCATGTACCCGGGACCGGCCGGCGAAGTGCCCGCAGCCTTCCAGGCCTTCGGCTACACCCGGATCGGGGTGGTGCCCCTCTCCGCAGCCGTTATGCTCATCATCGCAATCCTCGCCGGGGTGCTGCTGCACCGCACCCGCACCGGTCACAGCATGTTCGCCGTCGGAGGCAACGATGAGGTCGCGCGCCTCTCGGGCATCCGCACCGACCGCACCATCATCCTCGCCCACGTCCTCTCCTCAGTGATGGCCGGCGTGGCAGGGCTGCTGCTGGCCGCGCGCTTCGGCACCGGCGTCGGCGCACAGATCTACGGAGCCGGCTATGACCTGGACTCCATCGCCGCCGTCGTTCTGGGCGGCACCCTGCTGCTTGGTGGTCGCGGCGGCGTCGGCGGCACCATCGCCGGCGTCCTGATCCTCGGTGTCCTGGACAGCGTGTTCAACCAGATGCAGGTCGACCCGTTCTTCCGCGAGGTCCTGCGCGGGGTCATCATCATCGCCGCCGTCGCCGTCTACGCACGCCGGCAGATCGACCCGACGAAGAGCCGCGCGCGCTTCGGCGAGAAGTCAGCCGGTCGACAGGCCCGCCCAGGCAGCGGCGACCACCCACCCGGTCGAAACGGCGCAGGAGACGACCCCCCGGGCCGCACCGACGCTCGAGAAGACGCAGGCGGCCGGACCGGCGCAGGAGAGGAGCAGAGCGAATGAGTGTCGCTTCCCCCGTCTCCACCGGGCCCCTCGCAGCGCTGCGCCGGATGTTCGGCGGCGGCACCGGTCCGGTCTTCATCGTCCTGCTGGCCCTGCTGGTCACGATGGTGGCGCTGAACCCGGGCTTCTTCCAGCCTGCCTCACTGATGGCGTTCCTGCGCAACGCGGCACCGCTGATCATCTTGGCCGTCGGTCAGTACTTCGTCATCGTCTCCGGAGAGTTCGACCTCTCCGTGGGAAGCCTGGTGGGGGCCCAAGTGGTCATTGCCGCCAAGCTCATCGACGGTGACGAGGCCCGCACCTGGCCGGTCATCGTGCTCATGCTCGGCTTCGGACTCTTGGTCGGCCTGGTCAACGGACTGGTCACCACTCTGCTCAAGGTGCCCTCCTTCATCACCACCCTGGGCATGATGCTGGTGCTGGCCGGTGCGATTCGCCTGTGGACCGGCGGAGCACCGACCGGTGCCCTGTCCGAGTCCTTCCGCCAGTGGGGACGCATGGGCATCGAAGTGCCCGTGCTGCGCCAGATCCCCTACGCGGCCCTGATCATGGTGGTCGTCGCCGTCCTCGCGGTGCTGCTGATGCGGGCACCATACGGGCGCACCCTCGTCACCACCGGGGACAACGACGTCGCTGCCGGGTTCGCCGGCGCACGAGTGTGGCAGGTGCGCACCATCGCCTTCGTCCTCTCCGGCCTGCTGGCCACCGTGGCGGGCATCCTCATCGGCGGCTTCGCGGGAGTGACCGCACAGGTCGGCCAAGGCATGGAGTTCACCGCCATCACCGCCGTCGTGCTCGGCGGCGTGGTGCTGGGCGGCGGGCGCGGCTGGGTGATCGGCGCAATGGCCGGTGCCCTGACCTACCGGCTGCTCGAGCGTCTGCTGGTGCAGCTCGATATGCCCTCGACACTGAACCCGACCATCCAGGGTGTGATCATCATCCTCGCCCTGGCCTACGGGTCGCGGCAGATCTGGGGTCGACGACGACGCCGCGCGGCCCAACCGGCACCCACCAGACCCGAGCCCGCAGGAGGCCCATGACGTGACGTGAATGGACCTTCAGCTCAAACCCGAGAGACCCAGTCGGCACGGGGCCGTTCCTGAGCCCACGCCCGATCTGACCTCACTCCCAAACTGACCCAGCACCCATCCCTGTACTCGCACCCAAGGAGCGTAAAGATGCGCCGAAGCAACCGCATCCTCATCGGCGGCCTGACCGTCATAGGACTGACCCTCACCGCGTGCACCACTGACGCGCCGACCGACGACCCTGAGGCCGAGGTCCAACAGGACACCGGCACCGAAGACGACACCGGGTCCGACGGCGCCGACGAGCAGGCCGACGCCGAATCCGCCGGGGACACCGAGGAAGGCACCGAGGAGGGTGAGTTCTTCGTCCGTGCCGACTACGAGCGTCAGCTCGCCCAGCGCGATATGGAGCCCGAGGGCGACCCCGAGACCCCGTGGCTGCAGATGATCGACGTCGACGAGATGGTCGACACCTCCGAGTTCGCCGTCGACGGTCCGCAGGACCTCTGCTTCTCCAACGCCTCAGTGGCCAACCCGTGGCGCGTAACCGGCTTCATCACCATGGAGGAGCAGGTCAAGGCCCTGCAGGACGAGGGCGTGATCGGAGACTTCCGCGTGGCCGACGCCGGAGACGACGACAACAAGCAGATCTCCGACATCCAGTCCTTCATCTCCGACGGCGACTGCGGCGCCATCATCATCTCCCCCTCCACCACCGCCACCCTCACCCCGGCTGTGGAGGAGGCCTGCGAAGGCGACGCCCCGGTCATCGTGTTCGACCGCGGAGTCAACACCGACTGCGCCGTCACCTTTATCCACCCGATCGGCGGCTACGCCTACGGAGCCGCCGGCGCCGACTTCCTGGTCGACAACCTCGAGCCCGGTTCCTCAGTGCTGGCACTGCGGATCCTGCCCGGCGTCGACGTCCTGGAGCACCGCTGGGGTGCGGCGAACGACATCTTCGCAAACTCCGAACTGGAGGTCGCCGGCGTGGAGTTCACCGAGGGCGACGCGGCCCAGATCAAAGACATCGTGACCCAGTACCTGCAGCGCGGCGACGTCGACGGCATCTGGATGGACGCCGGTGACGGTGCGGTCGCGGCCGTCGAGGCATTCGAGGACATGGGCGTGGACTACCCCGTCTTCGTCGGTGAGGACGAGCTCGGCTTCATGCGCAAGTGGGACGAGACCGGAATGACCGCCATCGGCAACAGCTACCCCACCTACCAGTGGCGCACCCCGGTTTTGGCGGCCGAGAAGATCTGGAACGGCGAGGAGGTCCCGGCCGAGTGGATCCTTCCGCAGTCCCCGATCACCGAGGACGAGCTGGATGAGGCCCTCGAGGCCAACTCGGAGATGCCGGACCTGCACTACGCCAAGTTCGGCGGCGAGGATCTGCCCGGCTTCCCCGAGGCCTGGCAGGACCGCTGACAGTTGACGGCGTCGCTGCGGGGGCGGATGCGGATCCGCGCCGCCCCCGCAGCGCACCCCCCTAGCGGCACACCCCCTAGCAGAGAGGCTTCGCCACGATGAGCTCGACTCCCCGCCACATCGGCGTCAACACCTGGGTCTGGACGTCCCCCCTCACCGACGAGGCGCTGCGCAGCATTGCCCCGCAGGTCAAGGAATGGGGCTTCGACGTCATCGAGCTCCCCGTGGAGAACATCGGCGACTGGGACCCCGCTGCCGCGGCACGGCTGCTGACCGACCTGGGCCTCGGTGCCACCGTCACCCTTGTCATGGGGGAGGGCCGCGAGCTGGTGGCCGCCGACGCCGCCACTGTGACACGCACCCAGGACTACCTGTGCGGCGTCGTGGACGCCGCCCATACGGTGGGGGCCCCCGTCATTGCCGGGCCGGCCTACGCCTCAGTCGGACGCACCTGGCGGATGGACGAGGCCGACCGGCGCCGCTGCTATGCGGATCTCACGCAGAACCTGGGCCCCGTGGTCGACTACGCTCAGCAGGCCGGCGTCCAGGTGGCCGTGGAGCCGCTGAACCGGTATGAGACCTCGCTGATCAACACTGTCGACCAAGGCCTCGAAGCCCTGGCTGGTCTGCCGGACGCAGGGTGCGGACTGCTGCTGGACATCTACCACATGAACATCGAGGAGACCGACATCCCGGCGGCCATTCGCCGCGCAGGAGAGCGCATCGCCCACGTTCAGGTCTGCGCCAACGATCGTGGAGCCCCAGGTGCCGACCACCTGCCGTGGGTGGCGATCCTCCAGGCTCTCGACGACGTCGCCTACCAGGGCCCGCTGTGCATCGAGTCCTTCACCGCCGACAACGCAACGATCGCCACCGCTGCCTCGATCTGGCGGCCCCTTGCGCGTACCCAGGACGCCATCGCCGTCGATGGTCTTGCTCATCTGCGCCGGCTGGTGACCTGACCCCGCCCGCACTCGACCGGCACCCCCCACCCCCACTTCGAAGGAACCACCACCATGACAGACACCAGGCCGCACCTGCGGGTTGCCATGATCGGGCACTCGTTCATGGGCCGAGCCCACTCCCAGGCGTGGCGGAGTGCCCCGCGGTTCTTCGATCTTCCGCTGAACCCGCAGATGAGCGTGCTGGTCGGCCGCGACGCCGAGCGCACCCAAGCCGCCGCCGAGAAGCTCGGCTGGGCAGAGGCACAGACCGACTGGCGAGCCGTACTGGAGCGTGACGACGTCGACTTGGTGGACATCTGCACCCCCGGGGACAGCCACGCCGAGATCGCTGAAGCCGCGCTGCAGGCCGGCAAGCACGTGTTGGTGGAGAAGCCGCTGGCCAACACCGTTCAGGAGGCCGAATCGATGGCCGCCGTCGCCCGGCGGGCTCGCGAAGCCGGGGTGCGGGCCTCCGTGGGATTCACCTATCGCAGGGTGCCGGCGCTGCAGCTGGCGCGCCAGCTCGTCGCCGAAGGCCGCATCGGTGAGGTCCGCCAGGTCAGGGCACAGTACCTGCAGGACTGGTTGGCCGACGCCGACGCACCCCTGGGGTGGCGGCTGGACAGGGAGAAGGCCGGCTCCGGTGCACTGGGAGACATTGGCGCCCACATCGTGGACATGACCTGCTTCCTCACCGGCCAGCGGTTCGCCGGCGTATCCGGGATGCTGGAGACGTTCGTCCACGAGCGGCCCACTGGGGCGTCCTCGGCAGGACTCAGCGGCACCGCAGGTGTGGGCTACGGCCCGGTCACCGTCGACGACGCGGCCCTGGCGACGGCTCGGCTGGAGTCCGGGGCGACCGTGTCGCTGGAGGCTTCACGGTTCGCCTGGGGCCGGAAGAACGCCATGCGCATCGAGCTCTCCGGCACCCAGGGAGCGATCGCCTTCGACTTCGAAGACATGAACGTCCTGCAGGTCTATGATGCGAGTGAACCGGCTCGCACCGCAGGCTTTCGCAGAGTCCACGTCACCGAACCGGAGCACCCGTATCTGGAGGCCTGGTGGCCGCCGGGGCACGCGTTGGGCTACGAGCACGGGTTCACCCACCAGGTGGTGGACCTGCTTGAGGCCATTGCCGCAGGAGAGAACCCGGCCCCGTCCTTTGACGATGGGCTGCATGTTCAGCGGGTGCTCGACGCCGTCGAGCGCTCCAGCCTGAACGATAATCGCTGGACCGAGATTCAGTCGCCGTCCAGCTGAGGTACGCACGAGCGGAGATGATCACTATGGCACGACCTGTCACCCTGTTCACCGGCCAATGGGCCGACCTGCCCTTCGAGGAAGTGGCCCGACTCGCCGGAGAGTGGGGCTACGACGGACTGGAGATCGCCTCCTGGGGCGACCACCTGGACCCCTGGCGCGCCGCGGAGGACGACGCCTACGTCCAGAACCGGCTCGACATTCTGGAGCGCAACGGACTGCAGGTCTATGCGATATCCAACCATCTGAAGGGTCAGGCGGTCTGCGACGACCCCATCGACGCCCGCCACCGGGACATCCTGCCCGAGCGGATCTGGGGCGACGGCGATCCCGAGGGGGTCCGTCAGCGCGCTGCGGAGGAGCTGAAGGCCACCGCCCGTGCTGCGTCGCGGCTGGGCGTCAGCACGGTCACCGGCTTCACCGGCTCCGCCAGCTGGAAGTATGTGGCGATGTTCCCGCCGGTCGCCGATGAGCTGGTCGAGGCCGGCTACACCGACTTCGCCGACCGGTGGAACCCGATCATGGACGTCTTCGACGAGGTAGGGGTGCGCTTCGCCCTGGAGCCCCACCCCTCGGAGATCGCCTACGACTACTGGACCACCCAGCGCACCCTGGAGGCCATCGGCCACCGTGAGGCGTTCGGCCTGAACTGGGACCCCTCACACATGGTGTGGCAGCAGATCGACCCCGTGGGCTTCCTGTGGGACTTCCAGGACCGGATCTACCACGTGCACTGCAAGGACACGAAGCTGCGGCTGACCGATGGTCGCAGCGGCCGGCTGTCCTCGCACCTGCCCTGGGGGGACCCGCGGCGCGGCTGGGACTTCATCTCGGTGGGCCGCGGCGATGTGCCGTGGGAGGACGCCTTCCGGATGCTCAACGCAATCGGCTACGAGGGTCCTCTGTCGGTGGAGTGGGAGGACGCCGGTATGGACCGCCTCATCGGCGCCCCGCAGGCGCTGGAGTTTGTGCGCAACCACGCGTTCGAACCCTCGCAGGCCGCCTTCGACGCGGCGTTCTCCACCAAGTAGCAGACGCCGACACACCACGACGCCGGAGCTGCCACTCGTGTGCGCAGCAGCTCCGGCGTCGTCGTGCTGGAATGTTCTGTGCCGGGAAGCGATCAGATCATGTCGCGTCCCTCATCGCGTGCCTTCTGCCAGTCACTGATGAACCCGCGCAGCAGTACGCCGAAGACGACCAGCACAAGCGCAGGCCACATCAGCACATAGGTGGTGAGCAGCATTGTCTCCATATTCAGCCTTCCTTTCGTGCAGCGCTGATCGGGGCGCCGCCGTCGGTCTCAGGTCCGGATGCGTCCTTGTCGAAGTTGCCCACGCGCTCCTGCACGGTGCTGAAGTCGAAGACCACGTTGTTGCGGAAGCACATGACCAGCACGATCAGGGTGCTGACCGCGTATGCCACCAGGGAGGCACTGAGCACGGTGTAGTCGTGCAGAGAGCCCAGGGCGAAGGGGAGGGTGATCAGCGCAGCGGCCACCCCGGTGATCTTGCCGGCACGCAGCCCGAAGAAGCCGAAGGCCATCAGGCCCAGGATGACGCCGACTCCCACTGCGGCAAGCACATCCACCGGCACAGATAAGATGGCGTACTCCAGCGGAAACAGCCCGAACCGTACCGGGATGAAGACCGCCAGCGCTGCCAGCACCCCAGTGACGAAGGCGGCGTTGGTGACCTTCTGCCAGTAGAAGCTGGCGATCACTGGGAACACCAGGGCACCCCAGAGCGCACCGACGAACACCAGCATGTCCAGAATGTCCATCTGCATGCCGGCCAGCACCACGGCCGCAGTCGTTGCCAGAATCATCGTCACCCGGCCCACGTAGAGCATCATCTTGGGGCTGGCCTTGCCGCGGCGAGCCACGTTCTGCCCGTAGATATCGGTCATGACGATCGAAGAAAGCGCCGACAGGTCGGAGTCTGCGGTGGAAGAGAGTGCGCCGATGATGACGATCAGGAACAGGCCCACCAGCACTGTCGGCAGGTACTCTGCGGCCATCTGGGGGATGATGTTGTTGGTGTCCCCGTTCATCGGCTCCATGCCCAGGTAGAGGGCAAGCACCCCCAGCATGCCCACCCCGATGACCATTGCGCCGTAACCGATGGTGGCGGTGATGAACGTGGGCTTGATCAGATCCTCCCGCACGGCGAAGAGCCGCTGGGCGATGGTCTGATTGCCGATCGCGTAGGCCAGCACAGCCGCAATGTAGGGGGCGCCCTGATACATAAAGGCCTCTGAGGAGAAGAAGTTCGACTGCTCCGCGGTGAGGTTCGAGGCCCCGGACTCGAAGGCAGCGGGGAAGCCTGCTGCGAAGAAGATCACCGGAATGATGATTCCCACCAGCAGCAGCATGGCCAGAACCTGCATGACGTCGGTCAGCGAGGAGGCGCGGAAGCCCGACCAGAAGGTATAGAGCAGCACGCCGGCAGCGACTATCAGTGCGCCCTGGATGAACGACAACGGCGAGAACAGTGCGATGATGGCGCCGCCGGCCACGAAGTTGCTCATCAGGCTGATCAGGCTGCCGACCACATTGGAGCCGGCGAGCATCAGCTGGCTGGAGCTGCCGTGCCGGGCACGCATGATCTCGGCCAGTGTGTGGGCCTTCGGGGCCACCCTGCGGATGCGCCGCCCGAAGGGGTAGATGAACAGGATCATCAGCGCACCCCAGAGCCCGTAGTGGATGGGGCCGGAAATCCCGTAGGTGTAGCCGGACGTTGCTGAGGCGTAGAGCGAGGAGGCCCAGATCCAGGTGGCCGTCATGCTCGCTGCGGCAATGCCGAAACCTACGCGGTTTCCGGCGGTCATGTAGGCGTCGGCATTTTCCTTCCTTCTGCGGATCCGCAGAGCCACAAACAACGTAATTCCATAGAACGCTAA
>JBQCZP010000012.1:0-4122 GCA_052089225.1 Nesterenkonia sp.
TGTAACCCGAGACCTGTTTCTTCAGGCCCGGGTTACAACATCGCTCATTGAGTGCTCCACGCCGAGGACTCTGGCCTCAGCGGCGACTTCCTCCCCCCAGACGAGGATGCGGAGGACACCGAGACTGAGGCTGAATCAGAGCCCGCGTCAGAGGCCGACGAGTGAGCCTTCGACCCGAGGGCGTTCAGCCCAGCCGTCGGGCGCCGTCAGTCGCTCACCTCGGCGCCGTTCTCCTTCTTCTTCACGCTCAGCCCATGCAGCGTCTCTTCGCTGATGGCGAGGTCATCGCGATCCACCAGCACGGTGTCACCGTCGACGATCTCTTCGGCCAACAGCGCCTTGGCCAGCTGGTCACCGATCTCGCGCTGCACCAGCCGGCGCAGCGGGCGAGCCCCGTAGGCCGGGTCGTAACCGGTGAAGCCCAGCCATTCCTTCGCGGCCGCGGTCACCTCAAGCACCAGTCGGCGTGAGGCCAGCCGATCCTGCAGGTCGTTGATCTGCAGATCAACAATCGAGGTCAGCTGCTCCAGGGAGAGCGGCTCGAAGATCACGATGTCATCCAGCCGGTTGAGGAACTCGGGTTTGAAGCTGGCGTTGACCACCTCCATGACCTGGTCCCGCTTGGCGGACTCCTCCTGGGTCTGATCCACCAAGAACTGGCTGCCCAGGTTGGATGTCATGATCAGCACCACGTTGCGGAAGTCCACAGTGCGGCCCTGGCCGTCGGTGAGCCGGCCGTCGTCGAAGACTTGGAGCAGAATGTCGAAGACCTGCGGGTGGGCCTTTTCGACCTCGTCCAGGAGCACCACGGAGTAGGGACGACGACGCACCGCCTCGGTGAGCTGGCCGCCCTCGTCGTAGCCGACGTAGCCCGGAGGGGCTCCGACCAGGCGAGCCACCGAGTGCTTCTCCGAGTACTCGGACATGTCGATGCGCACCATGGAGCGTTCGTCGTCGAAGAGGAACTCCGCCAAGGATTTGGCCAGCTCCGTCTTGCCCACCCCGGTGGGCCCGAGGAAGAGGAAGCTGCCGGTGGGCCGGTTGAGGTCGGCGACCCCGGTGCGGGCGCGACGAACCGCGTCGGAGACCGACTCCACGGCCTTCTTCTGACCGATGAGCCGGGATCCGATGTGGTCCTCCATGGCCAGCAGCTTCTGTGTTTCGCCTGCCAGCAGCCGCCCGGTGGGGATCCCGGTCCAGGCAGAGATGACTTCGGCGATGGCGTCGGAGTCCACGCGCTCGGGGACCATACGGTCACCGGCGTCCATTGAGCGCTCGGCCTCCTCCGCGGCAGCCAGCTCCTTCTCCAGTTCGGGCAGGTCCCCGTAGCGCAGCCGGGCGGCGTCGCCGAATTCGCCCTCACGCTCAGCGCGCTCAGCGGCGGACTTCAGCTCATCACGGCGGGCGCGCAGCTCACCGGCGCGTACGTGTGCGCCACGTTCGGAATCCCACCGGATCTGCAGCTCGCGCAGCTTCTCGTCCTTATCGGCGAGCTCCTCCTGCAGGCTGGCGAGCCGCTCCTGGGAGCTTTCGTCGGTCTCCTCAGTCAGCCAGCGCTCCTCGACCTTGAGCCGTTCGACCTCGCGGCGCAGCGCGTCGATCTCCACCGGATCCGAGTCCAGCTCCATCTTCAGCCTCGAGGCCGCCTCGTCCATGAGGTCGATGGCCTTATCGGGCAGTTGGCGGCCGGTGATGTAGCGGTCGGAGAGGCTGGCGGCTGAGACCAGGGCGGCGTCGGAGATCTCCACACCGTGGTGGGCCTCATACTTCTCCTTGATGCCGCGCAGGATGGTGATGGAGTCTTCGACACTGGGCTCGGCGACATAGACCTGCTGGAAGCGACGTTCCAGGGCGGCGTCGGACTCAATGTTTTCGCGGTACTCGTCCAGGGTGGTGGCTCCGACCAGCCGCAGCTCACCGCGGGCCAGCATGGGCTTGAGCATGTTGCCGGCGTCCATGGAGCCGTCTGAGGAGGCCCCGGCACCAACCACGGTGTGAATCTCGTCGATGAAGCTGATGATCTGGCCGTCGGCCTGTTTGATCTCGTCGAGCACAGCCTTCAGCCGCTCTTCGAACTCGCCGCGGTACTTGGATCCGGCGACCATGGCGCCCAAGTCCAGGGAGATGAGCGTCTTGCCCTTCAGCGCGTCTGGCACATCGCCGGCGTGGATGCGCTGGGCGAGGCCTTCGACCACAGCAGTCTTGCCGACGCCGGGGTCACCGATGAGCACCGGGTTGTTCTTGGTGCGGCGGGAGAGGACCTGGATGACCCGGCGGATCTCGGCGTCGCGGCCGATGACCGGATCCAACTTGCCCTCTTTGGCGATCTGGGTCAGGTCGGTGCCGAACTTGCCCAGGGCGTCGAAGGTGCCCTCTGGATCCGCGGTGGTGACTCTACGGTCCCCGCGCAGGCCAGGCAGCTCTGCCTTCAGCGCTTCGGCGGTGGCTCCGGCCTCGCTCAGGGCTCGGCCCGCAGGTCCGGCGTCGGCGGCTATGCCCAGCAGCAGGTGTTCGGTGGAGACGAAGTCATCGCCCATCCGCTCGGCCTCTGCCTGGGCGGATTTGATGACGTTGAGCCCTGCGGAGGAGAACTGGGGGGTGGAGACGGAGTCGCCGCTGGTGGAGGGCAGCGAACTGATGGCCGCCGAGGCGCGGGTGGAGACAGCGTCGGGCTCTGCGCCGACGGCTTTGAGCAGCGCGACGGCGATCGACTCGCGGTGATCCATCAGCGCCTTGAGAAGGTGCGCGGCCTCGATCTGCGGGTTGCCGGCGGTGTTGGCGTTCATGGCGGCCGCCGATACGGCCTCTTGGGATTTGGTGGTGAGTTTGACGTCCATGAGCAGTGCGATCCCTTTCCTGTACGGCTGAAGAAGCCGGATCCAAACTTGAGTCTACTCTACTCAACTTTACTGTCGTCATCGTTATTCCCCCATTTCACCAGAGCCGCTGGACACACTGAAGTCCGCCCAGGGTGGCCTTCAGGGCGCAGTGCCGGAGGACTTCTTCGAGCCGCTGGCCGACAATGAACTCCGCGCCTGGGAAGGCCGCTGAGCGATGGGGGCCCTGCTGGATAAACGCTGCTGGCCGCTCCGACGCCTACTGGTTCGGCGGGTTCACCTCAGCATCTTCGGCATCAGCCTCGGCGTCTGATGTGTTCTCCGGGGCCGCGTCGTCGGCGTCGGCGTCGTCGTGCGTGTCCTGGGTTCGGCGACCATGGGCTGCGGCAATCTCATCCTGGGCGTCGTCGATCGCACTGCCCTCGGCCCCTTCGTCACGGCCGGTCCACACCTTGATGACTCCCCAGGCGACGGCGACCAGCGGCACCGCCAGCACAGCACCGACAATGCCGCTGAGCACCGTGCCGGCGGTCAGCGCCGTCAGGATCACCAGAGCGTGCAGATGCAGCGTCTGAGCCATCACCACCGGCTGCAGGAAGTTGCTTTCCAACTGTTGGACCAGGATGACAGCGGCGAGCACGATCACTGCGACGATCGGACCGTTGGCGACCAGGGCCACCAGGGTTGCTAGGGCTCCGGCGATCGTGGCGCCGACGATCGGGATGAAGCCGCCGAGGAAGACGACCACACCCAGCGGAAGTGCCAGTGGCACCTGCAGGACCAGCAGGGCGATGGTGATGCCCACGGCATCGACCGCCGCAATGATGGCGGTGCCGCGGATGTAGCCACCGAAGGTCTGCATCGCCTTATCGCCTGAAGCGATCCATTTGTCGCGAAAGTGCAGCGGTGTCCACGAGATGAAGAACGCCCAGATGCGGTCGCCGTCTTTGAGGAAGAAGAACAGCATCACCAGCAGCAGCACCAAACCGGTGATGAAGCTGCCTGCGGCACTGAGCGTCATTGCCGCGCCGGTGCCGAACTGGGAGCTGGTCAGGAAGGAGGTGACGGTGTCAATGGCCCCATCAATCTGCTGCTGATCGATGGTGATGCCCATAGCGCTCATGAGGTCTTCGGCGACCTGGCGCAGCTCGTTGAAGCCTTGGACCGCCTGCTCCACCAGGGTCGACCACTCATTGATCACGGAGAAGACCAGAGCGGTGCCCACTCCCCCGAGCACCAGCAACGAACCGAGGAAGACCGTCCATGCGGCGAGAATCTTGGGCAT
>JBQCZP010000012.1:4222-19106 GCA_052089225.1 Nesterenkonia sp.
CCAGAGGCATCGACTTCAACTTTTCCAGGCCGAGCACACTCACAGCTGAGGACGCGGTCAGGCTGACCCACGACAAGTACGCCACGACCGAAGCTCTGCGGGCGGCAGAGGTAGCGTGCCCGCTGTCGATTCCGTTCGAGTCGGCGCAGTCATCGTTCGAGCAGGTGGTAGAAGCCGCGGAACAGGTGGGATATCCGGTAGTGATCAAGCCCCGAAGAGGGTCCCGGGGCAGAGGCGTGCTGGCTGGAATCGCTGATCAGGAGGAGCTGCGCGCCGGCTATCAGTGGCTCACCGAGGATTTTAAGGTTCGTGAGTTCGTGCTGGAGAAGCACTTCGAGGGCGGTGACCATCGGGTCTACGTCGTCGGGGACAAAGCTGTCGCGGTCGGGGTGAAGGTTCCGGCCCATGTGGTCGGAGACGGCCGGCGCACCATCGATGAGCTCATCGACCAGAAGAACCGCGACCGCAGCAGCAACCCCTACCTGGGACGGGCACCGATCGCACGCGACTACGAAGTCGACTCCTACATCGACAGGCAGGGCTACACCTACGACTCAGTTCTCCGCGAGGGTGTCGAGCTGCGGCTGAGGGGCAAGGCCAACGCCAGTGCCGGCGGAGACTTCCACGACCAGACAGATGTGCTGCCAGATCACATCAAGGCTGCAGCCGTTCGCAGCGTCGCCGCGATTGACGGAGTGGTGACCGCCGGGGTGGATATTCTCTACGACCCCGCCAAGCCCCACGGCGAGGACTACGTGGTGATCGAGCTCAACGACCGCCCACATATCGGTCTGAACATGTACCCGACTCACGGCACCGGGCGCGACGTCCCCGCCGCCATTCTGGACGCGCACTTTCCCACCTCCCACCGACTTGAGGTGGCAGGACTTCAGACGCTGTCGATCAACCTCGAAGCGACCACAGCGCCGCTGCGGAACCGCACCGCTGAGGAAGTGGTGGTTCGCCGGCTGCCCGAAGCCGGGCTGCCGGTGCGCAAGACGTTCCTGATCAGCGGGTTGACGAAGCTGACCGGAAACCAGCGGAACCGGCTGATGGCCGCCAGCAGAAAAACCGAGGTCTCCGGCGCGTTGAACGAACAGCACGGCGTCATGATCCTGGGAGGCACTGAAGCCGCCCTGGAGACGTTCTGCGAGCGCGTCTCTGAGGTCACCCAGTGCTCAGTCACCGAGGAGTCGGAGTACTGGGACGGGCCGATGGAGCTTGGGTTCGTGCTCAGACGCTGACTCATCTATGACGCTGACTCATCCAGTTCCGGCGTCGAGGTCCTTGCTCGGCTTCTCGTACTCGCCGTCGTCGTGGTTCGGTTCTTCCGGCCCACCGGCGTGCGCCTTGTGCTCACTTGTATCGGCGCCCGGGTCGGCGTTGGTTCGCAGGGCCCCCGAGATGAACTCGTGCAGATCCAGTCCGGTGGTTGACTTCACCATGTCGAACGTCTGGGCGATGCCTGAGGAGACGTTCTGGCTGAGCTTGGACTCACCGTCGGATGAGACCACGGAGAGGGATTCGATGTTGCTGTACGGCGCTGACACCTCGTGGGCAACCTTCGGCAGCGCCTCCAGGACCTGGGAGAGCACAGCGGCCTCATTGAACTGCTTATAGGCCTCTGCGGACGCCTGCACCGATTCGGCCTCAGCGCGGCCCTTCTCTGCAATGGCGCTAGCGTCGGCCCTGCCCTGCTCCTGAACTGCTTCAGCAGCATTGCGAGCCTCGGCCAGCTCAGCCTGGGAGCCCTGCTCCCGCTCATAGCGTTGGGCATCGGCGCGCCGCTCGGTGGCGTAGCGTTCGGCGTCGGCCGGCTTTTGGACCTCAGCGATGAGCTCACGTTCGCGCAGGTCGTTGTTTGAATCAGCGATCTTCTGCTGCTCGTCGAGGATGCGCTGGCGCTGCTCGCTGCGGGCCAGCTCATCTGCTGCTTCAGCCTCGGCCTTCTGGCGAGCCGTCTCACGCTGAATCTCGGCCTGCCGAAGCTCAAGCGTCTTATTCGACTCTGCGACGGCTTCGGCGTCGGAGTTCTGGGCCTGAGTCGACTCACGCTCTGCCTCTGATTCGGCGATCGAGGCGCGTTTGGCCGCCGCCGCTGCCTCGGGCCGCCCCAGGTCCCGAAGGTACTCGCCCTGGTCGTCTTCAATAGAGATGATCTGGAAGGTGTCGATCACCAGGCCCTGGTTGTTCATCGACTCGCGCGCATCGTGCTGGATCCGCTCGGAGAAGGTCTTCCTGTCCTTCAGGACCTCCTCCACCGTGAGCGTGCCGACCGCCGAGCGCATGGTGCCCGACAGCACCTCACCGGAGTAGTTGTCGATCTCAGCCTGCTGATCCAGGAAACGCTGGGCAGCTTTGCGGACGTCGTCGACCGATTCACCGATCTTGATCTGCGCGACGCCGCGCAGCTTCAGCGGGATGCTGTTGGAGCTCAGCGCCTCTATTTGGATGCTGATCTGCCTCGAGGACAGCGAGAGCGAATGAGCCCTGTCGAACAGGGGACGGATGAACGCCCGGCCGCCGACGACGACGCGTGAGGCGGCTTCTAAGTCGATGTCACCCTCTGCGCCCCTGCGTTGGGAGCGGCCAGTGATGACCAGTGCCTCATTCGGCGCCGCCACCCGGTAGGAGCGGCGAAACATGATGTAGCCGATAAGCAGGACAATGATCGCGACGACGGCGACCACTCCTACCGTGAAGAGCGTTTCCATTGGAGTCTCCTACCTCGCAGCCGGGACGGCTTCTCAGTGCGTGGGGGCTGTTGCTCTGGTGATCGTCTGCTGACCGGCGCGGCACAGCAGGATGCACTGGCTGTCATCGTACTGGTTACGCAGCCGAGGAGGGCCGGGCCCGGGTTCTGGACTCCAGCCCGACCCTCGTCTTCGATCCGCGTGATTACCCCAGGACGCGTTCAGTCCCAGGAGCGCTGATCGACCAGAATGGGGGAATCCGCAGGCATTTCGGATACCTGCCGAACATCTGCGCTGAAGCGCAGTGCGGCGCGGATCCGCTCGCTGAGCACCTCATCGAGGTCCACACCTGAGGTGCTGACGTATTCGCACCTGACCTCGTCGCGGTGGTTCTCCCGGGTGATGACGAATCGGAACTCGGCCAGTCCCTCGACTCCGGCCAGCGCCGTCGCCGCTTGGCGGGGGTGCAGGAACATGCCCCGAACCTTGGTCGCTTCGCCGCTGCGGCCCAAGATTCCCACCAGTCGCCGTCGTCCGTGGCCGTCGGTGACGACGCGACCTTGTTCGTCAGTCACCCACGCGGAGAGATCCCCGGTGCCGAACCGCAGCAGCGGCGCAGCCCGACGGGCAAGGGTCACCACCACCTCCCCCTCACCGGTCACCAACGGAGCCCCGGTGCTGATGTCACACACCTGAACATCGATCTCACCGCCTTCGAGCATTCCGGGGCCGGTGCCGTCCTCATATGCGATCAGCCCGGCCTCTGCTGAGCCGTAGGCCATGCGCACCGTCGGCACCCATTCCTGGAGTGTCTCGCGCAGATCGTCCGGCAGCGGTTCTGCGGTCACCAGCGCGTAGCGCACCGGGAAGTCCTCCGGAGTCCCGCCTGCCTCAGCGGCAATGTCGATCAGCGCCTTGAGGTAGCTGGGCAGCCCCACGTATCCGCGGACGTCCAAGTCCTGGATCGCCTGGACCTGCAGCTGCTGGCTGCCGATGCCGGCCGGCAGCACAGTGGCCCCGGCGGCAACCACAGCTTCGTCGAACATCGCCCCGGCCGGTGAGAGATGATAGCCGAAGCAGTTGATCACCCGGTCCGCCGGCTGCAGGCCGGCACTGCGCAGCGCCTGAGCCCATCGCCAAGGGTCCTTTCCCGGTGGCTGCACCTCATAGATGGGCCCGGGGGACTGAAAAATTCGCTGGGGGGTCCACCTGCGGCCGTGGGCGGCGCGTGCTGACACCAGATCGTCCTTGGGCTGGACAGCCAGTGCGTCGAGTCGGCGAACATCATCCACCTGTGCCGCATCGAGGCCGGCATCGGCGAATCGCTGCGCCAACTGTGGGTCGGCAGCGACGAGCTCACCCAGCAGATCGGCGAGCCCCTCGGGGTTCCCTTCACCCATAGTCTCCACCTTCTCTCAGAGCCACCGTTTGCGGCGCTTATAGTGTTTGACGTCGCGATAGCTCTTCTTGCCCTGGCCGTCGGCAGTCATCCCGAGGTAGAACTCCTTCACATCGGGATTCTCCGCCAAAGCATCAGCGGATTCTTCCAACATGATCCTGCCCTGCTCCATGATGTAGCCGTGGTGGGCGACCTCCAGCGCGACCTTCGCGTTCTGCTCAACGACCAGCACAGTGAGTCCGGTCTCGGCATTGAGCCGAGCGATGGTCTCGAACGTCTCCTCAACCAGCAGCGGGGCCAGTCCCAGGGACGGTTCATCGAGCATCAGCAGCTTCGGTCGAGCCATCAGGGCCCGGCCGATCGCCAGCATCTGCTGCTCGCCTCCGGAGAGGAAGCCCGCGGTGCGCGAACGGATCGCGGCCAGCTGGGGGAAGAACTCGTAGACGAAGTCCAGCTGCTCACTGCTGCTGCGCTGCGTGTAGGCCCCGGCCTGGAGGTTCTCTGCGATCGTCAGATGCGGGAAGACATGCCGACCCTCCATGCAGAGGCTCAGCCCCTGCTTGACCCGTTCGGCCGCGTCCATCTTGGTGATGTCGCCACCGTTGAACACGATCGACCCGGAAGAGACTTCCCCCTGCTCGCTGGGAAGCAGGCCGGAGACTGCTTTGAGCGTCGTCGACTTCCCCGCCCCGTTGGAGCCGAGCAGCGCCACGATCTTGCCTTCGGGCACGTCCAGGGACAGCCCCCGCAGAACCAGGATGACGTCGTCGTAGATCACCTCGATATTGTTGACCGAGAGCAGGCTCTGCGCCTGAGGCGACCCAGGGCTCATCCCGGAAGTCACGGTCTGTGCGCTCATGGTTCCACCCCAGATTCGACCTCGACCATTTCACCGTTCTCCACGGTGTAGATGCCCGAGGATGAGGAGCCGCGGTGGGAATCGGTGCTGAACTCCACCGGGCCCTCACCGATGATCTCGCCGGTCTCGATCGGTCCCATCGTCTCCAGCGATTCGCGAATGTTGGCACCGGTGAGGTCATTGCCCTCATCCAAGGTGTGGCGGATGCCCTCTGCCATGATGTGCATGGCATACCAACCCTGCACGTAGCTGACTACCTTCTCGTCAGGATTTTCCCCATTGGCCTCGATGTACTCCACGATCGGCTCGTGACCCGGCTTCTCGGCGTTGAGCGGAGCAACCGGCTGGATCATCATGTGGCCCTCGGCGGCCTCTCCGGCGGAGGTGATGAACAACTCACTGGAGCACCAGTTGAGTCCGATGATCGTCTGGTCGCCACCCTGGTTCTCGATGTCCCGGGCCAGCTGCGAGCACGGAGCGGCGACGTCCTGGACCACGATGTAGTCGGCGCTGTCGACCTGGCTCAGCAGCCCGGCGAAGTTCGTGGTGCCCGACGGGATCGGATGCGCGGAGTACTCAATGTCGAGTCCCTGCTCCTCGATCCATGCCTCGCCGTCGCCCACCGGTGAGGTGCCGAAGGGGGAGTCGTTGTGCAGCACGGCCACTTCCGCCCCGCCGCCAGACTCCTCGGCGACCCAGTTCAGGGCGATCCTCATCTGGTCTGAGTAGGTGGGGGCGATCAGGAAGTTGTAGGGAGACTCCTCAATGTCGGTGAGATCCTCGGAGAAGGACCCAGAGATGAACGGCAGCTCGTCGTTGGCGACCTTGGTCCGCAGCGCCTCGGTGTCGCCGGTTCCCCAGCCCATCACCGCAACCACCCCGTCGCTGACGTAGCGGCGGTAGAGGTCCTCAGCCTGCGGAATCTCGTAGGCGTAGTCGTTGAGGTCAGCGTCAATCTCGCGTCCGTTGATTCCGCCGTCCTCGTTGATGTGGTCGACGTAGGCGGCGACCCCATCGCTGTACGGGGCGCCGACGTCGCCGGTGGCCCCGGACTCGTCCATGATGCCGCCGATCTTGATCGGCGCATCGGAGTCGGCTGAGGTGGCGTCATCGCCTCCGCAGGCGCTGAGCACGAACGATCCGGCCGCCAGTGCGCCGATTACTTTCAGGTGTCGTGGGGTTTTCATTGCTGCTCCTTCAATGTGTGGGTGATGGCGAAGATCGTGATGACCTGTGAGGGGGTCAGTATCGGAAGGGCCAGAATCTGAAGTACTCCTTGATCCGCTGCCATATTCGATTCAGCCCCTTGGGCTCGAAGATGAGGAAGATGATGATCGTCAGCCCGAAGATCGCGTGCTCAAAGGCCGGCAGCTGGTCACTCAGCACTGGGGCGACCCCTCCCAGCTCATCGGCGAGCATGCGGCTGAAGACGGGCAGGAAGGTGATGAAGATGGCCCCGTAGATCGCCCCGGCGACGGAGCCGAGTCCCCCCACGATGATCATCGCCAAGTAGAGGATCGACACATCGAGGGTGAACCTCTCCCAGGAGATGATTTCGGTGTAGTGAGCCATCAGCGCACCGGCGAGGCCCACAAAGCCGTTGGAGACCCCGAATGCGGTGATCTTTGCTCGGGTCAGGTTCACCCCGATGGCTGAGGCCGCGATGTCCTGGTCACGAATCGCCATGAACGACCGGCCTACTCCGGTGCGGAAGAGGTTGGTCGCGGTCAGCGCGGCCAGGATGGTGATCACCGCCAGGATGATGTACCACTGCTGGTCGAAGTTTGCCCGACTGAGGCTGAATCCGAAGACCTCCAGCCGCATGACGTCGACGAACCCCTCCCCCTCGGTGAGCCAGTCCCAGCGTCGAACCACGAAGACGATGACCGTTTGTGAGGCCAAGGTGGCGATGGCCAGGTACAGGCCCTTCAGCCGCAGCGCGGGAAGCCCGAAGATCATCCCCACTGCGGCGGTGAGCAGCACCGCGCCCATGATGGACAGCGGGGCGGGAACCCCCGCCCGGTCAGTGAGGATGGCGGAGGTGAAGGCCCCCACGGCTAAGAATCCGCCCTGGCCCAGGGAGATCTGGCCGGTGAAGCCGACCAGGACGTTGAGTCCGATCGCACCGATCGCTGCGATGAGCGCAGTGTTGACCAGCGCCATCCAGTAGTTGTCCAGCACGAGCGGCAGAACGATCAGCACCACTGCCAGCACGATCATCCGCACCCTCTGCGGGGTGGTGTTCCAGAGTCGCAGTTCCGAAGCGTATGAGCGGTGATAGCGCCCTGTCTCTACAGCTGCCATAGCCATCAAACCCTTTCGATTCGCTTCTCGCCGAAGATGCCGTACGGGCGGACCAGCAGGACCAGCACCAGCACAATGTAGGGAGCCACCCCAGCGAGTCCGGGATCGAGATATCCGGCCGTGAACTGGGTGACCAGTCCGATCGTGAGGCCGCCGACGATGGTTCCGGGCACCGAGTCCAGACCGCCCAGGATGACCACCGGGAAGACCAGCAGACCGAAGTTCACGATGCCCATCTCCACAGTGGTCAAGTCCGCCAGCAGAACGCCGGCGATCAGTGCGCTCACCGCTGCCAGTCCCCAGGACATCGCGAAGATGCGCCGCACCGAGATGCCGACCGTCATGGCTGCCTGCTCATCATCAGCGACAGAGCGCATGGCGATCCCGTGCTTGGACTTCTGGAAGAACACGGTCAGCAGAGTCAGCACCACTGCAGCCACCAGCAGCGTCCACAGCCGGTTGGCGGGGATCGATCCGTTGAGGATCTCCACCGAGCCGGTCGGGAACAGGTTGGGCATGGCGCGGGGCTGGGTGCCGAAGAACATCTGCACGATCGAACTGAGCACCGCTGCCAGACCGATGGTGACCATGATGATGGAAATGTGGCTCTGGCCCACCATGGGACGCAGAATGAGTCGCTCCACCAGCACACCCACGACGACGGCGACGACGACCCCGACCAGCAGCGCGATCAGTATCGGCAGCTGAAAGATCACGAAGGCGGTGTAGAAGGTGTAGGCCCCGATGAGCAGGAACTCGCCCTGGGCAAAGTTGATCACCCCGGTCGCCTTGTAGATGAGCACGAAGCCGAGGGCCGCCAGCGCGAGGATCGCGCCCTCGGAGAGCCCGTAGATGAGGAGTACGAGGAACTGAGTCATGGGCGTCCACTCCATACTTTGCGCTGCTTGGCGCCGGTGGGAATCGTGAAGGTGTTCAGGTCGAAGATCCGCAGCGGGATCGGGCGCTCAACGACAGAGCCGTCCTGGTAGGTCACCGCGGAGGTGATCGTCACGCTGCCCTCCTCATTGGCCAGCGCATCGATCACCGGAGCGTAGCGGTCGGCGACGACGTTGCGCCGCACTTTGCGGGTACGGGTGATCTCGTCGTCGTCGGGGTCGAACTGTTTGTGCAGCAGCACGAATCGACCTACCCGGATACCTTCGCTGAGATCGGCATTGGCGGTGGCGATCTCGGTGGCGATGAGGTTGTAGACCTCCGGTTTGGCGGCAAGATCGGCGTAGGTGGTGAACGACAGTCGCTCATGCTCGGCCCATGCCCCAGACGTCGTCGGGTCCAGGGTGATGATTGCGCTGAGCCCGCGCGAGGCCTCACCGGTTTCGGGGCTTGCCGGGGCGTCGTCGACGAAGACCACCGCCTCCTCAATGTAGGGGGAGAACTTCAGCTTGTTCTCGATGAAGGCGTTGGAGAACAGGCTGCCGTCGGGAGCGGTCCGCACATCTTTGAGCCGGTCAATGACCACCAGCTGGCCGTCGTCGTCGAGGTATCCCGCGTCTCCGGTGTGCAGCCACCCCTCGTCGGTGATGGCCTCAGAGGTTGCTTTGGCGTTCTGGTAGTAGCCCTTGAACACTGAGGGGGAGCGCAGCAGGATCTCGGAGTTCCCACCAAAGTCGATTTCGGTGGATTCGATGGGTACGCCCACGGTGTCGAACTTCACCGCATCGTTGCGGTGCACCACGGCGATGCCGGTGACTTCTGTCTGGCCGTAGATCTGTTTGAGGTTGACCCCGATGGCGTGGAAGAAGCGGAACACATCTGGACCCAGCGGCGCACCGCCGGTGTAGCAGCGTTTCAGGCGCGTGAGACCCAACTGTTCGCGGACGGGGCGTGTGGCCACCACGTTGGCGAGGAAGTAGAGCAGCCTCAACCAGGCTCCGGGCTTCTTCCCCTGGGTCTGCAGCGCTGCCACTCGGTCAGAGACGTCGTATCCCCACCCGAACAGCGAGCGCTTCACCGGCCCGGACTCATCAATTCTGACCTGGACCTCGGTGAGCATCGACTCCCAGATCCGCGGTGGTGCGAACATGAAGTCGGGCCCGATCTCGCGCATATCGGCCTTTTGGGTGGAGGCCGCCTCCGGGAAGGAGACCGTCACCCCGTAGGCCAGCCCGCAGGCCACAGCCAGCATCTGCTCACCGATCCAGGCGAACGGCAGCAGCGAGACGTACCGATCCTTCGTGCTGATCGGGTCGGCTGCGGCGAGATTCTCCGCCATCGACAGCAGGTTCGCGTGCGAAAGTTCGGCCAGCTTCGGCTTCGAGGTTGTGCCTGATGTGGTGCAGATGACCGCTGTGTCAGAGGGGCTTCCGGCCTCGACCTGCTCGTCCAGCCATCCGGGGTGGTCGTTGCCCCAGGCCTGTCCGCGGTCTTCCACGGTGGTGAACTCCAGCAGAAGCTGGTCGGTGTACTGCTCCAGGCCGTGCGGGTCGTAGTAGATGACACGCTCGACGCCGATCTCCGGCTGCTCCTCGACCAGGGTCAGCAGCTTATCGACCTGCTCCTGGTCTTCGGCGACCACAATGCGGGCGTTGGCGGAGCTGATGATGTGCTCCAACTCTGAGCCGATCGATGTCGGATAGATCCCGACCACCGAGGCCCCCAATGACTGGGCCGCCAGTTCCGCGATCAGCCATTCGGGCCGATTGTCACCCAGCACTGCGATGATCTCTCCGCGTCTGACGCCCATTTCTGCCAGACCATGGGCAAAATCGCGCACCCGCTGGCGGTACTGCTGCCAGGTGGTGGGCTGCCAGATGCCGTAGCGCTTCTCCTGCATGGCCACACTGGACGAGTGGGTGCGAGCAAGACCGTCCAGGTGCTGCGGCATGGTCATGGTCGCCATGGAGCCTGAAACGGCCGATTCAGGCACGGCAGCTGCTTCTGCTGTGGAACTCATCGTTAATCACCTGCTCCCAGGTATGCCTCCACGACTCGCGGATTCGCCATCACCTCAGCAGGTGTGCCGTCGCCGATGATTTTGCCGAAGTCCAGCACGGTGACGCGGTCAGAAATGTCCATCACCACGTTCATGTCGTGCTCAATGAGCACCACCGAGATTCCGGCCAGTTCGTGGATGTCGAGGATGTAGCGGGCCATGTCTTCCTTCTCTTCGGAATTCATGCCCGCCATGGGCTCATCGAGCAGCAGCAGTGCTGGCTGCATCGCCAGTGCGCGTCCGAGTTCCACCCGCTTCTGGATCCCGTAGGAGAGTGCGCCCACCGGCTGGTTCCGGTACTCCTGAAGTTTGAGCAGGTGGATGACCTCTTCGACCAGTTCGCGATGGCGGATCTCCTGGCGCTTTGCCGGGCCGAACCACAGCATGGCCATGAACGGGTCCTTCAGAAGGTGGATGTGGCGCCCGAGCATGATGTTGTCCAAGACCGAGAGCTGGTCGAAGAGTTCGATGTTCTGAAAGCTGCGCGCCACCCCCAGCCTGGCGACTTTGTGCGGTGCCAGTCGGGAGACGACCTTCTCTTCGATCTCGCCGCCGGCGCTGCGGTCATGTCTGCCTTTGGCCTGCTGATGAAGCGTCACTGTGCCCTCGGTGGGCTTGTACAGCCCGGAGACGCAGTTCAGCAGCGAAGACTTTCCTGCCCCGTTGGGGCCGATGACGGCGTGGATGTTGCCTGATTCCACATTGAAGCTGATGTCGGTGAGAGCTTTGACGCCGCCGAAGCGCAAGGACAGGTCGGAGACTCTGAGCAGAGTCTCCCCCGGCGGCAGACTGCTGCCGGTAAGCGAATGCTGGTAAGCGCGAGTTCGCACGAACTACTCCTCATTTCGTGATGCAAGTCACTGCTGCCATGGACAATACAGCTTCACTATGTGAAACTCAATAGTGCTTGGAGAAAAGCGTTCTCAGCTTGGAGGCTGAATATGGCAGAACCCACCGCCAGTTCCCGGGGCGGCCTCGGAACGATTCGCAATGCGACAAAGCTGCTGTCACTGCTGGCCGAAGGGCCGGCGCTGCAGCATCTGACCGATCTGGCGGAACTCTCCAAAATGTCGGTTCCCACCGTGCACCGGCTGCTGCGCTCACTCGTCCAGGCCGGCTACGCCGTTCAGGACCCAGTGACGCTGCGCTACGGGCTCGGACCCGAACTCAGCCGGCTGTCCTCCCACTATCGGAGCAAGCATCCGGTGGTCAACGCAGTCTCCCCGTTCGTCGTCGCCCTGCGTGACCAGCTGCAAGCTACGATCTCGACCTCCATCCTGGTCGGCACAGAGCTGGTCTGCCTCGATCAGGTCGATGCAGGTGACCGGGGCCCGTTCCGTGCGGCTCCCGGTTCGGACCCGGCGCTGAAATCCGCAGCCGGCCGGCTGCTGGCCGCACGGAGTGACGACGACCATTGGCACCAGATCCTGGAGAGGACTCCGCCCAACCTCGTCGAGACTGCGGCTGAAAGCAGAGGCGAATGGGCGCAGCTGGAGCATCTCTACGCCCCAGCTCCGGACGCGCTGCGCCCCGCTGAGGTGGCGGTGCTGATCAAAGACGCTGAAAACTCTGCGGTCGCCGCCCTGGCCGCAGACATAGCGCCCGGCAAGACAACTGAGGACATCGACCGAGTGGTTGAAGCTCTGACCCGCACGGCCGTCTCCTGTGGAGGAAATCTTCGTCATGGCTGAACTCAGGCACCAGAACCTTCCCGATCGGATGAAGCAGATCTGGCAGCCGGTGGTCGACACTCTGGACTGGCACCGTTCGCCGGACACCTACTGGCAGCCGCGTCGGGAAGGGCGCCTCGACGGCGAGTGGTTCCCCTCCGCCGCCATCGATCCGCTGTGGAACCTGTTGGGGCGTCACCAGGAGGCTTCCTCCGGCCGGATCGCCATCCACTGGGAGGGAGAGCCCGGTGATCGCGGGACGCTGACCTACGGTGAGCTCGAACGTGAGGTAGCACTGATGAGCGCGGCCCTGCAGGACCTGGGGGTCGGTGCCGAGGACACTGTGGCCTTCTACACCGGGTGGCAGCCCGAGACTGTCGTGACTCTTTTAGCGTGCATCGGGCTGGGCGCGCAGTGGATCATCGTGCCGATGTCGATCCACAGCGAAGCGCTGGCTGAGCGACTGGCACTGATCGCGCCCAAAGTCCTGGTTACACAGGACGGTGCGTGGCGGCACGGAACCGTGCTGCCGCTGAAGAACTGGGCTGATGATGCCCTCGGCGCCTCCGACAGCGTCGAACACACCATCGTCATCCGTCGCACCGGTATGAACGTCTCGTGGTTCTCCGGCGATCACTGGTACCACCAGCTGATGTCCGGCCGCCTGAGCACCTCCCCCCGGTACGCCCATCAGCAGGAGAGCTCGGAGCGGACCATCAGCACGGTCAGGGACCCCAGCGACGTCATCTGTGCCATGCAGGTGGCATCTTCCGACACACCACCGGCGATGACCCAGCACAGCACCGCCGGAGTGCTGGTCAGTGCCGCCTCGTTCCAACGATCCATCGCTGCCGACGGCCCTCTGTGGTGTGCCGGCAACATCGCCTGGGTGGTCTCCACCTGGCACGGTCTGCTCGGTCCGCTGCTGTTCGGCCAGGAGACGGTCATCTATGAAGGCACCCTGGACGTGCCCAGCAGCAAGCGGGGCTGGGAGATCATACGCCGCTACAGCGTCGGAACGCTGGTCACCTCTCCGTCGGTGATGCGCACGATCCGCTCGTGGGCCGAGGAGACTCCCCGCGAGGCCGCCGACCTCTCAGTGGCACGGGTGGTCACCGCCGGCGAAGCCGTGGAACCCGAGCTGCGCTCCTGGATGCGCTCCACCTTCGGCAGTCTGGGAGCCGAGGTTCTCGACGGGTGGGGTCAAGTGATGATCGGCGGCATCGTCCAAGTGCAGGGCGGTGCCACCCAGCTTCCTGACATCGGCCCGCGCGTCGCCGATGAGGACGACGAGGCCGTGCGCAGCTCGGGAACCGGTGAGCTGGTGCTGACCCATCCGCTGCCAGGTATGGTCACAGCCGTGGAGGGGCCCGACGCCGATGTGATGCTGGCCAACTATGACCGCCGCGGCCCGTACACCTACTCCACCTCCGACGTCGTCACGGTGATGGGTGACGCTTTTGTCCATCACGGCAGGTCAGACTCTCTGGTGTCGGTCTCGGGTCAGCTGATCTCACTCGATGCGATTCGTCGGGTGATTCTGGATCACCCCTTTGTGCGCAGAGCGGAGGCGACGACGCTGCTCGACTCGGGGATCAAGAAGGAGATCATCGCGGCCGTGGAGCTGCAGATGACCGATGGCCGCACCTCAGAAGTCTCCAACGGGCTTGACCCCACCCCGGCCGCCCGCACACCCAGCTTCTCCGATCGGGCAGCCGAGATCGCCGCCGAGATCATCGACTCGGTCCACAATGTCCTCGGAGGACTGGCTACCCCGCAGACCGTCATCTTCCTCGATACGCTGCCGGTCAGCTCTCGCAAAGTTCTGGGAAGCATGGACAGCGCCCGACTGCCCACTGATGCCCAGGTGGCTCACCTGACGTGGAAGGAGATCACGGACGGGACCCGGACGTAGGGGCAGCACACTGGACCGGCCGGCGGCAGGTGCAGTGCCAGCTGGTTCAGGCCCAGAATGGATAGTCCCCAGCGTCTCCGACACGAAAGGACCCCACTATCAACCAGCGAGCCTATGCGATGGCCGGGCTGCTCGGCCTCGCCGGAACCATCCACTTCCTCCGACCCGAGACGTTTGACTCCATTGTTCCGCCGAAGCTGGGGAACCCACGGTTCTGGACCTACGCCAGCGGGGTTGCCGAACTCAGCTGCGCCGCCATGCTCGCCGTTCCTGGCACCCGACGGTTCGGCGGCCTGTGCACGGCTGCCCTCATGGTCGCCGTCTACCCGGCCAATATCTACACCGTGAAGAAGGTCTGGCACCGTCCCAAGGGTCGGGCCATCGCACTTGTCCGACTGCCGCTGCAGATTCCCCTGGTCCGAACGGCCTGGAAGATCGCCGACGACGCCGACGCTCAGCTCTGAGCCCCAGGGGCCTGCTGCCGAGTGCGGAACCGGTGAAGGCGCAGAGCACTCCACGCGAACAGCAGGCCGACGGGCAGCAGTATTACCCCCGAAACGTTGATCACTAGGCCGAAAGCGTCAGTCTGCGGTCCCCACACGGGACTCAGGCGAAGCACACTCAGCACTGCGTTGAACAACAGAGCCACCGCCACCAGAGACCGCATACCAACACCGGACCTGGTCGGTTTGTCCAGCAGCCAATTCCACCGGCGGCTCCATGGCTGACCACTTCGGCGCTGCAGCTGATCCACGTCAGCTGTATCCGGCTGCTGAGCGTCGTGCGTCACCTGCGTCTGCATTCCTTTCACCACCTCGTTGTCCACAGTAGAGAAGACGCCGGGCGAAAACCAGGGAAGCGGTGGGACAGAACATTCTGGCCTATAACCCGAAAAATTGGTGTGGGCAGGAAAGAGCCCCGGGCGGATCAGCGTGAGGGGGACGCACTTGAACGATCAGCCCGGGGCTCTTCACTCACTCGCACCTTGAGGAGCTGTGTTCCACTATAAACACAATCCTTGACAGTAAACCCCGCAAAACGTGTGCATTCGCTGAACACGGTGCCGCTGCCGTGTTCGCAGCCCTGTTCAC
>JBQCZP010000012.1:19206-23820 GCA_052089225.1 Nesterenkonia sp.
GCTGCGAGCACCCCGGCGGGGTCATCCTCACGCCGGGGGTAGAACACGTGGTCGATCTCCTCATGGGAGCTCAGCCAGTCTGCGACCTGCTGGGCGGTCTCCTGCGCTCGGTGGACCCGCAGCGGCAGCGTCGCCAAACCCCGGTGCAGCAGATATGCCCCCATCGGGTGCAGGATCCCGCCGGTGACCGCCCGAATCTGTCGCAGCTGGACCGCAGTCTGCTCGCTGCAGGCGATCACCCCGCCGACGGCGTCACCATGGCCGCCGATGTACTTGGTGGCACTGTGCAGCGACATCGCGGCCCCGTGGTCCAGCGGGTTCTGCAGCACCGGGGTGGCGAAGGTGTTGTCCACCAGCACCGGCACCGACCCGGCCTGTTCGACGACGTCGCTGATGCTGACCAGCTCCAAGGTCGGGTTAGCCGGGGTCTCCAGGATCACCAGGCCGGTGTCCTCGCGGATCGCTGAGGCGACTTCGTCCACGGCGCAGTAGGTGGTCTCGGTGCCGAGCATCCCGGTGTTCAGCAGGTGGTCGGTGCCGCCGTAGAGAGGTCGGACGGCGACCACATGGGCTTTGTTCTGACCGGTGCACATCGCCAGCAGGGCCGCCGAGACACCGGCCATCCCCGAGGAGAACGCGACGGCTGCCTCGGCGTTCTCCATCGTGGCCAGCCCTGATTCGAAGCGTGCGACGGTCGGGCTCCACAGCCGGGCATAGACCGCGCTTCCGTCGCTGGGCTGCCTGCCCCCGGTGGCCATGGTCTCGTAGGAGTGTCCACCGGTCTCGATGTCCGGCAGCGGGTTGGTGGTGGACAGGTCAATGGGCAGAGCGTGGACGCCGGCGTCGGTGAGGTCCTCGCGGCCGGCGTGCACCGCCTGCGTTTCGATGGTGTGTGATTCAGATGACATAGGTGCATTCTAGGGGTCGAAGGCCAGGCGAAATCCTTGGTTGCCCGAGCTGCTGTCGGCGCCGTTGCTGGACCGGGCCGCCACCCGGTAGCGGTTGCAGTAGGAGTGGTGACACATATGAGAGCCGCCGCGCATCACCCGCCGCTCTTCACCGGCGGCGATGTGGTGCGCCGCAGGGAAGTCAGTGCTCCACTGGTCGTGGCACATCTCCCAGACGTTGCCTGACACGTTGTGCAGACCGTAGCCGTTGGGCGCAAACGCGTCGACCGGGGCCGTGCCGCGGTAGCCGTCGTCGGCGGTGTTCTTGGTGGGGAATGTGCCCTGCCATATGTTGCACCGGTGCTCGCCGTCGGGGGTGAGCTCATCGCCCCAGGGGTACCGCGCCTGCTCCAGGCCCCCGCGGGCGGCGTACTCCCACTGGATCTCTGTGGGCAGCCGACCCCCGGCCCAGTGGGCGAACGTCTCTGCATCCCGCCAGGAGACGTGCACCACCGGGTGGTCCATGATCTCGTCCACGTGTGAGCCGGGGCCCTGGGGTGCGGCCCAGTGAGCACCGGTCACTGCGCACCACCACGGTGCCTGCTGGGATCGGGGGGATGCGGCTCGCAGTGGGCCGGGCAGGAACCCGGCGAAGACGAAGGACCAGCCGAACTCTTGCGCTTCGGTGGTGTAGCCGGTCTGCTGGACGAAGCGGGCGAACTCGCGGTTGGTGACGGCGCATCGGCTGATGCTGAAGGCCTCCACTTCGACCTGCCGGACCGGGCCCTCGCCGTCGTGGGGGTTGACGTCGTCGTCCTCACTGCCCATCCAGAAGGTGCCCCCGGGCAGGTGCACCACACTGTCACCACGCTGCCTGCTGGGGCTCTGGGTGTGGCCACGTAGGGCGGACGCCTGAGTGTCTGCAGAGACCGCGAGCGCAGGTTCAGCTCCTTCAGGTGCCGACACTGACTGCCGGTTCGCCGCGCAGCATGACATTCGGGGTGACGCTCCTGGATCGGCCGGTGACTCTCTGACGAGCTTTCACGGTAGCACTGGAATGGCCCCTCCATGATTGAGTGGGGACATGGAAGCGCGCATCGTATCCATCGGCACCGCCACCCCTGAGACCGCTGTGTCGCAGCCGGTTCTGCGAGACTTCTTCGCCGCACAGCCCAGCTCGGACAGACTCACCCGCCGCTACATCGGCGCAGCCTTCGACGCCGCAGCCATTGAGACTCGGCACACGGTGCTCACCGGCTGGGACGGATCCGGTGATGGGGTGTTCATTGACGACGACGGCGGACTGCTGAGTCCGACCACCGGCACCCGCAACGAGGTCTACCGCCAGGCCGCACCTCCCCTGGCGGCTGAGGCCGCCCGCACGGCGCTGAACGACGGTGAGATCAGCACCGAGCAGGTCACCCATGTCATCTCGGTCTCCTGCACCGGCTTCTTCGCCCCCGGAATCGACTATCGCCTGGTGCGCGACCTCGGCCTGGCCGAGAACGTCGAGCGCAGCCACCTGGGGTTCATCGGCTGTGCCGCAGCGCTGCCTGCCCTGCGCATGGCGGAGCAGATCACCCACGCTCAGCCCGACGCCGTCGTGCTGGTGGTGTGTGTGGAGCTGTGCTCGCTGCACATCCGCGACAGTTCGGAGACCGAGCAGATTGTGGCGGCCTCGGTCTTCGCCGACGGGGCGGCCGCGGCACTGGTCACCGCCGATGAGTCGGTGGGCCGTGACGGCGGGATGGTGCTGGAGCGCTTCGCCACGGCGCTGACCACCGAGGGCGAACCCGATATGTTCTGGACGATCGGCGACCACGGGTTCGAGATGAAGCTCTCCGCAGAAGTCCCGCGCATCATCGGCCGGGAGATCCACGACGCCGTCGACGTCTTCCTCAACGGCGAGCCGCCTCCGGACACCTGGGCGGTCCACCCCGGCGGACGCAGCGTGCTCGACCGGGTGGAGACCGGCCTCGACCTGCCGGAGTCTGCGCTGAGCGCCTCACGCGAGGTGCTGCGGGACTGCGGCAACATGTCCAGCGCGACCATTCTGTTCGTGCTGCGCCGGCTGATGGACGACCCGGCGGTCAGCGGGCGGATCGCGGCCATGGCCTTCGGTCCGGGGCTGACCGTGGAATCGGCCCTGATGCACAAGACCGGGTGACCTTCGGCCCGCCATGAACCTCTCCGAGCGCGATGAGCAGCTGCGCGAACTCATGGACGACCCGGACTGTGACCCGCAGCGGCTGCACGCCACACTGCGCCGGTTCGGGATCGTCAACCGGCTGGTGGCCGGCTGGGGCGCGGTCTACCGCACCCGGCTGCGAGGGGTGCTGGCTGGCCTGGACCGGCCGGCCCGGGTGCTCGACCTCGGCTCCGGCGGCGGCGACGTGATCGCGCACCTGGCCCGACTGGCCGCCCGCGACAGTCTGCGTGTGCACTTCACCGGGGCCGACCCCGACCCGCGGGCCCACCGGATGGCGCGCAGCAGAGAAGTGCCCGGGGCCACGTTCCGCTGCGCCGACGCCGATGACCTGCTGCGCCGCGGGGACACCTTCGACGTGGTGATCTCCAACCACGTGCTGCACCACCTCACCGCCGCCGAGCTGGAGGAATTCGCCTGCGCCTCACGTCAGCTCGCCACCACTGCAGCCCTGCACGGCGACATCGCACGCAGCAGGCTGGCCTACGGACTCTTCGCCGTGGGGATCACACCGCTGGCTGCGGGGACCTTCCTGCGCACTGACGGGCTGCGCTCCATCCGGCGCAGCTACCAGCGCAAAGAGCTCGCCGCGGCACTGGGGCCGCAGTGGAGCGTCACCTCGCCGACGCCGTTTCGGCTGATCGCCCAGGGGAACGGCCGTGCGTGAGGTGCTGGTCTTGGACGCTGCTCTGGTCTTGGATGAGGTGAAGCTGTGGTTGAGGTGATCGTGATCGGCGCCGGCCCGGTGGGGCTGCTGATGGCCGCCGAGCTGCGCCGTCGTGGAGTCAGCGTCGAGATCCTGGAGCAGCGCGCAGCACCGGGGCCGGGCAGCCGCGCCATCGGCGTCCATCCGCCGGTGCTCGCCGCCCTGGAGGACTCTGGGCTGACGGCGGGACTGCTGGAGCACGCACTGCGGATCCCGCGCGGCGAAGCCCGATCTCAGGGCCGGGTGCTGGGCACGGTGCGTTTCGACCGGCTCTCCACCCGGTTTCCGTTCGTGGCCACGCTGCCGCAGGCCGCGACCGAGGATGTGTTCGCCGCCGCAGCACCGGCACCCGCACGCGGGGTCAGCGTCACTGCGATCCGGCCCGCCGAGCATCACGTGCAGCTGCACACTGCCACTGCCGACAAAACGGAGACGAGCCGTCAGGCGGAGCGGCGCGCGCCTCTGGTGGTGCTTGCCGGAGGTGCCCGCTCACGCGATCTGGTGTACCGCCGTCCAGGGGCGCACACATATCCCGACCGCTACCTGATGACCGACGCGGACGTTTCGGCCAGCAGCATGGCCGATGATGACGACGCCGCCACCGCAGTGGTCCATCTGGATGAGGCCGGAGTGCTGGAGTCCTTCCCCCTTCCGGGGCACCGTCGGCGATTCGTCGCCTGGGACTCACCGGATCCCCCGGCGGCCTCGGCGCAGAAGCAGCCTCAGTATGCGCGCCTGCAGCGCGCGCTGGCCGCGCGGGGGCTCGCCACCGAGGCTGAGCCGGCCACCGGCGAGGTCACGGGGTTCGGCGTCCG
>JBQCZP010000012.1:23920-50005 GCA_052089225.1 Nesterenkonia sp.
GAGCGCACCAGACCCGAAAACAGCAGAACCAGGGTCACCACAACCACCACGACGACAAGACCGAAGAACACCCACGACAGAACCGGAACCTGCGGAATCTGGCCTCCGGCGGGCCCGAGGGTGACTGCGACCGCCCCTGCCAGAACTGCTGCTGCGGCGAGCGCTGCGGAGGGTCGGCCACCCATTCGGTGCGGCAGCCCGCGTATGCCGGTGCGTGCGTCGTCGTCGAGATCCGGCAGCACATTGGTCAGGTGCACCGCGGACCCCAGTGCTGCGCCGGCGATCCACGCCCAGGGTGCGGCGAACTGCGGCTGGGCCGTGGAGAGTGTGGCAAAGGAGGGGAAGATTCCGAAGCCGAGAATAAACGGAAGGATCGATGCTGCACCGGCTTTCAGCCCCACGTTGTAGGACCAGGCCGATGCCAGCATCACGGCGTGGGCCGCCAGCAGGCCCGGGCCCAGCGGGACCGAGAGCAGCAGCGCGAGAACCAGACACGTCAGTGCGCCGATCCACGCAGCCCGAATGCCAATATCGCCGGCGGCGATGGGTTTGTCTGTTCGGCCCACAGCACGGTCACGGTCGGCGTCGAGCGCGTCATTGGAGATGCCCACGGACAGCTGGCCCACGAAGACCGCAAGTGCCAGCAGCGCGAGCCGCTCAAAGCTCAGCCCCGCCGCGGCACCCAGACCCACCATCAGCACAGTGACGACCATCGTGGGGCCCGGGTGGGAGGATGCCCACAGCGCGACCGGCAGCTTTGAGCGCACCTCAGCCATGGAGGAATTCTCTCACCGCCCATGCGAGGGCGGCACCTGCCTGTGAATCGGCGTTGCGCGGGCCAACCCCACACCGTGCGCGCATGGCGGCCAAAGGCGAGGTGCACATTCTGACTGACCTGGCGTGAAACTGGCACCGCAGACTCTCGGCCCCATGGATGGGCTGTGGGACAGCACCAGCATGCTTGCGCGCGCGCTCTGTGCTGGACCATGATGATGAGCTGAAAGCACGCGCTGGCCCGCGGAGCCCACTGGGAAGGGAACCTGCAATGAACCCCGACACCTCAGCACCGGATGTACTTCTGGCAGGCTTCGGAGACCTCAACACCCAGGTGGGACTGCGCCTGAGTGCGCAGGGCCTTTCGATTCTCGGCATTCGACGCAGACCGGAGCGGCGCCGCCTGCCGTTCCAGGTGATCCAGAGGGACCTGACCGAATCAGCTGGGAAGGCGCTTCCGGCTGCTGAGTCAGTAGTTGTGGCGCTGACCGCAGACACTACAGATGCCGCAGGTTACGAGCGTGCCTACCGTGAGACCCTCCGGGGGCTGGCGGCAATGCTGCCCGAGGCGCCCCGGCGCCTGGTGTTTGTCTCGTCCACCAGTGTCCTGGGCGAGCATGGTGGGAAGGTGGTCACCGAAGAAATCCCCCCAGCCCCTGAACGGCAGACTGCGCAGGTGCTGCTGGCGGCCGAGCAGGACGCCGCCGAGCTGTTCGACGGGACGGTCACTGTCCGTCCAGCCGGCATCTACGGCCGCGGACGCAGTCGACTCATCGAACGGGTGCTGCACGGCAGGCCAGCTGACCACGGGAGGATCACCAACCGGATCCACAGCCAAGACTTGGTCACCATCATCGAGAACGTCCTTCAGGCTCAGCAGCCTCCAGCACTGCTTCACGCTGCCGACACTGAGCCTGCGCCGATGGGCGAGGTGCTGGCATTCTTGGCCCATCGTCTGGGTGTCCCGACTCCGGAAAACAGCGGTGACGGTACCTCTACTGGGAAAACCCTCGACACTACCCTCCTGCGCCGCATGCTTGGCGCGAGGGACCTGCGATTTCCCACCTTCCGTGAGGGCTACGACGCACTGTTGGCCGATGAGCGCTAGCTCGCTAGGCTCGCTGCTGCAGCGCACCGGATGCCTCCCCGGGGCGGCCCGCCCCCGGGTGGGTATCAGGCGCCGCGGCCTTCACTGCTGGGCATCAGCTCAGCATCGTCTTCCACCGTTTCTCCGGAGGCACCCTGGTTCCGCGCGGCACTGATGATGTTCTGCAGCATGGTTGGAAAAATGACCCGGTGAAAAGGACCCATAGAGCGCCAGTAGAGTCGGCCTCTGAGGTTCTGTGGAAAGAACACGGCCCGTTGGGTGATTCGCGCCCCTTCCCCGTCCCCCAGCTCATCCACGGTAAATTCCAGCCAGGCGTCACCAGCCACCTTCATCTCTGCGCGCAGCAGCAGTCGGCGCCCAACCTCCATGGTCTCTACACGCCACCAGTCCACAGGGTCACCCACTCGCAGCGTATCGGCGAGTCTGCGGCCACGGTTCAGCCCGGCTCCCCCGACCACTTTGTCCCACACCCCTCGGACCTTCCATGCCAAGGGCCATGAGTACCAACCGTTTGATCCACCGATGCTCTCGACCACGCGCCACAGCGCTGAGGCGCTGACGTGGTGGGCATCCAGACTGCGGGAATCCACGTACCGCTGCCGTCCCGCCCAGTCCGGGTCGCTGGGCAGGGCCCCGGCCGACTCTTCCAAAGAACCGAAGTCGGCGTCCCATGTGGTGTCGACCGCGCCTTCCTGCTCACGGCGCAGAGCCAGTGTGACAGCCTCGACATAGTTGAGCATCCCCGCTGCGGGCCGGTCGATGAACTGATCCACATCCTTGTCGTTGGTGACGGCGTCCTGCTGCAACGACTGCACCAGCGGAATTGTTAGCGCCATGGGCAGAGGCGTCACCAGTCCCACCCAGATGCCAGAGAGTGTCGCCGCAGGCAGCGGCAGCGGGATGACCCAGCGGCGTTTGAGTCCTGCGGCGCGGGCAAACTCCTGCATCACTCTGGCATAGGTCATGACATCACCGGAACCAAGGTCCAGACGCTGGTCTATCCGGTGCGGAGAATCCGCGGCTGCGAGCAGATAATGCAGCACATCACGGGTCGACAAGGGCTCCACGCGATTCTTGACCCAATCCGGGGCCGGCATCACGCGCAGGGTCAACGCTAGGTGTCTGATCATTTCGAATGACGCGGATCCGGAACCAATGATGATTCCAGCCTGGTAGGCGATCGTGTCCACCTGGCTATCCAACAGGATCCGGGCCACTGCGGCACGGGATCGCATATGCGGGGACAGTTCGGAATCCTCAGGGTGCAGTCCCCCGAGGAAGATGATGCGCCCAACGTTCTGACGCTCGGCCTCATCAGCGATCCTGTGCGCTGTGGCGGTCTCCCGCTCCTCAAAGTTGCCGCCGCCGCCCATGGAGTGAACCAGGTGGTAGACGACGTCGACGCCCTCCATGGCCGCTTCCAGGCCACTGCCATCGTCAAGGTCGACATGGTGAATTTCGACCTCATCGGCCCAAGGAGCATGTTCCATCTTTTCCACTGAACGGGCTGCGGCGCGCACCTGATGGCCGGCCTGCAGCAGCCTGGGCACCAGGCGTCCGCCGATGTAGCCGGTGGACCCCAGCACCAGCACCCGCCGTGGCGCCTGGCTGCGCCTGATCGTCTCCTGACCCAGCCTGCTAGATGAACTCTGCACAGCGTGCCTCCTTCAGCCGATGTGCGAAAAGCCTCTCACAAGTACCTGCGCTGAGCATGTGCACCACCGGCAGAAGCTCCGACGCCGGGGCAGAACCACCGCAGGTCCGCGAAGATCGCCCACAAGGCTGACGCATGGGGCGTCGTCGTCCGGAAGAATGATCCCCATGATCGAGACCATTCCTGCACTCACCGAGACCATGAGCGCCGTGTCGTCAGCTCAAGGCGGGTTCAGCGACCCGGCAGAGCTGCTGTACCCCGAAGACACCTGGATCGGGCAGCTGCGACTCTGGGTCGACGGGCTTCCGGCGGCCCTGCAGTGGCTGGGCCTCATCCTGATCTCCGCGATCCCGTTCATCGAGTCCTACGGGGGCGGCTTCATCGGTGTGATCGCCGGGATGCCGGTCTGGGCGGCGATCGTCTCCGCAGTGATCGGCAACGCGCTCTCGGTGGCGATGCTGGTCTACGGGGCGCATTGGATTCGCACCCAGGTGCTCAAGCGCCGCCAGCCCAAGGAGCTGAGTGACCGCCAGCTCAAACGCCGCGAGAAGGCCAGAAGGCTCTTCGACAAGTTCGGGGTCCCCGGCGTCTCGCTGCTGGGTCCGATGGCACTGCCCAGCCAGTTCACCGCACCGCTGATGGCCTCCTTCGGCGCCAACCGTCACCTGATCATGCTGTGGATGACCGTCTCCATCATTGTGTGGGGCGTGGGCTTCGTGCTGCTGGGAATCGGCTTCCTCAACCTGATCGCCGGAGCCGCCTAAGCCTGATCGGCGAGCTTCTCCAGCACCAGGGGCTTGACCTTGGTGCCGTAGAGCTCGATGGAGCCCATCATGTGTTCGTGCGCCAAGGAGGCGTTGCCGCACTTCAGGCTGAACCGGCTGATGCCCAGTGCCTTCCGGGTGCGGACAATCTTGTTCGCCACAGTTTCCGCAGAGCCGACGAACAGCGCGCCGTGGGTGATCTCCTGCTCGAACTGATCCCGGCCCGGGTAGCCGCCGCCCCAGCCGCGCTCCTGACCGATTTTGCCCATCGCCTCCGCCCAAGCCGGATAGAAGATGTCTTGAGCCTGCTCGTCAGTGTCTGCGACGAAGCCGTGTGAGTGGCTTGCCACTCGACGGTCGCTGCCGTGGCCGAACTGCCCCAGCGCCCGGTAGTAGAGGTCTACGAAGGGCGCGAACCTTTCGGGGGCTCCGCCGATGATGGCAAGCTCCAGGCCCACCCCGTGGCGGGCGGCGCGGACTACCGAGTTGGGGGTTCCGCCGACTGCGATCCAGGTCGGCAGTCCGGCGTCGTGCTCTGTTTTCGGGAAGATCTCCTGATTGTTCAGCCCCGCGCGGGTCTCACCGGACCAGGTGACCGGCCCCTCGGAGCGCAGCCTGACGAAGAGGTCGGTCTTCTCCTCGAAGAGCTTCTCGTAGTCGCCCAGCTCGTAGCCGAAGAGCGGGTAGGACTCGATGAAGCTGCCGCGGCCCAGCGACACTTCGGCTCGGCCGCCGGTGAGCCCGTCGATGGTGGCGAAACGCTGATAGACCCGGACCGGGTCGTCGGAGGAGAGTACGGTGACCGCAGTGATCAGTTTGATCCGCTCGGTGGCGGCTCCGATGGCGGCCAGGACGACGTCGGGCGCGGAGATCGAGTAGTCAGGCCGGTGGTGCTCGCCGATGCCGATGACGTCGACGCCGGAGGCATCAGCCAGCTTCGCCTCGGCCAGGATGTTGCGCAGCACCTCCGGGTGGGAGAGGCTGCGGGACCCGTCGGGAGTGCGGGTGACGTCGCCGAAGGTGTGCAGACCGAATTCGAACTGGGGCGTGTATCGTTCAGTGCTCAGCGCTTTGTCACTGCTCGGCGCTGGGCGGCGCTCATTGCTGGTGCTCATATTCGACTCAACCACGGCGGCGTCGAACTCATTCCTTCAACTTTGAAGCACCGTGCTGGGTGGCGTGAGGCTGTTGGGGGACGTGGGGCTGTTGGCGGAACGCTGTCCCGAAGGGCTGCTCAGCGGTGAGTGTGTCCCAACTGAGGGAATAACTGCTCCAGCGGCGCTATTCCACAAGGTCCGACACACTCAACCCGCCCACGGGGTGGTCAGCACACGGGCATCGCCCAGGTCAGCGCACGCATCAGCGGCCGCGGCTCGCTGCGCGTCTGACCGCCGCGGTGAGCCGATCCAGGGCCGGCGTGGTGGTGGACCAGTGCTGCCAGTGCAGCTGAACATCCTCGGCCCCGATCTCCGGGATGACGACGATATCCGGGTGTTCGCCGTCGAGGGCGCCGTCGGGCATCATCGATTCGGGGATCATGCCCCAGCCCAGCCCGTAGCCAACAGCAGAGTTGTAGGCCTGCACGGAGGGCAGCAGATGGGTGATCGGCGGACTGCTCACGCCCAGCCGCTGCAGGGCTGTGCGCTGGGTGGCGTCGCGGATGCTGTAGTCGATGCGCGGCACCTGCTGCCAGTCGACCGCACCGGAGGGATCGCGGTGACGGTCCATCAGCTCGGTGCTTGCCACCGGCCAGTAGCGGATGAACCCCAGCGGCTCCGCCTGGCATCCCGAGACCGGCGTGGGGTGTTCGGTGACTGCGGCGGTCACCGTCCCATTGCGCAGCAGCTGCAGGGTGTGCTGCTGGTCTTCGGCATGGATATGGATCTCCACGTCGTCCCAGGTGGCGGCTTCCTGCAGCACCCGGATGAACCAGCTGGCCAACGAGTCGGCGTTGACGGCTATCGCCAGCGTGGTGGTGGGACTGTAGTGGGCCGAGGACCCTCGGAAGCCCAGACTGCGGCGGGCCTCATCCTCCAGCAGCGTCGTCTGCCGGGCGACCCGCAGCAGCTTCTCACCGGACTCGGTGGCCCGCACCGGAACTGTCCGAGTCAGCAGCACGTGGCCGACCTCGCGCTCCAGGGCCTTGATCCGTTGGGAGAAGGCGGAGCCGGAGATCTGCAGAAGATCTGCTGCGGCGTCGAAGGTCCCCTCATCGACCGCGAGCACGAAGGCCCGCAGGTGATCGGTGTTCATGCCTCAGAGTCTAACCGGATAGTCTGAAGCATAACTTCAGAGAGTGAAGAATATTGAGCTGGTACGGATCGAGGCGTTCAGCGAAGAATAGTGGTCATGCTGACTGTTCTGCTCACCGGATTCTTCGCCTGTCTGGCCATCATTGTGGCGATCGGGCCGCAGAGCGCCTACCTGCTGCGGCAGGGACTGCGCCGCGATCGGGTAATGCTGGCGGTGCTGTGCTGCCTGGTGGGCGATGCCCTGCTGCTCAGCGCCGGCACCGCGGGAGTCGGAGTGGTGCTGGAGCATGCCCCGTGGCTGCTGGACATCCTGCGCTGGGCGGGCGTGGCCTACCTGACCGGCTTCGCCTACCGCTCATTCCGTTCGGCCCACGCGGCCCGACAATCACTGAGGGCCGACGACGACGCACGCCCTGCCGAGGAGTCCGGCCGCCACGCCTCGCCTGAACCGAGCCGCTCAGCCGATCCTGCCAGCACCGTCCATATACTCATGACCTCTGAGATCCCCACGGTGGACGCCGCGGTGGACCCGGCGGTGGATCCTGCCGGTCGGGGCGCTGGTCAGTCCACCGCGACCCAGCAGAAGGCCCACGTCACCCCGGTCTCCAAGGTCAGCACGGTAGCGGGCACCGCACTGGCGCTGAGCATCGTCAACCCGCATGCGTGGGTGGACTCGTTGGTGGTGCTGGGCACTATGGCCAATACGTTCGCCGATCAGCGGTGGCTCTTCGCCGCAGGGGCCTTCGTCGCGTGCATCGTATGGCACACTGCACTCGCCGGCGGCGGCAGCGCCCTGGCGGCCTGGCTGAACCGGCCACGCACCTGGCAGTACATCGACCTGAGCATGGGCGCCGTCATGCTGATCGTCGCGGCACTGCTGGCGGTCTCCGGATTCTGACCCGAGTGCCCGGTGCGCTGGCAGCGGGGCGGAGAGCCGCGCCGTCGGTCAGTCCGGCGTTGAGTGTGCTGGAACTGATGGAATAACTGCGCCAGCGGCGCTATTTCCAAAGTTCCGGCACACTCAACCAGCGGGTCGCCGCTCCTGCAGGACGGCGGCGGCCGCGTTGAACCCGTTCATCCCGTGTGCCCCACCGCCGGGCGGGGTGGCGCTGGAGCACAGGTAGACCCCGTCGACGCCGGTGGAGTAGGGCCGCAGCGCACTGATCGGCCCGGAGAGGGTGGTGCGCAGCCCGGCCACTCCCCCGCTCACGCTTCCGCCGACCAGGTTCGCGTTCCAGTCCTGCAGCTCGGCCGGCCCCCAGACCCTGCGGTCCAGGACGCTCTGGCGGAAGTCCGGAGCCTGCCGGGAGATCTCGGCGTCGATCAGTCGCACCGTGCGGGCCACCCCGGCGTCGTCGAGCCCGTTGGGAACGTGGGCATAGGCCCAGCAGACGGTTCGCTCGTCCGGCGTACGGGTGGAGTCGGCCGCGCTGGGCTGGGCCAGCAGCACATAGGGCCGGCCCGGCAGCACTCCCCGGTTGGCGGCAGCTTCGCTGGCGACCACCTGCTCAGCGCTGCCGCCCAGGTGCACCGTGCCGGCGCGGGCCAGCTCCGGGTGCCGCCAGGGAATCGGCCCGTCGAGCAGGTAGTCGACCTTCACCACACCGGGCCCGTAGTCCCACCGGCGCAGCGCCCGGCTCGCCCGCGGAGCAAGGGGCAGACCCTCAAGATCCAGCACCTGGGCAGGGGTGAGATCCAGGACGACGACGTCGGCGTGCTCCTGCCCCGTTGACTCACCGGTGCCGCGCTGGTGAGCAGCTGAGCCTTCCACTCGCCACCGGCGCGGCTGACCGGCGCCGCGCCCGACCTTCGGCCCCTGCTGGAGCCCGGTGACGCGGAAACCGGTCCGGACTTGGCCGCCGTGGCTCTGAAGCTCAGCGACCAAGGCGTCGACGAGCTTCTGACTCCCCCCGCGCACCGCCGGCCACCCCTGTGCGTGTGCCGAGGCGCCGAAGGCCAGGCCCACAGCAGCCGTCAGCGGGTTCGCCAGCGGGGCCGTCGAGTGGGCGGCGAGCCCGGCGAAGAGCGCGCGAGCGCTTGTGGTGCGGAAGCTGCGCATCAGGAGGCTGGCAGGCACCGACCCGGCTGAGCCGAGCTGCATCAGTGCCGCAGCACGCCTCAGGCGGGTGAACGATGCACGGCCCAACGGTGGGTTCAGCACCGCCTGGCGCACCTCATCCCAGTTGGTGGCCAAGGGCCCCACGAGCCATCGCCAGAGGTCGCCGTCGCGTCCGAGAGCCTGGGCCGTCGCCTCCAGGGACTCGTGCAGCAGCGCCGGCGGTTCGCCGTCGATCCCGTGGGCGGCTGGAATGTCTGGCTGCGCCCATTCGACGTCGTGGTGCCTCAGCAGTGAGTCATAGGCCGGCGACGCCGCTGAGAGTGGGTGGATGCTCGCCCCCAGGTCACTGATGATGCCGGGGCCGAAGAGCTCGGCCGAACGCGCTGCGCCGCCGACGGTCTGTGCCGCCTCGTAGACGGTGACCTCCCAGCCGGCCCGGGCGAGTCGGCAGGCGGCGGTGAGTCCATTGGGGCCGGAGCCCACGACTGCCGCGCGCTGGGTCATGGATTCATCCTACTGGGCCGATGGCCGCGCCGTAGCCGGCAGCACACCACGTGCCACGCGGCTGGGCTGCCAGTTTGGGCGCGGCCAAACGTGGGGCGGGCCCGCCCTGCTGGGCCGATGACGCCGGCGGGCTCACGTCGACTCCCACCGGCGGACCCGGTCCACCACCGCAGCGATGTTTCGGATGAATACCACCAACCACGCGAAGAGGATGGCGACACCGATGAGCTCCATGGAGGTCAGGTTCCAATAGTCCACCGGATTCCACAGCAGGAAGGCCCCGACCAGTGCAGCGGCGGCGAGGTAGCTGAACAGGAAGAAGATCTGCGGGAACCCGGGCAGCACGTAGGGGGTGCTCAGCAGCAGCAGCAGAAAGAACACCCCGAAGGCGGCGGTGACTGCCACATGCCCGTCATGGTGCAGGCTCATGGGAACCAGCCCGACCCCCGCCAGGGAAAGCCCCATGCCGATCATCCCCACCCGCAGCAGGATGATCCGCGGAGTGCGGATGTAGCCGCTGAATGCGTTGCGGATTCGGGTGGCCAGCGGAATCCGGCCCGAGGATCTGCGGTGCGTCTCAGCGCGCTCAGCAAGACGTTCGGCGACCTGCTTGCGCTGGTGCTCCCTCCAGATCTCCAGGTCGCGAGTGAGGAAGGCGGTGAGCGTGGTGATGATGACCCCGGAGACCACCAGGGTGGTGTTGAACGTCCAGAAGCTGGTCAGTCCGGCCTGGCCGGTGCCCAGCTCGGAGAACATCACATGCCACCAGAAGGGGTTCTCCGCGAAGAGCATCGAGACCAGCACGCCGGAGGCCATAAATATCGCCAACAGGGTGGAGAGGCTGAAGGCCGTGATTCGGGCTCCGGAGTTGAAGCTGAAGTAGGAGGCGACCCCGCCGACGACGGCCAGCAGGACAGCGCCGGCGAAATGGTCGACGGTCAGGCCGATGAAGGCCTCCTGGAAGACGCGGAAGAGGCCGATGGAGGCCATGACGGCGATCGAGGAATGCACCACCAGCAGCGCGAGGGTGTCCACCAGCTGCCGAGCCTTGGGGCGCTGTCCCAACCAGATGTTCGCCATGCGCGCATTGAGCGAATACCCCAGCAGAAACGACACCCCGGCGGCGATGCCGCCGATGATGGAACCGAAGACTTGGATCGAAAAGTCGCCGGCGAGTGCGGGCCGCTCACCGTAGAAGGCGATGTAGCCGAACAGCGCGCCCACGAGGCCGCCGCCCAACGCATTCCAGATGGCGCGGGACTCGATGAGCACCTGCATCCGCGCCTGATTCTCCGCCTGCCGCGGTGTGGTCGTGGCGGGATGCGCGGACTCTTCGACCGCTGCCTGAGCAGCGAGCCTGCGTGCTCTGCCCGGGGAGCGGAAGGACCTCACTGCACAAGATGTACCAGATCAGAAGTGACTATCCAACGCGGCGCCCACTAGATTGGAGGACGTGAACGCCCAACCCCAGAAACTCGACGTCGGACCGCATGTGGAAGCGTACCGGCTGGACATCAGCGCGCCCACCGACGAGCTATACCGGCTGGCGGCCGATCCGCACCGACACCACGAGATCGACGGTTCGGAGACGGTCCAGTCCCGCGCCGTCGGACCTCATGAGCTCACCGAGGGTGCGAAGTTTTCTGTGCAGATGCGCAGGTTCGGCCTCAGCTACCGACTTCCGCTGCGGGTGACACGGGCCGAACCGCCTCAGGCGGGCACCGCCGGCGTCGTCGAATGGCGCCAGCCCACAGGTCACCGGTGGCGCTGGGAATTTCTGCCTCATCCGGACGGCAGCACCGCAGTCACCGAAGCCTACGACGCCACATGGCAGTACGCCTCAGCCCGGATCGTGCTGCGGGCCCTCGGCGCCCCGCGACAGAATGCGCACAGCATTCGAGCCTCACTGCGGCGGATGAGGGCGCGCTTCGAGCCCGGAGGCTGAGCAGACCTGCAGTTGCGCGCACGGAGAAATCACGGCCGACGCGCCTGAGGTCAGCCCGATCCGCGCTAAAATGAGCGGGTCAGGCCACTGAACTTTTCGTCACGCTCGACGGATCTGTACAGTGCGCCCCACGTTGCACTTCCAACGCCCGCACTGCTTTCCCAGTGCCGGCGCATCTCTTATCTGGCAGGAGTAGTCTGCATGTTCAACGCCGGAGTAAACCGTGCCCTCAATGGCGCCGCAGCTCTGATCAATACAGCAGAGGGCCCACGGAGCGCCAAGCATACGCCGGACACGCTGAACACCGTGGAGGACCTGAGGTCCTTCCTGGATGCTCAGGATCCTGAGCTTCAGTGGTCCGATGCTGCTGCAAACGGCGAACAGCTGAAGAAGGTCCGTGAGCTGCGGGCCACTCTGCGCCGAATCTGGGAAGCCGGCAGCAGCACCGAGGATGAGCTGCAGCTGATCAATGGACTGTTGGAGGGAGTCGGCACGCAGCTGGTCCGTTCCGCTGCGGCCGGGGAGCCCGACATTGTTCAGACGCCGGTGCCGATCTCGGCACAGACCCACCATGTGATGACGGCAACGATCGCTGCCGCGATTTCGCACCTGGTGGTCGCCGAGGAGACCGGGCGGCTGCGCATCTGCCGCGGAGACGACTGTCAGGCCGCCATTGTGGATCTCACACGCAATCGGTCCAAGCTCTTCTGCGACTTCGGCAACTGCGCCAACAGGGCTCATGTGCGGGCGTATCGGGCCCGGCAGGCCGCACAGCAGAAGGCGGGCGACGCAGACAGCAAGCGCCCAGCCTCACCGCGGAGCAGGCCCTCCGCCGCAGAGAAGGCCGAGGAGCTCAGCCAGCCGACGTCGGACTCTGGGGTGGCGGCCAAGGAGTTCCGCAATCGGATGCGCGACGAACTGATGGAGACACGTCAGAAAAAGTCGAAGAAGAAGAAAAAGAAGAAGGACTCGAAGAAGAAGTAGGCGGCCTATTCGCTGCGTTGGCCGTAGTCAGGGTCCTCGGGCTGCTGCCCACGGTCCTCGTCGGCGGCTTCCTTCTGCCGTGCCTTTTCTCGCCGCGCTGCCACCTGCTGGCGGTAGACCTCTTCCGATCTGCGATTGACCCCGGACCCTTCGGAGAGAGATGCCGGGTTCTCCCTCGAGGCCAGCTGCAGCATGGAGACGATGAGCAGGCTGGCGATGAATGCGATGCCGAAGGCCAGCAGCGCCAGGTTGACCGGATTGTCCATCCCCGAGGAGACATGCTCCACCCGCGGGTTGTCCGTGCCGCCTGAGGAGACGATCAGGGTGACTAACCCCGCGACGACGCCCAGGGCGCAGGAAAAGATCAGGGGAACCTTCACCGACTCCACGATGGAGCGGCGGTCCTTGGAATCTTCGGCCACGTGTGATTCGTCCTTTGTGCGGGGTGTCTGAGTCGTGCGGCGGCTTCGACCGGCGCACAGCCATTCTACGCCGCGTAGAAGAAGCTATCTAACCGGTCTTCTTCGATTCGTGGGTCAGCCCGGCCGCGGAGATCAGCAGCAGCACAGCCATCACCACCACTCCCATTCCGGAGATTCCCAGAACGCCGTGCGGGTCCAGCCCAGCACCCAGGAACAGACCGAGACCGGTGAGCATCCCGACCACACCGAGGATCAGGTGATCGCGGGCTGGTACGAACTCTGGGCGGGCCCTGACGGCGCCGATGAACTCCGCCACCCCCATCAGGAAGAACCCGATGCCGGCGATGATCGCCAGGGCAGTCGGACCTGCGGCGAAGATTGCTGCGATGCCGGAGAATATCCACGCCGCTGCTCCCAGCGAAATGCTGGTGCGCATCGGCACTGGCACAGATTCCACCTTCACGTAGTCCCACACCGCGGTGGCGGCCAGGACGAAGAAGGCCGCCAGCGCGATCCGCGCCATGGTCATCGTCTCATCGGTGGTGAACACGGTGAACAGCGCGAAGATCGCAGTGATGACTGCTCGGGTCCATGCTGGACGGAGCAGCTCCGCGGCGGTTTTGGCGTCGACATGGGCTACAGGCACCTACCCAGTCTACTGGTTATTCGCCCAGCACCATCCAGCGTCTGCCCGCTGCCCGGATCCCGAGAGTCAGCGCCCGGGCACCCATGAAGACCACGGCGAAGGCCAGCCAGAGCCAGAGGATGATATGGGTGGGCTCCCCGCCGGAGACTGTGCGGTGCACCCACCACAGCACCGGCAGGTAGATGCCCAGATTCACTACCCCCACCAGTGCCAGGTAGCGCACGTCACCGGCACCCATCAGCACCCCGTCGAGCACGAACACATAGCCGGCCAGCGGCTGGGATACCGCCAGCACGAACAGCGCCACAGTGATGGCCTCCGCCACGGCGTCGCTGGGGGTGAACAGGTAGGGCGCCCAGGGGGCGGCCGCCGCGGTGAGCACACCCACGACGACGCCGAAGCCGATCGCCCACAGGGTCATCAGTCTGACCATGCGACGGGCCGCGGCCTCACGGGACGCGCCGAGTTCCCGGCCGATCAGCGCCTGTGCCGCGATGGCGAGCGCGTCGAGCACGAACGCCAGGGTGGAGAAGAAGGTGAAGGCGACCTGGTGCGCGGCCAGTGTCTCCGGCCCCAGGTCGGTGGCGACCACAACAGTAGCCACGATGGCTGCCCGCAGGGTCACTGTGCGCAGCATCATCCAGCTGCCCACCCCGGCGGCCCGGCGCAGTGCGGCCGGTTGGGGTCCCAGCGCCACGCCTGCGGCGCGTATCCGTGGGATCAGCATCCACAGGTAGGCGGCGGCCATGCCCCACTGCGCCAGTGAGGTGCCGATCGCCGCCCCGGCCACACTGAGCCCCACCGGGTGAACCAGGATCAGGTTGAGCACCGCGTTGGCGCCGAAGCCGGCCGCAGCGACCACCAGCGGGGTTTTGGTGTCCTTAAATCCGCGCAGCATGCCCACGGCGGCAAAGACCAGCAGCATCGCCGGCAGGCCCGGCAGCGACCACAAAAGGTAGCTCAGCGCGTGGCGGTGAATGTCGTCGTCGCTGCCCATGGCGGTCAGCAGCGGCTCTGCCAGGGCAGCCCCGGCCAGCGCGAGCACCACGCCCAGGAAGATGGCCAGCCACAGTCCGTCACGACCGGCTGCCAGGGCCTTGGTGCGCCGACCTGCTCCGACGAACCGGGCGACGGCCGGGGTGGTGGAGTAGGCCAGGAAGATCATGACCCCCACCACCGTCTGCATCACGGTCACACCCAGTGCGGCACCGGCCAGTTCCTCCACGCCGAGCCAGCCGATGATCGCGGTGTCGGCCAGCAGGAACAGCGGTTCGGCCACCAGAGCGCCCAGGGCCGGCACCGCCAGCGCCAGGATTTGTCGGGGCAGCGGCCGCGGGTCGCCGTCGTGCTGTCCAGGTGTCTGCTTGCTGCTCACCCGATCGTGCCGGCCAGCAGGCCGAGGACCGCCAGACCGCTCTCGAGGTTCTCCGTCTCCTCCAGAACACCCTCCGCCCAGGGTTGGACGAAGAACGCCACCAGCAGCGAGACGAAGTTGTTGAATGCGTGGATGAGCCAGGCGTAGAACAGGTTTCGCCCGGCCACGATGTAACCCACGGTGATGAGGATGCCCATGGTCGTATACGGCACCACCGACACCAGGGTGAGGTCGTCGCTGGCGCCCAGCAGCGCCGGGATGAAGTGCAGCAGCGGGAAGGTCACCACGGAGATCGCCCCGCAGATCCACACGTTGATGTGTCGGGAGAGCTTGCCCACCAGCAGATGCCGGAAGAAGTACTCCTCCACCAACGGTCCCAACACCGCCAGGACGACGACGGCGCCCAGGAACGGCACGGCGTCCAGCATCGCGGTGATCGCCTCCTGGTTCGCGCTGGTCTGCGGTTCGGAGCCCAGGCCGAAGAGCACGAAGACGATGTTGAGCACCATCATCACGAACCAGCCCACCGGGATCAGCAGCAGCTTCAGCCACCACAGGTAGGCGAAGGCTCTGATGGAGCGCCACAGCGCCCGGCCGCTGAGCAGCAGAGCGATCAGGGCCAGTACGCCGTAGCCGATGGCGTTGATGAGGAACATGCCGAACTCGACGGTGGCGGCGTCGTCGGAGTTCAGGATCTCGGCCAACGGTGGCAGCAGGCCCACCAGTCCCACCAGCCCGGAGAGGAACCCGACCACGTAGAACAGGGTCGCACCCAAATCCCACCAGGTGAACTTGCCCGGCTCAGAGTCCCGCTGGCGCTTGCGCGGCGCGGGGTAGGGCGCCCAGCCGCCCGGGGGGAACTGTGCCGGTGGCTGGGCAGGGTCGTGCGGCTGGGCGGGGGCCTGCGGGTGCCCCTGGACGGGGTCCGTCGGCGGTGGGCCGTAGGGATTCGGCACTGGTGGAGGCTGCTGCCCGGAGGGGTTCTGCGGTGAGGTCATCGATACATCACCCTATCTGCAGGGTTCAGCATTCTCCTCAGCCTTGAGAGGTAGATGGATCCGAGGCACCGACCACGCCCTGGTTCGGCCCTACATGCGGGCTGGGCGTCAGCAGGGTCGCGTTGCGCAGATCCCGGATGCGGCGGGCCTTCTCGGCCACCACGTGGTCTTCGTCGCTGATGGGCTCCCAGCGGGTGATGCGTCGGGCCGCGCCGCTTCCGTCGGGAGCGACCATCACCGGCATGCCGTAGGCGACCACTTCAGGGTTGCGCTCCCACCGGTTGCCGGACCGGACCCGGACCAGCACGTGCATGGACTTTGACCCGGTGAGCACCAGCCTCGCGTCCACCTCGACCAGGTCCCCGATGGTCACCGGGCGGTAGAAGCGCACGCCTCCGGTCAGCACGCTGGCCACATCAAAGCCGCAGTAGCGCTCCGCGCAGATTTCGGCGGCCAGGTCGATCCACTTCATCACGGCACCGCCGCGGATCTTGCCGTCCGGGTAGCGCTCCTCCGTTTCGGCGGGAAAGCGCATGGTCAGCGCCTCCATGGTGGCGAACCCGGTGGGCAGCGATTGGATCTCCTCTTCGATCCGGCGCCGGAAATTCATGCGCCTGACGGCATCCACATCACGACGACGCTGCAGCTCGGTTTCCGGTTCGAATCCCGGCACTTCAGTGGGTTCGCCGTCCTTGCCCAGCGCCACGTAGATCATGTAGCACTCGGTGCAGGTCTGCCATCCGCCCTCGGGGCTGCGGATCAGCACCCTGGTCTGCACGTGCACACTGGTGCGCCCGGTGTGCACCACCCGGGCCTGGACTGTCACCGGAGTGTCGCGCGGCACCGGCACGGTGAAGTGCATATTGCCCACGTAGGTGGTCACACACGAGGCGCGAGTCCACGAGGCCGCACAGGCGTAGGCTGTCTTATCGATCCAGTCGACCACCACACCGGCCGGCACCGGGGTCTCCCGGGAGACGGTGGTGACCTCTCGGAAGGTCAGCTCAATACTGGATCTGCGCGCCACCCTTACGACGGTAGCACCAGGGCCCTACCAGCTGCTGGGCTTGGGGCTGGAACCCGGGCGCGGCGAGGTCGTCGTACGTCTGTTTGGGGCCGCGCGTCTGCGGCCCCGCGTGCCTGCGGTGCCGAGTGCACCGGGCAGCCAGCCCCCTTGCGCCTTATCACCGTCTTTCCGTGTTATCACCGTCATCTACGACGGTGATGAACCGATAAGACGGTGATAACTCGGCGGGTTCGCACAGGGGGCGGCAGTTAGGGCCTCCGGTGGCCGCGACCTAGGATGGAGCCGTGTGCGAGCGCGCTGAGAACGATGCCCGACATGCATGACGACGTGACCGGCCCGGCCCCGATGAGCGTGAGGTAAGTATGCACCCCTTCGAGAATCCCTTCCGCCACAGCGCCGAGGCCAAGCGGCACGCCCTGCGCCACTTTAGAGCCACCCTGTTCGACATGGACGGGGTGGTCACCGATACCGCCCGAGTCCACGCCCAGGCGTGGAAGGAGCTCTTCGACGCCGCCCTGGAGCAGATCGCCGGCTCGGCGCAGCCGGAGTTCACCGACGCCGACTACCTCAACTATGTGGACGGCCGCCCGCGGGAAGAGGGTGTGCGTTCGCTGCTGGCCGCACGCTCGCTGCAGGTGCCGGAAGGAACGCACGACGACGGCCCGGATGAGCTGACCATTCACGGGCTGGCCGCTCGCAAGCAGGGGTTCTTCGAAGCGGTGCTCAACCGTGACGGCGTCGTCGTCTTTGATACGGCAGCTCAGCTGATCAGCCGGTTCAGCGCCGATGGGATCCCCACTGCGCTGGTCACCTCTTCGCGCAACGGGCGTGAGGTGCTGCGCCGGGCCGGGCTGATCGACGCGTTCGACGTGATCGTCGACGGCACCGACGCACAGCAGCTGGAGCTGGGCGGCAAGCCGAAGCCGGACATGTTCCTCTACGCCGCAGATCAGCTGGGTGTGGAGCCGCAGGATTCGATCGTGGTGGAGGACGCGGTCTCCGGGGTGCAGGCGGCTCGCTCCGGGAACTTCGGCATGGTGGTCGGCGTCGATCATGGTGAGGATGCGCCCCGGCTCAAGCGCGGCGGTGCCGATGTGGTGGTCAGCGATCTCGCTGCGGCGAAGCTGCAGACCCGCACCACGCGTCCCTTTGATCCGCTGTGGGTGCTCGCCTATGACTCCTTCGAGCCGGAAGAGGAGTCCACCCGTGAGGTGCTGTTTCACATGGCCAACGGATATTGGGGCACCCGCGCCTCCTACCCGGGCACGGTGGCTGATGCGACCCACTATCAGGGCAATTACATCGCCGGGGTGTTCAACCGCCTGACCACCGACCTCATGGGCAAGTCTGTGGAGACCGAGCATATGGTCAACATCCCCGACTGGACCTTTGTGCGGATCACCCCGGAAGCGGGCAATCCGCTGCTGCCCGGGTCTCCGGAGCTGGTGGACTATCACCAGGATTTGGACATGCGCCGCGGCCTGGTGAGCCGCACCGCCCGCTTCCAGGACCTGCACGGCCGGCGCACCAAAGTCAGCACCCGGCAGTTTCAGTCCTTGGCCGGGGTGCACCTGGCGGCCCTGGAGCTCAAGGTCGAGGCGGAGAACTGGTCGGGCAACGTCAACGTGCGCTCCATGATCGACGGGCGGGTGTCCAACCGCAATGTGGCCGCCGACCGGGAGCTGGCAGGCAACCATCTGGACCCGGTCGACTCCCTGGAGGTCGACGGTGAGACCGTGCTGCTGGAGACCCAGACCAATCAGTCCCAGGTCAGGATCGCGGTGGCCACCCGCACCTCGGTGGACACCAAAGAGCCGCCGATGCGCCGTCCGGTGATGGAGTCGGATCTGGTGGCCGGCCATGACATCTCGCTGCACCTGCAGCAGGGCCGGCCGGTGCGGATCGAGAAGCTGGCAGCGGTGTCGAACACCCATGACCATGCCATATCCACAGTGCGCAACAGCGCGGTCAAAAGGGTGCAGCGCGCCTCGAACTTCCGTGAGATCCTCAGCTACAACGAAGAGATGTGGGGCGCGCTGTGGCACCGGTTCGCCGTCTCCATGGGCCCGGGGCACGCCCGCCAGCAGCTGGCGCTGAATCTGCACACCTTCCACGTGCTGCAGACCGCCTTCGGCGCCCGCCGGGACCTGGACGCCTCACTGCCGGCGCGCGGCCTCTCTGGCGAGGGCTATCGCGGACACCTGTTCTGGGACGAGATGTTCATGTATCCCATGCTCACCCTGCGCCGCCCGGAGCTGAGCCGCGGGATCCTCATGTACCGCTTCCGGCGCTTGGGAGAGGCCCGGGCGATGGCCCGAGCCGAAGGGTACGAAGGGGCCATGTTTCCTTGGCAGTCCGGCTCCGACGGGCGGGAGGAGACCCCCACGGAGCTGTGGAACCCCCGCAGCCAGCAGTGGATGGAGGACAACTCCAACCGTCAGCGTCACGTCTCTTTGGCCATCGCCTACTCGGTGCTGCAGTACTTTGAGGCGACCCAGGACTACACGTTCCTCTCCGACTACGGCGGCGAAATGCTGGTGGAGATCAGCCGGTTCTTCGTCTCCATGACCGACTACGACGCCGACGCCGACCGGTTCGACATCGACGGGGTGATGGGACCCGATGAGTACCACGACGGCTACCCCGAGACGCCCGGCTCGGGGGTGAGGAACAACGCCTACACCAACGTGCTGGCCTCCTGGATGCTGCGCCACACCGCCGGCCTGGTCCGGGAACTGGACTCCCGCGACGACCCGCTCTCCGAGTGGCTGGACATCTTTGAGGAGGAGCTGGAGCACTGGGAGCACATCGCTGCCCGGCTGCGGGTCCCGTTCCATGAGGACGGGGTCATCAGTCAGTTTCAGGGGTACGAGGACCTGCTGGAGTTCGACTGGGAGGGCTATCAGCGCACCTACGGCAACATCGGACGACTGGACCTGATCCTGCAGGCCGAGGGCGACGCCACCAACCGGTACAAGCTCTCAAAACAGGCCGACGTGCTTATGCTGTGCTACCTGTTCAGCTCAGATGAGCTGCTCAGCACGCTCTCCCACATGGGGTATGAGGTGTCCATGGATGACTATCTGCGGACCGTGGAGTACTACCTGGCGCGCTCATCCCACGGTTCGACGCTGTCGCGGGTGGTGCACGGCTGGGTAGCCTCCCGCTTCGACCGAGCCGGATCGTGGAATCTGTTCAAGGAGGCCCTGGAGGCTGATCTGGCAGACACCCAGGGCGGCACCACGCGGGAGGGGATCCATCTGGGCGCGATGGCCGGCACCGTGGATATGGCGATCCGCTGCTACGGGGGCATCGAGACCCGCGCCGATGCGCTGTGGCTGCACCCGCTGCTGCCCGATGAGCTGCCGGAGCTAACCTTCCGCATGCGCTACCGCAACCAGCCCATCCTGGTACACGTCAACCACGACCACGTCAGCCTCAACCTCTCCGAGGGCTCGGCCCAGCCGATCGACGTCAACGTCGAGGGCAAGCACAAACTCATGGAGCCCGGCGAAGTCTGGACGGTGACGCTGGAGCACCAGGCCCGCGCCGACGAGCGGACCGCGACGCCGGCTTAGGCGTTGAGAGATCACGTCAATCAGACAACCTCGACTTCGCAGACCAGTCCTGGAGCTCTGCTGAGCTTGGCATCCGCAGTGATCAGCGGGACGCCGAGCCGAACGGCAAGAGCCGCATAGAGCCCGTCGTAGAAGCTGATATTGGCACGCAGCGCCCATGCCAGGTCTGCCAGGGGACCTGCGTGTGGGTAGCGGTGATCAATGAGTGGGCGACCAGCTTGTAGCGCCGAATGCGCCTCCTCGGAGCTGATTTGACCACGCTGCTCGTGTCGACGCAGCACATTGCCCACCTCGGCATCGATCAGGTGCGGGGCGTGCCGACGCATCACCGGCAGCTGCTGGCGGAGCGCATCCGCTGGTTCGGTCTTACCAACCAGTGCTAGGACCAAGGCGGAGGCGTCGAGTACGCAGTCACGCGTCACCGTCGGTCCGCTTCCAAGTCGGCCAGGATGGATTCGTGGGTGGCGCCCGGAGTGCCACTTTCGGCACGCGCCGAGTCCATAAGCGCCAGAATCTCTTCGGTAGTGGGCTGGCTTGCGAGCTCGACGACGACCTCACGCATGTAGGACTGGATGGAGCGGCCTGAGGCACGGGCTCGTTTCCGAAGGACCTCATACGCGTCTTCAGGGACTTCGCGTACTTGAATTGTTGCCATAGCGCTAGAATAGCGCAACAGCGCAAACCGGTCTATAGTGACATTCTCTGAAAGCCGCTGGGGCTCAGACGTATAGGGTCACAGGATCAGCAGACGGCCCCGGTTGCGGGTGCTCGATGAACGTCGAACCGGGATCAGCCTTCGTAGGTGTTGGCGATGTAGACGTCGCGGGTCGCGTTGTGTGAGACCGAGTTGGCCACGCTGCCCAGCACGCGGGTGATGCCGCGCATCCGCTGATTTCCGACGACGATCATCTGTGCGTCGTTCTTCTCCGCGTAGGCGATCAGCGCGTCTGACGGTTTGCCGTGCGCTGAGGCCGGCACAATCTCCACCTCGGAGGGGCGCAGCTTCCGAGTCACCTCTTCAGCTAAGTGGAGCGCATTGTCGGCACTGGAGACGACCCATTGGTCTGAGCCGCTCCTGATGTGTGTGATTTCGTCTTCGGTGTGGGCCGAGACCACGTGCAGCGGGGCCTGAAGTTTCAGCGCGAGGTCGCGGGCCTTCTCTGCGGCCCTGCGCGCAGTGGGGCTGCCGTCCACGCCAACAACGATCGGGTGTGACATATGGGAACTCCTTCAAGGGTTCAGATTCGCAAATTGAGTCCCCTCCAGTCTATGCCGAAGCTCCCCTGCGACGAAGGGCTCACCCTGGGCGGATCTGTCCCGGGGATGACGAGTCAGGCCAGGTTCGGGTTGGTCTCGATGAGGCCGCGGCCGAGGATCTTGCGCTCGTTGAGCAGCTGGTAGGCCTCAGCGGTCTGGTCGAAGGCGAACCGGTGGGTGATCAGTTTTTCCAGGTCGATCTTTCCCTCGGCAGCCAGCTGTATGACCTCTGGCATAGCAGCTGAGGCCTTGGCGCCGAAGGACCCGAGGATCTTCAGTTTCCGCCGCACCACTTTGGTGATGTCCACATCCATAGTGTGACCCGCTGGCGCAATGCCGGAGAGCACCGCCCGGCCGCCGTCGTCGAGCGTGTCAACGGCGAGCTTGACCGTGGGCACCGAGCCCAGGGCTTCAAAGGCAACGTCGACGCCGTGCCCAAGTAGCTCCTGCACCTTCTGCACCGGGTCGTCGGTGGTGGAGTTGATGACGTCGGTGGCCCCCAGTTCGCGCGCCAGAGCGAGTTTCTCGTCGTCGATGTCCACGGCGATCACTCGCTGTGCACCGGCCGCCCGAGCAAGGTGGATGATGCTCAGGCCCACTCCGCCTGCGGCGATGACGGCCACATTCTCACCGGGCTGCACCTTGGCCACCGAGTGCACCGCTCCGTGTCCGGTGAACAGGCTGCAGCCCAGCACCGCAGCCTCTGCCAGCGGCACGGTGTCCGGCAGTCCGAAGACCGCCCTGGAGGGCACCACGCAGTGGGTGGCGTGGCCCGCCATGGAGTACATCGCAATGTCCTCGCCGTTGCGGGACAGCCGGGTGCTGCCGTCGTAGAGCTGGCCGCGCAGCCGGTTGTGGTTGAAGAAGTTCTCGCAGAGGTCCTCCAGGCCCTGATCACAGTGGCGGCAACTGCCGCAGGGCATGATGAAGCTGCAGGCCACCCGGTCACCGGGCTCAACGTGGGTCACGCCGGCACCGACCTCGCGCACCACCCCGGAGACCTCATGACCGAGCACCGCTGGTTTGGGAAAGGCCACTTCGTCCTTGATCACATGCAGGTCGGTGTGACAGACCCCGCAGGCAGCGACGTCGATCAGCACCTCCTCACCCTGAGGCGCATCAACGGTGACCTGCTCGCGGCGCAGCGGCTCATTGGCAGCTTCCAGCACGAACGCCGATACATCAGACAACATGAATCCCCGTTCCTTCCAGATAGTGCACGCCTACCAGCTCATCACGCAGAACTGGCATAGTCGAGGATCTGATAATCAGATAATATGTGGGTATGAGGACGATAACGGCCACCGAAGCATCCCGGCGCTTCTCCGACCTGCTCGATGCCATTGAGCGGGGAGAAGAAATCACTGTCATGCGCGGCGGAAAACCGGTGGCAGAAATTCGTCCGCCCCGCCGCAGCACCGGCCGCGATCTGGGCGCAGCACTACGGAGCACCCCCCGGTTGGATGAGGACTTCGCCGACGACGTCGACAGCGGGCTGGCCATGTTGACTCCAGCGGAAAATCCATGGGCCGGCACCTGATCCTCGACACGAACTTCCTCATCGACTTCGAATGTGGGGCGGTTGATCGCACGTCGCTCGATGATGACGCGTTAGCCATCGCAGCCATCTCCGCTGCGGAGTTCCGTCAGGGGATCGAGCTCGCCGACACCCCGGAGCGCTCCCGGAATCGCCTGCTGGTGTGGGAGGCGATTGCCGCAGCGATCACCATCCTCGACTACACGCCAGCCACCGCTGCCCACCATGCAAAGCTGCTGGCGCACACTCAACGCACAGGGCACAAGCGCGGCGCCCATGACCTCATCATCGCCGCCCATGCGGCAGAGACCGGCCGGCAGGTGCTCAGCAGCGACACCAGAGCAAAGTTCAGCGACCTGCCAGGAGTAAGCCTCGCGACACACTGACTGAATCAGGCGAGTTGGCGGGCGATCAGCCCGGCCAGCAGCGCGGTGCGTGGGGCGATGTTGGCCACCAGGGCGTGTTCGTGTTCGGCGTGCGCCCCACCTCCCGTGGCGCCGAGGCCGTCCAGAGTGGGGACACCGGCTGCGGCGGTGAAGTTGCCGTCAGAGGCACCACCCACTTCAGCACCGGTGATCTCACCGATGCCCAACTCGGCTGCAACCTGCTGGGCCTGTGCGAAGAGCCCCTCGGCGGCGCTGCGCTCCATCGGGGGGCGATTGATCCCGCCGACCACCTCGACCCGCGCACCTTGCCGGGGTGAGGTGAGTTCGCGGATCTCACGGTCCACCCGATCCTGTTCGGCGACCGTCGTTGCCCGGGCATCGACCTCCACGGTGGCGTAGTCGGGCACCGTATTGTCGGTGACGCCGCCGGCCAGCACTGTGGGGGTCACCGTGGTGCCGAGCTTCGAGTCGCCCAGAGCCTCGATCTGCGGCAGCAGCAGCCCCAGCGCGATGCCGGCGTTGACACCCTTCTCCGGCTCCAGGCCGGCGTGAGCAGCGACTCCATGAGCGGCCACGGTATACATGGAGGTGCCCTTGCGTGCGATCTTCAGCGACGTGTCCAGAGCCCCCTCCATCACGAAGGCCGCGTTCGCCTCGGCCGTCTCCTCCAGCAGCAGCTCGCGGGAGGTCTGCGAACCCAGCTCCTCATCACCGGTGATCAGGATCCCCAGCCCGGTCAGGTCATGACCGGCCGCCTGGAGGATCGCCGCGGCGTGCAGCGACATCACCACCCCGGTGAGCATGTCGAAGACGCCGGGGCCGCGCAGCGCCTGCGCATCACGGCTGAACGGCTTGCGAGCCAAGGTGCCGATGGGCCAGACGGTGTCCTGGTGGTTGACCAGCACCACTGTGGGCTTATCGGGGCCGAAGCGCAGCCGCAGGTGAGTGGAACCCTCGACGACCACCCGTTCGGGCATGGTGCCCAGCCGGTCAGCGGCGAGCGCGGCCGCCTCAGCGGCACCGGCGGCGACGGCGACTCGGTCCTCCGAGGGCGACTCGACCTCCACCAGACGCTGAATATCAGCGATCATCTGCTCCAGGCGCTCTTCAGCGGCCGGAAGCAGGTTCTCGATGGTGTGAGCAGCAGAGTCCTGGGCGGCAGAGTTCTGGTCAGCAGACGGCATTGTTCTACCCTATCGCCGCACCGAGAGAAAAATGATCAGAAGTGCGCCAGCTCGGCGGAAATATCCCTCGCGGCACGCTGGAGCAGCGGAACAGCGCGTGCGGCGAACTGCTCCCCCACGCGACTGGTGGGACCCGATACGGATATCGCCAAAGGCGTCGGTGTCTCCGGGACAGCTACGGCGAAGCACCGCACACCGAGTTCCTGCTCCTGCTCATCGATGGCGTACCCACGAGATTGGATCAGCTTCAGCTCCTGCTCCAGTTCCTCGATGTTGGTGATGCTGTACTCCGTGTGGGCCGGCATCCCCGCGGTACTGACAATCTTGCGCATCTGCTCGGGCTTCATTTGGGCGAGCATGGCCTTGCCGGCACCGGTGTCATGGGTATGGGCCCTGCGGCCGACTTCGGTGAACATGCGCATCTGGTGCGGCGAGGGGACCTGATCGACGTAGACCACCATGTCGCCGTCGAGGGTGACAACGTTGGCGCTTTCGCCAAGCTGGTCCACCAGCTGACGCAGGTAGGGACGAGCGATCGCGCCCAACTGTTCGCTGGCGAGCTCGCCGAGTCGGATCAGACCTGGACCCAGGGCATAACCACGATCTGGCAGCTGGCGGACCACACCCAGACCCATCAGCGTCTTGAGCAGACGATGGACCGTCGGCGTGGGAAGCTCAATGGCGGCGGCGAGCTGGCTCAGCGTCGTCTGACCACCCGAGGCAACAATGACTGAGAGCAGATCAAAAGCCCGCTCCACCGACTGCACCCCCCCAGTGGGACGCTTGGGGGTGGCTGCAGTCACCTCTTTCGGAGGGATTTCCGGAGTACCTTGGGTCATAGCGTCGTCCTCCTTGTTTGGTGCCGCCCGCGAGTCGAAGTCTAGTTGGCTGCTGCCAGCACACAGGGCGCCACCTGGACAAGCCGCCCAAACTGAGCGTCACGGCTTGCCATGGTTTTCGGCATGCAGATACTGTTATCCATTATTTGGAATACTAGCGGATCGGAAGGAACCTCATGGCCAACCCCAGTCCAGGCCACTCAATCACTCTTAGGGTAGCGGCGCCCACGAGCTTCACCGCATCGTCTGATCTGGTCGCCGCGGTGGCGAGCACCGGAGCCGCACTGACGGCCTTGGACGTCGTCGAATCCACCCAGGACGCCCTGATCGTCGACATCTCCTGTGACACTCGGGATGCTGACCACGCCCAGCAGGTCTCTGAAGCATTGGAAGCCCTCCAGGGCGTGAGCGTGCACAGAACTTCCGACCGCACCTTCCTGCTTCACCTGGGCGGCAAGCTGGAGTCGACTCCCAAGGTGCCGCTGCGCAACCGCGACGACCTCTCGCGCGCCTACACCCCGGGGGTCGCCCGCGTCTGTCAGGCCATAGCGGAGAACCCTGAGGAGGCACGGCGGCTGACCATCAAGCGCAACACCGTTGCTGTGGTGACGGACGGGTCCGCAGTGCTGGGCCTGGGCAATATCGGCCCAGAGGCGTCCATGCCGGTGATGGAGGGTAAGGCAGTGCTGTTCAAGCAGTTCGCCGACGTCGATGCGTGGCCGGTGGCACTGGACACTCAGGACACCGAGGAGATCATTGCCATCTGTAAGGCCCTGGCCCCGGCCTACGGAG
>JBQCZP010000013.1:0-49908 GCA_052089225.1 Nesterenkonia sp.
GAACCCTTGCTCTTCCCGACGTGTGCAATCATAATGTAAGCATGCCCCATGTTCTGATCCGCGACGTGCCCGAAGAAATCCACGCTGCTCTGCAGCGCAAGGCCGAACAGCACCATCAATCGTTGCAGCAATACCTTGCTGTCGAGCTTCGGCGCCTTGCCGAAAGGCGTCCAATCAGCGATGTCCTCGATGACGTCGACGCCCAGCGGGGCGGCCGTGTCGGCTTTGCAACCGCTGCCGCTGACCTGGACGAAGGTCGCTCTCAGCGGTGAGTGCTCGGCCGAATATCTCGTGATCATCGTTGACGCCTCCATTCTGGCCAACGCTCTGGCCGATGACGAGGAGGCCGGGGGGACCGCTCGCGGTGTGCTGCGTGCTGCGGGTGAGTTCGCTGCTCCCGATCTGGTCGATGTCGAGACCGTGTCAGTACTGCGCAAGCGGTGGCTGAGAGGAACGCTCACCGAGCAGCGATTCGTCGCCGCCATCAACCACCTGCAGCAGCTCAGCTTCGCACGCGTCCCGACCCTGAGGCTGGTGCCGCGCGCCTTCGAGCTGCGCGCCAACGTCAGCTCCTACGACGCCTGCTACGTCGCGCTGGCTGAGCGTTTGGGGTGCGAACTGGTCACTGCAGATGGCCGGCTCGCCGCCGCGACTGGCCCCCTCTGTCCGATCCGTGTGCTGCGCTGAACACCAACCAGACTCCAGCGCCGTTTGGGATTCGCTGCCTGGAGTCTCTGGTGCAGAACGTCCCTCGGCAATTTCCGCGACGACTACCCCGGCACCGCCCTGCTTGAGGACACATTCCTATCTTCCTCAGAATCACTGGATGGGCGTGTGCTCTTCGTGCCCGACGCCGCCCGAGAAGTGCGCGAGTACCTCTCGTAGTCGGTGCAACCGGACTGGGCGATGATGTTCCGCATCCCGACAACGTTGTCGAGCCGCCGGCCGCGTCCCAGAGATGCGCCCCCGCCTCAGGACGCATAGACATCCTGCGCGCCCCCGAAGGCCGACGCCTTGAAGAAGGGGTTCTTTACTGAGCGCTCCACGACAAGGTCGACATCCCTACCGACGATCCGCTCCAGCTCGAACTTCAGATCGAAGTAATCATGAAACAGGTTCTCCCGCTCCGGCAGGAAGACGACGAGGAAATCGACATCGCTTGTGTCCGGAGCAAACCGGTCTGTGAGCACCGAGCCGAAGATGCGTAACCGCTCCACGCCGTACCGCTCGCAAGCACGCCGGATTGCGTCGATATCGAGGAGAACGACGGTGTCCATGCCTCCAGTCTCGCAGATCGGGTGCGGCTCGGCGAGTGCCCAAGGGCGCTAAAGTGGTACTATAACTTGTACGACTTGGAGGTAATTATGGCAATTACGGCATCGGAAGCTCGCAGGAATCTGTTTCCACTCATTGAACAGGTCAACAGCGATCGCGCCCCGTTAGAGATCACCTCACGCCGGGGCGATGCGGTGTTGATCTCGCGAGCCGAGTACGAGGCGCTTGAGGAGACTGCGCACCTGTTGCGGTCTCCGGCCAACGCGCGTCGGTTGTTGGAAAGCATCACTCAGGCGCATCGTGGCGAGCATGAAGAGCACCCGCTGTCCCGATGAGGCTGGTCTTCACGCCACATGGTTGGAGCGACTACCGACATTGGCAGACTACGGATCGCGCAGTACTCAAACGCATCAACCGGCTCATTGACGATATCGTCCGCGATCCGTTTGACGGCATCGGGAAGCCTGAGGCGCTGCGTCACGCCCTCGCTGGCAGCTGGTCCCGGCGCATCACTGAGGAGCACCGGCTCGTCTATCTTGTTCACGGTGAGGACATAGTGATCGTGCAGGCGCGCTATCACTACAGCTGAACTGGCTCAGGCCCGGTCAGCGCTTTGCGAGCGACGCCGGCTATCCTGGGAGCGGGTTGGAGCCGCAGAGGTGCAGTCATTCACCTGGGAGCGGGTGGCAGACCGCTATCAGGAACTCTACGGTGCACTTCAGCCCACAACCCGGGGGTCTTCCTGACCTCCGGACCTCCTCACTTCCGCCCCTGCGCGGTGACGAGCGGGAGAACGCGGTGACTGCTCGCGTGGAATACTGATGCCCATGTCTGTAGTCCAAGTGCTGTTGGCTATTGAACTGGTGGGGACCTTCGCGTTCGCGGTCTCCGGTGCGCTGCTGGCCGCCCGCAAGGGGTTCGACATCGTCGGGTCCCTGCTGTTGGCCTCACTTGCAGGTCTTGGCGGGGGAGTGCTGCGCGATGTGATCCTCGCCCAGGGCGTGCCCAATGCGTTCGCGGTGCCGATGTACCTGATTCCCGTGGCAGTGGCGACGCTTGCTGTGTTCTTCCGGCTGATCCGTCAGGACCGGCTGCGCTGGACCCTGCTGGCCTTCGACGCCGTCGGGCTGGCCATGTTCTGCGTGATGGGTGCCTCCATCGCACATGCTGCGGGGCTGAACCCGGTGGCGACAATGCTGCTGGGCGTCACCACCGCGGTCGGCGGCGGCGCAATGCGCGATGTGGCCGCCAACGAGATCCCCCAGATCTTCACGCCCCACGGTGTCTATGCCGCCCCAGCCTTCCTGGGAGCCGTAGCCACCACCGCGACCCTGGAGCTGGACGTGTTCAACGGGTTCTGGGCGGTGGGCATCTCCCTGGTGGTCATCGCTATCCGGATGGTGGCACTGAAACGGGGCTGGCGGGTGCCCCTGGCAGTATGGCGCAGCGGCAAGGTATAACGGTACGAGTAATAGACCACGACGTCTCCGTCAGTCACCGCGGCCAGTCACCCGCGGCCTGCTTCAGGTTCGCCCCAGAGCGCAGCGCCGACGGTGATCAGCGCGGTGAGGCCATCGCACGGGGCCCAGCGGCTTAGGATGCTATCTGTGACTTTAAATATCAGCGTGATCGGTACAGGCTATTTGGGCGCGACGCACGCGGCCTGCATGGCAGAGCTGGGCTTCGACGTGATCGGCGTCGACGTGGACCCGGAGAAGATCGACTCCCTCTCCCGCGGCGACCTTCCCTTCCACGAGCCCGGTCTGCCGGAGCTGATCCGCAAGCACGTCGACTCCGGCAGGCTGCGTTTCACAACCGATATGGGTGAGGTCGGCGCTTGGGCCGATGTGCACTTCATCGCCGTCGGCACCCCGCAGCTGCCCGGCGGCACCGGCGCGGACATGACCTACGTGGATGCGGCCACCACATCCCTGGCGCAGGCCATCACCAAGGACCGGGCGCTGATCGTGGGCAAATCCACGGTCCCGGTGGGCACCGCAGCCCGGCTCTATGACCTGGTCAAAGCTGAGAAGAACGACGACGTCGACCTCTCGCTGGCCTGGAACCCGGAGTTCCTTCGTGAGGGCTTCGCGGTGAAGGACACGGTGGAGCCGGACCGGCTGGTGGTCGGCACCCGGCATGAGGCCGATGAGCAGCTGCTGCGCGAGGTCTATGCCGAAGCCCTGGACCGCAGCACCCCCTGGGTCTCCACCGACTTTGAGACCGCCGAGCTGGTCAAGGTTGCTGCCAACGCGTTCTTGGCCACCAAGATCAGCTTCATCAATGCCTTCTCCGAGGTCACCGAGACCGTCGGCGGCGACATCGCCACCCTGGCTGACGCTATCGGCTTCGACGAGCGGATCGGGCGCAAATTCCTCAACGCCGGGGTCGGCTTCGGCGGCGGGTGCCTGCCCAAGGACATCCGCGCCCTGCAGACCCGGGTCGGCGAACTGGGCCTGGATCACACCATGCGGTTCTTGAACGAGATGGACCACATCAACCTGCGCCGGCGCGACCGGGTGATCTCGCTGGCCGAGGAGATCCTCGGCGGCGACTATGCCGGCACCGACGAGAACCACTCGGCGGTGGAGGGCAAAAGGATCGCCGTACTGGGGATCACCTTCAAACCCCTCTCCGACGACGTCCGGGACTCCCCGGGCCTGGATATCGCCGGCCGGCTCTACAACGCTGGGGCGGATGTCTCGGTCTATGATCCGCAGGGCAACGCCAACGCCGCCAAACGGTTCCCCCGGCTGGGCTACGTGGATTCGATGACCGAGGCGGCCCGCGGTGCCGATCTGGTGGTGCTGACCACCGAATGGAACGAGTTCAAACAGCTGGCACCGGCTGACCTGAACGAGGTGGTGGCCAAACGGCAGTTCATCGACGCCCGCAACGTGCTGCCGGCCCCGGAGTGGGAGCAGGCCGGGTGGACCATAGCCCAGCTGGGCCGGAAGTTCGACTGACGCGACGAAGAAGCGCAGCAGGCCATAGACCCTCCGACGACGGGCGGGGGGTCCCCGCCGCCGGAGGGCGACTGTGGTGAGATGGTTTCGCTTCGGACCTGGTGACTTCCAGGTCCTGGCGCATCTGGAGCAGCACCGCAATTCGGTGCTGTGAATGTACAGTTGCCCACTCTGGCCTCCGGGTCAACAGAGATAGCCCGAAATTTCCGCATCAGGCGGCGATTGTGCTCCACGCCGCGGGTTCCCGCAATGTCGATGCGAGGGACCGCAAGGTCCAGGTTCACCAGATAGAACCGGAGCTACGGTGGGGCATATGTACACCATCAGGGAGATCTCGAAGGACGAATACTGGCGGTTCCTTCGTACGTATCCGGGGGCAAGCTTCCAGCAGACCCCGGAATGGGGTGATGCACGCCGTGCCCAATGGGCGCCCCAGCTGGTCGGCTGGTTCGATGCCGAGTCGCACCTGTGCGCAGCTGCCGTACTTCGCTATCGCCGGGTGCCCGGAGTTGGCCGGTGGTTCGTCTTCATTCCACAGGGGCCCCTCTTTGACTGGACCGCTCCGCATGTGGCTGAGCAGCTGACCGCTCTGGGGACCTACTTACGTTCGCACGGCGTCTTCGGGGTACGGATCACGCCCGTGGTCAGTCTGCGTACGTGGGGGGCCGCGACCATCAAGGCCGGGTTCGCCGATCCAGAGATCGATCGCCTCTCGGCCTTGGAACCCAGCGAGGTGAACCCAGGCGGGACAAGGCTCGTCAGCACCATGCGCGCTGCCGGCTGGCGGGAGGCGCCCGATGCGAAGCACAGCGATGACAGCCATCCGCGGTTCAATTGCTGGTTGGATCTCTTCGGACGCAGCGAAGCTGAAGTGCTGGCCGGGATGTCAAAGAGTTGTCGGAAAAACATCCGAAAGGTCGAGCGCACCGGTCTCAAGGTCGCCGTAGGCTCACGCGGTGATCTCGACGACGCGTACCGGCTGCATGAGGAGACCGCTCGCAGGAATAAGTTCGCAGCCTACCCGGAGAGTTATTTCCACGCCTTATGGGACACCTTAGGCAACGGGTTTCCGGGGCGCTTTAATCTGTATGTTGCCCACTACGAGGGGCGTGCTGTGGCGGCGAACGCCATGGCTCAGGTGGGAGGCTGGGCCCAGGGGGTCTTTGCGGCATCGAGCACAAGGCAGACACACACCAAACCATCGAGCGCCCTGCACTGGGCCGAGATACAGCAGGCGCTCGCCGATGGTGCCGGACACTTCGACTTGGGCGGGGTGGAGGACACGCTCGATGAACACGACCCGGCAGCAGGACTAGTCAGGTTTAAGGCAGCTTTGGGGGCTGATGCTCATGAGTACATCGGCGCATGGGATCTGCCGCTGCAGCCCCGGCTGTACTCGGCGTTCACCCGGCTGCTCCCTCTGTATGCAGCAGCCGCCGCGCAATTGCGCAGGGTCGCCGCACCACGCGCCGCGACCCTGAGCCGCGGGTGAGCGATGACGTCTGAGACGGCTCCGCAGGTGGCGGGGCATCGACTGTCGATCCTCTTAGTGAGCGTGGGCAATATCGCCGGCGCCGCTGCGCAGTGGTACATCATCTGGCTTTTCGCTCGGTTCGCGGGCGCGGAAGCCGTCGGTGTCTACTCCTCGTTGATCGCTGTCATGTCACCGATTTTCATCACCGCCCAGCTCGGGCTGCGCAACCTCTATATCACTCTGCAGTCGGTGGTCAGCTGGAGAGCCTACGTATGCCTGCGGCTCGGGGGGATCGTGGTCGCGGGGAGCCTCGCCATCGGAGCCATCGTGGTCCTAGCCCCTGGCCAGGCGAGCATCGGTTGCGCCATCCTGGTGATCAAGATCGCCGACTCGACTGCCGACCTGTACTTCGCGCGGATCCAACGCACCCACCGGCTGCGCACCTTCGGCGTCCTGCTTATCCTCGACGCGGCGGCCACAGTAGTGGTTATCACCGTGGCGATGATCATCACCGGCTCCGTTCTCGCGGCAGTGTGGTCCGGCGCGGTGGTCGCCATCCTGGGCGCGGCAATCACAGTCCTACTCGCCGCGGCGGCACCTCCGGAGGGACGCGATGCCCAACGCCCCCTCACCCACGATATGGGCCGGCTCATCGCGCACGGAATCCCGCTGTCGTTGTCTCAGGGGATCCAGTCGCTGGTGACCTACCTGCCGCTGGCGATCGTGGGATCACTGGGGACGACGGCTGATATCGGGGTCTTTGCCAGTGCGGCGTACCTGGTGACCTTCGCCCATCTGGTCGGTGCCTCGGTCCAGACGGCCATGCTGCCGGAGTATCGCCTGCGCCTGGAGGACGAGGGTCCGGCGGCGCTGTGCCGGATAAACCTGCGCAACGGGTATTTGACGATGGCGATCCTGTTTCCGCTGGTCGCGGTCGCTGTGGTGGCTGGTCCGTCACTGCTCCGGTTGGTCTACGGTGCGGACTTCGACATCAGCCGGCCAGCTGTGCTCTTCTTCGCGCTCGCGGCTGTCATCTGCGTGCCGACCTACCTGCTCTCGTCCTTTCACCTGGTGCTCAACCGGTACTGGGTGATGACGCTGGTCGGTGCGGCCTCAGTGCTGATCATCGCAGTAAGCGGAGCAGCCAGCGCCTTGGCCGGTATGGCAGCGATCGAGGCCGGCAGCCTGGCGGTGCTGGCCAGTATGCTCTGCCGGTACATCGGAGCAGATGTGATGGCGCGCAGACAGCAGGTTCATGGGCTGTCACTGGTCAGTGAAAGGGGCAGCGGGGTATGAGTCCGAAGTCATCGCGGGTCCAGCTGCTGGGGTACTTCGGATGGGGAAACTTCGGCGATGACCTCTTCCGGGAGGTCTGTGAGGAGAACGCCGGCCTGCTGTGGCCCGGCGCTCAGGTACGAGCCTTCGAAGTGCCGCGGCAGAACTTCTCCCACCCACGCCCCGACGCCGCGCTGCGGCGTCTGGTCAGTGCGGCCCGCGGAGCCGCCTGGGCCACGACCTTTGCCTATTCTGGCGGATCGGTCTTCGGCGAGATCGCCGGGACCGCAGCCCTGCGCAGCCGCCTGCCGAACCGAGCTTTTGAGGCCCTCGGCGTTTCCGTGGGACCGTTCGCGGATACAGCGAACCAACGTTCGGTAGTCACCGCGCTTCAGCGGTTCGGCAGAGTCGTCGTCCGCGACCAAGAATCGTTCGACCGCATGGAGGGACACTGCGTGTTCGGCGGGGACCTGGCTGCGCTCAGCAGCCGCCTGGCACCGGCTGAGGCACCACCACCGGCAGAGGCACCACGCAGCGGCTTGGTGATCTGCCCCTCGCAGGCTGCAGGAGTCTCCGGGGACACGCTGAGCGAGTCCATCTCCCAAGCCCTGGGCTCGACGAATCCTGTGATCACCCTTCTGGCATTGCACGCACACCCGCGTCTGGGCGATCAGGCGCTGGCAGCCTCGATCGCCTCCGAGCTGCGACGCAGCGGACGCTCAGTGCACGTGGTCGACTATGGGGAGGTAGGCATCGGCGGCGTCGTGGATGTGCTTTCCCGGGCCAGCATGGTCTGGTCCCAACGCCTGCACGGCGCTATCGTCTCCTACTTGCTGGGCACTCCTGTGGCGATTGTCGACCACCATGAGAAGTGCGGGGCCTTTGCCCGGGACATTGACCTGGCCCCCGCTTTCCTCGCTGCGGGGTTCAGCGAGCTGGGGCCGACGCTTCAGACCGGGGCCCTCCACGCAGAGCCGGTGGAGTCGCCCTGGCTGCCCTGGGGCCGGCCGGCGGCGGACTACCGCTCCCGAGCCTGGGCGTCCTATACCGGGGCCAACGCAGTGAATGAGCCGAAGTAGATTCCCCATCCGACAAATCCGGCGAGCAGACCCAGTCGCATCATGATCTGCCACCTGCCGGGAAACGTCAGGAACGGCACGCAGACCACCAGTGGGATCAGCGACCACGAATAGGCCGCTAGCCGGTCACTGAAGAACAGGAACCCGAGGAGCAGGAAGTAGCAGTTCAGCAGAACGTAGGCGTGGAACAGCTTCGCGTACCAGCTGGGCAAGAACGTCGCCGTGCGTGCCGCGACGTAGCCGACAGCCAGCGGCACGGCACTCAGGGCCCAAAAGATCGGCCGGTTAGTCCCGCCGGCATAGTCGAGGGCCAAATCCGGGTTGGCGTAGTTCTCGACCTGCTCGATGCTGGAGCCTAGGGGGCCGGCCAACCGCGCGTTCACCCCGGTGAAGTACGTCAGCGACAGCAGCACCCAGAGCCCCACCATCACCTCGGGCCGCCAGCGCACCACTTTGACCAGAACGATGATGAGGGCAGCCGGAAGCGCCGACCAGTGGAAGCAGACCCCGATCACCAGGACTGTGAGCATCGGCAGAAATCTGGCGCCGCGCAGGACCAGTGCCAGCCCGAGCAGCAAAAAGGCAATGGACAGCCCCTGCCTGAGCAGGAAGCTGGAGTAGTCGAGGAAGAAGCCGAAGCAGAAGGTCGCGAAGAAGACGACGGCGGTCTGCCAGCCGGTGCCCAGGATCATCCACAATGCCAGAATCAGCAGCAGGTTGCATACCAGTGCAGTGACCGCGAAGAAGACCATCATGTCCTGGGTGAACAGGCCGATGACCCAGTTGAAGAGCAGGAACGCCGGTTCCCTGCCGGTGGTGACGAAATCGGTGAGCGCTTCACCGAAAGGGGTGAAGCTCAGCGTCTCAAACTCCCGGCCGTAGCGCATCTTGTCGACGACGTCGAAGTTCCCCCGTGCGGAGACAACGGTATTGACCGTGGCCAAGGCGGCCAGCGGAAACAGGGCGTTGGTCCAGTGCCGGACGTAGCGCAGCTGCCCCAGGAGGCAGAAGGCCAGGATCCAGATCGAGGCGAGGGAGAACAGGAGCAGGATCATAGTGCTAGGACGCTTTCGCCGAGTGGTCGCGCTCCCAGTGGACCAATGCCTTCACCGCCGGAACCAGTTGGGCGGCCATCTCCTCATAGACTCTGTCCGATAAGCCATAGGGGTCGACGACGTCGTCGAGCCTCGGGTCTTCCGGCGGGCGCCGGTGCCGTTGGGCCAGGGCGGTCAACGAATGCCACCGCTGCGCCGGCGCAGCCGCAGCTTCAGCAGGCACCTGGGGAAGGATCCGCGCGAACTCCCGCAGGGTGAAGGTTCGTTTCAGTGCGGCTGGGGCCAATTGCACAATGTGGCTGCGGTGGTTGCGGGCCAGCGTAAGGACCAGGTGAGCCTCGTTGATGAGCCCAGGGGTCAGCTCCCTGGCGGTGAAGCCACTCATCGACAATCCGTGCAGAGCCGCGAGCTCATCGATCTTCGGCTCTGCCCCGCACCCGCTCAGGCCGTGGGTGCCGGCGCTGGAGATGCTGAACTGACCTGGAGCGGACTCATCGAGCCCGCTCTGCAGCAGTCGCTCCGCCAGGGGAGAGCGACACACATTGCCGGTGCAGACCACCAGCACTGTGAACTCCGGATCCATCAGATCCCATTCGGCGCTCATCGGAGGTGACCGAGCAGACGGGTCAGGTGAAAGACTGGTCGGACGCCGAGCACGTTGTAACATTCCCCCAGTGCCCGTCTTTTTGCTCCGATCCCACCAACCCGCACAGTGGGGACCAGTGACTTATAGCGTCGGGCGGTCGCGAGTCGTTGCCGGGGAGAGAGCTCGCAGTCCTTATGGTGCAGGTCCCGGATGCACGACACCACGTTCTTCGCCCGGATGTAGTCGGAAGCAGCGCGTACTTCGTCGAGGTTGAATTGGCGCGCCCACCCGTGCACATAGTCGCAGACGGTCATCAGGTCCTCATATTTGCCGGGCAGATACCGCCTGGTCGCCGACTCGGTGTTGCTTCGCCGATAGAAGTATCCGACCAGCGGGATCGACCGCACCCTTGTGTCGACACGCACGTACATCAGGTTGAACACGAGGTCCTCTCCCATGTGGGTGCCTTCCGGGAACCGGCACTGCCGCCACGTGATGACGTCGCGGCGGTAGGCCTTGTCCCAGAGTGCGTTGAGCGTCTCACTGGCAATCATCTCCGCAAGTGTCGCGGCGTCGAAGCTGTCATCACGGGCTCGGGCGACCACGCCGGCCGGGGTCTGCGTCGCTGCGCCGGTGGTCTCACCGCGTGGGTGGGGCAGCTCGTCGCTGGAACTTTCGAAGCAGACCAGGTCCACCCGGCCCGCAGTATCAGTTCCGTGGGCATGATCGCCCTGACCGGCCAGCACGATCGTTTCGACCAGGATCGGCTCGCGCAGCATGTCATCGGCGTCGACGAACATCACCCACTCACCGGTAGCTGCGTCCAAGCCCGCATTCCGTGCTGCGGAGACGCCGGCGTTGGCCTGATGCAGTGCCACCACGCGTCCGTCCTGCTGCTCGGCCTCATGCATGATCCGCTGGGTAGCGTCTGTGGAACCGTCGTCGACGACGATGATCTCCAGCTGCTGATACGACTGGCGGCGAACGGAGGCTAGGCACTCTGCCAGATGGTTCTCGCCGTTGAAGACGGGAACGATGACAGAGACAAGCGGCTCGGGACCGCTCATGTCGTCTCATAGGGGACGGGGGCGGCAGCATCCGTGGTGACAAGGGGAGGATTGCTGCTGATCTCCTCGAGGAAGCTGCTCACCGCATCTGCACAGTGGGAGAAATCCAGCGTGTTTGGATCAAAGCTGAGGGGCTTCAGCAGCCGGCCCGCCTGCCAATCGTTGGCCACGTGGCGGGCCAGCAGACTCGGCTGGTCCTCCGGAAAGAGCCGAGACTGAGGCACATCGCGCACGCCTTTGACGTCAAAGGCGTAGGTCGGCCGGCCCACGGCCAATGCCTCCAGCATCACCCGCGGCAGCCCTTCCCACGCGGAGGTGTGAAGGAGCGCATGGCTGTCAGCCAGGACCGCGGCTGCGTCCGCGAAACCTGCGGCGGTCACATCAGGGGCGAGCCCGCGACGGCGGATCGCCTCGTTGGTCGACCCCCACAAGTCGCCCTCGCCCACCATCTGCAGTGCAAACGTGACCCCTGCCTGCCGCAGGGAGGCGGCGACCTCCAGGGCCAAATGCGGCCGCTTCCGGGTGCTGAACTCACCGATCCACGCGAGTCGCAGTATGCTCTGAGCTGGATCACCCTCCGTCCCAGGCGGCGGCACGCGTGGATAGGTATTGGGACTGAGGCCGACGCCGGTCGGCAGCCGGAGGATGCGATCTGCGCGCAGGCGGCGGTCGAACCAGGCATGATCGTCGGAGTTGATGGTAATCACCCCGCCCGTGCGGCGCAGGAGCAGTCCCTCCACCACCTGCCACAGGCGGTCGGAGGCCGCTCGTCCCTCGTTCCAGTGCAGACCGTGGCAGAAGTAGACCACGGGAACCTGCAGTCGCGCGGTTCGGGCAAGGGCTGAAGCAGTGGACGTATTGGTCAGGATCACGTCGAGCTGCTCCTCCTGCGCCCAGCTGCGGATTCCGGACCAAGCACGCGCCATGCCGGGACCCGGACGCCGCGTCAGCCCTGGAATGATCCGTCCAGTCCCGTCACCTGTGCCGGTCCCCGCTGCGACCGAGACCTCGTGTCCGGCTGTTCTCCAGGAGGTGATGATGTCGGAGAAGAACGAGTCGACCATATGGCCGACACTGGCTAGCACGCCGATTCTCATGAGTGGCTCCTTAGGGGGCTGGCAGCTGGGCTGAGGTCCTCAGGGAACGGAGTGCGGTGGTAATGAGTCGTCCACACTGGTGGCGGCGGGCCGGAACCCAGGCTCGCCAGCGGCTCGTCGCTGCGACCGGCATCCCGGGGTGCGGCGGGCCGGCTGGGGTACCGTCCCGCATAGCCGTAGCTGTGGCTCGTTGACCGGGGCACCTTATTCAGCACGATGCCGGTGGGGACCTGGACCGCGCTGAGGCTGCTGAGAGCCTCCTGCAGATGGTTGAGCCGCACCTCACCGACTCCGGCGACGAGAACGACCTGACCGACGTACTTCGCCAGGACCAGTGAGTCCGCTACTGGCAGCAGTGGGGGAGCATCGAGGATCACGAGGTCGAACTCCTCACTCAGGCGGGTCATCAGCGCGTTCATCGCCCTGGAGTCCAGCAGCTCGACCGGATTCGGCGGCATTTCGCCGGCGGTGAGCACGTAGAGCTCATCGTCCCCCCAGGGCTGAAGCAGCTCGGAGACGTCAGCCGCCCCAAGCAGAACCGTGGTGACCCCCGCCGCGTTCTCCAATCCCATCTTGGAGGCCACAGTTGGTTGCCTGAGATCGACGTCGACCAAGGCCACCCGGCTGCCGGCCTGGGCCGCGGCAATCGCTAAGTTGATGCTGGTCGAGGACTTCCCCTCCTTGGCCTGGGCGGAGGTCACCAAGACAGCGGGGTTGGGGTCATCCACCTGCGCAAAGCGCAGATTGGTGCGCAGCCGGCGGAAGGCCTCTCCGCGGGCGTCGTCCAGGCCCAGCTGGGAGATGAGCGAAGAGCAGTTGGCGCGGGACTCTTCGGGGATGGACCCCAGGATGGCTCCGGCCTGGAGCCGATCGAGGTCCTCGCGACTGCGCAGCTTATTGTCCAGAGCCGAGCGCAGCAGCGCGAGCCCCAGCCCGGACGCGAACCCTACGGCGAGCCCTGCCGCTGCGTATAGCCACCCGGCTGGGCCGTCAGCTTCCTGCGGGACCACGGCGGGGTTCGAGACGGTCAGACGGATCTGGCTCGCCTCGTCATCATCGGGGTTCTCCATCTCACCGATAACAGCGACCAGACTCTCCGCGACAGTGGTGGACAGCTGCTGCGCCGCCTGGGGGGTGGCCTCGGTGCCCTCCACGGTGATGAGCACCGTCCGGGGGTCGCTGTAGGCGCCCACGCTGGAGGCCAGCACCTCCGGGGTGGTGTCGAGGTCCAGCTCATCGATCACCGGCTGCAGGACCGGGGCGCTGCCGGTCATCCCCACATAGGTCTGAATACGTTCCCGGATGAAGCTCGAACCCATCTGCAGTTCGTAGGCATCCCCGGAGGTGCTCATGGACACAAAGAGATCAGTTCGGGCGCTGTAGGTGGTGGGCAGCAGCAGCCAGGCGCCGGCTCCGGCAAGGCCACCGAGAATGGTGGCGAGGATGAGCAGCACACAATGGCGACGAAGGAGAGTGAGGTATTCCTTGATTTTCATGTCTGGCTCCGTGTGAGTCCGCGGTGGTCTGCTGGCAGGTGAGAGGCAGCTGTTGCGGCCGACCCTGACATCTCGATCGGCACTGCTTTGACGGTATGCCCGCTGAATCCGTGTCGACCAGGGGTTTCAGTGGCGGGTACGGCCCCCCGCAGCAGCTCTGCGGTCACCCGCAGAAGAATCCTTCGACAGCTGAGAGGACTCGTTCGAGCTGGTGATCGTTCATCGCCGAACCGCTGGGCAGCGTGAGCCCTGTGGCGAAGAGCCGCTCCGCTGTGGCGCCGCCCAGCACCGGGCAGTCGGAGAAGGCTGGCTGCAGGTGCATGGGCTTCCACAGCGGCCTGGTCTCGATGGAGCTCTCTGCCAGCGCGTTCGAGAGCTCTGCGGCGGTGAAACCCGCCTGATCCGGGTCGATGAGCGCGGCGGTGAGCCAGCAGTTGTCCCGGTGGGGATTGTCGGACCCGAATAGGCGGACTCCCGGCACACCCCGCAGCAGGGCCGTGTAGCGAGCCCTGATCTCTCGACGCCGGGCGATCATCGAGTCCAGACGGATCAGCTGCGCGCGTCCCAGCGCCGCCAGCAGGTTGCTCAGCCGGTAGTTGAATCCGATCTCGGTGTGTTGATAGTGGAGCACCGGCTGCCTCGCCTGGGTGGAGAGGTACCTGGTGTAGCGGGCGAGCTCGCTGTCGTCGGTCAGCAGCGCTCCGCCCCCGGAGGTGGTCATGACCTTATTGCCGTTGAACGAGAGCACCGCCGCCCGCCCCATACTGCCCACGGGGCGATCGCCGTAGCGCGAGCCCAAAGACTCCGCGGCATCGACGACGACGGGGACGTTGTACTCTGCCGCAATCGGCAGGATCCGGTCGTAGTCGGCTGGTCGCCCCAGCATGTCCACCGGTACGATGGCCGCCGGAAGGCGGCCCAGCTTGCTCGATCTCTCGAGCTTTTCGCGCAGCAGGTCGGGGTCCATATTCCCGTCGTCGAGGCAGTCGACGAACTCCGGGTTGGCCGAGCAGTAGGCGATCGCGTTGGCTGTGGCCACGAAGGTCATCGTGGAGGTCAGCACGCGGTCTCCCGGCCGGACACCGACGCTGAGCAGCCCCAGATGCAGTGCCGCGGTTCCTGAGGAGAGCCCGACGGCGTGCTCGACCCCGGTCCGTGCCGCCAGTTCCTCCTCAAAGGCTGTGAGGTCCGGGCCCACCGGAGCGATCCAGCCGCTGCGAAACGCGCGGAGCAGATAGTCCTCCTCCAGCGGGCCCACATCGGGCGAGGACAGCAGAATTCTGTCCGTCGGGCCAGGTCCGGCTGCCGTCTTCTGTGCCTCAGGCGCCCTCATGATGCCAGTCCCATCTCAATAAGCGGCGCACTCTCAGGGTCTAAGTTCGTGTACAGGAAGAGCTCCTCATCAGTGGTGTGCTCTGCCCTGGGCAGAACGGTGGGCCCCCGATCGTTGGGCAGCTGCCGGAAACCCGCTTGGGCATACAGCTGTGCCTCAGCCGGGCTCAGTGAAGCGGCCGAACAGACCGCAAAATCTGCGTCCCAGCTGCGTGCGCGGTTCAGCAGCAGCCGCAGCACCTCGGTGTAGATCGCCGGAAACTGGTGCCAGGCCGCCACATCAGATGCTGGGTGGAAACGGATCATCTGGGAGCGGCCACCGCTGGCGTGCATGGTGCACCAGCCGAGGTACTGGCCGGCTGGGGTCTCCACGGTCCAGCTGCTGCGGTCTTTGCCGGTGACGTGCGGGCGGAACACCACGAGATCAGACCTCAGTGACCCGCCGTAGCTCTGCGCGGTGACCTCGTTCTCAGTGGTCACCCCCTGCCGGCTGAGCACCGCGGTAAAGGTTCTGCGCAGGATCTTGAGGTCCAGAGCAAAGCTCATCGTGTCCACGTACTCAATATCGAGGTCGAATTTCTCATCCCAGCCCAGCCCATTGCGTCCACTGACTTGGCAGAGTCCGCTGAGCCCACCGCGGACCATGTGCCGTCGCCGCTGTTCCTGGGTATAGAGCAGCAGGTAGTCGGTGGTCAGGGGGCGGGGACCGATCAGGCTCATGTCTCCGATCAGGACGTTCCAGAGACTGGGCAGCTCATCCAGGCTGGTCGAGCGGAGCAGCCGCCCAAAAGCCGTCAGCCGGTCCTCATCGGTGACCCAGCCGCGCTGCGGGTCCACCGGCCGCATACTGCGGAACTTTCTCAGCCGGAAGACTCGTGCCCCTTTGGTGGCGCGTTCTTGGACGAAAATCACGGGTGCCCCGTGGACGATAAGCACCAGCAGCGCAATGCCGGCGATCAGCGGACTCAGCACAATCAGCCCCAGCAGCGCGCCGAGTACATCGAGGAGGCGTTTCACCCTCGGATAGCTCATGGGGTGACACCTCCAACGCTCTGCAGGGCGGGCACTGGGGCCGGTGGCTGCCGACGGTAGGCGGGAAAGAACTCGTCGGTTTCCTCCCACTGCGCCCCGCTGCTCAGGAAACGTTGCCTGGCACCTTCCACCAGGCTCGCGTAGCGCTGCGGGCAGAGCACGCGTTCTCCGGTGCTGAACGCCACGGCGCCGTGTGGCGCGAAACCGCGCTTATAACGTTCGAGGCCGTCCTGGGTGTGGACCCCACCGCCGAGCACGTAGCGGCTGCGTCCGGTGCCGCGCAGCCAGTTCATCGCTTCGACCTTGACCAGGTCATTGGGCCGAGCGGAGAACGACGACGCCTCCGTGCCGCCGAGGAAGTAGTAACCGGTGTCAGCTCCGAGCAGGAGCAGGTCGGCCGAGACGATCTCGCCGTCGAGCTGGGCCATCACATAGGCGAATCGTCCTGGCAGCGCGTGGTGGAGACTGGCGAAGAAAGCGTGGTCGAATCGGTACCAAGCAGTGCTGTCCCGGCGCTCCATCGTTCCGAGGTAGATCCGCAGGAAATCGTCGAGATGATCGCCGCGCTCATCAATAATGATGCTCACACCCTCCCGAAGAGCGCGCCGGGCATTTCTCCTGACCTTTGACTCGACACCGTGCCAGAGCTCTTCAGTCGGGACATCCACCTTCCGGACGTAGTTGGTCTGCCGGGTCCGTCTCGGCCCCGGATAGGGGAGCACATCGTCGGAGAAGAGGGAGAACCGGACAAACTCGCTGACCACCCCCTCGGATCGTGCCCACGAGTCGAATTCCGCCCAGAACAGCCTCGCGCTGGCGTCGACGTCCTCCAGCCCCCAGTGCAGCGGCCCGCCGTAGCCATAGGGCGAGGTGATGTCCTTTCCGGCCACGGCGTCGGCTCCGGGTGGCACCGCGTCCGGGATATCGCGCAGAAAGTAGGGGTAGAGCACGTGGCCGCGCCCATCGGAAAAATGTGCCGCCATGAGTCGCCCGTGCTGGGGGCTGAGCAGTCGGCACAGCTCAGGGTGGGCGAAGGGGTGCTGCATGGGTGATGCGGACCACAGCTCGATCCAGCGCCTGCGGTCCTGCTCCACGGCGGCATCCCAAATATGCCATTGGGCGCTCATGGGTGAACCTTCCGTTGGGTCGAGCAGCGGCCGGTGCACGAAGCCTGTGGCGCCCGGTAGGAGGGGAAGAACGCCGTATTCCGGTGGCAGCCGCTGAGTTGGGAGTAGCGCTGCTGGTCGATCACCTGTTGGGCGGTGAAGTAGCTGCGGCGCCCGGCCTTGGCCATCGAGAGTTTGAAACGCAGCAGGCTGTCCTCTTCGGTGTTGGTGACCCCTCCGGTGAGGACGTAGTTCTTGACTCCGCGCGACTGGGCGTAGAGGAAGGCGCTGTGGGACAGGAAGCTGTTTGCCCCGGTCCGCAGGCCGGACTCCGCGGTGGCGCCCAGGAAGGCATAGCCGGTTTCTCCGCAGCAGAGGGCCAGTTCGGCCGACACCGGACGACCGTCGATCAGGGCGAATAGGTAGGAGACCTGTCCCTCAAAGGTCTGCTGCAACATGTCGAAGAAGTGCTGGCCGTAGAAGAACCGCGCATCGGCGTCTCGGCGCCGCATGGTCGCGTAGTACAACTCAGCGAAGACGTCGTGGTGCTCAGCTGTCTCATCCACCAAAAGTTCCATCCCGGCCTCCCGGGTGCGCCGGATCTTGCGACGGAAATCCTTGGAGGCATCGAGCAGCAGCTCCTCCTCGGTCTTGCCGGCGAGCTCCTTCACGATGTGGGGAGCCTGTTCGCGACGGGTGCCGGGATACCCGGGCAGTCCGCCGGTGACCGGATTCTCCCGGTGGAACTCGCTGATGATGTTCTCGCTGCGTGCCCAGGAGCGGAATTCGGTCCAGAAGTCGGTCATCACAGCAGACGCATCCGCGCCGGCTGCCATCGATAGCAGCGGGCCGCCGTAGAGCAGCGGCGTGGTGAGGTCGTAAAATTCCTCGTGCACTGGCTGTCCGCACGCATCGTGGGTGATCCTGCGCTGGAGGAAGGCGTAGAGCACCTGCGCGCCACTGACGTGGGAGTAGATCACCGCCCGGGGCCGTGCCTGGGGGCCGGCATGCTCGGTGAGGTAGGCGGGGTGGGAGAAGACGTCCCCCGCGGAGCACTCGTGCCAGGGGCCTAACCACGCCAGGTAGTCCTTCGGGGTTTCTGCATCCACGGCACGCAGGCCCGTTCGGCTGGGGCTCAGCACAGCCACGCTGGAGGGGTGCGGATCAGACAACATACGGTTCTCCGATCACTTCGTGTTCCGGGGAATTGACGAGTTCGCGCATCGCTGCAGTGCACACATTGGTGTAGAACTGCTCGATGGTGTGCCGCGAGGCAGTGGTGGGCGGAAGCACCGGCGCCTCAAGATCTGGAGCCTCGACTCGGCTGATCTTCTCGTGGATCTTCACCACGGAACCCTCATAGTCGCCGAAGAGCTCCTCATCAAGCTTCTCGCCGGGACGCAGCCCGGTGAAGACGATCTCGGTGGAGGTGTTGGACATCGCGACAAGATTCCGTGCGATGTCTACGATCTTCACCGGTTCGCCCATGTCCAGGACCATGACGTAGCCGTCCTGCCCGATGGTCGCGGCGTGCAGCACCAGCTGGCAGGCTTCAGGGATGGTCATGAAGTACCGGGACACCTCCGGGTCGGTGACCGTCACTGGGCCGCCCTGACGAATCTGCTCCTGAAAGGACAGCAGCACGGACCCTCGCGAACCGAGCACATTGCCGAATCGGACGGAGAGGTAGGTGCCGCTGGAGCGTTTGGTGATGCCGCTGACCAGCCGTTCGGCGACTCGCTTGCTGCGTCCGAGTTCGCTGGTCGGGGTGGCGGCCTTATCGGTCGAAATGTTGACGAAGGTCTCCACTCCCACCGCCTCGGCGGCCTGCAGCACGTTGAGGGTGCCGTGCACGTTGGTTTTCCAGGCCTCCTGTGGGAAACGTTCCAGCACGGGGAGGTGCTTCAGCGCTGCGGCGTGGAAGACGATCTGCGGCCTGGCCTCGTCAAAGGCCCGTTCGAGTGCGTCCCGGTCGCGGATGTCGGCCAGGACCGTGTTCGGCGAGGTCAGTAGGGCCGAACCGTAGAGGGCCAGTTCCACGCCATGCAGCGCGGTTTCGTCCCGGTCCAGCAGGACCAGGCTCTCCGGTGACAGGGTCCAGAGCTGACGGCAGAGTTCGCTGCCGATTGATCCTCCTGCGCCGGTGACCAGCACGCGTTTTCCCGTGATGTTGGCGATGACCTCGGTCATATCTGTGTGGATGGGACTGCGACCGATGAGGTCTTCCACTTTGAGGTCGCGGATATCGCTGACGTCGACCCGGCGGTGGACTAGTTCGGCAAGCGGCGGGATCGTTCGCAGCCAGCAGCCGGAGGATCTCAGCCGCGCCCTGCAGACCGCTAGGAACTCTGGTTTTGAGTCCGCGATGGCAACCACGACACCGGCGACGTCAAAGGAGTCAGCGATCTCGGCGATCTCCTCGCTGGTTCCGCGAACACGCACCCCCTGAATGCTCAGATGCCGTTTGCCCGGATTGTCGTCGATCAGCCCAACAGGCAGGTACGGTCCGGCGGGGTCGGCGAGCATCTGCCGAACCAGCGACTCTGCGGCGTCGCCGGCACCGACGATCAGCACCCGCTCAGCCGAGGTCGGACGCGTAGCTCGCTGGTGGGCGTAGCGGACGAGGTACCGGGTTCCGGACATGAGTATCAACGAGGCGGTGATCATCAGCACGGCGAGGGCTGTCTCGGCAGGGCGCATGATCATCACCACGGTCCCAATGAGGAGCGTGAGCATCACGAGCACTCCGTATTCTGAGAAGCTGCCGTAGTGGAAGCGGTTGCCGTATAACCGGAGGGACGCCCCGCAGCCGGTATGCAGCACCACAGCGACCAGCACCGTCATGCTGAGCCCCACATCCCAGGAAATGTCAGAGGTCAGCCACACCAAGGTGGCAGCCAGGGCCCAGGCACTGGCATCGAGAACACTCTGCAGCCAGGCTTTGTTGTCCCAGAGACCTCGGAAGAGTTTGGCGGTCAGTCGCTCGCTTGGCGTGCCGATGACCGGTTCCGGGAAGTATGTCGCTTTCATATCCGTCTCCAATGGGTTCTCAGTCCGCTGGTGCGTTGAGCTAGCAATAACCATCAAGCTAGGCCGTCGTCTGCGGCTGTAGGAGGGGTTTTGGAGCTTCATGCGGAGACCTGCGGTGGTGCTGCGGCAACCCGCTAATCCGGCTGGGCAGCTTTACGCCGCCGCCAGGCGGGGAGCGCCGGCGAGTTGAGCCATCAGCTCAGTTCGGGACGACACTCCGAGTTTCCGGTAGACGGCAGTGAGCCTGAGCTCAACGGTGCGCAGGGAGACGTAGATTCGGGTGGCGATCTCACGGTTCTTCAGACCGGCTTGGACCATTTCCACAACCATGCGCTCTTCCTCGCTGAGTCCGGTCAGCTCGGGGCGAGTGGTCTCAGATTGTTCAGGTGCTTGCTGGGGCGCGGAAAGGTCTCGAGCGGTAGGCGGCTGGGCGCCGATCTCCTCGTACAGCGACGCGGCGATCAGCGTTTGGTCGCGTGCATGTGAGGTGGCCCCCAACTCGGCCAACCGCTCCGCAAAGGCCGTATGGATCAGCGCCTGGGCAAATAGGGACTCCGGGTGGGCGCGCAGTGCAGCGTGGAAGAGGTCGATCGATTTCTGCCCGGAGGCCAGCAGAGCCTCGCAGCGTCTCACGGCGCCTTCGGCCCACCGGGAGGGGCAGCGCTCGGTTCTGCTGCGCAGCCGCTTCAGCAGCATGGCGGCATGCTCGCGGCGGCCCAGACGAATGAGCGCCTCGATGAGGTCCGGTTCGTGTCGATACAGGTTCGGATTAGGCTCAGCGAGGCAGCGCTCGTCGCCACGCTGAAGGTGCCGTGCCGCTTCAGCGGGAAGGCCCACTTGCAGTAGATAGTTCCCCTGGAGGGCGTTGAGCTCCGCGGAGAGGGAACTGTTGCGAGTCTTGGTCGCATAGGCGGCCAGCTCTGCCTCCTTGGTGTGCGCATCGCTGGCTCGTCCGCTGGTGATCAGGTGCCAGCACTGCAGCAGCAGGAGCCGGTCGCGTCGAATTGTCCAGTCAGTGTGTGGCCCGTCTGGGAAGGACTCGATGAGCCCGAGCGCGTGGCCGATCTGCCCGGCGCGGATGGCGATCTCGGCCTGGAGGTATCTGGCTTGAGTCACCCACGTGGAGGCATCGCCGCAGTGATGGTGCAGCAGATCCAGGCAGGCCTGGGCGGGTTCGTAGTGTTCGGTCATCATCAGCGCCGAGGCCATAGTCAGCAGATACTCAGCGCTCAGCTCATCGGTGTTGAGCGCGCTGAGCTCTGCGAACTTCGCGAGGGTCAGGCGGTCATCGCCGCGGGCAGCCGCCACAGACATCCGGAGGCCGTCGCAGAGATTTTGTTCGCGAGACCCGAAATGTGCTTCCAGGCGCTCGGCCTCCTTGAGAAGTTCGCAGGCCTCTGCCAGTTCTCTGCGTTCGCAGTGCAGTTGGCCGAGCATCAGCTGCAGGCCGGCGACCTCACGGGGCGCTGCGGCGAGTTCGCCCCGGCTCCAGTTGCTGATGAGCCGAGTGGGGAGGGATTGGGTCTGCACGTAGTCCAGCTGCAGTTCAATGGCACGTGCCCGGACGGAGACAGCGTGGTCGTGTGACTCTCGGGCGAACTGTGTGTAGCGTGCGGCGAACGCGAACTCGCCGCGCGCGTAGAGCGCCTCAGCGATATTGGTGAGGCCCATCTCTGCGGCGCTGACGTCGGCACTTAAGGTGATCGATCGTTCGATGAACTCTATGCCAGCATCGACCAGTCCACTGGTGATGAAGCCCAGGCCCTCTGTTGCGAGGCTGCTGGCAGTGCCCTCGTCCACTGTGGAGAAGGAACGGTGCCAGCGTCCCATCCCCGCATGGTGCGGCGCGGAGGCAGCGCAGAGTCGCTGGTGAAGGGCGATGTGTTCGCTGGCCCCCATCGACCCATGCACCGCGGCTCGGACGAACTCATCGGCGATGAGCAGAAACGGACCGCGACGTTCCACGACGCCACGGGCTTCCAGATCTGCCAGGCAGGTGGACAGCTCCGGAACCTCTCGCTGGAGCGTGCGCAAGCATGTCAGCGGAGCCAGCGAGAGCAGCTTCAGAATATGTTCCAAGTCATTGTCGAGCTCACCGAGGATCTCGCGCGCCATGGCCGCCGCTTCCGACCCCAGACGTACTGGAACGGTGAGGGCGAAGCGGCCCGACTGCTGACTTTCGGACATGTCGTTGAGGATCAGCCCGAGTGCGTGGGGCCTGCCGGAGGCGGCCCGCGCCGCTATGCGGGCGGAGGCGGGGGAGAGGTGCTGTGCCGTGGCTCGGTGGGCCAGCTGGATCAGTTCCTCGCGCCCCAGGGGGTGCAGGTCCAGGTGGGGGATACCGGCGAAGGGGCTTTCCTCAGTGATTGGCCGAGCCGATATGACAATTCGCAGCCGATGATCGCTCATGCGGCGTAGGACGTGACCGAGGATCACCTGGGAGGTGGTGTCCATCTCATCGGCACCGGGGACGATGATCAGCGTGCCGTCTGGAATCTCCGCGGAGCGCAGCGCGTCGAGAATCGTCGTTGCCATGTCCAGCTCGGTGGCGTTCGGGTCCCAGAACTCGGCCATGAACTGTTTCGCATCCAGGGACCGCATGCTTGCCAGTCCAATGTCGAGCCCGGAGCCGGGAGTCGAGGCTTCGCAGCGGTGATTGGGGATCCGGATGATGGGACCGGTGGACCGGCTCTCCAGGCGGCGCAGCAGAAGGGAGGTGCCCAGGCCGAGATCTCCGGTGATCACACCGACTTTGTGCGTGGTGAGCAGGGCATCCAGCCGGTGGAGATCCTCATCGCGTACGAGTCGCTCCATCGCAGGCGCAGTCATATATGGCATTTAACCCCCCTGGTTAAAGGTTTACAATCGCTTCAAATTGGACACTGATTTGATCGTAGTAACAAAAGAGGGGGCGCAAAATAGTTAATGATACGCCGGTTGACGAGGTGCACTCGGCGATCAGTGCAGTGGCCTGCGCACTGCCCTGGTGAATCGCGCAGTCGTCCACTGGCGGCTATGCCTGATCGGCGCGGTCACGCTCTCACCCTTCTGGTGAGTTTCGACACAAGAGCTGGGCGTCGACTACGTATTCACCGCAAGAGACCAGGTTGGATGGTCCCTATTTCTTCGCGCTGGCGGATCAGGCTCTGGAGGCCAGCAGGTCCAAAGAGATCAGCTCCACCCGGTTCTCGCACCCGAACCGCTGCAGCAGCGCTGAGATGGCCGCCTCCACAGTGCGTGGGGACAGGCTCAGGCGCCGGGCGATGGTTTGGGTGGAGCGTCCTTGGAGCAGACCGGCGACGACGGCGCGTTCGCGATCATCCAGCTCAAGATCTTCGAAGCTCTCCAGCAGTTCGGAGCGTTCTGTGGCCTGCTGCCGCAGCGTCAGCACTGTGCGTACGGTCTCCACTCGAATGCTGCGCTCCATTTGGGCCCGCCGGGTCCACCGTGCGGCGATGATCGACAGCCCAAAGAAGGACGCGCCTGCCGAGATCAGCATCTGGGCCGCCCGCAGTGCCTCGCGGTCGGTGAGGGTGAGCAGGTTGCTGGCCAACAGGTGGATCATGCGGGCGCGGCCTGGCTGTTGGACCCAGGCAGCCGACAGTGCCTGCTTGGCGGCGTCGCGGTTTCCGCCCAGCATCGACAGCAGCAGAAGCTGCTGCTCCTGATTCCACTCCCCGGCGTCGCTGGCCTCCCGTCCCAACGCGGCAAGGGCTGCTGCGACCTCGTGGCGCGGCGGACCGCTGCCGATCAGCGCGAACCCCTGGCTCAGCAGACGCACCCAGGGAAGTCCGGGAGCGGATTTGGGCAGGATGCGGGTGCGGTGGTCGTGGTGAGCCGCCGCCGAGAGGTCTTCGTCGACGTAGGAGGCGGTGGCCGCCACCAGCGAGGAGCCGAAGCGTTCCAAGCCGTAGGTGTCGGCGACCTCGAAGGCGGCCAGTGCGGAGACGGCGTGAGCGTGGGCGGTGACCATTGTGTCGTGCTGCATGGAGACGATCGAGGTCACCAGGTCGGCCACTCCGGCCAGCATCGGGCTGGTCACCGGTTTGCGGCTCCAGGCCTGCAGGTCTACCCGCAGCAGGTCGGTGTGCCAGTCGTGACCCATGGAGATCAGCAGCAGCACCGCGGCTGCAGCGTCCTCCACGTCGGGGTGGCCGCCTTCGCGGATCAGGTCATCCAGCAGCGAGGCCAGCAGCAGCCGGCCCAGATTGGGGTGCTGGCGCAGCCCTAGACGCGTGGCGAGCCAGAGCTGGGCGCAGATCGCTTCGTCCCACACCCCGGAGGCCCGCGCGGTGACCAGTTCGCGCAGCCACGTTTCCGGGTCTTCCTCCACCGGCAGGTTCAGCACACGTTCTAGGTGGTGGGCGTGGCCCGCTTCTCCGCTGGCCAGCAGGCCCGCGAGCAGCGGTTCGGCACGTTCGGGGTGGAAGATCTGCAGCCGTCGGGCGAGAATGATGCCCTGGCGCTGGGCTTCGGCCTCTGGGGATCCGGGGCGGGGCTCCTCAGTGAGGCTGGTGATCAGCTGCTCCAACTGGGTTACGGCCTGGCCCACATGTCCCAGGGCCAGTTCGGCCCGTGCCCAGGCCGCCCGCAGGGTCGGGGTGATTTCCTCCGCTGCTGCGACGATGTCGGCGACGTGGTGATACCAGCTGCGGACGATGCACAGTCTGCTGGCCTGCTCTGCCACGGCGGTGTCGAGCTGCTCGCCGGCCACGGAGGCCCACCAGGTCAGGGCAGCCTGGGAGGCCGGTCCGCCGACGGCGGCAGGGATATGTTGGCCGATTTTGTACCACAGCCGGGTCAGCTCGGTGGTGCCCAGGCGGACCCGCAGGGCGTAGGCGATCGCCTCGGGCAGCAGCTTTAGGTCGAGGTAGCCCTGCTGTTGGACCAGGTCGGCGGCAAGAATGGCCTGACGGCGCAGGCTGAGCACCACGTCCTCGCCGAAGTGTGCGCAGGCCCACCGCTCCGGCAGGCTGCCGGCGCCGGCGAGCACGATCAGCAGTTCCTGCTCCTGGTCGGTGAGCCCGGAGAGCAGTTCTGCGCTGTGCTGAGCCAGCCCCTGGTGCACCGGGGTCTCATCGGCGGCCCACATCCAGATTCGTCCGTCCCGGTGTAGGACTCCGCTGGTTTCCGCCGCGGTGAGGATGCGCTCGATCAGCACCCGGTGGCCGCCGCTCAGGGCGGAGATGCGCTGCCGGGCCGCAGCAGAGACCGCTCCGCCCAGACGGCGCTGCAGGGCGCTCGCCATCAGCGGCTCAGTCACCGCTTCCGGGCTCAGCTCGGTCAGGCGCCCGGTCTCCTCCAGCGCCCGCAGAAACTCCGGTATATGCGTCTGGGTCGGCAGCAGCACCACCAGGCGCAGCAGGCCCTGGCGGGTCAGCTGAAGCAGTGTCTGCTCACCAGAGGTGTCGAGGTGCTCGGCTGATTCCAGCACCACCAGCGGCAGCCGGTCCTCGCGCTGGCCGGCATCCTTCGCCCACCGTCGCAGGTGATCGCCCACCGCCTCCGGTGGTGGGGCTTCTGCGACGATGCCTTCGGCCAGCAGGGCCACGATCAGCGGACAGTCGTTGGCCCCTCCTGTGATGGCCCCGTCGATGTGCAGCACGGTGGTTTCCTGGCCCAGTTTCTCCAGCACCTGATCGGCGTCCCAGAGTCCGGGCAGCGTCAGGGCTGCGCTGTGTGTCCGCGTCACCTCCAGCACCGCCTGGGCCAGGTCTGCCGCGACGTCGTGGCCGGACCACGCAACTGTGTGGGCAGGCCTCCTCATCGGCTGGCCTGCCGTTGGGCCAGACGCGCGCGCAGCTGCATCCGGGAGCTGACGTCGAGTTTGCGGTAGATGTTGCGCACATGGGTGTGGACGGTCCGCACGGAGATGTGCAGGTCTGTGGCGACGTCGGCGGCGCCGGCGCCGGCCATCAGGTGCTTGGCGATCTCACCCTCCCGCGCCGAGAGCAGCTCGATGGAGGCGGCCTCGATCAGTTCCTGGCGGTCGGCGGCTGGTGGCTGTGGTGCGGAGCAGAACCGCAGCCCGGGACGGCCCGGGACCGGCTGGCCCAGGACGCGTTCGCGGGACTGCGGGTCGGCCAGGCGTTCCGCAGCGGCCAAGACGTCGTTGTTGACCTGGGCCCGGCGAGCAAAGTCAATAGCCACCTGCAGCAGCTGTGCGGGCATCTCCGCGCCTCGGCGCAGCAGCAGGCAGCGCAGCGCGGTGCGGCGCATTCCCGGAACCTGGCGGCTGCGTTGGAACACCTCTTCGATGGTGTCGGCCAGTTCGCTCAGCGGAGCCCGCAGCAGCCAGCCCAGCAGCACGACCGAGTCGATGGTGGCATCGCGGAAGGTGCTGCTCAGGCCCAGGGGCAGCAGCTCGGGGGGTCCATCGAGTTCTGCTGAACGGCTTCCGGCGATCGACTGATCCATGGCCTCCATGAACCGCCGGGAGAGCGCACCGATCGGCAGTCCCGCCTCAAACTGGTTCCAGAGGTCCTGGGTCTGCTGGCGCAGCTGCTCGGTCTCCACACCGCAGACCAGGTCCTGCAAGAGGCGCTGTCCCTGAAGCGTCAGCGCGTAGAAGAGCCGGCGCTCCGGAGACTCGCCGTCGAACCAGCCCTCGGGGAACAGCTCGGCCCCGGGGTCGTTGAAGATCCGCGCCATGCCCAGCCGTTCAATCACCCAGCCAGCCGCCAGGATCGGCAGCTGCGCCAGTGGGGTGGCGGTGGCGGCCCGCCACGAGGCATCGGCACGCTCGCTCTGGTCAGCCAGGGCAGCGGCATAGGCGTCCAGCGCGGCCCGGGAGGCGCGGATGAGCAGGTCGACGTCGACGATGCTCTCCTCACCCGCAGACGGGACCTCGACAGTGGGGGTGGGGGCAGCGGCAGGGGAGACTCGCGTGTCGACGGGCGCAGCGGGGAAGGTCTCGATGTACTGCTGGGGCTGGTAGTCGTTGAACACGTGCAGCCGGGCGCTGAGCTCGGCCAGGCTGGTGTCTTCGGGGTCGGGGGAGGACCGCAGGGCACCGCGGATGAAGCTGTGCAGGGTGGCCGCTTGTGGATCCTGGAGCCCCTCCACGGTGTGCAGGGCTGTGCGGGGTGCCCCGGAGACTGCCTGCACACTGGCGGTGAGGCAGATCCGGCGAGGGTCATCCTCGGCCAGTCCGATGGCTAAGAACCGGGCTTGCTCCAACAGGCCGCGTTCTAGATGAGCGGCAGCTGCCTGCATGATCGTGGTGTCGCAGGGTGTCTCCGCGGTGGCCGCCTGGTGCAGTGCACAGCTGGGGCTCGGCCCTGTTTTGGTCGTCGGCCCTGTGTTGGCGGGCGCTGCGGTGTTGGTCGGCCGCGCGGTGTTGGCCGGCGGTGCTGATTCGGTGGGTCCGGCCGAGAGCACCAGGGGGTGGCGCAGGATGGGTCGGTTCAGGTGGACGTAGCCGCCGGTGATCACCAGCAGCCCCGCCTCGGCCATCCAGAAGAGGGCGTCGCGGGTTTCGGCGTCGTGGGTGAACTCTCGCAGCGCGGTGCGCTCGCCCACCGCCACCCGGCGCAGCAGCTCCACCGCCGCGTCCCCCAGGTCTTGGCGCAGCCGGGCGAGCATCTCTGCGGCGGTGAGCCGGTCCATCCAGGCTGGTGGGTAGGTCAGGGCGCTGGCGCTGCCGCGGATGCTGATCCACCCCTCGTTGAGTCCCACCTGCGCCGCGGTGCGCAGACCCCCGGCCGCACCGGAGGTGATGGCCCACAGGTAGTCGCCCAGAGTCGAGGTTGGTGCTGCCCCCAGAACCTCGTGCAGCAGACTGCGGAACTCGGCCTCGGAGAGCTCAGCCAGTTCCACAGTGAGGCCGCGCGGGCCCTGCATCGGCCTGCTGTAGCGGAAGCTTAGCCGGGTTTGGGAGGCGCAGGTCATGATCACCCCGGCCCGCTGCTCACGCAGCAGCACGTCGACGACGGTCGAGGAGTCCTGGTCCAGCAGTTCCACAGTGCCGATGGACAGCAGCAGCGGCTGCTCGTCCGGGGAGGAGGCCCTAGCCTCGGCCAGCAGCTGTTGGGCGGCCTCATAGGGGGCCGCGGCCGGCATCTCGTCGAGGATGGTCAGCCGGCGCTGCAGGACGCGGCCGGCCACGGGTGCGGTGGGGCAGGGGGCAAGGTTGGCGCCGACACGCTCGGCCACCTGGTTAATCAGGGAGGTGGCATCGGAGTCGTAGGGGGCGGTGAGCAGCACAAGGGGAGACCGCACATGGGCGAGATGCTCCATGATCCGATCCGCAACATCCGCTCTGGGCATGCGCTTCCCCCGGCCAGCCTCAACAGGATCCGAAGGGAGTCCATCAGCGGCACGCCCCCGGCCTGAACGCCATCACATCAATTAACTGATAGTACGCTGATCATAGGCTCTATGCCTAGGGGTATGGGCCCACAAGCAGTCCAGAAGCAGCTCAGCAGCGGCCCGGGCTTTCGGCGGCGATTCAGCCACCCATCATGGCTTCGGCCAAGCGCTGCTCGATCTCCTGTTCAGTCATCACGTCCGATTCATCAGGACGTTCGGGAGCCTGAGTCTCGCCCCAGTCGGAGAAGGTCATCGTCATCTCGTCATCGGTGACCTCAACGATCTTCGGCGCCTGGTGCTCAGCGGTCAGGACCAGGTCCTGACCCTCTGCTCCTCCCGCGTAGACCCAGACGTCGTCGCCGTCGCGCACTTCGTGGGAACCCTCATCAGCGATCTCTTCGCGTTCCACCGGAGACCCGGCGGACTCCTCCTCGTTGGCCCAACTATCACGCATCGAGGAGTACAGCCCACTCACGTTGAAGTCGTCGCCACCACCAGACTGAAGCTCTTCGCTGTAGTCCAGCCAATTGCCGGAGAACTCCTCACTCAACTGGTCAAAGAGGTCTTCCTGCCCGGCACTCATTTCCGGAGCCTGGTTTACCAGCACGCTGAAGATCACATCAGCAGACATATAAGCCTCATCCTCACCGAAGGACACGATGAGGTCGTTCTCCCCGATGCTCATGGCTGAGGCAGATCCGTCCAGGTCACCGTAAATGAGGAAATTGGACTGATCGGACCCAAACACCTCTTCAAACATCGCGAATCCCGCGGGATCAGAACCGGCAACGTCTTCCAGATCGGCACTGACCGTCACCGAGCCTGCCTCCTCCATGGACTCCCACATCAGATCCTCAATCTCGGAGAGCGCGGGGACGTCCTCCACCGATGGGGCGGCCTCTGCGTTATCGGCGTCCCCGTTGGTGTCGGCATCCTCACCATTGCTCGACGCCTCTGAACAGCCCACCAGAGCCAGCAGCGAGATCGCGGCGGTCCCTGCCATCGTGTTGCGGATTTCTGCCTTCATGAAACTGTGCTTCCCCTTATTGTGTGCCGTACTGCTGGTGACCAATGCAGGAGCTTAGCACAGCAAGTGGTTGTATTTTGGCTCCTCTGGCGCCAAAATGGAGCTATGCCGACGATTCAGGTGAAGAATATCCCCGCCGATACCCACGCAGCTCTGCGGCGCCGTGCCGCCGCCGCCCATCAGTCGCTGCAGGAGTACCTCCGTGCCCAGCTGATCCGGGAGGCAGAATCACCGACCATAGCCGAAGTCCTGGACCGCGCCGGGGGCCGGGCCGGCGGGGAGGTGTCGTTCGCTGCGGCAACCGAGGCGCTGCGGGACGACCGTGATCGTCGTTGATGCCAGCGTTCTCGCCCCTGCCCTTGCCGACGACGGTGACGACGGTGACCGAGCCCGCGCCCGGCTTCGCGGCGAATCCCTGGCCGCACCAGAACTGATCGACGTGGAGGTGCAGTCCGTGTTCAGACGCCTTCTGCTGGCCGGACAGCTGCCCGCCCGCCGCGCCGATTTGGCGTTATCTGACCTGCTCGCACTGCCGCTGCAACGGGTGTCACATGGGCCGACGCTACGACGGTGCTGGGCGCTGCGGGAAAACCTGACGACCTACGATGCGGCCTACATTGCTCTGGCTGAGCTGCTCGACGTCGCCCTGGTGACCTCGGACGCCCGGTTGTCCCGTGCCCCGGGCATTCAATGCGACGTGGAACTGCTCCCGGGCTAGAATTCCTCATGGCGCCTGCGCCGCAAATTGATGAGGTCCAACACCACTGTGAGGTCTATCCCGATGTCCAGTCCCACTGCCGAGGCGGTCTCCCGCCTGGCGGCCGATACTGCGGCCAAGTACAGCACTGACACCATCATCTTGCTGGGCAAGGGGCCCTCAGCTGACCAGGTGCATTCGAGGGTGTTCAGCGACGCGGTAGTCATCGGGGTCAACGACGCCGAACGCATCCACCCCACCGATATCACCGTCTTCTACGAAGACTGGGTGGGGGAATCGGTGGCAGAGGACGGGCTGCGCTCCTCCGCCTACGTGACCTCCACCGACTTCCACGCCCCGGACCGTCCAGTCGTGAAACTGCCGTTCCGCCCACTGGCCAATGACGCGGAGGACCAGGTGCTGCTGCGCTTCCAGGACCGCAGCGAGGTCTCCATCGAAGAGGCGATGTTCCTCACCGGCCTGGAGATCGCACGCGCCATCGCCGATCACCGCGAACGCACGCAGAGCGTCTATATGATCGGCTTCGACTTCACCCCCGACGCAGGCCAGGCCAGGGCGGCAGCCTCGCAGTACAGCCCGGAGCTCTCCTCACGCCGTCGTGCGGGCATGGAGCTGCAGGAGTACATCCTGCAGAACGCGCTCTACACGCTGAAGGACACCAACCTGGATGTGCAGCATGTGGGCACCCGCGAGTTCTCCGAGCTCACCCCGGAGCTGCTGAACGAGCGCTTCCAAGTCACCGTGCAGGAGTCCGTTCTGCCGCAGCCGGTGGACTACGACGACGTCGAGATCCCCACCGTAGAGGTCACTGCGGAGATCACGACCAACCACTTCGGCGATCTGGATCGGTTGGAGAAGCTGGTGCGTGCCGCCCACGCCGCCGGCGCGGACTGGGTCAAGGTGCAGAAGCGAGACGTGGACACCTTCTACACCCGCCAGCAGCTGGCCTCACCGTATAAGTCACCGTTCGGCAGCACCTTCGGCGACTACCGCCGGCAGCTGGAACTGGACAAGGAAGGGTTCCGCTTTCTGGACAAGCTGACCCGGGAGCTGGGCATCAAGTGGTTCGCCTCGGTGTTGGACAAGCCCTCGTTCGAGTGGATGACCCAGGAGCTGGACGTTCCGCTGGTGAAGCTTCCGTCGACGATTTCGGAGAAGAAGGACTACCTGAAGTACGTGGCGGACAACTACACCGGTTCTGTGGTGATCTCCACCGGGATGACGGATGCGGCCTACGAGGATTGGCTGCTGCAGACCTTCACACAGCAGGACGCGTTGTATTTGCTGCACTGCAATTCGGCCTACCCCACCCCGGATGAGCACACCAACATCGGGGTGGTGCGTCACTACGCCCAGTTGGCGGAGCAGCAGAACAGCATGCCGGGCCCGCGGATCGTTCCAGGTTACTCCAGTCACGACTACGGCTGGATGGCCTCTGTGCTGGCGGTGGCCGCGGGGGCGCAGATGGTGGAGAAGCACGTGAAGCTGGGCAACACCGAGTGGGCCCACTTCGACGCCGTCGCCGTGGACCTCACCACCGACGCATTCACCGAGTATGTGGATGCCATCCGCAGAGCCCAGCTGCACGTGGGCTCCACACAGAAACGCATCACCGCCTCCGAGCACCACAAGTACTGACGGGAGACTATGCTGTTCGGGGAAATAGGGGCCTCCCCTCGATACGCCGCGCCTGCCCGGGAAGCGATCATCCTTTGATAGCCTCAAACCTGGGCAAATACACGCATGTGCATCGGGGACGGCAGGTTCATGAAGTTCAAGGTGGTCAATTTCCGTGCCGACCGGATCAGCGGTTGGTGCCAGGCCCCCACCCAAGAGGCGGGCAAAGCTCGGCTCGACCTGCTGATCAGCGGCGAGGTCGTCGACTCCTTCCTCGCCCGCAACTTCCGCGCTGAGCTGCCCGCCCACGACTTCGCCGACCGCAACCTCGGCTTCCTGGGGTCATTGCCGCCGCAGTACTGGGACGGTCAGTCCTACACTGTCACCCTTCGCGAACGGGCCTCCGGCACCGTCTTGGCCGAAGAGACTCTCCAGACCGACGACGCACGCACCCCCGCTCACCCCGGGCTCAGCGGGGCCGCGAAGCTGGGGGAGGCCGGCCAGCTCAACGGCTGGGCCAGTCATCAGGGCGAGAGAGCCCCCGTCCACCTGGTCATCGACTCCCACATCGTCTCCACCGCAGTGGCCGATCTGCGCAGGCTGCCCCAGGGGGAGGACCAGCCGAAGCTCCCCATCCCCGTGGGGTGGGGCTTCGCCCTGCAGGTGCCGCCACAGCACTTCGACGACGCCGAACACCGCATCCAGGTCACCGCGGAGACACCGTCCGGCCCCGCAGCCATCTTCGACCACACCCACCGACTCCCCGCCGACCAGACCGGCACCGCAGATCAGAACGCCCAGCATGCAGGTGCACGGGGCCCGAACAACTTCCCGCTGCCGGGGCTGCGCGCCTCCGGGCACTGGCCGAACCGGTGGAAGGTCAGCGACCCCAGCTCAGTGACCACCCGGCTCGACGACGACGGGCGCCTACGCGTCACCACCACCGACGAGGCCCCTGTCTACCTGATGCTCAACGCCCTGCCCCAGGACTTCCGCAAGCTGGACGCCGACTCCGGGGCCGTCGTCGGGTCTGTGCGGGCACATCGCATAGGGCTCACCGCCACCCAGGGGCGGGGTGTGCGGCTGCAGCTGGGGGTCTACGAATACGGCCACATGGGCCATAACACTCTGCGCACCCTGGTGGAGGCCGGTCAGCGCGGCCTGTTCGTCGCCGATCCGCAGACTGACCGGCTGCTGGTGCTGCTCCGTGTGGTGGGCCCGGGCACCATCACCGTTGAAGACCTCGAGTTCCTGCCTGCCGTTCAGGTCCGCAGCGCAGACCCCGGGTTCCATCCCATCGGTGAACCCCGACCGTCGGCCACCGCATCGCGCCAAGAGGCCCTCGATGAGATCGGAGATTTCCTGGCGGAGAACCAGGAGCTCTACGACCGGCTGGCCGCGGCCTCCACCGACCAGCTGGCCCCGGTGCTCAACAGCCTATTGACCGGCCAGCAGCAGCTGCACAGTGCCGCTGCGTCGCTCGCGGCCCGCACCGAATCGCTGAACCGTCAGCTTCAGGGAATCCGCACCCACTTGGCCCAGCAGCAGCTCAAGGACGCCTTCGCAGAGAGCAGCATCGACATCCTGCCGCCCAGCGCAGCCGCACGGCCCACGCAGCCTCCCACGGAAGGACACCGCCGGTGAGCCCTGCACAGGTGGCAGAAGAGTACGACGCCGACGTCGTCATCATCTCTGACTTCCGGCTTCCGGGGGGCACCACCTCCAGCATCGCCGAGGAGGTCCAGGCCCAGTCAGAGGCCGGGCTGCGCACCACGCTGATCCACGTGGCCAGTTCGGTCACCAACTATGCGCTGCCCTGGAGCCGGCACATCCGCCGCATCGTGGGGCTGCCGCACGTGGCGCTGCGCACCCCCAGCAGCCGGGTCCACGCCAAGCTGATCATCGTCCGCCACCCCACGGTGATCCTCTCCACCCGCCATCGGCTGCAGCACGTCACCGGGGATCACGTGCTGATCATCGCCAACCATGCCGCCATCGACGCCGGCGGCAAGCAGCACTATGACATCGCCGCCGCCGACGCGAAGCTGCGCGATATGTTCGGCGCTGAGCCCATCTGGGCTCCGATCGGCCCGGTGGTGCGCGGCACCATGCGGCAGCAGACCACAGACGTCCCGTTCCGCGAGCAGGACTGGGTCAACATCTTCGCTCTGGACGCTGAGGTGCAGCCGCGCACCGGCTTCCTGCAGTCCACTCCGGTGATCGGCCGCCACTCCCGGCCGCAGCCGGGCAAATGGCCCAACACCGGCCGCAACATTTTGGCCGCCTACCCCGACTCGCCCGAGTACACGGTGCGGGTGCTGGGCGGCGCGGAGGTGGCCGAACACCTGCTGGGCTACGTGCCGGACAACTGGGAGGTGACCCCCTTCGGCGGGGAGGATCCGCACCAGTTCCTGCGCCGCATCGACTTCTGGGTCTACATGCACCACCCGGACCTGAAGGAAGCCTTCGGCCGCGCCGCGATGGAGGCCCTGGCCGCCGGCTGCGTGGCCATCCTGCCGCCCTACATGCAGGAGCTCTTCGGCGATGCCGCGCTCTACGCCAACCCGCACCAGGTCCCCGAGCTGGTCGATGAGTACTTCGCCGATCGGCAGAAGTTCCTTCAGCAGTCGGCCAGGGCCCAGGAGTTCGCCCGGGGCTTCTCCCCGCAGATGCACATCGATCGGCTGCGCGAGCTGGGCGTGCAGACCCCTGACGACGACGGCGACGACGGCACCACCGCCCCCCAGGCGTCCGACCGGTTCCCGCTGACCAGACCCGCGGGCGCGCACCCGGCGCCGACGGTGGTGATCATCGACTCAGCCCCGGACCCCGCGAGGGTCGAAGAGTACCGGGCTGCGGCAGCGCAGAATCCGCAGCTGATTCTGGTCACCGCCGATGACCAGCCCTGGGAGGGGCTGCCGCCGGACCAAGCGGTGTTCGTTCCCTCGGCGGCGCGGCTGAACATGGAGCTCACCGCCTGGCAGCAGATCTTTGCCCACCGGGTCCAGCGGCTGGTGGAGGGCATCGGGCCCGAACGGATCTGCTACGACGGCGCCCTGCCGCCCGCCGCGCTGACCCGGGTTCTGCAGGGTCTGGCCGCAGAAAAGATCTGGCTGCGCCGCTACCCGCAGCATGCCGCACAGGGTGAGGGTGCCAGCGCTGCGGGGCTGCACCAGGTCCAGGCTGAGCCGCACTTTCACACCATCACCCAGGCCGAGGAGACGGCAGTCGCCACCCTGCTGGCCGCCACGCAGCGAGGTGCCGCATGACAGACCTGATAAGCCCGACGCTGCCCTGGCACCAGAGCCTGGAGCAGTGGTGCGCCGAACACATCGGCCACAGCCGCCAGGCCGTGCCGACGCAGGCGCAGTTCGCACCGTTCGAAGCGCATAAGCCGGAGAAGTTCCACCAGGTGGCGGTGGTGCTGGTCGTGCTCACCTCGGCGACCCGCCACGTGCACCGCGGCTTCGCCGAGGCGGCCGAACTCATCCGCGCCTCCACCTCCGGGTTCCGCGCCGTGCTGGTCACCGACCTGTACCGGCCCCCGGCTCTTGAGGTCTGCGACTGGCCGGTGGAGCAGCTGCTGGCCGAAGAGACCTGGTCGGCCCACCGGTCGGGCAACTGGCTGACTCAGGCGGCTGAGCACCTCAGAGCGGCCCAACAGACCTACGGCGCCTCCTACATCATCGCCCCCACCGGAGCTGGGTCAGCCGCCGCAGCGCTGCGCCACCTGGGGTATGTGTACAACGCCCCCACCGCAGTGCTGGCCCAGGCGCTGGAGATCTTCACAGCGGCAGCAGGCGACAGTGCCGCTGCGGGTGAAAGTGTCGCAGCAGATGACGACGCCGCAGCGCCGCTGGGCTTCCGGCACGGCTGGGAAACCATAGCTGCTGGGAACGCACAGCGTCGACGCTTCGTCTCCGCCGAGGCCGAGCAGGTGGAGGCGCACCTGCACCGGGGGACTGGCCGCGGTCTCGTGCTCGACCCAGAGGGCCAGATGCCGGACGAGTTCCTTCGGGCAGCACAGGATGCGGGTTGGAGCACTGCGGTCTTCCCCGCGGCACCACAGGGCAGCAACACGCCGGGCAGGTTCGCGGCCAATGTCCAGCGTGCCTGTGCTGACGCACTGCATGCTGGTGGGCCGGTGCTGGTCTGCTCGCCAGCCGGGGAGCCGGTAGAGACTTCCGCCGAGGGTCGCATTGTTCCCGCAGGCCCGGATGGTCAGTGGAGCATCGAGCTGGACTCGGTCGCCGTCGTGCGCTTCGCCCCGGACCAGGCACCTGAGGTGCTCAGCCGCCTGCAGAGCGTTTCCTCGACTTTGCTGCTCCGCTGACTTCTGATTTAAGCCGACTGCAGCGGACGGATTGCTTCGATCTCTTCCCCATGGAGAGCCTTTTCCTCTTTCAGGTCGTAGTGGGCCTGCGCGTGGATCCAGAAGCGCTCGCTCATGCTGAAGTATCGGGACAACCGAACGGCAGTGGCTGGGGTGATGCCGCGCTTACCGTGAACTATGGCGTTGATGCGGGCAGGGTCGACACCAATGTCTTTGGCTAGCCGGTACTGGGAGATGCCCATGGGCTTGAGGAACTCTTCTAGCAGGATCTCGCCGGGATGGGCGTGGTGGGTGTGGCTCACAGCTGGCTCCTTTCTCAGTGATAATCGGTAATCTCAACCTCGGACGCCCCTGAAGGGGTCCAGGTGAAGCAGATTCTCCACTGACGGTTGATTCGAATGCTGTGTTGCCCTTGTCGGTCACCAGTGAGAGCCTCGAGGTGATTCGACGGTGGGATACGAAGATCATTGAGGTTCTCCGCGTACTCGATCATGTCGAGCTTGCGAATAGCGACCTTGAGGATGTGTGGGTCGAGTTTTTTGTGCTTTCCGGTTTTCCAGACCTGTTGGGTGACAGGGTCTCTGAAAGAGTGGATCACAGGGCCAATAATAGCGCGCAGCGCTAATAGCGTCAAGCGCATATAATTGTTGGCAACAGTCACCTAAGCGGTGCAGGACCTCAGACCACGCCGCGTTTGGCGTAGTAGGCCTTGACCCGGGGGTCGGCCAGCAGGGGCCCGTGGACCTGCAGCACGTTCATTCCGGAGTTGATGTTGGCCTCCAGGATCACCGGGCCGGTGGGGCTGATAATAATGTCCCAGCCCACGTACTCCATGAACCGCAGCCGGCTGGAGGCGTCCATCACCAGCTGCTTGGTCTCCTCCCAGAACGGCACCTGAGCGCCTTCGATCGGCACACCGTTGTCCGGGTGGTGGGTGAACCACTTCGGCGCCCGGTCATCCGGCAGCTGCCCGGCTCGGCTCAGCCGGCCGGTCTGCACATCGATCTTCGCGCTTAAGCCACCCTGGGTCCAGTTGTCCACGTGGGCGGAGAGTTCAGTGCCGATCCGCTGGACCGCGATCGCGATGAACGGCTGCTTGCTCTTGGTGACATCGGGCATGGTCAGCACCCGGATGGTGTTGGTCGCCTGCGGGTTCAGCGCAGCCTGATCGGCGTGCTGGACCACCCCGCGCTCAAAGAGCATGGGACGCTTCTGCTCCTCGATCCAGCTGCGGATCTGAGCAACGGTCACGTCATGACCGTCCATGCGGAAGCCGGTGGAGGTCCGGGTGATCGCACGCACCCGCCGGCCCTCGGCGCCGCGCAGCGGTTTGACGAACACTTTCTGGTCCACCTGCAGTCGGCTCTCAAGGAAGTGCTGCAGCGGCAGGGCGTCGTCGTCGGGGAAGACCTGGACTGATCCGCGCACGTACAGACCCAGCAGCGGCACCACATCGGCGTTGAGCCCCAGCTGGTTCATCAGCAGGAAGAAGGCGAACTTATTGTCCAGGATCTCCTGCAGGGTCTCGTGGACCATCCGCTTGGTGCGCGTGTAACGCTGCACATCGTTGATGTAGAGGGAGGGGTCGTTGTTATCCAGGTCGTAGAGGGTCACCGAGCGGGAGAGGAATCCTTTGCGCCACCACATCGGCCTGCGCTGGCTCAGCGAGGTCTGCCACCGGAACTCCTTGCGCAAAAATTTCCGGTAGTCCTCCCAGGTGCGCTGACGCTTGCGCAGCTGCGCATTCACCCGCTGCCTCGTCTCACCGGCATCCGAGAGAGCCCGCTTCACGCGCCGTCTGACCTTCCGTGCGGCCGAGGCTCCGGCTCGCCGGGTACGTGCCGTGGGGGAGTCGGAACGGGAGTCAACCATGCAATCTGCTGCTTTCGCGGTCTGTGCGGGGCGTTTCTGCGGTGCCGATTCAGCACTGCGGAGCGCTATGATCGTACCAGTGCCACACCATCAGCCCTCCAGCACGCGCCTTGCTGCAAGCACCTCCGGGGTCGAACCGGTGTTCGTCAACACCACCGGCGACCAGCAGCAGCATTCCGGGAGCCTGCACGCCCTGGTGGAGTCGCCACAGCAGCCGATGGCCCCGGACTGGAACGCCTGGGCGCAGATCCTTGCGCTGGGTTCCCCGCTGGCCGGGCGCACCCCGTTCAGCGGCGTCCACCGGCTGCAGCCGGGGGAGACGGCCGAGCATAGCGGGAACCAGTGGCAGCTGTCGCAGCCGCAGTGGCTGTGGGAGCAGGTCGAACCGCAGCCGGACGTGGAGCCTGAGGACCTCTCAGCCGAGGTGGTGGACACGCTGCGCGAACGCATCGGCTTCCTTGAGGGCCCGCTGAACCCGATGCTCTCCGGCGGAAGGGACTCCCGGCTGCTGACCGCACTGGCCGCACAGCAGCATCAGCAGGTGACCGCTTGGAGCACCTCCTCGGACATCGGCACCTCCTTGGAGGAACTGGTGGCCGCACGAGTGGCCGACACCCTGGGTGTGGCGCACCGGATCGTACCGGCACGCCACGAGGAGTTCAGCCGCGACTTCACCGACTATGCCCGCACGGTGGACTACATGGCCTCCTTCCACATCTGGCTGATGCCGGTGGCCCGGGGGCTGGGCCGCTGGCAGCAGAACCACAGCCAGCCCAACCAGCCCAACCAGCAGGGCACCATTGTGGACGGCCTGGGTGGGGGAGTCTTCCTCGGCGGAGGCTTCCCCGACGACCCGGAGCTGGCCGAGACCACACCCAGCCCACAGCAGGTGGTCGATTCCCGCTTCTCCCGCATGGCCCGTTATCTCGACGCCGCTGACGAGATCCTCGCCCCCGGGGTGGGGGAGGATCTGTCCGAACGTGCCCGGGCAGACTTTGAGCCGATCGCGCGTCACTACGCCGCACACCCCAACGGGGCCACACTCACCGCCTACCTGACCCGCACACTGCCGGGCATCAGCATGGCCCCCTCCCGGGTGCTGGGCGGCGCGCAGCCGACCATCACCCCCCTCGTCGATGACAGCGTCATCACCCGGACGCTGCGCATTCCTCACCACAAGAAGTACGACGGCGTCTGGTACCCGCACTTGCTGCGGACTGCTGATCAGCGCCTGGCCGGGGTGCCCACTGCCGCTGATCTGAGTCGCAGACGGCAGCACACCCGCCGCGGGGCAAGCCGGGCCGCCGCCCAGTGGTACCGCAGCCTGCTGCTGAACAGTCCGGTGGCAGAGCTGCTCTCGGAGCAGATGCGCAGCGCGGAGGACCAGGTGTGGTCCCACCAGCTGGCCAGGACTAAGCCGCAGCACCTGATCCGGGGACTGGCGATGCTCGCCCTGTGGCTCCAGCAGCACCAGGATCAGCTGGTCGGCAGCGAGCTGCCCTTCGGGAGGCCCCGCCATGCCTGAGCTGCCCCCGCTGCCGCAGCCCTACCCCTACCTGCGAGTCGGTCACTACGGTGCTGCTGCTTTGCCGGAAGGCATCGGCACTCACATAGATCTCACCCGCGTGGACGTCGACCAGGCGCTCGCCGACGGCCTGGACTGCGTGGTGGTCTCCGCGGCAGGCTCCACCGAGCGCTTCGCCCCGCAGATGCTGCAGCTGCTGACCGCCTGCGAAGCAGCCGGTGTGCCCACAGTGCTGCGCACGGGTCTGCAGGAGGACCTGCGCTCGCCGGTGGCGGCAGTGGTCAGTCACCTCGCACTGGAGACCGAGGAACTCTACGGCCAGGCGCTGCGCATGGTTGGCCCGGAGCGTGCGTTTGCCATCCAGCAGCCTGTTGACCCGTGTCAGGTGCTGACGCAGGGAACGGAGGACCCCCACCAGCTCAGCCCAGAGGCGATCGCCGAGCGCCGAGAGGCACTTGCTGAGAAGTCCCCTCGGGCTCAGGCTGACAGGTTTATGCGTTTCATCGGTCTGCCGGTCGAGCCGGAACCGTTGGTCACCGCGCTGATCATTTCCCGGCACGCGAAGAACCTGCACTACAGCCTGGAGAACCTGAAGCGGCAGAACTACCCGCGCATCGATCCGCTGCTGGTGATCGATCCGATCTACGAGCAGCAGGCTCGCGAGATCACCGCCGACTGGGATATCCCGGTGCGCATCGCTGCCGCGAACCCCCGGAGCCTGCCGGCGGACAAACTGAACATCGGTGCACAGCACGCCCACGGGGAGGTAGTCGCCGTCATCGAGGAGACTGGGCTCTACGGCGCCGACTATCTCACCGACCAGCTGCAGGCGCTGCAGGCATCCGGAGCCCACCTGGTGGGCAAAGCAAGCTGGTTCGTCTGGGACCCGAAGAAGCAGAGAACTGTGGTGACGGCGGCGGCGAAACAACGGCGGTTCGACCAGGTGCCAGCCTTGGGGACCATGGTCTTTCACCGCGAAACCGGCCGAGTCCTGGGTTTCACCAGAAGGGCCCCGCGGGTGAACGAAGTATTCGCAGACCGAATCCGAACCGGTGGCGGGCGCGTGTACGTCTCGCACTCGTTCGACACTGTGCTTCTGAGTCGCGGCCAGACTGTGGAGGATCTCGCCGATGGTCCTATGAACCGTGACACGGCGTGGACCACGAACCAGAGCATCTGATGGGCCGCTGGAAGTCTCGGGATCACGTATTCGTAGTCCAACAATCAAAAACACCGACAGGCGCAATCCTGAAAGCACTCCAGTGATAAACTCCTGCTGACGTGGTGCTGTCGCCTCGCAATGCCAATCAGTGGTGGACCGTGAGTTGGCCGGACTGAGGAACGTGATTGAATGATGAGTCCAAGTGCAGCCGAGAACATAGCGAGTTAATGAGTATGAGCGCATCCCACGCGAACGACCACGCTGATGCAGCTGGCAGGGGCACACCGATTTCGAGCCGTACACTTCGGATCGTTCAAGCCAGAGCGCTGTCATACCGGGTCCCAGGAAGTTCTCGGGTACGGCCGTTGAACTACATCGTGGACCTCAGAGGGCAGGTTTCTGATGGGGCCATGTTTAACGGATTGGGTGAGGGGCAGGCTCGCGGTTCCCTCACCGGTGATAACGCCGGCAGCCCCTGGGCGTTCTTAGAAGCAGCCGCAGCCGAACTTGAAGGTTACGAACTCTCCATAGCGACACGCGCTGAGGCAGTGGACAGCATCAAGCGCGCCATGAATCGTTTCGCCGTATTGGCAGGTATCCATCGGACGGATTCGACTCAGGATAAGCCGTTCAGAGGTATGCTCATGGGCCTAGAGATGGCGCTGCTAGATGTCTCAGCCAGCGCGCAGAATATCACCGTGGCACGACTGCTGGGTCAGGTGCGTGCACGTGCGCCGATTTCTCCGCCCCAGCTGCCTGTGGGCAAGAAGCCATCCCAAGTGCGTGCGTCCCTGAAAGCACAGGGTGACCGCCACAACGTCATACGGATCCGTGCGGGACACAACATTGACAAGGGTTTGAAATTCGTCAGAACTGTGGCAAAGGCCGCTCGAAGAGATGACGTGGCCCAAGGGCACAAGACCATCTGGATCGATTTTAACGGTGCTCTCGACATTGATGGCGCACATAGATTTATTGACGAGCTGCTTGATGAAGCCATCAACGGGGATCTGCTCAACAGCATCATCATTGAACAGCCAGTCCCCGCTGCTGAGGGCGACCAGCTGCCGGTGCTTCAGCAGCAAATAGACAGCCGGATCAAAACCGCTGAGACCCACGGGTTGACGATCTCCATCATGGCCGATCAATCGTTACGAGACGTCTCCGATGTGGAACGCATGCAGGCTTCGGGAGAGGTGGCGGCACTCAACGTCCGACCGGCGCAGATCGGGGGACTCATTCCGAGTATAGAACTGGTGTCCACGGTCCTGGACAAGCGCCCGAACGCATTTGTGGCTCTGACTCGCATGCGAGGCGCCAGCAGGATCACGCGGGCTGGACTGACCAATTTGGCGCTCGCGCTTCCAAAGGTCGACGGGGTCATGGTCGTCTCGTCTGTTGAGCGGCATGTCGATATTACGGCAACAATCAGAGAACCGGGCGACCTGTATAACGGCACCTATGAGGTGGAGAGCAGTTTAAGCGGCGCCGAGCATCAATCTGATGGTGGCGAAGCGCTCGAACCATCCGAGTCGACTGATGATGTGGGTGACGCGGATGGTGACGAGTACGACACCGGAGCAACCGATGTCGACGACGATGATGAGGTCTCACAGTCGGAGGGGGTCGATGAGCTCAATCCGGCGCCGGAGGGCACGGTCGAGGCAGTTGATCATGAGGAGGTCGAGGTAGAGAGCCCAAAGAACGGGTACTCGCAGCTGGGGAGATTGCGCGCTGTAGCAGGGCGGAATGTACCCGGGCTCGGGGTGAGCCTCCGCTATCACCAGCTCATCAAGCCCACCATCAATTACGTGACGTTCCCAGCTCCGCCTGCGCCCAGTTTCGAGGGTAAGACAGCTCGCACCTACGACGACGTCGACTATATTCGGCCATTGGGCCCGTACGGAGTGCACGGACATGTCGTGGAGCGCGAAGCATTGGCGTATGGCCTCAATACTAAGCGTTACAACAAATCCACCTTCCTTGTCGGCGATGGGAAGAAGGAGCCCCTGGCGTTTCGAACCGCGAGGTGGCCGCTGTCGAGTGTGGTGGCTTCCTCCATCGTCCGGCACAAGGAATCTACCCGCCTGCTCTTAGGGCGCCATGGTGTTCCGGTTCCGATGGGACGGACTTTCGCTGAGGGGGACAACGACGGCGCGCTCAAATACGCAGAGCGCATTGAGTATCCCGTCGTGCTCAAACCCGCAGAAGGGTCTATGGGGGTGGGAGTCACGGCGAATATTGCCGACGCCTCCGAACTGCGCTCCGCCCTCGGACGCCTGCAGGAAAGTGTTATGGGAACCGGCGAGTTCATTGTTGAGAAGCATATCCCTGGAAATGATTACCGAATCATGGTTCTTGGGGAGAAAGTAGTCGCGGCAGTGGAGCGGATGCCCGCATCAGTCCTGGGCGACGGCAGATCAACTGTTGCAGAGCTGATCCTCGCGAAGAACGCAGCGAGAAAACAGAACTCACATTTGGGTCCCTTGGCGTTGAAGTGGAACTCGGCAACGGAGTATGAATTGGGCAAGCAGGGGATTGAGGCGGATACGGTTTTGCCGGAGGACCGTCGTCTGTATCTCAACAGTGTCAATAATCTCACTCAGGGCGGCGATTCCGTGGAAGTGCTGGATGAGCTTCATCCGAGCATCATCGAGGCATCAGTTGAAGCTGTGAAGGCTGTTCCGGGTCTTATGTACTGTGGGGTTGACTTTCTCTTGGAGGATCATCGGAAATCGTTGACGGATCAGATTGGTGCAGTCTGTGAACTGAACGCAGTAGCTGCTATTCCGGTTGCGGAGTACCCCATGTTCGGGGAGCCGCGCCCGCTGTCTCGAGAGTTCATGACCCAGGCGATCAAAGAGTTCGACCTCGACACGTCTGCGACGAGGGCTGAGACGCTCAACATTCACATGAAGGTTCGTGGCAAGGTCACAGGTGTTGGCTATGGCAAGTGGTTCGCCCAGCGGGCGAATCGGTTTGAGTGTTCAGGCTGGATCCGGAAGGCAAAGACGCGTGAGCTGGAAATTCGCGTCAGTGGCCCAACGGCCGCAGTCACCGCCCTTGCTGCTGCAGCCGTGCTTGGTCCTGCTCGTTCGAATCCCACATCAGTCCACACCACTCACCGCCGTGAGCCGCTCACCGGAGCGTTCAGGGTGGTCTCAACATCACAGACGGCTTCGGGAGGTTCGGACTTGTGACGGATGCATCAACAACGACCGATGTTGCTTCAGATCGCGAAGTTATGAGGCAGTGCCCGCCTGAGCTCTTCGATGGCTGGGCCGTCCACGCGGCTGCAATGCGTCGTGGTCAGACTACGTGGCTGCTGTCAGGCCAGGCCCTGATGACCGGTAGCGACGCTGGGCGACTTGGTGAGCTCGCATTTGCCCATGGCGTCCCACGTGAATCACAGCTCTCCATGGCCACTTTGGTGCAGGATAAAAGAATCCGACGTTCCATCCTTGAAGATCACAACATTCCTGTACCGAAGGGCGCCACGTTCACCGTGGGACGCGGAACTGGGGACGCACGAAGGTTTGCCTCCCGGATCGGGTATCCCCTTGTCATGAAACCCATGGTGGGCGACAACACCATTGAAACCCGACGAAGCATCTCTTCTAACCGCGATCTGCTGAACGCTATCCGGTATTTCAAGACTGCACCCCCATACCGCCCCAACCACATCTCATCCTCGTATGCCTTCACGGCGATCCAGACGCCACGAGAGGAAGGCAGCAGGCAGACCCGAGACAACTACCGGGTGCTCATAGAGCAGGAGCTGCCGGGCGACTATCTCCGCACGCTCTCTGTCAATGGGGCTCTTGTCTCGGCTGTCTATGCCCCCACCGGGGCCTGGGGCTACGATCCGGGAGGACGAGACGTGCTGCCGGATCTGCACAACAGTGTGAAGGAGTTTGTCGGACGTGTAGTCGCGGCGTTCTCTGGGCTGTCGGTATTGGCCGTAGACCTGGTGGTGTCCGAGGCCGCCTCGGTCCCGCTGAGCGAGCAGAATGTGACGGTAGTCGAGGTATCGGAACGCCCATGGCTCTACCTTCAACAGACTTATGCGCCGGACAACGTCATCGACCTGGCAGATGCGATAGTTCAAGGCTCGGCGAAGCATAACGGGGTCGGGCTCCCCACAGTTCACAACGGGACTGTTTCATGCTACGTCCGCTGGGAAGGCGTCCCTGACGAGCGCAGCTTCTTCGAGACGCTCAAAACGTACGCGGCTGATAACCACCTCGTGGGGTGGGCGGAGATGGAGGACCGAATCGGAGGGGTGGCCAGTGGACACCTGCAGGGGAGTCCGGGGGCTATTGCTCTGCTGGGTGAACTGGCCGTAGCAGGTCAGTTGGACTCAGACGCGGTAATGTCGATGGAAGCTACGCCGACCCCCTACAGGCCCCTGTCCGGATTCGAGACGGGGATGCGTCAAGATTAGAGAAGCGGCCCGCGACGGGGGCACTCGTCATGACACCAGCGATCTCCCATCGTGCTGCGAGCCGGGGAACCGTAGGTGAAATCCTTCTGCTGGTCTCAGCAGCAGATGCGCAGAGGACATGATGTCGTAGTGGGGTCCTACGCTTAAGTAGGATTCCCAATGGACGTAACTGTGCCACAGTGGCATAGCACGATTTGGCTCGGGTACGAGGAAGGTTTATCCCATGAATGTGCAGTGGCCCACTTATTTCAAAGCGAATGTGGTCCGAGAAGGCTTCGGATCCAGTCGCCTATCGTCATATGCCATTGCGCTGGAAGCGTGGCGCCGGGACCTACGTGTAACCTTCCTGAACCCCAACATGAGCCGCTTTCGTATTGATGATGGGTTTACCGACCTAACATTTAACTACGCGTGCCCGGTTTCGGTTACTACGGAAGAGGCGAGAAACAGTCTCCGAGATAAGTGGACTACGAAGGAAATGCTGGGTCGTGCCGGCGTTCCCGTTCCAAAAGGCCAGGTGTTGTTAACGCGTGACACCACGATGGAGGATCTCCGGGCGGTTGCAAGTGACATTGGATTCCCAGTAACGATCAAACCCCTCTCCGGGAGTAAAGGAGTGGGAGTCTTCTCGGGAATTGGTTCGTGGGCTGAGCTGGAGCGCACTTACACACACCTCGTTGAATCTCAGGAAGTCCCGGAAGCGCTTATTGAGGAGAATATTCCGGGGGACGACTACCGGTTGCTTGTCCTAGGGGATCAGGTTCTGGCTGCCTGCAAGCGAATACCAGCGAACGTTGTTGGTGACGGGGAGAGCTCCATAGAAACCCTCATAACGAACAAGAATGCTCTACGAAAGCGAAATCCCTTCCTCTCCCGCGGCTTGATCAGGCCTGATTACGAAGTCCAGGAACTCCTTCGGGAGCAGCAGCATCGACTTGACTCCGTCCCGGACCACGGTCACTACGTCCGCCTGCGACGCATCGCCAACGCCAGTGCTGGCGGCGACGTCGTAGATGTGTCGGACACCATTCCGGACGAGATCAAACGCGCAGCAGTGTCGGCTGTAGCGGCCGTTCCAGGAATTTCGATCGCCGGGGTTGATTTTCTCTACGACCCTGACTCAAAGAACGAAACTCCGAACTATGCCGTGATCGAAATGAACTATCGTCCTCACATCGGCGTCAACATGTATCCCACTCACGGGCAGGGTCAAGATGTGCCGGGGAAGATTATCGACCATTTCTTTCCAGAGTCTTCTCGCCATCCAGGTCACGGTGAGGAAACTCTGACTTTCAACTGGAGCAAGGTCAGAAAGGGGTTCGCGAATACTGAGACACAGACGCTCCCCCCAGCACCAAATCATCGTTGTGCCTTTAGACGCCAGGTAATATTCGCTGCCTCACCGGGTGGAGTTTCGTCCCAGGATGCGGCCCAGGTCGAAGACGCGTGTCGTCACCTCGATGTGAGCGGCTATATTGCATTAGGTAATTCAAGTCACAAAATGATCGTCGGCGGAGTTGAAGCGAACGTCGGGGAAGCAATAAAGACTGTTTCGGCGATCACGCGGTCCGAAACCACAAGGGTTTCACGATGGAACGGACGAATGCGTACGTCGTTCGATGTACGAAACCATGCGAGCCAAGATGACGATAACGGAAGAAGTACACAGCCTGAACAGAGGAACGGCGAAATACGCGTTTCCATGGTGGGTGACGTTCTCTTACATGGGAATCTGCTTGAACTCGGGAAGAAATCTGGCGACTATGCGTACTCAAAGCAATTGGGAGGGGCAGCGGATCTGATTCAAGGATCGGATTGCGCATCAGTAAATCTTGAGAGTATCACCGCCGGAGAAAAATACGGCCTCTCAGGTTTCCCTAAATTCAACGCCCCGGAAGAACTCCTTGATGGGCTCAAGGAGAATGGGTTTCAGGTGATGAGCGTCGCGAACAATCATATGCTCGACAAAGGTGAAGAGGGCCTGTCTGATTCACTGAACCACATTAGGAGCCGCGGGCTACATGTGGCTGGAGCGGGAGAACGTGCCGATAAGCGCGCAAGTGAGGCTGTTATAGATATCGCAGGAACTCGAGTAGGCTTCGTTTCCTTCACTGATGGTGCGAAACTGAGGGTAGAAAGGGCGGGACAGACGCATATCAACTACTTCGCCGGAGAAGATTCTGGAACAAAAATGTTTCATCGCGTCTCTCCGATCAAGAAGAAGGTAAATGCGCTACGGCGCTACGCGGATGTTATTGTCCTCCAGCTCCATTTCGGGGAAGAGTATCATCGCCAACCCTCATCATTTCAGAAGGAATTTATAGCTAGCCTGGCCGAATTGGAGATAGATGCTATTGTCGGTCATCACCCGCACGTACTCCAACCCATCGAGTGGATAGAGAACTCTCGTGGCAAGGATATACTGGTTGCGTACTCCCTGGGAAACTACTTTTCTGGGCAGGCCGGTGTTCATCGACAGATTGGTGGCGTGCTTACCTTCGGTATAGAGCCTAAGAACTATCCAGGAAAGAGAAGCTTTGGAATAGTCAGGCCGGTAATGAATTTAACGTACGTCGATCATAATAAAGCATACGAGGTTCGTAGAATGTCCGATGTTGTTCGTGAAACGCCTGATGTAAAAGGGCCGTCTGGAACGGTAATTAACCTTAAGAATATCTATGAAAAGTATTTGATGAGCCTCAATGCGGGGGATCCACGCGTAGAAATCAAGTAGGACCGGAAGTGTCAAAGAGGCCCCGAGGTTGTGCATGATTTGGTTGTCTATTTAGGTCCCGAATTTGGGTAGCTTCCGAGTTGGCTCATTTCTGTGGGCGGATTCGACTGGTCCGGCCAACATGGCTAGCGTCCCAATTCAGATGTACGCGTTCGATCTAGAATAAAATCAAGGGCATCGTCTATCGACCCTGCGAGGAGTAGGCTTTCAGTGTCGAATGTGGGGTTCGCCGATAACCGTTCCACGAGCGCGCGGGGCCTAGCTACTGGACCAGTGTCAGGTGAGACGCAGACGACGTCAACGACGGCCCAATTGAGCTGGGGCATGGCTCGGACAGCGGAGACAGCAAGCCGGCAGGCTTCATCCACGACGTATTCGCTCGGCACTTCTAGTGCACTTGAGCCCACAACCGCGAAGGCTCGGTCTGGAGAAGCAATGACGCTGAATCGATGGCCGTGGATCCACTCCTGGACTGTCCAGGCGCGGCTCCCCCTCAATACGCTGTCATCGATGGAATCCTCGTTCTCAATGACTACTGGGCGTGTGGCGGGTCGGGGAGTGGTCGACCGTATGATCGCTACTGGGTTGGTTCTGTCTTGCCTGAAATTTTCAAGTTCAGTCACATCACCAATGCGACGAGACTCATTAGTAGGAACTCCTTGTGCCTTTAGGGACTCTCGGAGCAGGCCCAAGTTATTCAATGGAATTGTTGCTACACGAAGGTCGGATGCACTATGCGTGCCCCCGAACCACACGGAAGACCTCTCCTCAGTTGCGGCGGACCAGACCTTCCTATTATGGGCGACAACCTGGTAGCCGTGTTGCTCCATTCTCCTCATTAACAAGTTCTGGAGCGAGAGCCGCCTCTCCTTCGGCCAGGATCGGTCTCGCCCCATGGGAAGGGGGTGCGTGAGTGATGCAGCGAGGAGTGGTTCCCCTACCGGTTCCGGTACTGACTGCTCCCAAACTCTCTGAAAAACAATCTGTGCTAAGTCACGGGGAGTTCCGAAAACGGGGAAAATTGAGCCGATGGTCATGGCGTTGGTGTTAATTTCCATGACATAAGGAGTGCCGGTGCCCTCTTCAATGATGATGTCAACGCCTCCCCAGTTCATGCCGGGTATCGAAGCGGTCGCTGCGATCGCAGTCTCTTTCAATGTGTCGCTCACCGTGGCGAGGCACTCTTGTGTGTCGCCCCCGCTGGTCAGGCTGTTGACGTCTCGAACGGTTATTGTGTGCTCCTGGGCCACCACCGAGTCCAGAGTCAGTCCTCGTCGTCTCAAGAAGCCCACAGTGACGCCGTCAATTGGAATTGGTCTACCTTTTGTTGCGGGGCTCAACTGTCGCATTCGATTCTTCTGTTGAATCAACTCTTTGATAGTTGTCCGACCGTCACCGGTTACATTAGGCAAGACTCGGCGAAACACTCCGACGCATTCATCGGGTGTTGCGTGGGCGCGATACTCCGTGCCTTCAACGTACTTCTCCACGAGGACGCCTGTGCCGGCTTTCTGTGCCCGTGTGAAACCATCGCGTATGTCAGTCGGTTCGCTTACATTGACAGTAACACCAGTCCCGCCCAATGCCGTGATGGGTTTCAAGACAACAGGTGCCCCGATCTCGGCTTGGGCTTGGACTGCGTCCCTCGGCGAGTCTGCTTGGCGCCCCGGGGGTACGGAGACCCCCTGGGACGCCCAAAATTCCTTGGCTAGGATTTTATCCCGTTCAATGCTCCACGCTAACGCCGATTCTGCCCCGTAATAGCTCGAAATCGGGATACGACGATCGTCGAGTATCGCCCAGAAAGAGCGAGGCGTGAGCCACCGAATAGTTGCGCCGCTCTCCTCGGCAGCTAGAGCGACCGTAATGGCACCAAAATTGCGGCGATCGTCCCGATGTTGCTTGGTGACTTCTGCAGATTTCGCATCGTCGTAGACGTTTGGCTCTGCATGTGCACTCATGTTACTTTCCTCCGCCCTGCTAAGTCAGTGTGTTTGTGCCCAGTGGGGGCGTGGTTTGCCGAGGACTGCGGTGTCGACGTCGGTGTTGGGGATGGTTTGGTTGTGGCGGTATTGGGTGGTGTAGAAGATGGCGCCGATGGCCAGCCAGGCGCCCATGGCGATGAATGAGGGCATGGTCAGTTGTGCCGGGGAACCGGGTGCGAGCAACAGGATGGTGAAGGCGATGGCTACTAGGATCCCGGCTGCGGCGAGCAGCTTCAACGGGGTCGAGGCGGAGCCTTCGACGTGCTCGCGGTGTTTCTGGTTGGTCCATTGGAACATTTTGTAGGCGCATG
>JBQCZP010000014.1:0-49074 GCA_052089225.1 Nesterenkonia sp.
GGTGGTGGAGCTCGATTCGTGATGAGTGGTGGTGGAGCATATCGGACTCGAACCGATGACCTTCTGTATGCCATACAGACGCGCTACCAGCTGCGCCAATGCCCCGTATTCGTTTAGTTCGTGCCATCGCATCTCTGCGTCGGCAACCCTTACACTTTACTGCGGGTGAAGGGCGCTAAGCAAATCGCAGTGCCACTCCCCCGCGTGCTCAGGCGACGGCGTCGTCGGACTGCGCAGCGAGCCCCAGATCGACCTTCGGCACGTCAGCGTAGAGCCGGTCTAGACCGTAGAGCGCACGATCCTCCTGGTGCTGGACGTGGATGACCATGTGCCCGTAGTCCAGCAGCACCCAGGTGTCCGTATCACGGCCCTCACGGCGCACCGGTGAGGACTTGTGCAGCTCCTTGAGCTTGAGTTCGATCTCATCGGTGATCGCGCCCAACTGCCGTTCCGAGGGCGCAGAGCAGACCAGGAACGCATCGGTGATGCCCAGCCGCTCCCCCACGTCGAAGCCGGTGATGTTGGTGGCGAGTTTGTCAGCGGCTGCCGCAGCCGCGGTTCGCAGTTCAGAAAGCACAGTGTCAGGAACAGTCATGAGGCCCCCAGTCTAGAGGAAGACGGTGAAGATCACGACGCCGATCGCCACCACCAGAAGCACAGCCAGCACGATCAGCAGCCACATCATCATGTTCTGCCTGCCGGCCTGCTTGGAGCTCTCATCGATCATCTCGTTGAGCTCCAGCCCGTGGGCGCCCTGGGCATCGACCGGTTCGATGTGGCCGGTCAGGAACACTTCCTCCTGGTGGTCACCGTCCCGGGAGTCGCGCACCGTTTTGCCGGTGATGACCTCAGAGTCGGGCCGCTGCTGGCCGCGGCGCTGGGCTTCACGGTCGGAGTCTTCCTGCTGCTGACGCATGCGCGCCTGGTTGGCCTGCATGGCCTTGGCCGCCAAGGCCTGCTGCTTCTTCAGCAGCTCAGGATCCACCCGGTCAGGATCATCGTGCTTGGCAATCTGCCCGGTGGTCTCGTTAAGCTCATCCATCAGCTCCGGAGCCAGTCTGGGCAGCGACTCGGTGTCACGCAGCAGCCGCTTGGCCCGCCGCGAGGCTGGGATGGGCGCGTCCTGCTCATCGAGGAACTCCGGCACCTCCGGCTCAACCTCAGCCTCAAGGTCCGCATCCTCGTCGGCGTCACCCTCGGCGACCGACTCATCCGGTTCAGCCTCGGGTTCGTCACCATCAGCGGGCTCGTCCTGGGAGGCGTCGGCGTCCTGCTCAGCCGTCAGGGCAGCGACCTCCTCCGGCGAGAGCGCGACGTCGGGTTCAGTGTCATCTGCGGGCTCGGTGGTCTCTGCTGCCTCCCCGTGCCCAGCAGGCTCTGGGAGATCCTTGGCTTCCACCTCAGCGGCGTCGGCGACTTCTTCCTCCGGGCGGGCAGGGCCCTCTTCGTCCGCCGGTACCGGCAGCTCGTCCTCGGGGACCTCTGCAGGAAGCTGGTCCTCCGCAGTTTCGGGCTCGGAGGTTTCGGGATCCGGGACGTCCTTGGCGGAGTCCTCGGGGTCTGACTCATTGCGCTGCGGGGGTGCAGGCAGCTCGATGGCCTCAGCCGCCTCAGTGTCCTCCACCGCGCGGGAGAGCTCATCCTCAGCCGGTTCACCCTCAGACTCGGGTGCAGCTTCGGTCTCCGGGGACTGGGCCAGCTCATCTGAGGTGGCGTCCGCCTCCTCGTGCGCGGCCCGCTGCTGGGCGAGCTCCTCCTCACGACGACGGCGCAGCTCCCTGCGGGATACCGGCAGGTAACGGGCACGCATCTCGTTGCCTCCTGCCCCATCCTGCTCAGTGGTGTCTGCGCTCATCTACGAAGCCTCCTGGTCTGTGTGGCCCATGGTATGCCCGCCAGGGGCCCGGACATGGTCAACCAGCGGGCGTGTGCTGGATTCGGGCTGGTAGAGCCGGTGCTTGGTGATGTACTGCACCACGCCGTCGGGCACCAAGTACCAGACCGGCTTGTCCACCGCGGCCCGTTCACGTAAGTCTGTGGAGCTGATCGCCATCGCCGGGATCTCCATCAGTGAAATCTGGTTCTTCCGACCGAAGTCCTTGCTCGGATAGCCCGGCCGGGTCACCGAGACGAAGTGCGCCAGGCCCCAGAGCTCCTCCACGTTCTTCCAGGACATGATCTGCGCCATCGCGTCAGCGCCGGTGATGAAGAACAGGTCCTCCTGCGGATACAGATATGCGAAGTCGCGCAGCGTGTCGATGGTGTAGGTCTTGCCCCCGCGATCAATATCCACCCGGGAGACGGTGAAGCGCGGGTTGGAGGCGGTGGCGATCACCGTGAGCAGATACCTGTGCTCAGCGGGGGTGACCTCTCCGGAGTCCTTCTGCCAGGGCTGGCCGGTGGGCACGAACACGACCTCGTCGAGGTCGAACTCGGCGGCGACTTCGCTGGCGGCCACCAGGTGACCGTGGTGGATCGGGTCAAAGGTGCCGCCCATGATCCCCAGGCGGCGGCGTCGCCGGTGCGAATCTGAGACCGCGGCGCGAGAGGTGGGAGGCGTCAAACTGTCCTGCTATCGGGTCTCAGTGGTCCGGGTGTGCTTCCGCGGGCAGCTCTCTGCCCTTATTGGAGAAGCTGAACGTGATCAGCAGGGCAAACAGCAGAAAGGCGAACATAATGATGCCGAACCAATGGCTGGGCATAAAGAGCGCGGGCTCCTCTGCCCCTTCAGCGGTCAACATCTGTGCAGCGAACGGCAGATTCAGCATGCCTCTCCCTCAACGGACGACAAATAACACAACAAGTCTACGTGAGGACCGGCCCCACTCGCCCATCGGCGCACCGAATGCCGGTGCACTTGGGTGCGCCGATGGGCGTGCGAGGCACTTGGCGCTGACGTATCAGCGCTCTGTCACGTCAGCGCTGGGCTGCTTTGACCTCACGACGACGCCGGTGCAGGATAGGCTCGGTGTAGCCGTTCGGCTGGGCCAGGCCGTCGAAGACCAGGTCACGGGCCGCCTGGAAGGCGATGCTGGACTCAAAGTTGCCAGCCATGGGCTGATACTGCTCATCATCGGCGTTCTGCTCATCGACGACCGCGGCGATGCGTTCCATGGCCTCGCTGACCTGCTTCTCGCTGACGATGTCGTGCTGCAGCCAGTTGGCCAGCAGCTGCGAGGAGATGCGCAGGGTGGCGCGGTCCTCCATCAGCGCGGTCCCGTAGAGGTCGGGCACCTTGGATGAGCCCACGCCTTGGTCGACCCAGCGCACCACGTAGCCCAGCAGCGACTGCACGTTGTTGTCGACCTCTTCGGCCCGCTCCTGCTCGGTCCACTGGGGGTTGGGCTCCACAGGGATGGTCAGCAGCTCACTGCGTGTGCCGCGGCGGGTGCCGCGCAGCTGACTCTGGCGCTGTGCGACGTCGACCTGGTGGTAGTGCATCGCGTGCAGCGTGGCCGCGGTGGGTGAGGGCACCCATGCCGCCGATGCGCCGGCGTTGGGGTGGCCGCTCTTCTGGGTGACCATATCGGCCATCAGGTCGGTCATCGCCCACATGCCCTTGCCGATCTGGCCGTGGCCGGGCAGGTTGACCTCCAGGCCGACGTCGACGTTCAGATCCTCGTAGGCGCCGATCCAGGGCTGAGCCTTCATCGCGGCCTTGCGGACCATCGGCCCGGCATGCACGGAGGTGTGGATCTCATCGCCGGAACGGTCCAGGAACCCGGTGTTGATGAACACGATCCGGTCGTGAGCCTCAGCGATGCAGGCCTTCAGGTTCGCGCTGGTGCGCCGCTCCTCGTCCATCAGCCCCATCTTCAGGGTGCCGGCCGGAAGTCCGAACAGCTTCTCCACGCGGCTGAAGAGCTCAACGGTGAGGGCCACTTCCTCGGGGCCGTGCATCTTGGGCTTGACGATGTAGATGGAGCCGGTGCGGCTGTTGCGGTGGGTGTTGGACTCCTTGCGGCCGGGCAGTGCGCCCAGCGTGGTCAGCACCGCATCGAGCACGCCCTCACCGATCTCCCGGCCCTCGGGGTCCAGCACGGCGTCTGTGGTCATCAGGTGCCCCACGTTGCGCACCAGCATGACCGAGCGGCCCTCCAGGGTGAGGTCGCCGCCGTCGGGGGTGGTGTACCGGCGGTCATCGTTCAGACGGCGGGTGTGGGTGCGCCCGCCCTTTTCGAAGGTCTCGGCCAGGTCGCCGCGATTCAGCCCCAGCCAGTTGCGGTAGGCCTCCACCTTGTCTGCGGCATCGACGGTGGCCACCGAGTCTTCGAAGTCCACGATCGTGGTCAGGGCCGACTCGAAGACCACATCGCTCATGCCTGCGCTGTCCTCGGCGCCGACCACGGTGGAGGAGTCGAACTGCAGCTCCAGGTGCAGCCCGTTGTGGCGCAGCAGCACGGCCTCGGGCTTGCTGGCCTCTCCGGTGTAGCCCACGAAGGCTGTCGGGTCTGCCAGCGGCGTCGTCTCCCCCTGCTTCAGGGTGACGAGCAGGCGGCCGGACTCTATGGCGTAGCCGGTGGAGTCGGCGTGGCTGCCCTGGGCCAGGGGGACGTACTTGTCGAGCAGATCGCGGGTGTAGGCGACCACTTCGGCGCCGCGAGCCTTGTCGTAGCCGCCGGGCGCAGGCGAGCCTTCGATCACGTCGGTGCCGTAGAGCGCGTCGTACATCGAGCCCCACCGGGCGTTGGCGGCGTTGAGCGCGTAGCGGGCGTTGGTCACCGGCACCACCAGCTGGGGGCCGGCGACGTCGGCGATCACTTTATCCACTGCGGTGGTGCTCACCTGCACATCACTGGGCTCCTCGACCAGGTAACCGATCCGGGTGAGGAAGTCCTCGTAGGCGGCCTGGTCGTGGGTGCCGGCGTTCTCCCGGTGCCAGGTGTCGATCTCCTCCTGAAGCCGCACCCTGTCCTGCAGCAGCTGACGGTTGCGCGGCATCAGATCGGTGATGATCTCTCTGAGGCCGGCCCAGAAGTCCTCTGCTGACAGGTCTGTGGCCTCAAGGGCTTCACCGACGACGAACTCGTGCAGCTGCGAGTCCACCGAAAGACCGTCAACGTCGACGTACTTGCTCATAATCTGATCCTCCTGGCTCGGAGCGGGAATCGCTCCACGGTTGCGTGTGTTGTCGGTGAGTTCGTCACTCCAGTATCCACTAAATGAAATCAACAGTCCAGATGACGGACTTCGGGTGACGTCCGGACACCGGGCCACTTATTCGCGGATCTGCCCCTCACCGCGAATGATCCACTTGGTGGTGGCCAAGGCGGCCATACCCATGGGCCCGCGGGCGTGCATCTTCTGGGTGGAGATGCCCACCTCTGCGCCCAGACCGAACTCGCCGCCGTCGACGAACCGGGTGGAGGCGTTGACGATGACCGCGGCCGCATCCACCTGGGCGATGAAGGTCTCGGCGCTGGCCACCGAATCGGTGATGATCGCCTCAGTGTGCGCGGTGCTGTGCTCCCGGATGTGCTCAATCGCCTCATCCAGGGAGTCGACCACCCCCACTGCCAGCTCCATGTCATTGAACTCAGTGGCGTAGTGCTCCCCGGTGACTTCCGTGACCTCGGTGCCGGACCGCAGGTCTTCGCCGAGCCAGTCTGCGGCGCGCGGGTCCAGATGCAGCACGACGCCAGCCTGGTGCAGGGTGCGCAGCACCTGTGCGCCGGCGGCCGACGCCCCTGCGTGGATGAGCAGCGTCTCGGCGGCGTTGCACACGCTGGGCCGCTGAATCTTGGCGTTGAGCACGATCTCAGCGGCCTGCTGGGGCTCGGCGGTGGCGTCGATGAAGATGTGCACATTGCCCTCACCGGTCTCGATGACCGGCACCAGCGAGTTGCGCACCACGTGCTGGATGAGGTCGCGGCCGCCGCGTGGGATGAGCACATCGACGCTTCCGCGGGTGGTCATCAGCTCCGTGGCGCCCTCACGGCCGAAGGCGTCGATGGACTGGACCGCGTCCACCGGCACGGAGGTGGCCGCCAGCGCTTGGCCGATGATTGCCAGCAGCGTCTCGTTGGTGGTCTGTGCGGCCGATCCGCCGCGCAGAACGGCGGCGTTTCCGGATTTGATCGCCAGGGCGGCGATGTCCACCGTCACGTTGGGTCGGGCCTCGTAGATGGCGCCCATGACGCCCAGGGGGACGGCGACTTGGCTCAGGCGCAGCCCGTTGGGCAGGGTCCGGCCCTGCAGCACTCGGCCCACCGGGTCCTCCAGGCCCATGATCTCCTCCACCGCGGCAGCCAGCTGCTCGATCCGCTGCTGGGTCAGCTTCAGCCGGTCCTGCATGGAGGCCGGCAGTCCGTTCTGCTGAGCGCGGTCGAGGTCCTGCTCGTTGGCTCGGATCAGGGCGTCAGCAGATTCGCGCAGGCCGGCGGAGACGGCCGCCAGCGCCTGGTCTTTGTGGCTGCGGTCCAGGGCGGCCAGCGGTCGGGCCGCTGCCCGGGCGCGGCGGCTGATCTCGGCGACCGAGCTGCCGGCCTGCGACGTCACTGTCCCTGTGGCTTCTGCGGTCATAAGGAAACCTCCACTTTCAAACCTCCACTCTCACCATGTCATCAGTATGGATCACCGGGCGCTGATACTCAGCGCCGAACTCCGCGCCCAGCTCGGCGGTGCTGCGCCGCAGCATCTGCGGAAGCTCAGCCGCGCTGAATGCGCTGACTCCCCTGGCCCGGACCAGCCCGTCGGGTCCTGCGACTTCGACCACGTCGCCGGCGTCGAAGCCTCCGCTGACCTCGGTGATCCCGGCCGGCAGCAGCGAGCGGCGGTCTTGGACCACCGCCTTCACGGCTCCGGCGTCGATGAAGAGGCTCCCCTTGGTGTGGGCCAGGTGCGCCAGCCACGCTGAGCGTGCCCCGCGGCGTTTGCCGCGGGCTTCGAAGAAGGTGCCGACCTCTCCGCCGGTGAGCAGGGTGGATGCATTGGCGGCGGAGGTGAGCACAGCGGGGGTGCCGTTGTTGTTGACGATCTGGGCGGCCTCGACTTTGGTGACCATGCCGCCGGTGCCCACCCCGGCACGGCCCCGTGGGCCCAGGGTGACTCCGCTGAGATCCTCACGGCCGCGCACCCGGGCCACCGGTTGGCCGCCGGCTGAGGGTGGGCCGTCGTAGAGCGCGTCGACGTCGGAGAAGAGCACCAGGGCGTCGGCGTGCAGCAGGTTGGCGGTCACAGCGGCGAGCCGGTCGTTGTCGCCGAAGCGGATCTCTGCGGTGGCCACGGCGTCGTTCTCGTTGATGATCGGCACAGTGCCCAGGCTCAGCAGCTTCTCCAGGGCCCGCAGCGCGTTGGTGTAGGTGGAGCGTCGGATGAGGTCATCCACGGTCAGCAGCAGTTGGGCGACGGTGGCCCCGTATTCGCCGAAGGCCCGCGAGTAGTGGGCCAGCAGCTTCCCCTGCCCCACGGCGGCGGCGGCCTGCTGGGTGGCCAGATCGTGCGGGCGGGAGGCCAGCCCCAGTGGGGCCAGGCCGGCGGCGATCGCCCCGGAGGAGACCAGCACCACTGCCGTGCCGTTGCTGCGCATCTGCTGCACGGCGTGGACCAGGGAGCTCAGCGCGTCCACGCTGATGCCCCCGAAGACGGTGGTCAGTGAGGAGGAGCCGATCTTGATGACCACGCGTTTGGCCGAGACGAGGTCGGCCGCCGAATGGATCACTGAGTCGGTGCTCACTGCCTGCCGTCCTGCTGGGTGAAGACCACCTCAACATCGCCGTCGTCCTCTGCGCGGTAGATCTCTTCCATCTCCTCACGCATGGAGCGCCTGGCGGCCCGCCGTTCTGCCTGATCCTGCTTCTTCTCCCCGCGGGTGGGCCGGTGGTGCTGCTCAAAACGCACATCAGAGCCGCGTGGGCCACTCAGGTGCTCAGCACCGGCGGCCATAGTCGGCTCCCAGTCGAAGACGACGCCGTCCTCGCCGATGACCACAGGGTCACCGGGCTTCGCGCCGATGCGGAACAGCTCATCTTCGATGCCGATGGCCAGCAGCCGGTCCGCCAGGTAGCCCACCGCTTCGTCGTTGCTGAAGTCGGTCTGCAGGATCCAGCGTTCTGGTTTGGCGCCGCGGACCCGCCACAGCGGCACCACGCCCTCGCCGGGGATGCCCTTCTCCTCTGCGGTGATGGTGAAGCCCTTCTCGCTGACCGGCTTGGGCCGCACGGTCACCGGCACCGGTGCCGGCTCGACCTCGCGCTGGGCGCGGGCCTCGGCGACCAGTTCGGCCATGGCGAAGGTCAGTTCGCGCAGCCCCTTGCGGGAGAGAGCGGAGATGTCGAAGACCCGGTATCCGCGCTGCTGCAAGGTGGTCCGGACGATATCGGCCATCTCTTCGCCGTCTGGCAGGTCCGTCTTGTTCAGCGCAATCAGCCGCGGCCGCTCATTCAGCGGCACGGCAGTGTGGGCCTGCTCGCCCTCGCCGGAGCCGACAGCATCTGGTGCGTAGGCCTCCAACTCGGCTTCGATCGCGGCCAGATCCCCCAGCGGGTCCCGGTCGGTCTCCAGGGAGCCGGCGTCGAGCACGTGGACGATGGCCGCGCAGCGCTCCACGTGGCGCAGGAACTCGTGGCCCAGGCCTTTGCCTTCGGCGGCCCCGGGGATCAGTCCGGGCACATCGGCGACGGTGAAGCGGGTCTGGCCGGCTTCGACCACTCCCAGGTTGGGCACCAGTGTGGTGAACGGGTAGTCGGCGATCTTGGGCCGGGCCGCTGAGACGGCGGCGATCAGGCTGGACTTGCCCGAGGAGGGGAAGCCCACCAGGGCGATATCGGCCACCGATTTCAGCTCTAGCACGAAGTCTGCGCTTTCGCCGGGAGTGCCCAGCAGCGCGAATCCCGGGGCCTTACGCTTCTTCGAGGCCAGTGCGGCGTTGCCGAGTCCGCCCTGGCCGCCGGAGAGCACCCGCAGCCGGGCACCGGCGCCGACCAGGTCTGCCAGCACATTGCCGTCAGTGTCTTTGACCACGGTCCCCTCCGGGACGAAGAGCTCCAGGGTCCTGCCCTTGTGCCCGTGACGCATCCCGCCCTGGCCCGGGCCGCCGCTCTCGGCGCTGCGGTGGGGCCGGTGGTGGTAGTCCAGCAGCGTGGTGGTGTTCGGGTCGACCACCAGGTCGATGTGGCCGCCGTCGCCGCCGTTGGCGCCGTCGGGCCCGCCCAGGGGTTTGAACTTCTCCCGGTGCACCGAGACGCAGCCGTGACCTCCGTTGCCCGCTGCGGCGTGCAGCACCACGCGGTCGACGAAGTGGGCCATAGCTGATCTCCTTCCGATCAGTGGTGCGGGTGCCAAAAAAGCCCCGCAAGCGTTTCCGCTGCGGGGCCTTCAGGCGCGGGGTCGGCCTGGGCCGACGCAGTAGCGGCTCAGATCAGTGAGCCGCTGGCACGATGTTGACGACCTTGCGGCCGCGCTTGCTGCCGAACTCCACGGCACCGCTTTCCAGCGCAAAGAGCGTATCGTCCTTGCCCAGGCCCACGTTCACCCCGGGGTGGAACTTGGTGCCGCGCTGGCGGACCAGGATGGAACCGGCGGTGACGTCTTCGCCGCCGAAGCGCTTCACACCCAGGTACTGGGGGTTGGAGTCGCGACCGTTGCGAGTTGAACTCGCACCCTTCTTGCTTGCCATAGGTCTGCCTACCTCTCAGGAATGAAAAATTCGGTACAAGTCTACCGGGTTCGCCTAGGCGATTGCGGTGACCTTCACCCGTGTCAGGTCCGAACGGTGGCCCTGGCGCTTGTGGTAGCCGGTCTTGTTCTTGAACTTATGAATGACGATCTTCTTTCCGCGCAGGTTCCCCTGAACCTCGGCGGAAACCTTGACGCCGGACAGATCATCGGCGGAGGTGGTGACCTTCTCCCCGTCCACCAGCATCACTGCCGGCAGCTCGATGGTGCTGCCTGCCTCAGCGTTGACGCGGTCAAGGGTCACGAAGTCTCCTACCGAAACCTTCTCCTGGCGGCCGCCTGCGCGGACAATCGCGTACACCACTTGGGACTCACTTCTCTCGTTGACTTACATTGGACATAGAGGAGCTGTCACCAACCTGGAGACTTCAAAGGATCTCGGTGATTTCAGCGTCCAAAAGACTGTGGATGCCATTCGACACCAGGGGTCTATATTACGCGATCAGCTGCCAGTGAGCAACTGAGCCTGCAGCTGGTCGCTCATTGTGCGCGGCTGATCTCCTCGGCAGAGACCCCCACCCCCAGCATGACCGGCTGGGACGCCGGCTTCTTCTGCTGAGCAGCAGTCTCCGAGGCTGAGGCCGCGAACGTCGAACCGGCGGCCGATCCAGAGGTGTCGACTTCGGAGACCTCCCCGGAGGCGCCCTGGGCAGAGCCGGCAGCACGACGACGCCGCTTCGGCGCCTGCCTGCGGGAGGCCAGCGCCTGATCGACCGCGTCCAGCGGCTGCCGGCCAGCAGAGTCGTCCTCAGCCTTCGCTGCAGCAGCCTGCTTCTGGCCGCTGCCGCCCTGTTTGCCGCCGCCGCGCGGCACCTCGACCTCTTCGCCGCCGATGGTCAGCGTGGCCTTCTCGGCCTCGGACCCGCTGGGGGCCTTCCGCCCGCCGGCCGCCTCGGCGTCGGACCTGCTCTGCCCGGAGGCGGCGTCGTCCTGCTTACCGTTGCCGTTGCCGTTGGTGGCGGCTGCGACCTTCGCCATCCCCTGGGAGGCCTGCTCGAGCTTATTGCGGTCCTTCTGCGCGGCAGATCCGCCGTCGCTATCGTTGCTGCGACGCTTGCCGCGGCGCTTCTTGTTGGAGCCGCGTCCGGACTGCGAATCGTGCTGCGAGGTGTAGGAGGGCCGCTTCTCCACCGGCTCAGGGTGGGTGTGGTAGCCCAGCCCGGCGCAGTGCTCACACTCGGTGGAGAAGACTTCCAGCAGCCCGGTGCCCATGCGCTTGCGCGTCATCTGCACCAGCCCGAGGCTGGTCACCTCGGCCACCTGGTGTTTGGTGCGGTCACGGCCCAGGCACTCCACCAGCCGGCGCAGCACCAGGTCGCGATTGGACTCCAGGACCATGTCGATGAAGTCGATGACGATGATTCCGCCGATGTCGCGCAGCCGCAGCTGGCGCACCAGCTCCTCTGCGGCCTCCAAGTTGTTCTTGGTGACCGTCTCTTCGAGGTTTCCGCCGGATCCGGTGAACTTGCCGGTGTTCACATCCACCACGGTCATCGCCTCGGTGCGGTCGAAGACCAGCGAACCGCCGGAGGGCAGGTTTACGTGCCGCTGCAGGGCCTTGTTCAGCTGCTCGTCGATCCGGTGGTGGGCGAAGATGTCCTGGGCCTGCTCCTGCTGCGGCTCCCACTTGCGGCAGCGGTCCAACAGGTGCGGGGCCACGTAGGTGACGTAGGCCTCCACACTGTCCCAGGTCTCCTCCCCCTGGACCTCCATGGCGGAGAAGTCCTCGTTGAACACATCGCGGACCACTTTGATGGTCAGGTCCGGCTCGGCGTAGAGCAGCTCGGGGGCGAGGACCTTCTTGTCCTTGGACTGGGCCTCGATGCCCTCCCACAGGGCGCGCAGCCGGTTCACATCGTTGGTGAGCTCCTCCTCGGAGGCGCCCTCGGCGGCAGTGCGTACGATCACTCCGGCATCGGCGGGCATCTGCTCGCGCAGAATCTTCTTCAGCCGGGCGCGCTCAGTATCGGGCAGCTTGCGTGAGATGCCGGCCATGGAGCCGCCGGGCACATAGACCAGGTACCGGCCGGGCAGTGCGACCTGGCTGGTGAGCCTGGCGCCCTTGTGGCCCATCGGGTCCTTGGTGACCTGCACCAGCACCGGGTCACCGGACTTCAGCGCGTTTTCGATCTTGCGCGGGGCATTGCCGATGTTGGAGGCGTCCCAGTCGACCTCGCCGGCATAGAGCACGGCGTTGCGGCCGCGGCCGATGTCGACGAAGGCGGCCTCCATCGAGGGCAGCACGTTCTGGACTTTGCCCAGGTAGACGTTGCCGATCAGCGAATCTGCCGTGGTGTGGGAGACGTAGTGTTCGGCCAGAACGCCGTCCTCCAGCACTCCGATCTGGATCCGCTCGCCGCGCTGGCGCACGATCATTTTGCGGTCCACCGATTCGCGGCGGGCTAAGAACTCGGCCTCGGTGATGATGCCGCGGCGCCGGCCGCCGTTGCGGGACTCCTTGCGGCGCTGACGCTTCGCCTCCAGGCGGGTGGAGCCTTTGACGCCGGTGACCTTGGAGGGGGCGTTCTCCCCGGCATCGCGCCCGGAGCGAATGCGGGTGACGGTGTGGCCATCGTCGTCAGTCTCCTCAATATCCAGGTCGGAGGACCCACGACGACGACGCCGAGTGCGGCGGACCACCTTATCGTCGTCCTCGTCAGCTGAATCGGCGCCAGCGTTGCCGGGGCCGTCACTGCCGGAGCTGCCCTTTCCGGAACCGCCGCCGGACTTCTTGGACTGGCCGGAGTCCTGCTTCTGCTGATCCTGCTTCTGTTGGCCGTTCTTCTGCTGGCCGTCACCGGAATTGTCCCCGGAGGAGCCGGAGCCCTCTGAGTTCTGCTGGTCGCCGCTGTCGCCGCGGCCCTTCTGCCGTCCCCCGCGACGGCGCTTGCGGCGGCTGTTCTTCCGCCCGCCGGAGCCGCCGTCGGAATCGCCGGAACCATGGGAATCCGAACCGTTGGAGTCTGACCCGTTGGAACCGGAACCTCCGGAGCCCGACCGGTTGCTGCCGGACCGACCACTGCCGCCGCGGTCATCGCTGCCGTCATGATCATCACCGCCGTCGTCATCAGAGCTGCGGCCCTGATCCTGCTGCGGGGGCTGCTTGGGCGTCACCTGAGTGAGGTCAGGCGCCTGGAACATCACGTCGACCGGGTCGTGCTCCACGTGGGTCTGCCCAGCATCTGCCGGCTCAGGGTTCTTTGACGCAGGGTTCTTTGACGCAGGGTTCTTCGACACAGGGTTCTTCGACGCAGGGTTTGTCGATTCAGCGTCTGTCGAAGCGGGCTCGGCTGATTCAGCCTGAGCTGCAGCGCCCTGGTCACTGTGCGGCGCAGCGTCGTCGTCCCCGCTGCCCGGTGCGGGGCTGGTCTGCGCGGGGCTGGTCTGCGGGGGGCTGAACGGATTGTAGATTTCGTCCGGTTCATTATTGAAGCTGGGCGTCTGGGTCATTGGGTTAGGTCGTTTTCCGCCGCCCGGAACCTGCTGCCACACTCAGCGGAACCTGACGGCTCTCGTCATAAAATTCTCTTGTTCTCGCCGTCTCCACCGGGCGCTGCCAAGACTCTGGATGAGCCGGCGCGCTCTGCACGGTGTGCAACAGCGATCACTCGCGGTGGTGAACAGTCAGTGTGCTGACTCGTCGGGCGGCGGCTTCGTGCATCTTCGTGGTACACCGTGCGGACCTTCGTCGTCCACGACGGGCGCCTGCCTGAACGTGTTCAGTTGTGCTTGCTCCTGCCAGTGAAAGTCTTCTCGAAGTGCACGTGTGGCATGCGACTCCGATGTGTTCATTGTCGCACACCGTGCCTAATCACCAGGCTGCCCACGTAGAATCGGCGCATGCGCACCCTCGATTCCTCCCCCGACACCGGGGCCGCGGACGCCGCCGATCCGGCCGCGATCCCCCAGCACCTCGGGCGTGTCCCAGCCTTTGCCCGGCCCTGGGGATTCGCGCTCTGGCTGCTGGTCACCGCGCTGGTGGGCGCTGCGGCGAGTTTCATGCTGCTCTATGAGCGGGTGCTGCTGTGGAACGACCCCGAACACGTCGCTGCCTGTGATGTGAACCCGTGGGTCTCCTGCGGCGAGGTGATGCAGTCCTGGCAGGCGGCCACCTTCGGCTTCCCCAACATCTTCATCGGTGTGATCGGCTTCCCGCTGCTGGTGGGGGTGGCCATCAGCCTGTTGGCCGTCGGCGGGCGTATGCCCTCCTGGTACTACCTCGGGCTGCAGGCCGGCGTGACGTTCGCCTTCGGCTTCATCGTCTGGCTCTGGTACTCCGCCAGCTACAGCATCGGAGTGCTCTGCCCCTACTGCATTGTGGTCTGGGCTGCGGTGATCCCACTGTTCGTCGTCGTCACCGCCCGCAATATGATCCACGGAGTGCTGCCGGCCTCGCACCGGCTGAAGTCCATCGCCGCCGACTGGTGGTGGGTCGTGGTAGTGGTGATCTACCTGCTGGTGTTCGCCTCGATCGTGCTGAACTTCACTGAGGCCTTCACCTACCGGCGGTGAGGCACCAGGAACGACAGCCAGCGCCTTCGGCTGCTGAACCACCGACCGGCCAACTGGCGGTGCGACCTGGTCCGAGAACCCACAGAAGTCGGCTCACTGCCCAAAATACACAGGTCAGCGGCTGATAATTGCAGCGCTGACCATCCTCACCACCTGCGCGGCGAACTCCAGATCTAAGGTCTCCAGGGTGTCAGTGGGCTGATGGTAGTGCGGGTTCCGGAAGTTGGCGGTGTCGGTGATCATGACCCCCGGTAGGCCTTGGGCCCAGTAGACGGCGTGGTCTGATCGTCCGACGTCACGGACTGTACCTACCGGAGCTACCAGAGGCTCCACCGGCACCGGCTGGTTCAGGGACCCGGCGGCAGCGGCCAGCGCCTGCACCCATTCCCCTGCGCTGGTGTCGCCGATCAGCGCGATGAAATCACCGACATCCGGTGCAGGGGTGTCCCCTGGGTCTTGTGGTGCCGGAAACTGCTGAGATCCGGCGGCGGTGTCTCGGTAGCCGATCATCTCCAGCACCATTGCTGCCTGGATGCGGTCCCCGCGGTCGATGGAGGCCCTCAGATGTGCGGTGCTGCCGGGGAAGTTCCTGCCCTCTTCTTCACCGAAGAAGCACAGCCGAACTGGGTGCGGCGCCTGCTGCTGGGTGAGTTCGCGTCCAATCTCCAGCAGCCCGGCCACCCCACTTGCATTGTCATCGGCACCTGGACTCGTCGACACCGTGTCCCAGTGAGCACCGAGGTCCAGGAACCCGGTAGTTGACTCTGCCGGAAGTTCGGCGATGAAATTGACCTGGTGCGGCTGGTCGCCGTAGCGCTGCTCGGCAACCTGCAGGCCCAGCTGCCTCAGCGTTGATGTGAGGTGCTGCCGAGCGGCGCTCACCCCTGCGGAGTTGTGCTCGTGCCGCGGCCCGGCGCTGGTCATCGCTGCGATATGTGCTTCAAGCCTTGTCGCCAAATCACTGGACGTCATCGGCTTATGGTAGCGGGCCGATGATCGTGCTGCGAAGGTCCCAGTACATGGCATAGGTGTCCAGGATGGCCTGTTCTACTGCCTCCACGGTGACCCCAGGGCTCAGATCCTCCGCCGCGCCGGCGGTCAGCGGATCCCACTCCAAGCCCATAGCCTCGTAGGCCCCCATCAGCACCCGGCGGATCGGTGCGCCGTCCTCGATGATGATCGAGGTGGAGAACAGCCATCCGGTGGCGATCTGCCGCTGGGCGGTGCCGATGAGTTTGATCCGCACATCGGCCTGCTCGGGATGTCTGCCGTGCACCGAATGCTCCCCGTAGCAGTACTCCCCGGGGATCGGGCCCAGCTGCGCGCAGAGACCGGCGGCAGTCAGTGCCTCGGCGAAGAGGTTCCCGAATCCCCAGAACCTCGTCTGGGAATCGCGGATCGGGTCCGGGTCCGGTTCGATGTGATCGATCACCAACGATCCGTGATGATAGGCCGCCGCCCGTCCCCCGGCACGGCGCACCACCGGGGTGAAGCCTAAGTCCCAGCAGGCCTGCTGGGCGTCGTCGAACCCTTCCATCCGTTGGTCCCGCTGGCCGAAGGCCACAGTGGGCTGGGGCCGGTAGATGCGGATCATCGGGCTGGTGGCCTGGGCGTCGGCAGGGTCCTGGGCATATCTGCGGGTGCCGTTGAGCAGCGTGATGGCCAGGTCCAGATCCTCAGCAGCGCCGAGGCTCTCCCGTTGTCTGTAGACCAGAAGCTCCTCCGCTGTTGACATGGGATATGAGTCTAATGGACTCTGCTCGGCGACCCGTCTCGGCGTACTATTCTGCCCAGACTGTTCTCCCCGCACCACTGGCTGCAGCCCACAGTCCGGATCACACCCCAGGAGCCTGAGTTGATGGACACCACAGCCGCCCACGCCCCCGCTGAACCCGTTGTTGCGGCGCTGACTGAAGGATTGGGTCCCGACGTCGTCTCCACAGATCCGGGGCTGCTCGATCAGGTGGCTCATGATCGGTCCTCCCACAGCTGGGAGCCGGCACTGGCGGTGGTGCGTCCGCGCAGCACTGAAGACGTCGCCGCAGCGGTGGGCATCTGCGCCGAGCACAATGTGCCGGTGGTGCCACGTGGTGCCGGCACCGGGCTTGAGGGTGGGGCCAACACCTCGGCCGCCAGCATCAGCGTGGACCTTTCCACTATGAACCAGATCACCCAGATCGCAGCCGATGACATGTACGCACGCGTTCAAGCAGGGGTGATGAAGTCCGCGCTGAACACCGCACTTGCCGCACATGACCTGCACTTTCCCGTCGGTCCAGGTGTGGATGCCAGTCTGGGAGGCATGGCCGCCACTTCTGCCAGCGGCACCACAGCGGTCAGCCACGGAACGCTGAAGGAGAACGTGATCGGCCTGACCGCCGTGCTCGCCGATGGGTCGGTGATCACCACCGGCTCCACCACTAAGAAGACCTCTGCCGGCTACGACCTGACCCATCTGCTGGTGGGCTCCGAAGGCACTCTGGGTATCATCACCGAAGTCACCGTCACCCTGCACCCGGTGCCGCAGACCACCATGATGGGCATCTGGTCGCTGCCGTCACTGGGCGCGGCAGCGGATCTGGTGGTGGCCAGCCTGCGCTCGTCCCTGCGGCTGGCGCGCGTGGAGCTTCTTGACGATGCCACTGTGGAGGCGCTGGCCGCCTACAGCGACTACCGCGCCCCAGTGGCCCACACTCTGATGGTGGAGTTCGCCGGCCACGGCCCCGAGGTGAGTGCCCAGTATGCCCAGTTCGCTGCGCTGGCTGAGACGTTTGCGGCGACTGAGCTCGCCGCCTCTGCCGACCCGAATGAATCGGCGGAGCTGTGGCAGGCACGTCACGACGCGCTGCCGGCCGCGATGGCGCTGGTGACCGGCTGCACGGTGATTCCCACTGATGTGTGCGTGCCGATCTCGCAGCTGCCGCAGTGCATCCTGCAGACCCAGGAGGATGTCCGCGCCTCAGGGCTTATCGCGCCGATCGTGGGCCACGTCGGTGACGGCAACTTCCACGTAGCGATCGTGGTGCCGCCCCAGGACCACGACGCCGCATTCCGGGCCAGTCAGCTGGCAGCTCGGTTGGTGGACCGTGCGCTGGCGATGGGCGGCACCTGCACCGGCGAGCACGGAGTCGGCACCGGCAAAGTCGGCGCCCTGGCGAAGGAGCACGCCTCCTCCCTGGCGGCGATGCGCGCCATCAAGTCCGCCTTAGACCCCCACGGGATCATGAACCCGGGCAAAGTCCTCAGTACCTGAGGCCAGGCAGCCGCCGACACGTTCCGGTGCTTGATCAGGCCGCACGGGACGAGCGCTTAGATGCCCATGACCAGGCGAATGCCGTCAGTGACCTTGGAGAGTACGTAACTCGGCACGTGCCCGACTGGGTATGGGTCGAGAAGCTCGCGACTGACTGACCCGACCTGCGACACCACCGCGACGGAGTCTTCGCCGAGTTCGGACGCCTCGACAGGCAGCAGCACGTTGCCGGAGAATGCTTGCAGGCCGATGTTCGACGTCAGAGGTACGACGAGGACAGTCGCGATCTGGACAGCCAGCAACCAGTCCTCCTGCATGACCACGGCAGGCCGGCGCTTTGCTGGCTCCGATCCACCAGAAGAACCAAAGTCCACCCAACCTCCTCCCCTAGCCCAGAGATCAGTGAATCATCAGTCAATCCCGCTGCCCCGCACACTGAAGCGCAGACTGATGTCGGCGCAGCAGACTTCACGGGCCTCCAGGTCCTCGGAGGGGACCAAGGTGCCGGGACATGCTCCGCGGGCGGCTGCTCTGTTTAGCCCAACCGCCCCGAGCGATCGGATGCGTATGAAGCCCGCCGTCGAGTTTGAGCTGTTCTCCTCCTCGTTCTGCTCAGCGTGTCGGCAGACCCATGCCCTGCTGGAACAGGCGGTCCGACACGTGCCCGCTGCTCGGATCCGCCAGCACACCATTGCTGAGCAACCAGAACTGGCCACGCAGCACCAGATCGAATCCACCCCGACCGTCATCGTGCGCGACGCCGCAGGCGATCAGGTCATGCGAGCAGACGGAGTGCCGACCATCCATCACCTTCTTGCCGCAGCGGACAGCGCACTCAGCAATGTCAACGCGCCAGAACAGCCCTAACCTCACTAGGAGTCGGGCAGCGTAAACGCTCAGGATCACTTCATCCCACACCCCGTGGACAGCGGGCGTGTCCGTGGGTCTCCATAGTGTCCGGATATGACGAATGCAGAGTATGGGGCTGATGAAACCGCCCTGAAGAATGCCATCGATCAGTTGCCGGATGAGTTGTTCAGCACATATCGGGGAGGGTGACAGGACAGCATCAGCCTTGCCCTGCTGGATGCGGTCTACTCCCTCCATCCCACCTATGAGCCTCAGCATCCTGAACGAGGAATCACCAGCCGCGTCTTCAGGTTCGCCGAGCAGTTCCCTGAAGCGCAGAACGATCTCGGCTGTCTGACACAGCTGGACGAAGCTGCTGTCCGCGAAACGATGGGTTACGGGAAGACCGGCGTCACGCTGCGCAGCGAAGCCGTTCTGGAGGTCGCCGATGCGATGGTCCATCTGAATCCAGCCATTGTCGAAGCCAGAGACTTCACAGGCTCACGCCTGGCGGATGTGCGGCGGGCCTTCGCCGGCGTTCAGGGGCTGGGGAAGGTCGCCCTGACCTACTTCGCCACGAACCTAGGGGTGGCAGGAGTTCATGTGGACTCGCAGCTGACCAGATTCGTGGCGCGCTACGCCTATGGGGACCACGCGCGCAGGCTCAGCACCCCGCATGTAGTGCAGTTAGTCACAACTGCGTATCGCAGCAACCACCGCGGCGCCGAGTCTGTCAGCCACTATGAGCATGCTCTGTGGTTGGGTGAACGCCGAGGCCACGCCCCTTAAAACGCTGCTTCCGCCTCAGAGACGGCAGCGGCTATATAAACTCGTGGTGTGGCCCCAGCATCACCATGGATTGGCGACATCATAGACGCAGCACCGACGCAGGCGGCACCCGCCTCCCGGACGGGGAGCATGGATCTGTTCGGCATGACCCACATGTCTATGCTCACCCTCACCGTCGTCCTGTCAGTGCTCGCGATCTGGGGCGCCCGCGCAATTCGCGGCAGCACGGCCGAGCGCCGGATCGTCCGCACCTGTGGCTGGGCATTCCTGGTGCTGAGCACTGCCTGGTTGGCTTGGGGGTGGCTCCCGCAGAACTGGGTCTTGGAGGAATCCCTGCCGCTGCATCTGTCGGATGTGTTGAGAGTAGTTGTGGCTATTGCACTGATCTGGCGTCCGCAGTGGGCTCTGGCCGTCATCTACTACTGGGGACTGACGCTGAATCTGCAGTCGATCATCACTGCTGATCTGAACTACTACGACTATCCGACGCTTGAGTTCATCATGTACTGGCTGCTGCACATCACAGTGCTCGTCGCTCCTCTGGTATTCATCTTCGGGCTGGGTTACCGCCCCACGTGGCGCGGATACGGCCTCACCTTGGCCATCACGGTCGGCTGGGCGGCTGTGACCTTCATCGTCAACACCATTCTCGACACGAACTACGGGTACCTCAACGGCGCCCCGGATGGTCCCTCCATACTCGACGCCCTGGGGCCGTGGCCGATGTACCTCCTTTGGGAGGCTGTGCTGGTTGCATCCGTGTGGGCCCTGATGACGTGGCCGTGGACCCGAGCGAGAAAACGGCGACTGTCACGACGAATCAGCAAACAGGCCGCCAGACAGCTGTAGCGGCCCGCGCGGCGCAGATCTCGCCGAAGGGTTTGAGATAACTTGTGGCACGTTGTTCAGAAGAGTCGTGGACCACGTCGAGGGGGAAAGGAACTCTTCAAAAGGTTCCATCTTGCGGCGATGTCGCTCGGTCTCGATTGCAAGACTCAGCGCTGTACCATCGATGTCCTGGGTAATCGCGAAGACAACGATGTCGACGAAGTCTTTCTCCCGGCTGGAGGGCCGACCATCGTATTCAGCCATCGTCGCACAGACCTTGTCTGCGAGCTGATCCACGACCGGGTACAGGCGGTAAGGATTGCTGATGAGTCTTGGGAGATTGAGTGCCGTCGGTGTAGGGCTGAGTGTCGGGCGCGATGGCTACTTCGTGACTGACGTATTCGAACCGGAAGTGGTCGCCGAGGTTAATCGTAGCCAGGCGCTTCAGATCCTCCGGCGCCTGATCGAGGGTGAAGCCCTGCAGATAAAGGTCGGTGTCTCGGGTGGAACGTGTGGACGGGATTCGAGCCAGGATGCCCGTGCCTCCTTCTAATACCCATTCTGAATTCTCGCCTTCGGAGAAGATGCCGCTCAGGAAACGGTTGAAGTTCTCCAGTTGGATACGCTTGTTCGTGTCAAGCGAGGGTTCAGCTTTTGCGGCGTTCTTTGATCGCGGCCTCGACGCCGCGCGGCGTCGAGTATGGCTCAGGCGGGGCCATCACGTTCACGCTCCTGGTCTGTGAGCGGCGCTTCATGTGCAGCTGCGAATGCAGGAAGCGCCATGAGATCCCTCGCCCACTGCTGTGAACTGTTTGTAAGGGCAGGCGTGTCCACCAGCCCCGCGATAGCTTTGCTGATATCAGGCATGGCACGGTCAGCCAGAGCCTTCGAGGCAATCTCCCCCATTTCGAGTTGGGGTCGTAGCGCATCGTGAAGCGCCTGCCTGACAAGATCCGGCATCTGCACACTGAGGATCGGAGTATCGATCGATGGCATCGAGTGCTTCAGGCAGTTGATGAGGACCCGTGAGCCAAGCACTGAGTCACCTGAGATCCGGCGCGCGACAGATTCGAGGTCCAGCCCCGCAGTTTCAAGGAGATACTCCAGAACGGCATTTGCCGTCATGTCGCCTGAACCCGTTGCGCTCAGCCAGGGCACGTTCAAGCACCATGACCGGCAGGCCCTCCACCAGAGTGACATCACGGTCTTCAAGGTGGCGCTGTCGGCAGCAAATCTCCTGGCGTCGAACCCCTACGCTATGCCGAGATTCTCGAGTTTCCAGGACTTAGGTACACCACCCCAAAGCGTTTTCCTTACCTCATCTTCTATCTCGAGCACTCACAACTCCTCCGGCTGGAGCAGCTCATCCACGCCAGCAACGACATTGACCACCGCTTCTCGGTGTAAGCAGATAGGGGAATCCTCCGACGCGCTGGCTCACCCTCCTTGTCATCCGGTAGTGCTACTGGTGTTGTTCTCCGGCCTGCTGCGTCCATCGGAAGTGGGCGCGAAAAGGCCCGGATCCGCAGGACTCTGCAGATCCGGGCCTCTCACCAGGCCTTTGGCTGTGACGCTAGGACATCAGTCTCAGAAGTCCCAATCCTCGTCTTCGGTCTCCACTGCCTTGCCGATCACATAGCTGGAGCCGGAGCCGGAGAAGAAGTCGTGGTTCTCATCGGAGTTTGGGCTCAGGGCTGCCAGGATAGCGGGGTTGACCTTGGCGGTCTGGCTGGGGAACAGCGGCTCATAGCCCAAGTTCATCAGCGTCTTATTGGCGTTGTACCGCAGGAAGGCCATCACGTCCTCGGTCAGGCCGATCGGATCATAGAGGTCGCGGGTGTAGGCCTCTTCGATCTCGAAGAGGTCCTGCAGCAGCTCGAAGGTGTAGTTCTTCAGCTCCTCGCGACGCTCCGGGGAGTCGTACTCCAGGTTCCGCTGGTACTTATAGCCGATGTAGTAGCCGTGGATCGCCTCATCACGAATGATCAGCCGGATCAGGTCAGCGGTGTTGGTCAGCTGAGCACGAGAGGACCAGTACATCGGTGCGTAGAAGCCGGAGTAGAACAGGAAGGACTCCAGCATCACCGAGGCGATCTTGCGCTTCTGTGGGTCATCGCCCTCGTAGTGGTCCACGATGGTGCGGGCCTTCTGCTGCAGCGGCTCGTTCTCCACCGACCAGGCGAAGGCCTCATCGATCTCCGCCGTGGAGAGCAGCGTGGAGAAGATGGAGGAGTAGGACTTGGCGTGGACCTGCTCCATGAACACCAGGTTGGACAGCACCGCCTCCTCGTGCATGGTGAGCACATCCGGGATAAGGCTGACCGCACCGCGGGTGCCCTGGATGCTGTCCAGCAGCGTCAGACCGGTGAGCACCCGGGTGGTCATGCGCTTCTCGTCGTCGTTGAGCTTCGCCCAGGACTGGATGTCGTTGGAGAGCGGGACCTTCTCCGGCAGCCAGAAGTTCGAGGTCAGCCGGTCCCAGACCTCTGCGTCCTTCGGGTCCTCGACGCGGTTCCAGTTGATCGCATGGATCGGGTCGATGATTTTGGTCGTGGTGGTCGTCATGCCGATGCGGGGCCTGGCCCCCTCCTTGCTCTGAAGTGGTGGTGGTGACTGTGCGGTGGCGCTCCTGCTACAGCATGCAGGAGACGCAGCCTTCGACCTCAGTGCCTTCCAGTGCCAGCTGGCGCAGCCGAATGTAGTAGATGGTCTTGATGCCCTTCTTCCACGCATAGATCTGCGCCTTGTTGATCTCCCGGGTGCTGGCGGTGTCCTTGAAGAACAGTGTCAGGCTCAGTCCCTGATCAACGTGCTGAGTGGCCATCGCGTAGGTGTCGATGATCTTCTCGTAGCCGATCTCGTAGGCGTCCTGGTAGTACTCCAGGTTCTCGTTGGTCAGGTAGGGCGCCGGGTAGTAGACCCGGCCCAGCTTGCCCTCCTTGCGGATCTCAATGGGTGAGGCCACCGGGTGGATCGAGGAGGTGGAGTTGTTGATGTAGCTGATCGAACCGGTCGGCGGCACCGCCTGCAGATTCTGGTTGTAGATCCCGTGCTTCATGATCTCAGCCTTCAGCTCACGCCAATCGGCCTGATCGGGGACGGCCACCTCGGCGAAGAGCTCCCGCACCTTCTCAGTCGTGGGCTCCCACACCTGCTCGGTGTACTTGTCGAAGAACTCACCGCTGGCATACGTGGAGTTTTCGAACCCGTCGAAGGCCGACCCGTTCTCCTTAGCCAGCATGTTGGAGGCACGCAGGCAGTGGTAGAGGACGGTGTAGAAGTAGATGTTGGTGAAGTCCAGGCCCTCTTCGGAGCCGTAGTGGACCCGCTCGCGGGCCAAGTAGCCGTGCAGGTTCATCTGGCCCAGGCCGATGGCGCGGCTGCGCCGGTTGCCTTCTGCGATGGAGGGCACCGAATCGATGTAGGACATGTCCGACACTGCGGTCAGAGCGCGGATGGAGGACTCGATGGTCCGTCCGAAGTCGGGGGAATCCATGGTCTTGGCGATGTTCAGCGACCCCAGGTTGCAGGAGATGTCCTTGCCCACCTCGGCGTAGCCCAGATCAGCGGAGTACTCGCTGGGCTCGGAGACCTGCAGGATCTCGGAGCACAGGTTGGACATGGTGATCCGTCCGGCGATCGGATTGGCCCGGTTCACCGTGTCCTCGAACATGATGTAGGGGTATCCGGACTCGAACTGGATCTCGGCCAGGGTCTGGAAGAAGTCCCGAGCGTTGACCCTGGTCTTGCGGATGCGGGAGTCATCGAGCATCTCGTAGTACTTCTCGGTCACCGAGATTTCACTGAACGGCTTGCCGTAGACGCGCTGAACGTCGTAGGGGCTGAAGAGGTACATGTCCTCGTTCTTCTTCGCCAGCTCGAAGGTGATGTCCGGGATGACCACGCCCATCGACAGGGTCTTGATGCGCACCTTCTCATCGGCGTTCTCCCGCTTGGTGTCCAGGAAGCGGTAGATGTCCGGGTGGTGGGCGTTGAGGTACACCGCACCGGCACCTTGGCGGGCGCCGAGCTGATTGGCGTAGCTGAAGGAGTCTTCCAGCAGCTTCATCACCGGGATGACGCCGGAGGACTGGTTCTGGATCTGCTTGATCGGCGCACCGGCCTCGCGGATGTTGGTCAGCGACAGGGCCACTCCTCCCCCGCGCTTGGACAGCTGCAGGGATGAGTTGATGCCGCGGGCGATGGACTCCATGTTGTCCTCGACCCGCAGCAGGAAGCAGGAGACCAGTTCGCCGCGCTGCTTCTTGCCGGAGTTCAGGAACGTGGGAGTGGCCGGCTGGAAGCGACCAGCGATGATCTCAGTCATGATCTGCATCGCGTGGTCCTCGTTGCCGCGGGCCAGGTGCAGCGCAACCATGCAGACCCGGTCCTCGAAGCGCTCCAGGTAGCGGTCGCCGTCGAAGGTCTTCAGCGCGTAGGAGGTGTAGAACTTGAAGGCGCCCAGGAAGGTGGGGAAGCGGAACTTGCCGGCGTAGGCCGCATCCCAGATCCGGTGGAGGAACTCGGTGCTGTACTGCTGCAGCGTCTCCGGCTCGTAGTAGTCGTTCTCCACCAGGTACTTCAGCTTCTCATCCAAGTTGTGGAAGAAGACGGTGTTGACGTTGACGTGCTCCAGAAAGTACTTGCGCGCCGCCAGCTGATCCGCCTCGAACTGAATCTCTCCGTCAGGGCCGTAGAGGTTCAGCATGGCGTTGAGCTCGTGGTAGCTCAGCCCCTCCCACTGCGGGGGGACGGCCTTGGCCAAAGCTGGCTCATCTATACGGTTAAGAGGCTTGACTGCTGTTTCCAAAACTCTTCCAATCCCTTGTGGACTTTGGACACGTCTTCATCGGTGCCCATCAATTCGAACCTGTACATGTGCGGCACGGCACACTTCTGGGCGACGATGTCGCCGGCTATGCAGTAGCTGTCGTGAAAATTTGTGTTGCCCGAACCGATGACTCCGCGCAGCAGGTTCCGGTTGGACTCCACGTTGAGGAACTTGATCACCTGCTTGGGCACTGAGCCTCTGCCGCCGTTGGCGCCGTAGGTGGGGAGCATCAGCACGTACGGCTCGGCGGCCAGCAGGGTGTCTTCTTTGGTGCGCAGCGGCAGTCGTGCCGTCTGGCCCTCGGGCAGCTGCAGCTTCTCCACGAAGCGGTGGGTGTAGTTGGACACCGAGGAGAAGTAGATCAGCGAAGCGGAGGTCTGCACAGCTCACTCTCCTGCTGCGCGGCACCGGCGCCGCGCAGTGACGGGTAAATGGTTTGGTTCAGGCCACAGCCGCACGGGCTGCGCCGCCTTCGGCCAGCTCCGAAATCTTGTCCGGGCGGAATCCGGACCAGTGCTCGGAGTCGGTGATGACCACAGGTGCCTGCATGTAGCCCAGCGCGCGGACCCGCTCAAGCGCCTCGGCGTCCTGAGAGATGTCTACGCTCTTATAGGTGACACCGTTCTTGTCCAGGGCGCGGTAGGTCGCGTTGCACTGCACGCAGGCGGGCTTGGTGTAAACGGTGACGCTCATGCTGATCCCCTAAAGAAGTTGTCTGCTTTCGACTGACATCGTGTCTGCCATCATGTCTGCGGCCTTGCGATGGCTGAAGGCCCTGTGACCGACTTTCACGGTGCGGCCGTCCCGATACACCAATACTACATCTTGGGTTCTGCCAAGTCACCAACCACAAGATGATGTACTCACATGCATGTAGTTCTCCACTTTGTGTGCACAACCCTTGTGGATGGCCACAGCGGCACCAGCGTGCGGAACGAGCACATTCTCCGCCGGTTCTCCACAGCCGGTGGATGAAACAATCCCCAGGAAAAATCGTCTCCGCCTCGGCGTGTTGCCCTCCAGCCGGTGTTCTGCCGATTGACGCGATGCCCCTGAGAGCTCATGGGTCTTCACAGATTGACCAAGTAGAGTCGAGAATCAATAGGGAAACCACTGCACCGCTGCTGGTGCATCGCATCCGGCGCAGCCGGACAAGCCCGAAACCGTCAGGAGAGAGCAATGGCCTCTGGGATCAGCCCAACAGAGGAGATTCCAACCGACGAGCTTGTGAAGCAGGCTGACGGCGACCTGTATCGCCAACTGTTGGCTCAGCTGAACACCCGCGCCGATGAGAACGGCTCCACCTCTGATAAGGACCGGATGATCGACATGCGTCGCCAGCTCACCGAGTTCCAGCTGCACTATAAGTTCGGCATGGATGAGGTGCTCACCAAGATCAATGTGCTGCGCGAGGAGTTCGAGCACACTCGAGAGTACTCCCCCATTGAGCACGTCAACTACCGGCTGAAGCCCCTGGAACGGATCCTGGAGAAGGTCCAGCGCTACGGCTCCGAGCCCACATTGGAGGGCATCCGCTCAGCCATCCGAGACATCGCCGGAGTGCGGATCACCACCAGCTTCGTCTCCGACGCCTACTGGGTGGCGGAGATGCTCTCCTCCCAGCCCGATATTCAGGTGGTGGAGGTCAAGGACTACATCCACTCCCCCAAACCCAACGGCTACCGCAGTCTGCACCTGATCCTGCAGGTGCCGGTGTTTCTGTCCAACCGGACCGAGTTCATCTTCGTGGAGGCCCAGATCCGCACTGTGGCCATGGACTTCTGGGCCTCGCTGGAGCACAAGATCTACTACACCTACGAGGGTGAGGTTCCCGACGACATCCACCGCGACCTGCGCGACGCCGCCCAGCGGGCCAACGCCCTGGACCAGCAGATGGCCGAGATCCGCGACCGGGTCACCGGCCTGAGCAAACAGAACTCATCCTCCGACCAGGAGAGAAGCGGGCCGACGCCGTCCCAGCGGCCCCCGGCGAGCAGCTGGGATGAGATCGTCAACCGCTCCGGGCATCCGCTGAACTGAACCTCCCCGCCTAATCCCGCGGCTGCGCGGTGTTCCACATCTGTGCGAAGTGGTGCACCGGCCCCTGACCGTGGCCCACGTCGAGCTGATCGGCGCCGCGAAGCGCCTCAGTCATCCAGTCCTTGACGATCCGCAGGCTGGACTCCCAGCTCCTACCCTGGGCGCGCAGCGTGGCCAGGGCTGCGGAGACCGAGCATCCGGTGCCGTGGGTGCTGGTGGTCTGGATGCGCGGTGAGGCGACGCTCACCGAATCCGGCCGCTGACCACCGGCGGCGACGGGGAAGACCAAGGTATCGATGACCTGCTCGCCGAGGATCAGGTGCCCGCCCTTGGCCAACACCACCACCTGATGCGCGTCGGCCACCACTTCGGCCTGGGCGATGAGGCCCTGAGGGGCAGATGCCGGCTCGGCGCCGGCCAACAGTGCCAGTTCGGGCACGTTGGGGGTGAGCAGGTCGGCACGGTGCAGGAATCGGTGGAGGGCGTCTTCGGCGGCGCGCTCCAGCAGGCGGTCCCCGCTGGTGGCCACCATCACCGGGTCCACCACCAGCGCGGGCGCACGCTCAGGGTCAGGGCCGAAGGTGGCGTCCCACCAGGCTGCGACGGTCTCGACGATCTGTGCGGTGCCCAGCATGCCGATCTTCACCGCATCGATCCCGACGTCGTCACTGACTGCTTCCAGCTGGGCGCGCAGGAAGTCTGTGGGCGGGGCGTGGATTTCGCGAACCCCCAGAGTATTCTGCGCCACCAGCGCGGTGATCACCGACATCCCATAGCCGCCGTGGGCGGAGAAGCTCTTCATATCGGCCTGGATACCGGCACCCCCGGTGGGGTCGGTTCCGGCGATGGAGAGAATGTTCGCAATCGTGCGCTCAGTCGTCACCAGCAGTCCCTTCGTACGCATTACCGTCACAGGTTCTTCGGGTCTGTTCTCAGCCTCTGCGATCTGCGCTGAAGCACCCCGTGTTGTGGCTCTACGTTACTGCATCACCGCTGCACTGGGTCATTCGAGGATGCCAGCTCATTCCACAATACGGTGTCATTCCACGATGCTGTGGGCGCCGTCGCGCCGGTGATCATCGACGCTGGCCAGCTCACCGGTCTCGTAGTCGACCTCCAGCAGCTGCACCGAGCCGAAGCTGGACTGCTCATCCGGCCAGACCTCGGTGCTCCACCCCAGCTCCTCCAGCGCGGCGATCTGCTCATCGGTGTGGCTGGACTCCAGGTAGAGGGTGTCCCCCTCAGCGCGGAACCGCGGCGAGTCCACGGCCGATTCCAGATCGGCACCCTGCAGGCCCCACTGGGTGAGCACCGTTCCGAGGACATTGAGGATCTGGTGGCCCCCGGGGGCTGCCGATGACCAGTTCGGGGCGGCCTTCGGCGTCGAAGACCATCATCGGGTTGGACCAGGTCACCGTGCGGCGGCCGGGCTCGGGCTCATTGGCGGGCGAATCGACGGCCGCAAAGCGTGAGAGGTGGTTGTTGACGAAGTAGCCGTCCACGTTCTTCCCGGATCCCCAGAAGTACATGATGGTGTTGGTCATAGAGATCGCCATCCCGGTTTCGTCGACCACACTGATGTGAGTGGTGTTGGGCGCCTTGGAATCACCGGCCACCGGCTGGTCAGCGCCGTGGGCTAAGGGATCGATGCTCGCGTTGCTCTGGGCATCAGTCATCTCCTCCACCGGCACCTGGATGAAGCTGGGGTCGCCCATCTCGGTCATCACCGTCTCCTCGGCCACCAGCCACGCCTGGGAGAGGGCGTCCACATAGTCGGCGGACCCCGGTTCCAGCTCCGCGATGCCGTTGGCCTCAGCGATCTGCATCATCTGGATCGTCGGCGCCCCAGGCAGCGCCGGCGCCGGGCCGACCAGCTCGCCCTCGCCGAATTCCCCGCGCACCGGCTCGGTGACGACCACCTCGTAGTCCGCCAAGGATTCGGCGTCGACCCCTTCGACGTCGTCAATCAGGCTCTGGGACAGCTATCCGGTGTAGTAGTCCTCGGCACCGTTGGACTGCAGGGTCTGCAGCGTCTGGGCCAGCTCCTGCTGCACCAGCTCCTCGCCTTCGCTCAGCGGCTCGCCGCCGGGCGCGTAGTGCTCCAGATCGGTGACCGCTGCGGGGCCGGACGGCTGAGTCATCCGCAGGGCGAGGAACTCACTGACGTCGAACCCTTCGGCCGCCAACTCACGAGCCGGGGCCAGCAGCTCGGCCCACTGCATGGAGCCGTGGTCTTCGTGCAGCTTTCCCATACCGGCGGTGAACCCGGCGATCCCGGTGCCTGAGTCGGGGATCTCGCCGTCGTTGTTCACCACTTCCCGGTAGTCATAGAAGGTCGGCTCACCCTCAGTGCCGGCGACGATGACTGATCCGCCGCCTCCGATGCCCGAGGCGAAGGGCTCCACCACAGAAACGGCGAACGCGGTGGCGATGGCAGCGTCGGCGGCGTTTCCGCCCTCTGCCAGGATCTGCTCACCCACCTCGGCCGCCAGCGGGTGAGCGGCGCTGACACCCTGCTGATTCAGGGTCGGCTCCGGCTCTGCGGATTCGGAGGTCGTAGACTCCTGAGACGGCGTCGGCTCTGTGGAGGCCTCCTGGGGCTGGGTCTGCTCCGGGGCGGCGTCGTCGCCCTCCTGCCCCGGTTCGGCAGGCGGGGGAGGCTCCTCGAAGATCCCGCAAGAGGCAAGGACCACAGCGGCGGCGAGGCTCACTGCAGTCAGTCGGGCAGTCCGTCGTGGCAACGTCGGCATAGTGATCACGCTCGCTTGGGGTGGCGGGGGTAGGGGCGCATGTGTTCGCGGCGGCGGTGCCTCTCGGGGAGACGGTAGGAGACCTTCAGGAACGACGGCGGCATGCGCAGCAGCGCCTCCAGCGGGCCGTAGCGGAAGTTGGCGACCCAGACGGTGGAGAACAGCACGATCGCCGCTGCCATCACCAGGCTGATCACCAGGCCCATCGCCGGGGTCTCGGGCCTCGGGTGAACCAGCAGGGCAATAATGATCAGGTGGGCGGCGTAGGCGGTCAGCGGGATCTGGCCCACAGCGATCAGCGGGCGGATCCGCCTGCCCAGAGCCGGCATCACACGCAGCAGCAGGCCGATGGTCAGCGCCGCAGTGCCGGAGGCGCTGATGACCCACAGCGGCATCTGGGAGTGGCCGAAGCTGGAGAACAGCCGGTTCCACTCCACCACGCTCTGATCCGGGTGCCCGAAGATCGCCAGCAGTCCTCGGGAGAGGAGGAAGGCTCCGAAGCTGGCCACCGCGCCGCCGATGATCATCCGGTGCTGCACGCTGCGGTTGCCCAGCGGCTGCCGACCCAGCCAGACGCCCAGAACGAACGGAGCGATCCACACCACCAGCGGGTAGGGTCCGGACATCACCACTGCGGTCAGCAGCTCCAGGGGGTCGTCGCCGAACTTCGCCGGATCAATCTGGAAGTTGGTCAGCTGCCGCACCAGGATCCAGATGACCGGACCCAAGAAGGTGGAGGTGACCGCGGCCCAGAACAGCCAGCGCATCGACACTCGCACCACGAACGCCGCCAGGATGAACAGGGCTGCGTAGGTGGGCAGGATGACGTTGACGCCGTGGTCCAGTAGCTGCAGCGTCAGTCCGACGAGCAGCAGCAGCAGTCCGCGCCAGAGCAGCGTGGATCGGCGGCTGACGCGTTTGGTGGAGGGGCGGCGGGACAGAAAAGGTCACCCCGATGCCGGCCAGCACCACAAAGAGGATGGAGGCCCGGCCGTTGAGCGCCCGGATGATCAGGGAGGCGATGCCCTCCGTGGTGCAGGGGCCGACGTTGACGACGATCATGCCGAAGATCGCCAATGCCCGGGCGACGTCGAGCGCGTGGAGACGCGACGCCCCCCGGGGCTTTGTGGTGACCATCAGGGGCAGCTGGTATCCAATTCATCCCGAGGTTTGCTGAACGAGTTCGTGCGCGGCGGCTCTGCGGTGGGCTACTTCTTGGCCAGCAGGCGTTGGACCCGGGGCTTGACCTCGGTGGCCAGCAGGGTGATCGACTCCATCAGGTGCTCATGCGGCAGGCCGCCCAGGTCCATCTGCAGAAAGTGGCGCATGTGGCCCATGTGCCCGTGCAGGTGCACGATGCGCTCAGCGACCTCATCAGGGTCGCCGATGTAGTAGGCGCCGGGCGCATCGGCCTGAGCCAGATAGTCCCGACGCTGCGGCTCCGGCCAGCCTCGGCGCTGGCCCATCTGCAGGTTCAGGTTGTACCACCCGGGGTAGAAGCGTTCCACCGCTTCAGCCTTGGTGGGGGCCACCAGACCCATGGCGGCCACTGAGATCTTCGTCCGCTGCTGGGAGTGCCCGGCCTGAGCCGCCGATTTCCGGTAGAGTTCGGCCAGCGGCGCGAACCGCTGCGGGGCACCGCCGATGATGCCGTAGGATACCGGCAGCCCCAGCTGCCCGGCACGCGCTGAGGAGCCGGGGTTTCCGCCGGTGGCCAACCAGATCGGCAACCGTGACGCAGCAGGCTTCGGGACCACCGCCAGGTCCTCCAGAGCCGGTCGCACCGACCCGGACCAGGTGACGAACTCGCCGTCGGCGGCGTTGATCGCCATCAGCGGTGGCGAACTGCTGATAGACCCGCACCGGATCATCAGTGCTGATGATGCTCGAGGCGCTGCCCAAGGTGATCTGCTCAGTTGCCGCCACCGCAGCAGCGATCACTGCACCCGGTGAAGAGGCAGGCATCGTGGGAGTGTGGTGCTCACCGACACCGAAGTAGTCCAGTCCCGACGCGTCGGCATGGACGATCGCCTCATGCAGATTGCGGATCGCCTCAGCAGTGCTGCCGCGACTGCCATCAGAGTTCAAGGGCGTATCGCCGAAGCTGTAGGCGCCGAGTTCCATGGTGTGTCTCCCCAGTTCAGAAGTGATTTGTCACTGAGAGTATCGGTGAGTTCCGGCGGCCTATTCCCGAGGCCTGCGGCCCAGGCGCAATGTTGTCCCAGATGCACCGTCAGAGGATGATCCAACCCAGCAGACCGGCGGCGATGACCACCGCCCAGGCCGGCGCCCGCCACATGTTCAGGGCGATGAAGGCGGGGATCGCCACAGCCAGGGCTTCGATGCCGACGTCGATGACCCCGGAGGTGAACACGGGGTCATACAGTGCGGCGGCCAGGATCCCGACGACGCCGGCGTTGAAGCCCAGCATGGCCCGGCGGGCGCTGCGGTGACTGCGCAGGGTCTCCCAGAAGCGCAGGCATCCCACCACCAGCAGCGCGCCGGGTAGGAATATGGCCAGCACGGCGACCGCTGCCCCCACCAGGCCAATGAGTCCTGCCGCGCTGGCTCCTCCTGGGTCGGCGCCGGTCAGATCTGCCCCGAGGAAACCGGCGAAGGTGAACAGCGGCCCGGGCACCGCTTGGGCGGCGCCGTAGCCGGCGAGAAAGACGTCGGCGTCGATCAGCCCGGCTTGGACGGTCTCGGCCTCCAGCAGCGGCAGCACGACGTGGCCGCCGCCGAAGACCAGGGCTCCGGCGCGGTAGAAGGTGTCGGCGATGGTAGCCGTACCGCTCTCAGTCAGCGCCGCCAGCAGCGGAAGCCCCGCAAGCAGGGCGAAGAATGCGGCCACACAGGTGATGGCCACGGCTTTGGGAATGCGTACGCTGAAGGCGTCCTCCGACGCCGGCTGGTCCGTGGGCTGGCGCAGCCAGAGCAGACCAGCCAGCCCCGCGCCCGCTATGGCGGCCACCAGTACCGCCGGGTGAGGAACCAGCAGCACTGCGACGGCGGCACCTGCGGCGATGGTCGCCCGCGGCGCGTCCGGGGTCATGGTCCGGGCCATGCCCAGCACGGCGTGGGCGACCACGGCGACGGCGGCGGCCTTCAGCCCGTGGATCCAGCCGGCGTCGGTGAGGCCTCCCACCCAGGTGAGGCTGTAGGCGAAGCCCACCAGCAGGATTACCGAGGGCATCGTGAAGGCGAACCAGGCGGCCAGCATTCCGCCGAATCCGGCCCGCTGCAGCCCCAGTGCCATCCCCACCTGCGAGGAGGCGGGCCCGGGCAGGAACTGGCAGAGTGCTATCAGGTCGGCGTAGGCCTTCTCGGTGAGCCACCGGCGGCGTTCGACGAAGGCATCGCGGAAGTAGGCCAGGTGGGCCACGGGACCGCCGAAGCTGGTCAGTCCCAGGCGCAGAAACACCCAGAAGACTTCCCCGACAGTTCCGGGGCGCTGCTCGTCGGTGTTCGGCGTCTGGCTGCTCACGATGGTCCATCAGATCACGCGATGGTGAACTTCAGGAAAACGCGGAAGCTGGGCTCAGCCCATCCGGTAGGCACCGACTGCCAGGGCCCGGCTGACCTGCGGCAGGCTGCTCGTCCGCGCTGCGGCGGTGGTGATCTCCTCCAGCATGGCGGAGGGGTTGAAGTCTCCGCCGAGTTCAGCCAGATACTCAGCGTGCGCCTCCAAAGACCTGATCGCCTGCTGCAGGGGCTCACCGGAGACGTCCACGAGGTGATCAGCTGCTGGGCTGTTGGGCACCAGCAGCCAGGTCGCGCCCCAGGGTTCCAGGCCCTCCTCGGTCAGCAGTTCTCGGAAGACCCAGGGGTTGTCGGCGTCGCGTATCGCATCGACGGTGGCCAAACCCGCTGCCCGGTGATCGGCCTGGTTCAGGCCCCAACCGACGTGAAGCTCCCAGGGCTGGGTGACCACCACATCAGGCTTGGTCGCCCGGATGTGGCGGGCGATGTCCTTGCGGGTTTCCAACGTGGCTTCCAGGGTGCCGTCGGGAAGGTCCAGGATGCTCAGGTCCTCCACGCCGACGGCGTCGCAGGCGGCACGCTGCTCAGCCGCCCGCAGCGGACCGACCTCTGACGGCGGGCGGCTGCGCATGCCGGCTTCCCCAGCAGTGAGCAGCAGATAGGAGACCCTGACCCCCAGCGAGGTCCAGCGGGCGACGGCGGCCGAGCCTCCGTACTCCATGTCATCGGGGTGAGCGACCACGCACAGCACACGCTGTACATCGGTGTCGTCGAAGAACGGCAGGGCAGCGGAAGTCATGAATCCATCACAGCACAGTTGGCGATTCTTCAGAAGGGCCCCGACACCGGATCGGAATCTGACCACAATGCCACACTGATGCTGGCATTATGAAACATGAAGACCCTGTATCTGCGAAATGTGCCTGATGATGTGGCGCAGAGACTTCAGCGCCTCGCCGATCACTACGGCGCCTCGGTCAGCAGCGTTGCTGTTCGTGAGCTTGCCGAGGTGACTCGTCGGGCTGACAACCCTGCGCTGATGGGCAGACTTCCGGACTTGGGCATTGGCGTTCCCGTGATTGTCGAGGCCGTTGAGCACCAGCGCGCCGAGAGGTGATCGTCCTCGACGCCTCAGCAGCCCTGTCGGCACTGCTGAACGCCGGACCGGCTCGCGATCACGTGACACGCGAGCAGCTGCACGCACCTCATCTCATCGATTCAGAGGTCGCCAGTGGCCTGCGCCGACTCGTCAGCACCGGTCGCTTGGCCACCGACAGCGGTTGGGCAACGTTGGATACCTGGCGTCGGCTGGGCATCACTCGGTACGGCACCCATGGCATCCTTGAACGCGTCTGGGAACTTCGGGACAACCTCTCTGCCCACGACGCCGGATACGTCGCGCTTGCCGAAGAGCTCAACTGCGCGCTGGTGACTGCAGATGCGCGGATCAGTCACGCTCCCGGCATCGGCTGCCCGGTGACGGTGCTGCCCCGCTAGATATTAGGCTGGGAGACCATGAGTTCCGACTACTTCGCTGGTGACCCGCGGTCCAACTACGAACGGATGCTCGCCGGCGACGACTACATCGCCGATGACCCGCAGATCACCCGCGCCCAGGCCGAGTCGGGGCAGCGGACCGCCGCCTTCAATCAGGCCTACCAGGCCGATCCCGACAGCAGCCAGGCGCTGGCGGCAGAAGTCTTTGCACAGTTCGGTGCCGACACGCACGTCCGAGCCCCGGTGCAGGCCGACTACGGCTTCCACATCAGCCTGGGTGAGCGGGTGTTCATCAACTGGGGGCTGATCGCCGTCGACGTCGCTCCCATCCGCATCGGCAACGACTGTCAGATCGGACCCGGCGTACAGCTGCTGACCGCCACCCACCCGATTGATCCCACTCCTCGGCGGGACAAGGTCGAAGGCTCAGCGCCCATCACCCTGGGGGACAATGTGTGGCTCGGCGGGGGTGTGACCATCTGCCCCGGGGTCACGATTGGGAAGAACACGGTGGTCGGCGCCGGCGCAGTAGTCACCAAAGACCTACCCGAACAGGTGGTCGCCGTCGGGAACCCAGCACAGGTGATCCGGCAGAACATCTAGGCCCACAGCTGCCGCGTCCTACCAGTCAGGCATGATGGGGCTATGACTGAGCAGAGCAAATGGGTGGAGATCACCACCAAGAACCCTGACCATTCCACCTGGTACATCCAGCGGTTTCGGCAGCTGGCCGCCGAGGGCGCTGACCTGGTCGGTGAGGCCCGGTTCATCGATGCCATGGCACCCCGCGGGGCACGGATATTGGACGCCGGCTGCGGACCCGGTCGTCACGGCGGCTACCTCGCCGGGCAGGGCCACCAGGTGGTCGGAGTGGATGTGGATCCGGTGCTCATCGCCGCGGCTGAGGAGGACTTCCCCGGCCCCACCTGGGTAGTCGGGGACCTGGCTGAGCTGGACCTGCCGGCCCGTGGGGTCACCGAGGGGTTCGACGTGATTCTCAGCGCCGGCAATGTGATGACCTTCCTGGCGCCCAGCACCCGCAGAGAGGTGCTGCGGCGCATGGCCGAACACCTCAACGACGACGGACGGGTTGCCATCGGCTTCGGCACCGGGCGCGGCTACCCGGTAGAAGAGTTCCTCGACGACGCCCGCGCGTCCGGCCTGGAGCCTGATCTGCTGCTGTCCACCTGGGACCTGCGGCCATATGATGAGCACGCAGACTTCCTGGTCGCAGTGCTTCGGTGAGGTGCTAGTCCCCCAGCTGGTAGTGATCGATCGCGCGCTGGACGGTGTCCTCTTCGACCTCGTCACGTGCGGCCAGCAGCGACAGCACAGCCACGACGATGCTCTGCGCGTCGACGCCGTAGTGGCGCCGCAGCGTGGGGCGAGTGTCCGAGCGGCCGAAGCCGTCGGTGCCCAGCGAGGTGTAGTCCTCGGGCACCCACGGTGCGATCTGATCGGGAACGGCCCGCATAAAGTCGCTGACCGCCACCACCGGTCCGCCGCGCTCACTCAGCGCACGGCTCACATGCGGAACGCGCTGCTCCTCGCCGGGGTGCAGCCTGTTCGACTCGTCGCAGGCCAACGCGTCCCGGCGCAGCTCGTTCCAGGAGGTCGCCGACCAGAGGTCGGCGGCGACGTCCCATTCCTCGGCGAGCAGCCGCTGCGCCTCGACGGCCCAGGGCATGGCCACCCCCGACGCCAGAATTTGGGCCCCGGGGCGTGCGCGGCCGCCGTCGTCTGAGCCCTCCACCGCTGCCGGGGCATCCTGGTAGCGATACAGCCCGCGCAGGATATCCCGCTGCAGCTGACCTGGGTCCGTCTCCGGCTCGGGCGGCTGCGGGTAGGGGTCGTTGTAGAGGGTGATGTAGTAGAAGACGTCCTCCCCGGCCGGGTGCTCCTCGGTGCTGCCGTACATGCGCTGCAGGCCGTCGCGGACAATGTGAGCGATCTCGAAGCCGAAGGCAGGGTCGTAGTGCACGCAGGCGGGGTTGGCCGAGGCCAGCAGCGGCGACTGCCCGTCCTGGTGCTGCAGTCCCTCACCGTTGAGCGAGGTGCGCCCCGCAGTGGCACCGATGAGGAATCCGCGTGCCAGCTGGTCGGCCATTGCCCACATCAGCGATCCGGTGTGCTGAAAGCCGAACATCGAATAGAAGACATAGACCGGAATCATCGGCTCACCATGGGTGGCGTAGGAGGATCCGGCTGCGATGGCCGAGCCCATCGACCCAGCCTCGGTGATGCCCTCATGCAGCATCTGGCCGCTGGTGGACTCCTGCCACGACAGCAGCTTGTCCCGATCGACCGCGTCATAGGTCATCCCGGCCGGCGAATAGATCTTGGACTTGGGAAAGAGGGAGTCCATGCCGAAGGTGCGCGCCTCATCGGGGATGATCGGCACGAAGCGATCACCGATGGATTCGTCCTTCAGCAGTGTCTGCAGCAGCCGCACGAAGGCCATCGTGGTGGCGATGGAGCTCGAGCCGGATCCGCGGCGCAGGTCCTCGTAGGCCTCGTCGTCGGGCAGCGTCAGTGGCTGCGGATCCGCCTGTCGCCGGGGAAGATACCCGCCCAGCTCCTGGCGGCGCCGGTGCATGTATTCCATCTCCTCAGAATCCTGGCCCGGGTGGTAGTAGGGCGGCAGGTCCTCTTCGAGGTCGGCATCGGAGATCGGCAGGTGCAGTCGGTCGCGGAACCGCTTCAGCTCGGACTCGCTGAGGTTCTTCATCTGGTGGGTGGCGTTGCGGGCCTCGAAATCGGGTCCCAGCGTCCACCCCTTGACGGTATGGGCCAGGATCACCGTCGGCTGGCCCACGTGTTCGCGCGCGGCGCGGAACGCGGCATAGACCTTGCGGTAGTCATGACCACCGCGGGAGAGCAGCTCCAGCTCCTCGTCGGAGAGATCCTCCACCATGGCCGCCAGCCGGGAGTCGCGTCCGAAGAAGTGCTTGCGAATGTACTCACCGGATTCGGACGAGTAGGTCTGAAACTGCCCGTCCGGCGTCTCGTTCATCGCGTCGATGAGCACCCCGTCGACGTCTTCGGCGAAGAGCGGGTCCCAGTCTCGGCCCCAGACCACCTTGATGACGTTCCACCCGGCGCCGCGGAACTGGGCCTCCAGGTCCTGGATGATCTTTCCGTTGCCGCGCACCGGACCGTCGAGCTGCTGCAGGTTGCAGTTGATGACGAAGGTGAGGTTGTCCAGGCCCTCACGGCCGGCCAGCTCGATCTGACCGGTCGACTCCGGCTCCGCCGTCTCCCCGTCGCCGAGGAACGCCCACACATGAGAGTCCTCAGTATCGGTGATGCCCCGGTCCCGCAGGTACCGGTTGAAACGAGCCTGGTAGATCGATGTCAGGGGGCTCAGCCCCATCACCACGCTGGGAAACTCCCAGAAGTCGGGCATCATCCGAGGGTGCGGATAGGAGGGCAGCCCGCCGCCGGGGTGGGAGATCTCCTGGCGGAAACCGTCCAGGTCCTCCTGACTCAGGTGGCCTTCCAGATAGGCCCTGGCGTAGATGCCCGGGGAAGCGTGGCCCTGAATGAACACCTGGTCCCCGGACCGGTCGTTGTCCCGGCCGGCGAAGAAATGGTTGAACCCGACTTCATAGAGGCTGGCAGCCGAGGCGTAGCTTGCGATATGCCCGCCGACCCCGATCTCGGGGCGGTTGGCGCGGGCGACCATCACTGCGGCGTTCCACCGGATAAAGGCACGGATGCGACGTTCGATGTGCTCGTCGCCGGGGAACTGCGGCTCCTGGTCGGGGCCGATGGTGTTGACGTAGTCGGTACTCGTCGGCCCCGAGACCTCCAGCCGGTGGCTGCGGGCACGCGCCAGCAGCCGCATCAGGGTCAGCCGGGCGCGCTCGCTGTCCTTCTCAACCAGTCCGTCGAGCGACTCCACCCATTCCTGGGTCTCCTCCGGATCACTGTCCGGCAGGTGACCGAGAGCATCAGCACCGACGACGCCAGAGCCCTCTGCCCCAGGGTCCTCTGCCCCGGAGTCCTTGTCCAACGATCTCTCACTCATCGTTCCCCACCTCCTGCGGCTGGCCGTGCGCCCGGAATCCCCCGGGCTCTGGTGCTGAGCCTAGTCGCCGGGTGAGCTGGACATAAGGGGCTGACTCAGAGCAGCACCTCAGCCATCAGCGGCAGGGTGATCAGCGACAGCCCCGTGCTGGCTACCAGGATGGCCGCGGCCAGCCGGCCGTCGCCGTCGTACTCAGAGCTGAACAGGAAGGCTGTGGTGGATGAGGGCGTAGCGGCCATGATGATCAGCGTGCCGGCCCACATGGGGCCCAGCTGGTCGTAGAACAGCAGCGTTGCTGCCCAGGTGAGCACCGGCAGCACCAGCAGCTTCACCGTAGTTCCCAGCACGATGGGACTCAGGGTCACTCCCCCGCTGCGTACACCTTCCAGCGCCGGGTGCAGCGCCAGGCCGATGCAGAACAGAGCCAGTGGAACCGCCGTTCCGCCCAGCAGCGTCACCGGCTCTTCGATCAGCGGCGGCAGGCTGAAGTCGCCGAAGGCGAAGACCAGTGCCACCGCGATGGCGGAGAAGGTGGGGTTCATCAGGACCCCGCGGCGCAGCACCGGCCACAGTCGGCTGCGCCAGAGCTGGCCGAAGCTGCGGGATCGGCCGCCGGCCTCACCGGTGGTCACCACAGTGCGCACCAGCGGGTAGCCGTTCATATAGAAGATGTTGTGGACCACGTGCGCCAGCCCTGCGGCGAGTCCGGCCTCGGGACCCAGCACCCCGATGGAGATCGGGATGCCGAAGTAGCCGACGTTGCCGAAGGTCCCGGCCAACGAGGTCGGCGCCGCGCCGGTCCTGGTCGGCCCGCCGATCCCCCGGCACAGGTAATACAGCCCCACCGAGAGCAGCGGGGTCACCGTCAGCACGATCAGCGGCATCGCCCAGGGAACCGAGTCGACCGCTGGGGCCTGGGTCATCGCGGAGAACAGAAAGGTCGGAAGCGCGAAGTAGAAGACGAACCCGTTCAGGTACGCAGATGCCTCGCGAAAGCGTCGGGCGAAGCCGGCGACGAACCCCAGCACGATGATCAGGAACAGCGGCGCGACCACGCTCAGCATCTCAAGCATTGGGCATCTCCGTCATGGGCTCACCAGCTGATGCGGGTGCGCCCTGGGGCGCCCAGACCCGGCAGCGTGAAGGTGTCCGGGTGCTTCGCCACCGGCCCGGCAAGCGGGTCACCGGAGCCGCCGTCGTCGATGTGGGCGGTGCGGATGGTGTCGCACTGCGGATTCAGAATGTCTTTCACCACGAGCACCATGATCCAGATCACCGCCGCCATGTGGGCCACGATCCCCAGACCGTAGGCGACCTCGATGACGTGGTGGCCGGCGCCGAAGCTTCCGCCGGAGGTGATCTTCGCGCTCATCATCCACACTGCGGCCCAGTGGAAGACCTCAGCGGCCTGCCATATCAGGAAGACCTTCAGCCGCGGGTAGGCCAGCACCACCAGCGGGATCAGCCAGATGACGAACTGCGGGGAGTAGACCTTGCCCAGCAGGATGAAGCTGGCCACGATCAAAAAGCACAGCTGAGCCATCCGTGGCCGCTGCGGGGCCGCCCATCCCAGGTAGGCGATGCCTAAGCAGCACAGCAGGAACAGCCCGTTGGAGAGCAGCGAGAACCCTTCCCCGTCCAGCGGCAGCCACTGGAAGGCCAGCCACATGGAGGAGAAGCTGACCTCCCGTTCGGAGGAGAACCGGTAGAAGGTCGACCACTGCTCGTACTGGGTGAGCATGAACGGCAGGTTGACCACCAGCCAGGCCCCCGCCCCAGAGACGACGACGGCGACCAGGGACCGCAGCCGCCCGGCGCGGACGCACAGCACCAGGATCGCACCCAGGAAGAAGAGCGGGTAGAGCTTCATCGCCGCCCCCAGGCCCAGCAGGATGCCGGCCCACACGCTGCGGCCCCGGCCCCACAGCAGCAGCGCGAATCCGCCCAGGAACACTGCCCACATGTCCCAATTGATGGAGATGGTCAGGATGATGCCCGGAGCCAGGGCCACCAGCAGCGCGTCGCGTCGTCGGGATCCGGCGGTGGACAGTGCGGTGATGATCACCACTGCCAGCCAGCAGGCCACCACGGCCAGATGATTGAGGTCGTAGAAGACCAGCACCCGTTCGGCGTCCAGCCCCTCCCCGGGCACCGCCGCCGCAAGCGCGCCGGCGACCAGCACCAGCAGCACCGGGTACTCCATGACTTGGTCTCCGCCGACGTCGTCGACGAAGGGGAAGAGACCCTGAGCCAGGCCACGCTCGGTGAACAGCAGGGAGACGTCGGAATAGCACATGTGGATGTGCTGGCCCGGGTCGGACCACCCGTTGATGCGGCACCACTGGACCGCCAGCAGCGAGCCCAGCGCACCCACCACAGTGGCAGCCAGCAGCACGCCGAGCTGCTTGGGGCTCAGCCGTGTGGGACGCTGCTGTGAACTCAGGCGCAGGGGGTCTCGAGGGCTCACGCTCACCGGGCTTTCTGGTAGATCTTCTCAGCGGCCCACGAGGTCTGGGGCTTGGGCAATTGTCTCAAGCGCTGCCACCCTTCAGCGGCATTCCACCGCTGTGAGGTCCGATTAATACGGAACAGGCTGGTCGTGTTGGGATCAAAGACCACAATATAGATCAGATAGAGGGCGGCGACGGCGATGACGATGGCCTGGACCAATGTGGTCTCCATCCATTGGGCCACCGAGAGCTGGCCGATCATCGGAATCAGCGTCAGCACGGTCAGCAGCAGGATCACCAGGGTCAGGGCGCGTCCCCGGTAGACATGGACGACGGCGAACAGCGGAAGGACCCACAGCAGGTACCAGGGTTGGATGACGGAGGAGGCCAGCACCACCACCGTCATCCCGTAGCCGGCCCACAGCACGGGGTTGCCCAGGCGGGGCCACAGCAGCAGCACCGCCAGCACAACTGCTGAGGCCAGGCGCGCTGCGGCATAGAACCAGGAGGTCACGGTGTCGGCGTCGACCCCGGTGAGCGCTTCAGCCGCCTGGCCGATTCCCAGTCCGGCCAGCCCGACCGGGGCGCCCTGCAGCACGGCTGACCCGGCACCCAGTGCGGCGGTGAACCAGCCCAGGCCCACGCCCAGCAGCCAGCCTCCGCCGCCCAGCAGGATCACTGCGATCACCGCGGCGAAGAGCCATTCGCGGATGCGCAGCAGGTAGTGGCCGGTGTGCTTCAGCGTCAGCAGCACCACGAAGGGAAGCACCACCATGGCGATGGGTTTGATCGCCACTGCACCGACCAGCAGCAGCACTGCGGCCAGTCGGCGTCCGCGCACCGCGTACCAGATGCCGGCCAGGATGAGTCCGATCATCAGCGCGTCGTTGTGCGCGGCGGGGATGAAGACGATGAGGCTCAGCGGGTTGAGCAGACACAGCCACAGCGCCCAACCGGGCTGGGACCCGAAAGTGCGGGCCAGCAGCGGGATGACCACCAGCATCAGCGCGACCCCCAGCACGGCCAGCATCCGGAAGGCCAGCACGGCGATCTCCGGCACACCTTGTGAGAGGAACCAGACCCCTTGGGCGAAGAGCAGAAACAGCGGGCCGTAGGGCGAGGGGGATTCGGCCCACTGCGCGTCAGCGCCGACGGCGAACCAGCCCGGCAGTCCGGAGACCCCGGCCTCGTAGGGGTTCTGCCCAGCGTGCAGCAGTCCCCCCTGGGCCCAGTAGGAGAACACATCCTGGGAGAAGATCGGAAAGCACAGCAGCAGCGGGGTGCCCCACATGAACACTGCCCGGCGCATCACCCAGAGGCTGGAGGCGTCCCAGCTGCTCACCCGCTGGGCCAGCCGCAGCCAGGAGCGCAGCAGCAGCAGAGCTCCCAGTGCCAGCAGCACTGCGCAGGTGACCACACCGCCGACGGTGGTGCGCAGCGGCACCAGCGCCGGGTGCAGCCCGAGCCAGGAGCTGGGGGCCATGATCAGGTACCCCACGCCCCAGGAGCCGACCATGATCAGCAGCGAGGCCAGCATCCCTTGGCGCAGCGAATGCGAGGCCGCCCCTTCGGGCCCGCCGATGAGCCAGGAGGTGACGCCGAATCTGCCCAGCTGTTCACGCAGCGAATCTGCGGCGCGGGTGATCGGGTTGCTGCCGGCGGGCCGGGAGGTTTCAGTCATCGCGGTCCCGCCTGGGACTGGACTGATCAGGTGTGGGGTCAGGTGTGGGATCGGCTGCGGCGTCGTCGTCGGTGTGGGGCTGTGCCTGCTTGCCGGGGACCGCGTGCAGCTCGGCGGTGGACTGCGGCGGTTCGGCCTTCGGCGTCTCGGTGCTCCAGGGCCAGCGCAGATTTAGCCGCGGCAGCTGCCGGCGGTTCCAGACCACCCAGCGTGTGCTGGGGTCCACCAGGGCCAGCAGGACGATGCAGGTCCAGGAGACCGCCATCGACAGGGCCGCCATCTGGCCCTCCAGCTCCAGGAACTGGTGGACCGAGAGCTGGTCGGCGGCGCCGAAGGCGAGGAAGAACGCCACGGTGAACACCACCCAGGTGAACTCCCAGTTGCGCCGGATCCCGGTGATCGCGAACAGCGGCAGCAGCCACAGCAGGTACCAGGGTTGGATGATCGGAGAGAGCACCACCAGGGCGGTGAAGGCCCACATCAGCCGCTGCACGATCCGGGTGTCTGAACCGCGGAACATCAGCCAGATCACCACGATGATGCTGAGGATGCGCCCGATGAGCCGCAGGGTGTCCAAGCTCCAGTAGGTGGGGATCCCGAATGCGCCCAGCACAGTGGAGAGCCAACCGTCAGCGATGGCCAGCGGGGACCAGAAGGTCGCGCCGGTGCCGGTTCCGGCCATCACCGAGAGCCAGCCGAAGCCGTAGCCCTGCACCAGTCCGACCACCAGCAGGGTCGCCCCGGCAATGGCGGCGGTGTAGAACCAGTACTGGAACTTTCGGGGCCAGGAGGATCCGGGGCCGGCCCACAGCAGTGCGATGAAGGGCAGCAGCACCATGGTGATGGGCTTGATGCCGATGGAGACCACCACCAGCAGGGTGGCGAGCACTCCCCTGCTGTGAGCGGCCGCCCAGACGCCGGCCAGCGCGAAGCCGACCATCAGTGCGTCATTGTGCGCGCTGGAGATGAAGCTGATGATCAGCAGCGGGTTGGCCACGGTGATCCATTGGGCGCGGGCGCCGTCGACACCGTGCAGTCGGGCGAGTTTGGGCACCCAGTACATGATCATCACCACCCCGGCCACGCACGCCAGCCGGAACAGGTAGATGGCCAGGTCCGGGCTCTCTCCGGAGACGCCCATCACGGCGGCCTCCAGCCAGAGGAACAGGGGTCCGTAGGGGGTCTCATCCTGGGCCCAGACCACATCGGTTCCCAGGTGGAACCAGTTCTCCAGTGCCGAGACCCCGGTGGTGTAGGGGTCTTCGCCGGCCAGCACCAGCCGGCCCTGGTTGAGGTAGGCGAAGACGTCGCGGGAGAAGATCGGGACCACCAGCAGCTGCGGCGCCGCCCACACGGCGGTGGCGATATTGACGGTGCGCAGCGCCCCCAGCGGCCAGGGGCCCTCATTGTCCGGGCCGCGCAGGCAGCGTCCCAGCCGCAGCCAGGCGCGGAACATCACCCAGCAGCCCAGTGTCAGCACGACGGTGGAGAAGATGACGCCGTCGGCCTCGGTGCGCAGCCGGATCACCCATTCCCAGCGCGCGATGGATGAGATGGAGACCAGCCAGCCGACCCCGAAGGAGCCCAACAGAATCATCAGCGATCCGAACAGGCCCTCGATGATGGGTCCGGCGGCCCGGGTGCGCTGGGTGGTCATTCAGCAGAGTTTACCGGCACCGGCGGCTTGCCCCTCAGCCGGGTAGGGTTATTGCGTGACTGATAAGCAGAACTCTGAGACCTCGGCAGCGCCCCGGCAGAGCCCCGGTGGTGACTGGTCGGGCAGGCTGGTGTGGATCGACTGCGAGATGACCGGGCTCGACCCGGATCACGATGTGCTGATCGAAGTGGCGGCGCTGATCACCGATGCGGACCTCAACGTGCTCGGTGAGGGGGTCGACGTCGTCGTCAAGCCTGAGCCTGAAGCGCTGGCAGGCATGTCGAAGTTTGTGCGTGAGATGCACACCTCCTCCGGCCTGCTGGCTGAGCTGGATGACGGGCTGGATCTGCAGACCGCCGAGCAGCGGGTTCTGGAGTATGTGAAGGCCTGGGTGCCTGAATCCGGGGTCGCCCCGCTGGCCGGCAACTCAGTGCATGCCGATAAGGCATTTCTGCGGCTGGGCATGCCGGCGCTGACCAAGCACCTGCACTACCGGCTCATTGATGTCTCCACGCTGAAGGAGCTGGCTCGGCGCTGGAACCCTGCGGTGCTGGACTCCGCACCGGAGAAGACCGGCAACCACCGGGCCCTGGGCGATATTCAGGACTCGATCGCCGAGCTGCGCCACTACCGCGCCCACATGTTGGCCTGAACGGCGGACTGCGCAGCGGTGAGCTTCGGCTGATTACCACGGAACCGAGCCAAGGATTTGACGATCGACATGCCTTCGCGTATTTGAACACGGATAAGGTCGGCGTCGAACTCAGCGATCATGGCCAGAGCACCAAACAGCAGTTTCCCGGTGGGGTCAGTCAGGTCGTGGACCAAGCCGCCGATGCGCAGTGTGATCTCTCGGTCGGCCAGGCCATCAGCGATTTCGTGGGCGCTGGGAGCGACTGGTCAGCGTGGGGTGTGTTCGGTGGGAGATCCTCCCTACGGTCGCTGGCGAGTAGATGAGCGGGACTGGTTCTTAGGCTGAGTTGGCTCTGCTTGGGTGCGGAGGTGGGCTGGACTGCGATCGAATCAGCCCGTGAGACAGGGCGGGAAAGTTTTTTGCATCCGACCAATCCGGTGGCCCTCGTGTTACGAACCTCACATGTAATGCAAGAACGACGGTGAGTTCACGAAGCACCTAATCGTCTTTGTGAGCTGACTCGCTAACATGATGAGGAGAAGGATTATGCGTAAATCTGCAATGCTTGCCGTTCCGGCTTTGGCTCTGGGCGGCCTGGCCATGTCTGTTGCACCCGCGATGGCCGATAGTCATGATGGTGATTCGTGGTCGGTCCAGACCTCACTCGCAGAGCTCAACAACAGCGGAACCTCCGGTGATGTCATGATTGATCTCCATGGCAACGAGGCAACTGTCACCATGAACGTTGCTGGTGCCGCGGAGACCTTTATGGATGGTCCCTTCCCCCATGCTCAGCACATCCATATCGGCGCCCAGGGCGTCTGCCCCGGCCCAGAGGCTGACACCGATGGTGACGGCGTGGTCAGCACTCCAGAGGGTCAGCCCTTCTACGGGATGATCGGCACGTCTCTGACCCTGGAAGGTGACACCAGTGCGGACTCCGGTCTGGCGATCGATCGATACCCGGGCGGCAGTGCGTACACCTATGAGCGAACCTTTGAGCTCTCTGATGATGTCGTGGCCTCCATTGAGGAGGGCACTGCCTCGGTGGTAGTCCATGGTGTCAACCCAGAACTGCTCTCTGCGGAGGCTCAGGAGAAGCAGAGCGAGCTGGACCCGGAGCTGCCGCTGGCAGCAACAGCGCCTGCGGCCTGCGGGACCTTGGCTGCTTCACAGATGGAGCAAATGCCGGAAGGTCATGCCGAAACTGGTGCACCCGTGCAGCAGGAAGCTAGCGGCGCCGGCCTGGCAGTTGGCGGAGGCGCCTTGGCCCTTGTGGCAGTTGGCGGTGGCGCCTGGGCGCTGCGTCAGCGCGCGGCCCGGTCCTAAGACACCAGGTCACCTGCGCTGATGAGTGATGCGACTCGCGGCCACCGTGCAGGCCTGCCGGCCTGCACGGTGGCCGCTGTCCTGCTAATCACAGCCTGTTCCTCCGGTTCGGGCGAACAGAACGCCGACCCTGCCGGTGCTACGGAGCCTCCCGAACCTTCCCCGGCCGCGACATCGGAGGATACGAGCAACGAGTCCTCCTCAAGCGATGAGGCAGATGCTGATTCCACGGACGGGGCGAATGAGCAGGACAGCGACACACTGGCGCCGCCAGCTAGTGGTGAGCCGGAAGCGATGGAGGCCTCCGACCCGGTGTCGGTCTCGATCCCTGAGATCGACCTGGAGTCTGAGCTGATGGATCTGGGCCTCCAAGCCAACGGAATGGTCGAAGTGCCCCCCTTCGACGTCGGGTCACCAGCTGGCTGGTACATCCACGGGCCCACACCAGGAGAATTGGGCCCCTCGGTGCTCTTGGGACATCTCAATGCCATAGATGGTGGCCCCGGGGTCTTTGCACAGCTGCCAGATCTTCAGGTGGGAGACACCATCGAAACCGCTCGTGACGATGGATCCACAGCACGATTCACCGTCTACCGCACCGAGCACTTCGTTAAGGAGGACTTCCCAACTCTGGAGGTCTACGGCAACACCGATGAGGCCGAACTCAGACTGATCACCTGCGACAACTTGAACCAAGAGACCGGGCTGCTCGAAGACAACTACGTCGTCTACGCCACCCTCGAAACCTAGAAGTCAAGGGACGAGAAGCCTTCTCTGCGCTCGGCTGGCGGGTTCGTGCAGCCGGGCCCTGCTGAATGAAGCCTTGCTCAGAGGCCCACCGGCGAAGAATGGAGTATGGCTCCCCAAGAAGATGCGCAGCACATCAGCCTCTGACCAATGGACGGGTAGTGTGTCGGCCGGACGAGTCCGAACCGAAACTGACGATGCGGCCAGTCATCCTCCATGCGACGACTCACCAGTCGGCGGGCTGATGGCGGCGTCCCGGCAATCCCTCAGGTCGCCCACGCTTGAGCAGCTGAGGATCGGTCTGCCCCCAATTGCAGCAACACTTCGAACATGTCAAAATCAGACCACCCCCGCCGCACCGGATGATGGGCACTAAGTTTTTGGCCGGGCCCTCCTCACTAGAGCCATTTCGGTTAGGTCAGGGTCTGCTAGGAGGTTTCATGATGTCCAACCGAAGAATTCGACTGGCTTCACGCCCTCACGGGGAACCGGTCGCTGAGAACTTCCAACACGACTCCGCGTCTGTGGGCTCCCCGGCCGATGGTGAGGTGCTGTTGCGAACGAAGTATCTCTCGCTCGATCCGTACATGCGTGGTCGGCTCAGCGCGGCGAAATCCTACTCCCAACCTGTTGAGGTCGGCGAAGTGATCGTTGGTGCCACAGTCTCTGAAGTGCTTGAATCCAACGCAGCCGGATTCGCAACTGGCGACATCGTCGTTGCGTTCGGAGGCTGGCAGGAGTACAGCGTTGAATCGGCCGACCGACTGCGGAAGCTCGACCCTCAGGCCGCACCAGTGACTACCGCACTCGGGGTACTCGGTATGCCCGGATTCACCGCCTACGCTGGCCTATTGGCAATCGGCAAGCCCCAACGGGGCGAGACGGTGGCCGTGGCAGCCGCCTCTGGCCCAGTCGGTTCTGCCGTCGGCCAGATCGCCAACATCCAGGGTGCCCGAACAATAGGGATCGCTGGCGGCCAGCACAAAGTTACCTACTTGCGCGAGCTGGGTTTTGATGCGGCGATCGACCATCGCGAGCCGGACATGCAATCACATTTGGAGACCGCCGCACCCCGAGGGATCGACGTCTATTTCGAAAATGTCGGTGGGGCCGTATGGGATGCGATCCTGCCGCACCTCAATGAGTTCGCGCGTGTCCCGGTGTGCGGGCTCGCGGCCAACTACAACATGACCGAGCTGCCAGCGGGACCGGATCAGACTCCGAAGCTCATGAGAAGCATTCTGACCCAGAGCCTGCAGCTGCGCGGGTTCATCCAAAGGGAGTTTGTCGACTCGATGTTCACTGACTTTTTACGTGATATGACGGATTGGGTGGCCGCCGGCGCGGTGAAATATCAAGAAGACATCACTCAGGGGCTGGAGAACGCGCCCGAGGTGTTCGTCGGCATGCTCAGAGGGGAAAACTTCGGAAAGACACTCATTCAGGTCTCCTGAGCACGTCATGCGCCCCCTGCCCTACCCCACGGGGCTGAGGACTCGACCCAGCTGGCGCACGGCGTCGCGACCGGCTCGGTTGGCGCCCACCGTCGACTGCGACGGCCCGAATCCGATCAGGTGCACCCGCGGCTCGCCGACCACTTCGGTGCCGGATACCTTGATGCCGCCTTCAGAGTTGTGCAGCCTCAGCGGCTCCAGGTGCTGCAGCGCCGGACGGAAGCCGGTGGCCCACAGGATGGTGTCCACTGAGGTGAAGCTGCCGTCGGCCTCCCGCACCCCGTAGGGCTCGATGCCGGTGAACATCGGACGACGGGTCAGCGCACCGCGCTCGTGGGCGGCTTCGGCGTCGCGATTCCAGATGAGGCCGGTGTAGGAGACCACGCTGGCAGTGGGCTTGCCGGCTTCGGCGGCGGCAGTGACCTCGGCGATGACGTGTCGGCCATCAATTTCACCGCTGCTGCCGAATTTGTCGAAGACCGGCTCACGCCGGGTGTACCACAGGGTGGTGGCGACCCGGGAGATCTCCTCTAAGCCTTGATCCACCGATGAGCCCTCGGGTGTGGGCGGCGTGTTAACAGGGAAATG
>JBQCZP010000015.1:0-47634 GCA_052089225.1 Nesterenkonia sp.
GAGATCATGGGAAAAGCACGCGCGCTCTTGGAGGACATCTCCGAGAGCGCGGATGCCGAGCCCAAGCGCAGGAAGCGCTGATGAACGCCTACACCGACCTGACCGGCGCCGGAACCAGCAGCCGGGCAGCGGCGGCGCTGACCGGCGTCCCCCGGGCCACGGCGGCCCGCCGCAGCGCGCGGCCGACCCCGCCTGCGCCACGCCAGGCCCGGCCGGCGAACCGGCTCAGCCACGCCGAACGCGTCGAGGTGCTGGCGACGCTCAACAGCGACGAGTTCGTCGACACCACCCCGATGCAGGTCTACGCGACGCTGCTCGACCGCGGCGTCTACCTCTGTTCGGTGGCGACGATGTACCGGGTTCTGCGGGACAACGCGCAGGTCACCGAGCGTCGGCGGCAGGCCCGGCACCCCGCCCGGACGGTGCCGGAGCTGGTGGCCACCGGACCGCGGCAGGTCTATACGTGGGATATCACCAAGCTCGCAGGTCCGGCCAAGGGCACCTACTACGACGCGTACGTGATGATCGATATCTACTCGCGTTACATCGTCGGCGTGCGCGTCCATGCCCGCGAGACCGGCCCACTGGCCGAGGAGATGATGCGCGAGGTGTTCGGTATCCACGGGATCCCGCAGGTCGTTCACGCCGATCGGGGCACCTCGATGACCTCTAAATCCGTGGCCACGCTGCTGGCCGACCTGGAGGTCACACGCTCGCACTCACGGCCGAAGGTCTCCAATGACAACCCGTACTCCGAAGCGTGGTTCAAGACCCTCAAGTACGCGCCGGTGTTTCCGGAGCGATTCGGCTCGCTGCCCGATGCGCAGCTGTTCATGAGCCAATTCTGCAACTGGTACAACCACGAGCACCACCACCAGGGCCTCGGCCTGCACACGCCCGCCGACGTTCACTACGGCCTCGCGGCCGCCAAAGCCGACGAGCGTGCACAGGTCCTCGCGACCGCCCGCGCCACTCGCCCCGAGCGGTTCGGTACCGACCACGCCCCCAAGGTCCTCGCGCTGCCCGAAGCAGCGTGGATCAACAAACCAGCCAAGAACGACAAGAAGGAGGACCAGCCGGCCCACGAGCCAGCCGCTTAACTCCCGCCGGTCTCATTCACCTTGACAACTTCCGCGTTCATTCTCAGCGGGCACCGAGTCCAGGGCGAAGCCCTGTTTGGCCAGCTCGCGGACGACGTCGTCGTCGACGGGGATTTGGAAATGCACGGGATTGGCCGACTCTGTGCGCAGTCTGTTCTTCTGCTCGACCAGCTCTACGATGGTGTAGGCTCCGTCACCGATGACGTGGGCCGGGATGCGCCTGGCAGCAGCGGCGACCTTGCCATGGATGAGCAGCACACGATGTTCGACCCCGGGAATGAACCGTTCCACCAGCACCGATTCCGACAGCGCGGCCACCGCAGCGAAGGCCCGCTGGAACTCAGCGAAGTCCGAGATCCCAACATGGACCTCGTCTCCCATGCCGTCATTGGGTGGTTTGACCACCACGGGCGTCTCAGCCTCCGCCCAGGCCCACGCCTGGTGCAGCTGGTCCCGGGGGAAGGCAACGTTGGTCGCAGCATTGATGCCGTAGTTCTGAAGCAGACGGCTGGTGACGTCTTTGTAGCGCACACAGCGTCTGGCCAGCACGCTGTTGATATTGGAGAGGGATCCGTCGAACCAGACGTATCTGCCGCCGACCTTCATGGTGAGGCGCCGTTGTGCATCGGGAAAGACGTCAATGCCCCGGGCCAGCGCGCGATCAGCAATCAGCGTACTGGTCAGGCCCGCTTTGATGTTGTGCCGCACCAGATACTTCTCTGTCTGGGCTAATCCCATTCTCAGTTCCCCTGTCCTCGGCTGGTCCATCCAGTTGGTCCGCTGCGTGGGTGGTGCTTGCAATCAGACAGCTGGGAAATTGTACAAAAGCACCCTGGACACTCTGCGGGCAGAGCATGCACGCCATCTGGATACGGCGTGGGCCACGATCCGCAGTGGAGCCCGTGTCAGCTCGCCGTGCCCACCACGGATTCAGACGCGCATGTCACGATGAACGCATGGGAATCCTCCGGAAGGTGCTGCGCCATCGGTGGCCGCGGTGGAACCCGGACTGGCTGCTCTCCCACACCGAACGCGGCAACGACGCCACTGATCTGCAGCCCTGGACCGAGTCCAACACAGTGCGTACGCTCATCCACGGCTCAGAGTATTTCCCCCGCCTGGTGCGTCAGCTGCAGGATGTTGGCGACGGCGACCTGGTCCTGCTGGCCGGCTGGCGGATGGACGCAGAACAGCTGATCGACGCCGAGCTCACCGTCGCAGACGCCCTGGTCGGCGCTGCGGAGTCGGGTGCGACGGTGCGGGGCCTGTTGTGGCGCTCCCACCCCTCGTGGCTGATCGGCTCGTGGGAGAAGAACAAGGAACTCGCCCACCTGGTGAATCGCGCCGGGGGTGGGATCCTGCTGGACCATCGGGTCCGCCGGTTCGGCAGCCAGCACCAGAAGTTCATCGTGATCCGCCGACCGACGGATCCCGGACGGGATGTGGCCTTCGTGGGCGGCCTGGACTTGGCCCGCTCACGTGCCGATGATGGGGGGCATGCCGGCGATCCGCTGCCCCGGGACTTCACCGACGTCTACGGCAGCACGCCGGCCTGGCATGATGTACACCTGCAGATCCGCGGACCGGCAGTCGGCCAGGTCGAGCAGGTCTTCCGGGAACGCTGGTCCGACCCGCAGCCAATGACGATGCTGCCGTGGCACCGGAGGTCGGACCGGCTCGCGGGGCTGCCGCAGCGGACCTCCGCACTGCCTGCGCCGACTCCCCCACCACCACCGGACGTTGGCGGACATGCCACCGTTCAGCTGCTGCGCACCTACCCGCATCGCCGCCGCACACGCAGCTACCCGTTCGCACCCGAGGGCGAATTCAGCGTGGCCCGGGGGTTCGTCAAGGCGCTGCAGCACGCCCGGCGCCTGGTCTACATCGAGGACCAGTACCTCTGGTCCGGCGAAGTCGGTGAGGTGCTGGACGAGGCGCTGCACCGCAATCCGGCACTGCACATCATCGCCGTCAGGCCCCGCCACCCAGATCAGGAGGGCCTTCTCAAACTGCCGCCCTCCCTGCTGGGGCGTGGCCTGCCGATCCGGGCGCTGCGCCCCAGCGTGCGCCATCGGCTCACCGTGCTGGACATCGAAAGAGCCGACGGTGCACCGATCTATGTCCATGCCAAAGTCGCCGTCATCGATGATGTGTGGGCCAGCGTCGGAAGTGCGAACCTCAACCGCAGCTCCTGGACCCATGACGCCGAGCTCACCGTCGCGGCGCTCGACGGCGAAACAGCCCCGGACAGAGCTGCAGGGAGACCCCGCCGCTTTGCCGGGCAGCTGCGACTGCAGCTGATGCGAGAGCATCTGCACCGGCATGAGGGAGACGACGCCGACCTGATCGACCCCACCCAGGCGGTGCAGGTGATCCGGGACAGCGCCGAGGCTCTGGACCACTGGTACGACGCCGGACAGGTCGGCCCCCGCCCGCCGGGCCGTCTGCGTCGCCACGATTTCCAGCAGGGCTCCGCCTGGCAGCTGGCACTGGCGTCCCCGCTCTACCGCACCATGTTCGACCCCGACGGGCGTCCGCTGCACTACCGTCTCACCCGGCGTTTCTGAGCAGTTCCACCTGCTGCCGGTCTTCGTGGAGAGTTGTGCTGGGAGCGGCAGTCGACCAGGTGCTGAAGCTGCGCAGCCGCAGGCTGTTGCCGACAACGAAGACACTCGAGAAGGCCATGGCCACACCTGCGAGCATAGGATTGAGCAGGGCGAACGCGGCGACTGGGATGAGCGCCACGTTATAGGCGAAGGCCCAGAACAGATTGCCCCTGATCGTGCCCAGGGTCCTGCGCGAGAGCCGGACCGCGTCCACAGTGGAACGCAGGTCGTTGTTCATCAGCGTGATATCGCTGGCCTCAATGGCCACATCGGTCCCCGCGCCCATAGCCAGTCCCAGATCAGCGCTGGCCAGCGCGGCGGCGTCGTTGACTCCGTCCCCGACCATCGCCACATTGCGTCCCTGTGCCTGCAGCTCTTCGACGTGGGCCACCTTGTGCTCGGGCATCACCTCAGCGATGACGTTGCTCGGATCGATGCCGACCTCCTGCGCCGCTGCCTGAGCCGCCCCGGCGTTGTCGCCGGTCAGCAGCCACGGGGTCAGTCCCAGCTCCCTCAGACCTTGGACAGCCTCAGCAGAGGTGGGCTTGACGGTGTCGCGCACGGTGATCACCCCCGCATCACAGCCGTCTATTTGGATCAGCACCGGTGTGCCGCCCAGGTTCTGGGCGTCGCTGAAAGCCTCCTGCAGCTCACCGGCGAGGGCACCGGGCGGGCGTCCTACTGTCACGGTCGATCCTTCTACGGTGCCGCTCACGCCCCGGCCTGCGGCGTTGGTGAAATCAGTGACCTCGGCGACAGGTCCCCCACGCTGAGCCTCGGCGAGGATGGCCCGGGCGATGGGGTGTTCAGAGGCAGCCTCCACAGCGGCTGCCTTGGCGAGCACCTCATCGGCGTCGAAGCCCGCGGCAGCGGTGATGCTGCGCACCGACATGACCCCGGAGGTGACGGTGCCGGTCTTGTCCAGCACGATGGTGTCGACCTTTTTGCTCGATTCCAGGATCTCTGGTCCCTTGATCAGAAGCCCCATCTGGGCGCCGCGGCCGGTGCCGACGAGGATGGCTGTCGGAGTCGCCAGCCCCAGCGCGCAGGGGCAGGCGATGATCAGCACTGCCACGGCTGCCGCGAACGCGGTGGCCACACCGTTGCCCACCATGATGTGGGCAGTCAGCGTGAGCAGCGAGATGAGGATGACTGTGGGCACGAAGACTTGGGAGATCCGGTCGACCAGGCGCTCCACGGGCGCCTTCTTTGACTGGGCGTCGGTCACCAGCTTCGCCATTTGGGACAGCGTGGTGTCCGAGCCGACGCGGGTGACTTCAACCAGCAGGCGCCCGGAGGTGTTGAGGGTCGCACCGGTGACCCGGGTTCCTGCGGTCGCCTCCACCGGCACCGACTCACCGGTGAGCATGGACTCATCGACAGCGGATGAGCCCTCAAGGACACGGCCGTCGGCTGCGACCTTCTCCCCCGGCCGGACGACGAACACGTCGCCGACCTGCAGCTGTTTGACCGGCACTCGGACTTCAGCGCCGTCACGCAGCACCACGGCGTCTTTGGCTCCCATATCCAGCAGAGTGCGCAGCGCTGCTGAGGAGCTTCCTTTGGCCTTGGTCTCGAACCAGCGGCCCAGCAGCAGGAAGGTGATGACCACCGCCGCGGTCTCCAGGTAGATCTCATCCATCGTGGAGTCTGTTGGCAGCAGGTGCATCTGCATGGTCATGCCGGCTTCGCCGGCACTGCCGACGAACAAAGCCCACACCGACCACAGGTAGGCGGCAGTCGTTCCCAGCGTGATCAGGGTGTCCATGGTGACCGCCCCGTGCCGGATGTTGGTGAGGGTGGCCTGATGGAACGGGGCTCCGCTCCAGAAGTAGACCAGGGTGGTCATCGCCAGCACGGCCCACTGCCAGTTGGTGAACTGCCATGCGGGAACCATGCTCAGCAGGGTGATGGGAACGGTCAGGAGTGCTGAGCCGATCAGCCGCTGCTTCAGGTCTGCGGCCTCACGCTCCCGGGCCGCCTCGATCTGGTCCTGCGGCCCGGACGCAGCTGCTGGGTGGGCGTCGGAATCTGCACCATCACTCTTCTCGGCCATGGTGAACGCGTCGTATCCGGCGGCGCGCACCACGTCGATGAGCTGCGCCGGATCTGCCTTACCGGCCTCGTACTTCACCGAGGCCGTCTCGGTGGAGAAGTTCACCGAGGCCTCCACGCCGTCGAGTTTGTTGAGCTTGCGCTCCACCCGTGAGGAGCACGAGGTGCACGTCATCCCGGTCACCCCGAGATCGACGTCGGTGAGGTCCACCAGCGGTTGGGTCTGGGCCATCAGCCATCAGTCCTTCAATCAATCGGAGATCCGTATCTGCTGGGGCACATCGCCCCGGTGACGCTGCGTCGGCCTGCACTGCCGGTACGGCAGCCGACCACACGGACAGGTGGTTCAGAGTGTGACGACGTAGCCGGCTTCCTTGACGGCGGCCATGATGTCCTCGTCGCTGAAACTCTCGCCGCTGACAGCGACCCGGCCGTCATCAACGGTGGCTTCGACCGAGGTCACGCCGGCGATCTCGCCGACCTCCTCTTCGACGGATGCTTTGCAGTGAGCGCAGGTCATACCCTCAACCGCGTAGTTCTTAGCCATCGTTGCCATAAGAGGTCCTTTCCTCGCTCATTCCAAGGCCACCATAGGGGGCTCCACTCTTCGATACCCTATACCCCTAGGGGGTATGAATCAAGGGCCGACTGCCAGCGATTCTGTCAGCGCACTGGCGGTTTCTGACAGTGAAGAGAGGGCGAAGTGCAGCGTGCGGCGAGTCTCGGCACCGGCTTTGGTGACAACAGCGATCTGGCGGGCGGGTGTGTGCTCACCGCGCAGCGGTATTCGCACCACCGGGTGCTGATCCGGCCAACGTGCCAGCCGGGAGACCAAGCAGACGCCGAACCCGGCGGCGACCAACGCTGTGCCCGTCTCCCACTCATCAGCGTAGTGGGCCACCTCGGGGGTAAAGCCGGCCGCGACGCAGGCGTTGGTGACCAGGTGATGGTATGTGCCCCCGGGCCGCCCGATGATCCAGGGCTCATCTGACAGCTCTCTGAGCGAGACACCTGCGCGTCCGGCCAGCGGATGCCCGTGGGGCACCAGCAGGTCGAGGGGATCTTCGATGAGGTGCTTCTGTGTGAACCGCGGGTCAGAACGTGACGGGGTCTCCGCGGTGATCATGACGACGGCGACGTCGGCCTCTCCGGAGAGCAGCAGGTCATAGCACTCGACCGGCTGGGCTTCGATCGCATGGGTGCTCAGGTCCGGGAACTCTGTGCCCAGGGAGCTCATGGTCGCCGGCAGCAGCACCGAGGCTGCCGTGGAGAACCCGCACAGCGTCAGGGTGCCTCGCACCTTCTCGGTGTGGATATCCAGCTCGGCACGCGCCCGCTGCCACTGCGCGTCCATCGTCTCTACATGCACCAGCAGGTTCCGCGCCGCTGATGTCAGGCGCACCCGTCGCCCCTGCTGCTCCAGCAGCGTCACCTCCAGCTCCCGGGCCAGTCGCCCGATCTGGTGCGAGACCGTTGACGGGGTGTACCGCATCGCTTCAGCGGCCGCGGTGATCGTGCCGTAATGAGCGACCATCTGCAGCATGTGCAGGCGGTGATCAATCATGTGTCTCCATCGAATGATTTAGGTAGAAAACTTGCGATAATCAAGCATAGTCTGCGTATCGCATCCTGGGGGTGCGTCACGGACACATCGAAGGGAGGTGGCCCTTGCGGCGAACGATCCGCTTCTCAGGTCAGACCCATCAGCTCTGGGTCGCCGGCGCAGCTCTGGCCGTGCTTTCGGCTGCGGCGAACATGGCCAGCCCGCTCTACCCGACCTTTCAGCAGCTGCACGGCATGTCGGACCTGATGATGACCGCGCTGTATGCCACCTTCGCCGCAGCAGCCCTGCCTGCCCTGATGCTTTTCGGGTCCGCCGCGGACGCCCTGGGGCGGCGACCTGTGCTGCTGGCCGGACTGGCAGCTGCCGCCGCGGGGACCACTCTGTTCGCCCTCGACATCATCGGTGTGGCAGGGCTGTTCCTGGGCCGGGTACTGGTCGGAGTCGGACTCGGACTGGGCACCGGCGCCGGCATTGCACTGATGACGGAGACTTCAGGTCCGACGCGGCCCGCCCGCGGCGCCACGCTGGGGACCATCGCTTTCGTTCTCGGCACCGGAGCGGGGCCGGCAATGGCGGGCATCGTCGCCGACGTCACCGGTTCGACAATCGTGCCGTTCCTGGTCATGCTTGCCGGACTCGGCGCAGTGGCCTGCGCTCTGGCGCTGCTTCGGGTGGGGCGTCCGCCGCTGTCCCAGCGTTGGAGGCCCAGCTGGCCCAGGGTTCCGGCCCGGATGCGCGCACCCTTCGCGATCTCTGCGACCACAGGGTTCCTCGGCTGGTCCGCAGTTGGGGTGTTCCTCGCGCTGCTGCCCTCGGTGGCCGCTTCGGTCCTTGGCACCCAGAGTCTGGCAGTGCCCGGAGCAGTGATCGGAGCGGTGCTGCTCTGCTCGGCCGCCAGCCAGATCTTCGCCGCCCGGTGCCGGCCGCGCACAGCCCAGACGATGGGACTCTCAGCGTTGGCGGCCGGACTGGGACTGCTGCTGGGAGCGCACCTGCCGCTTTTCGAACAGACTGGTGCGCTGCTGATGATCGCAGCAGCGGCTGTTCTCACCGGCGTCGGCCACGGACTGAGCTATTGGGGCGCCAATCGTGAGACGGACGCACTGACCCCACCGCAGCAGCAGGCCCGTGTGGCCGCAGCTCTCTACTTGGCCTTCTACGCCGGGGCCGGGCTGCCGGCTCTGGCCGTTGGAGCCATCTCACTGACGACCTCCTTCACGGCAGCGGTGCTGATAGTCACCCTGATCCTGATGCTGGTCACCATCGCGTTCCAACCGGCCCCAGGCCTGCACCCAAAGCCGCAGAGGCCGCCAGCTGCGTCCACCAACACCTCGGAAATGTCTGTCGAGGTGACCCGAAAACAGGATGCTGCAGCAGAGCAGTCGGGTTGACAGCCGAGTCAGAGGACCGCAGGATCAGGCCATACGATTACGGGCCACCAGCCGCTGACCCAGCGGCCTGCTCCGGCCCACCCAGACCGTTCGGAAGGACGACCACTATGTGCCAAGCAGTCACTTGCAGCGTGTGCGGCAAGACCACCTGGGCCGGATGCGGCCACCACGTCGAGGAAGTCAAGCGAACCGTCCCCGCGGCGAACTGGTGCCCCGGCCATGAGAGCGAGACAGTGCCCGCGAACGGCACCGACCAGCAGCCAGGCTTCCTGGCTCGACTCTTCCGCCGCTGAGCAGGCGGCCGCAAGGGTGTTCGGCACCTGCTCACCCTCAGGCCCGCCACTATAGAACCGGGGCTTGAGCCTCCGACCCAGCGCCGAAGGCACGGCGGTAGCCCGAGGGGGTAGTTCTGAATGCGGCGGTGAAGTTCTGCCGCAGGGTCACAGCGCTGCCGAAACCGCAGTCGGCAGCGATACGTTCGACCGTCAGGTCGGTAGTCTCCAGCGACCGCCGCGCCTCGTCGAGCCGGCGCGATTTCACCCAGGCGGCAGGAGTGGTCCCGGTCGAGGCGCGGAACGAGCGGATGAACGTGCGCGTACTCATATGCGCGGCCGCCGCGAGACGTTCTACCGGCAGTGGCTCATCAAGGTGATCGATCACCCAGTCGAGGACCTCGGAGATCGGGTCCTCGTCGGTGCCCTCCGGCAGTGGGCGCTGGATGTACTGCGCCTGACCGCCCTCACGGTGCGGTGCGATGACCAAGCTTCGCGCCACATGATTGGCCGCAGAGGCGCCGAGTCGGGTGCGCACCAGGTGCAGGCACGCATCCAGCGCTGAGGCGGTGCCGGCAGAGGTGAAGACGTCGCCGTGATCGATGTAGAGCACGGTCTCATCAATCTTCAGGTCGGGATGACGGGCCACCAGAAGGTCGAAGGCCTGCCAATGCGTGACCGCTCGACGGCCGGTGAGCAGGCCAGCATCTGCCACCGGGATCGTGCCCAAGCAGAGCCCGGCAACAGTGGCCCCACTGTCGTGGGCGTCAGTGAGCAGCCCGCGCAGCGGCGCGGAAGCACAGCGTCCATCCTCGTACCAGGACGGAACAACCACCACGTCAGCATCGTCAGCTGCCTCAGGCCCACTGACCCCACCGATCTGGTAGCCCTCCGCTGTCCGCATCTGCTCGGCTTCCCCGGAGAACAGGACCGTCTCCCACGGCGCCAGACCCTGCCGGGCGACTTCGTCGAACACCATCTGCGGAACGGACAGGTGGAACATCGTGATGCCGGTGAAGGCGTAGATGGCGATGCGCACAGCTGGTTCCTCTCGGTTTGGCGTAAACCCATCGTAGATGGGTCATCGTGCTGCTGGTGCAGCAGGCCCATCCCGCGGAGGATTGAAGAGTGTCGTCGCTCGGCGCCACATCCACACTCTTCACAACCAAGGAGAACTCACGATGAGCACCACCCAACGCGCACTCATCCTTATCGACGTGCAGCAGGAATACTTCGACGGGCCCCTGCAGATCCAGCACCCGGCTCACGAAGATTCGCTGCCCCAGATCCTTCGGGCGATAGACGCTGCCACTGCCGCCGACATCCCAGTTGCCGTCATCCAGCACACCATGGGTTCCGGTGCGCCAGTATTCGATCCGGACCAGCCGGGATTCCAGCTCCACCCCGACGTTGAGAACCGCCGGGGCGAGAGCTGGAAATCCATTGTCAAGCAGTACGGCTCAGTCTATGCCGGCACCGATCTGGCCACCTGGCTGCGCGAACAGAACGTCGACACCGTGACACTTACCGGATTCATGACCAACAACTGCGTTCTGGCATCCGCAGCCGAGGCCGAAGGCCTCGGGTTCAACACCGAGGTCCTCCACGACGCGACCGGTGCTATCAACATCGCCAACGACATCGGGTTCGCCGATGCCAAGACGGTGCACACTGTGCTGATGAGCGTGCTGCATTCCAACTGGGCCTCAGTCGCCACCACACAAGCCTGGACCCACGCCCTGACAGACCAACAGCCGCTGCCCGGCAGCGATCTGGGAAGCTCTGCCGTCGCAGGCGCCCAGCGAGCCAGCCAAGGGTGAGCGGACTGCCGCTCTGCGAGTGACCCACGCCATATTCCCGCGTAGGCTGATGCTATGCCTGTCGGTCTTTTCGATCTGTTCAGTGTGGGAGTGGGTCCCTCCTCCTCCCACACGGTGGGGCCGATGCGGGCTGCCCAGCGGTTCGTGGCTGAACTGCTGGTCGACGACGACGAGGTGGATCGGCTCAGCGGCATCCAGGTGGAGCTCTTCGGATCGCTCTCCGCCACAGGAGCCGGTCACGGCACCTTCACCGCGATTCTGCTGGGCCTTGAGGGCTGGTCCGCCGAAGAGATACTGCCGGCCCAGGTCGATGAGCGCATTGCGGCGATGACTGCTTCGGGCACCGTGCAGGTGGCCGCGCAGCTGGGTCGTCGTCGTGATGTCACCCTGCGGGTCGAAGACTTCATTCAGCGCCCGCTGACCCACCTGGAGCGGCACTCCAACGCCATGGTGGTGCGTGCTGTCGATGCCGCTGATGAGCTGATCTCTGAGGAGACCTACTACTCAGTCGGCGGCGGGTTCGTCGTCGCCGACTCGGATGATCCGGCCACAGCGCTCAGCGCCGAGACGGAGCCGATCCCCTACCCGTTCCGCACCTCGGCAGAACTGTTCATCCACTGCGAGCGCACCGGGCTTCCCGTCTCGCAGATCATGCTGGCCAATGAGTGCACCCGCCGCAGCGAGCAGGAGGTCATCGACGGGATCTGGCACCTCTGGGAGGTGATGGAGGCGTGCAAAGACTCTGCCCTGGACCGTGAGGGAGCACTTCCGGGCGGGCTGAACGTCAAGCACCGGGCACCCGGGTGGCACGCCAAACTCTGGCAGCAGGATCCGGATCGCTCCCACGCCTACTGGCAGGAGTGGGTGAATCTGGTGGCCCTGGCGGTCAACGAGGAGAACGCCTCAGGCGGCCGGGTGGTCACCGCCCCCACCAACGGTGCGGCCGGCATCATCCCCGCCGTGGGGTTCTACGCGACCCACTACGGGGCCCGGGCGACCTTCGCCGACAAAGCTGATCTGCGCCGGATTGTGATCACCTACCTGCTCACCGCGGCTGCGATTGGGGTGCTCTATAAGGAGCAGGCCTCCATCTCCGGGGCCGAAGTCGGCTGTCAGGGCGAGGTTGGTTCGGCCTCATCGATGGCTGCCGCCGGTCTGTGCGAGGTGGGTGCTCGGCGGGACCGGCGCCCAGGTGGAGAACGCCGCAGAGATCGCCATGGAGCACAATCTGGGCCTGACCTGCGACCCGATCAGCGGACTGGTGCAGGTGCCCTGCATTGAGCGCAACGCGATCGCCGCGACCAAAGCGGTCAACGCCGCACGCATGTCGCTGATGGGCGACGGCGACCACAGGGTCAGCCTCGATGAGGTCATCACCACGATGCGCGAGACCGGCAAGGACATGTCGCATAAGTACAAGGAGACCGCACTGGGCGGCCTGGCCGTCAACGTGGTCGAATGCTGATCAGCCGGCGACGTCGATGAGGATCTTGCCCTCGGCACCGCCCATGCTGTGCCGCATCGCCGCAGCCGCCTCCTCCAAGGGGTAGGCCGAATCGATGCTCACCCGCAGCCGGCCCTGGCTCACCTTGTGCAGCAGCGTCTGCAGGCGGGGCCCGTCGGGACGGACCCAGATGAACCGGCCGCCGTCCTCCAGCACGCCCGGATCAGCCACCGAAGCGATGCGGCCGGGCTCTGTGAGCACCGCCGCACTGGGGGCCAGCACGCCTCCGACGAAGTCTGCGACAGCGGTGACCCCCTCCGGGGCCGCCTGGGCCAGGCGCTCTTCCAAGCCGTCCCCGTAGGCGACCGGGGTCACCCCGAGGTCTCTGAGTTTGGCGTGGTTAGCCTCGGAGGCGGTGCCGATCACCGTGGCGCCCAGCTCTGCGGCAAGTTGGGCGGTGATGTGTCCCACTCCGCCGGAGGCGGCGTGGATGAGCAGGGTGTCGTCGGCGGTGAGATTCAGCGCCTCCACCGTGCGCAGGGCGGTCAGCCCCACCAGGGGCAGCCCTGCTGCGGAGCCGGCGTCGACGTCGTCGGGAATATGCGCCACCGAGGTGGCTGGGGCCGAAACAAAGTCTGCGTAGGTGCCGCCATGGACAAAGTCTTTGCGAGCATAGGCGGCCACCCGCTCGCCGACGCTGAACTCTGGGGCGTCGGGGCCGACTGCTTCGACAGTTCCGGCCACGTCCCACCCGGGGATCACCGGGAAAACGATGTCGAGCATCTCATCCAGCCCGCCGGACATCACTTTCCAGTCCACCGGATTCACCGAGGCACGCTCGACGCGGATCAGCACCGTACCCGGGGCCACCTTCGGTGTCGGCAGCTCCATCAGCTCAAGGTTCTGCGGATCTCCGTATTCGCGGTAAGTCATAGCACGCATAGACATGCCAACACACTCGGCCCAAGCCACATTCCACCCGATACTCTGGGGACCATGCAGACCTTCCCGACGCTGCGCACCCTGCGGGCCGAGGACGCCCACGACGTGCTGGCGGGCTTCCTGGCCGACGAGCAGATGCAGCGCCAGGGCGAGGTGACCGACCTGGACTCCGCCCGGGCGTACATCGATTTCCTCACCTCCGCGCAGCAGGGCAACGTCGGCTTCGCCGTGCAGATCGGTGCCCGGTGCGCAGGCGTGATCGGCATCAACGGCGCTGACCTGCACAGGCTGGGCTGGTTCTTCTATTGGATGCACCCGGACTTCCGCGGTCAAGGGCTGACGTCGCGTGCCGCCGCCACAGTGGCCGCCTGGGCGCTGAGCACCGGCGGGTTCGAACGCTTGGAGCTGGGCCACCGGGTGAGCAACCCGGCTTCGGCCGCGGTGGCCGTGGCTGCCGGGTTCGTGCAGGAGGGGCTGGAGCGCAAGAAGCTCATCGCTGACGGGGTCCGCGTCGACGTGCTCACCTACGGCCGGCTGAGCACCGACCCGGCCCCGCAGACCCCGCTGCTCGCCGCCCCTGAACACCACGGCATCATCGGGCACCACCGCATCATCAGTGGCACCGTAGGGTAGAAGTATGACGACGACGATTGAGCTCAACTCTGGTGCGCACATCCCGCAGATGGGATTCGGAACGTCACAGTTGGCCGCACCGGCAGACTCGGTGGCCACAGCCCTGCAGGTCGGCTACCGGCACGTGGACACCGCCCAGATGTACGGCAACGAGGCTGAGGTCGGCGAGGGGCTGCGCGCCTCCGGAGTGGCCCGTGAGGACGTCTTCGTCACCACAAAGCTGCACAACCCCCACCACGACCCCGCGGATGCGCGACGCACCTTTCACGAGTCCCTGGAGAAGATGGGGCTGGACTATGTGGACCTGTTCCTCATCCACTGGCCGATGCCGAAGTTGGAGGTCGACTACCTCGAGACCTGGAGGACGCTGGTAGAGCTGCGTGACTCCGGGCGGGCACAATCCATCGGCGTCTCCAACTTTCAGCCTGATCACCTGGAGCGGATCATCAGCGCCACCGACGTGGTGCCCGCAGTCAATCAGATCGAGATCCACCCCTACTTCGCCAATAATGAGCTGCGCGAGTTCGCGAAGTCCTCGGGAATCGTGATCGAGGCGTGGAGCCCGCTGGGCAAGGGCGATGAGCTCACCGACCCGGTGATCACCGGCATCGCAGAGAGACTGCAGCGCAGCCCGGCACAGGTGGTGCTGCGGTGGCACGTGCAGCGCGGCGACGTCGTCATACCCAAGTCCGACCGTGAGCAGCGGATGCGGCAGAACGCCGACGTCTCCGGCTTTGAGCTGGCAGAATCCGATATGACTGCCATCGATTCCCTGGACAGAGGCGAGGCCGGCCGTCGCAGCCCACACCCCAACGACGCCGGTCGGTAGGGCGCGCATATGAGCAGAGCAGCTGTGCCGCGCAGTGCCGTCGACGCCAGTGTGTGGTTCATGCTGGGCCGCAGCCTCAACGCCACCACCTCCGAAACCCCCGGATCGGACGCCCTTGAGCCGCAGCTGATCGAGGCAGTCAGCTCCATGCTGCAGGCCCAGGGGTCCGCCGACCTGGCAACCACTGTGCTCGATACGATTCAGGCCGGCCGCGAGCGCCTGGGCGCCGACTCAACGCTCACGCTCTCGGCCGCCCGCTACGACCAGCTGCGCAGCGAGTTCATCGCCGCGAATCACATTCACAGCGGCAAGGGCCTCACGCTGTGGCCGGTGGGCAGCACCACCGCCCTGAAGCGTGCCGGCGGTTCGTGGAACGCAGCCCTGGCCCAGGCCGGACTGGCGACCGTCTCGACGCCGAAGAACTCGACGTTCGGCAAAGCCCGGTTCACTGCCGAAGAGTTTCAGTCCGCTGTGGCGGATTTTGCAGCGGCCGCCGACGACGCCGGCTCCGCTGCGACCTACCAGGGATATGTGACCTGGCAGCGTGAGCAGAAGCAGCAGGGGCGCAGCGACCGGCCCTCGGGAGCCGCGATTCGCAACGCCTACGGCAGCTGGAGCGCTGCGCTGGCTGCCCAGGGCGATCAGCGCAGCGGAACGAAGCTGTAGGGACCGTGCCGGGTGGTGACGATGTCCCTGCCGCGCTTGGCTGCGTGCAGCATCTCACTTCGCACCGGGATCACCATCGCCCCGCCCTCAGCCAGTTGTGCCACCAGCTTCTGCGGCAGTTCGGCCGCCTCAGCTGAGACGAGAATCCGGTCGAACGGCGCCTCGTCGGCAGCGCCGAGCTCATCGGGGTCCGCCTGGCGGATCCGCACCCAGCCCATGGGGTACTTGGCCACCGCAGTCGCGGCGTCCTTGGTGAGCTCCGGGACCAGTTCAGTGCCGAGCACTTCGCCGGTCTCACCAACGATGTGCCCCAGCAGCGCGGTGCTCCAACCGGACCCAGCGCCGACGTCGAGCACTCTGTGGCCCGGTTGGGGGTCCAACAGCCGCAGCATGTTCGCCACCGTGCGCGGCTGCGAGTTGGTCTGCCCGCAGCCCAGCGGCAGCGGCCGATCCTCTCCGGCCAGCTCGCGCAGCTCCTGGGGCAGGAAGTCTTCCCGTGCCACAGCGGCAAACGCGTCTGCCACGGGGTCGTGGTCATGGTCTGGCCTCATGCTCCTATGGTGCCCGTCCCAGCTCAACATGGGGTGAAAATCCGAGATCTCGACGGCGGCCGCACAGCGAGGCTGCCGCTTCCCTTCTGATCCCCGGTCCGCGGGCTAGCTACAGCGCTGAGGCCAGGTGGCGAATCGTCTCTGCGGCCGGGCCCGCAGCGGCTGACCGGTAGCCGGTGCCTGCCCAGAAGTGCGCACCGTCGAGGTCGCCGGCGGCAGCGGCGCGCCCGCGCAGCTCACGGGTCATGTGGTGCACTGCGGGGTAGCCGGTCACCGCGTGCTGCTCATAGTCGTTGACGAAGCCGTTGCGCAGCCCCCGTGCCGGCCGGCCGGTGAAGGCCCGGGTCACCACTGTTTCGCTGAAGCGCTGCGAGGTCAGGGCGTCCCGGTACAGCTGGGAGGCGCCCGACTCATCGGTGCGCAGCAGAAGCGTGCCCACCTGCACCGCCTCAGCACCGAGGCTGATCAGCTCACGCACCGCATCGGGGCCGCCCACTCCGCCGGCGGCGATCAGCGGCAGTCTGGTGGCAGCTTGGACCTCGGCCACCACATCGGTGGTCGCTCGCTCGGTGATGAGCCGTGCAGGGTCCCAGGTTCCGCTGTGGCCCCCGGCCGCCGGGCCCTGCACCACCAGCGCATCCGCACCGGCCTCCTCAGCGGCTGCGGCCTCGCCGCCGGTGGTGACCGTGACCCACACGGCGGTGCCGGCCCGGCGCAGTCGGCTGATCTGCTGGGCCGGCGGCAGGCCGAAGGTGAAGGAGACCACGGGCACCGGGTCCTGACACAGCAGGTCCAGTTTCTGCGGCCACTGGTCGTCGTCGTCCATTACCGGTGTGGGCAGGTCCACGCCGTACTTCTGTGCCTGGGGAGACAGCGCCTGCCGGTACCGCTCCACGTCTGCGGCGTCGTTGGGCCGGTCACCGACGATGAAGAGGTTCACCCCGAAGGGCCTGCCCCAGGTGCGGGCCTCTGCGATGCGGGCCAGCATGGTCTCAGGCTCGGCATTGGCTGCGGGGAGAAACGCGAATCCCCCGGCTCGGCCCACTGCCTGCCCCAGCTGCAGGCTGCTGGGGCCGCCGGCCATCGGAGCCGCCACCAGTGGCAGGTCGCTGTCGGTGATTCCTGGCGCCATCGGCCTCGTCTCCTCTCATCCACCCATACGGCTCACCGCTCACCCTATCGGCTGCCTCTCTGGGGGCCGAGATGCCCGAGCTCTGCCGGCATGACTTCATTGACGTGGTCCGCCCAGGCGCAGAAGAAGCCGATCACCCAAGTGTCGGCGGCTGCGAAGGCTGCCTGCGCGTCGGCGCACCATCGCTCCAAGACCTCTGCGGGGAGCCGCCGCGGGGAGGAGGCGGCCACCACCACTGAGGGCACAGCGATTTCGGCCAGCGTGTGCAGCATCTGGGCCCGTTGGCCCTCATCGGCGAACCAGTCGGTATCACCGAGCACCACCGGCGTCGGGTATCCCACACCGGCTGCGTCACAGGGCAGCAGAAGGAGGCTGTTCTCCGCACGCAGGGATTCGCTGAGCACCAGGTCGACGACGTTGCCGGCCATGTTCGGGGTGCTCAGGGGAAGTTCGGTCCAGTTGGGTGGCAGATCATCAAAGCTCATGGTGAGATCATCGTCCGCGGCGCAGTGGCGCCGCTACCCCCAATCGCAACCTGTGGATAACTTCTCCACAGAGTCGCAATCGCCGCTGGTCGGAAATATATTTCAAAGTTGAAGCACTGTCATAGGTGGCCATATACACCAACCTCCCAAAGGAGCTGCTTTGACGAAGATCGCCATCATCACCGGTTCTACCCGCCCCGGCCGCATCAACCGTGGCGTCGCCGATTGGGTCCTCTCCCAGGCCCAGCAGCGCACTGATGCCGAGTTCGAGCTCGTTGACATTGCTGACTACAGTCTGCCGGTGCTGGACGAGGCCCTTCCTCCGGCGATGGAGCAGTACGCCAACTCCCACACCCAGGCCTGGGCTGCGAAGATCGCGGAATTCGACGGCTTCATCTTCGTCACCGGCGAATACAACCACTCCGTCACACCGGCCTTGGCCAACGCACTGTCCTACCTGAATGCCGAGTGGGCCAATAAGGCAGCCGGCATTGTGGGCTACGGTTCGGCCTTCGGCGTGCGTGCCGTAGAGCACCTGCGCGGAATTCTCTCCGAGCTGCGGATCGCCCATGTGCAGAAGCAGGGGATGTTCTCCCTGTTCACCGACTTCGAGAACTTCTCCACCTTCGCCCCTTCGGAGCTTCAGGCCCAGTCGCTGGAACCGGTGCTCGACCAGGTGGTGCCGTGGACCAAGGCGCTCAAGGCGGTGCGCACCGAAGCGCTCGTCAACGCCTGAGCCCAGGTGGCCCGACCACTAGGAGGAACGATGACGGGCAGCGTGTACAACATCACTGAGATTGTCGGCACATCCACTGAGAGCTCGGACGCCGCCATCTCCAATGCCATCGCCGAGGCGTCGAAGACGCTACGGAACCTGGCGTGGTTCGAAGTTCAGTCCGTCCGCGGCCACATTGAGGGAAGCAGCATCGCCCACTGGCAGGTGAGCGTGAAGCTGGGCTTCCGTCACGAAGGCTGAGTGACCCAGCCGCAGCCCGAGCTGCGGATGGGTGTCTCAGGCCGTCCACTTCGACAGCTGATCGGCCGAGGAGTCGGTGAGCCACTTCTGCCACAGCGGGCCGAACGTGACTCGCCGCGCCCCGAGACTCTGCAGGGCGCTCAGGTCAACGGCCCCGTGACCGTCGACCGGGTGGGCGGTGACATTGACTGGGACGGAGACCGCCTGGACCAGCCGCGTCACCTGGTCGGCGGTCTTCAGCCCCACCGGATAGACGGCGCGGGCGCCTGCCTGCTCCATCAGCTTCATGCGCTCAGCTGCCTCCTCCAACGGATCGGCGAAGACCTCGGTGCCCAGCTTCACCGCATCGGTGCGCCCGTTGAGCACGAACTGGACCCCAGCCTCATCGGCCGCCTGCCGGGCGGCACCGAGGTAGTCGGCGTGCTCCTGGCGCTCGCGCACCCGTCTGCCCTCGGAGTGGACGACGTCTTCGATGTTGGCCCCGGCGGCGCCGACCTCCAGCAGCCGGTGAACCAGCTCCGCCGGCTCCACCCCGTAGCCGGACTCCACATCCACACTGACCGGCACCTCGACGGTGTCGACGATCCGGGCGACCACCTGCAGGTAGGTGCCGAAGTCCATGTTCTCACCGTCGGCGCTGCCGATGGCGTCTGCCACCGGGTGACTGCCGACGGTCAGTCCTGAGAACCCGGCATCGGCGGCTGTGCGTGCACTCCAGGTGTCCCACACTGTGGGAAGGACCATCATGCGGCCGGACTCGTGGGCCTGCGCCAGTGCTCGGGCGTGTTCAATCACAGTGGGCATAAGAAATCTCCTTCGGCTCTGGGATCCCCACCCTACGCCGAAGCCCGGCCGAGAGCCTCAGGGTTTGCGGAAGTGGAAGATGCCCCAGGTCAGCAGCCCGCGGGAGCCGGCGTCGACCCAATTCTGCAGCCCGCGCATCAGGTGCTTCAGGTACTCCTCACCGGCGGACCGGCGCAGCTCGTCCATCCGCGCCCGGCTCTCCTGAAGCACCCGTCCGTAGTGGGTGGCCAGCTGGGCGGTGTGGTCTTCGAACCCGACCTCCACCAGCCCGGCTGCAGCCGCGTGGGCACGGTACTGCGCCGGTGATCCCAGCGAGGGCAGGTGCAGCCTCTCCAGCACAGGGCCCAGCAGATCCTGGGAGGTGTCATCAGCGCTCATCGGGTCGGTGAACAGCAGCTCACCTCCGGGCCGCAGCACACGTGCGGCTTCTGCGATCGCCGTGTCCCGGCGATCCGAGTGCAGGAACGCATCCTGGGACCACGCCAGATCGAACGAGCCGTCATCGGCGGGGACGCTGTTGTAGCTGCCGTCGACCACCATGATGGCCTCCGCCAGGCCCGCATCTGTGTTGAGCGCACGCGCCCGCTGGTTCTGTTCGGGGCTGACGTTGACCGAGAGCACCCTCGCGCCGAACCGGCTGCTGAGGAACCGGGACGCCCCGCAGTAGCCGGAGCCCAAGTCGACGACGTCGTCGACGGTCCGCTCCCCCAGTCTGGCGGCCATGTGGTCCATCGTGCGCCGGCTGGCCGCAGCGATCGACTCCTCCGGGTGCCGGTACAGGCCCAGGTGGATGTCTTCCCCGCCCCAGATCTGGGAGTAGAACCAGTCGGCGTCGGGATTGTCGTAGGCGGCTTGGGCTACGCGTTCATCCTCAGACTGCAGCAATGGAACTCCTCAAGTGGGCGGCATTCACCCTCCACGCTAGGCAGAACCTGGGCTGCGCGCCACGGGCTTGGTCGCACGGCGTAATCTGGGGAGGATGTGAGCAGATCCCGTACGTGAAAGGACATCATGACTGAGACCATCGCCGGCGTGACGATCCCCGACAGCAGACTTGTCCAGGAAGCCACCGAGCTGGTGCGTGAGGTGGCCACACCACTGATCTTCGACCACTCTCGCCGGGTGTTCATCTTCGGTGCGCTGCGCGGCCGTGAGCATCAGCTGGACTACGACCCCGAGCTGCTCTACGTGGGCGCGATGTTCCACGACCTGGGCCTGACTGATGCCTACCGCCGCAATGATCAGCGGTTCGAGATCGACGCCGCAGATGAGGCGCGCCGCTTCCTGACCTCCCACGGCATCGACGGCGAGGCCGCCGATCGTGTCTGGCAGGCGATCGCTCTGCACACCACCCCGGAGATCCCGCTGCACATGTCGGCCGAAGTCGCCCTGGTGACCCGGGGCGTGGAGCTCGACGTGCTGGGCATCGGCTATGACGCCATCACCGAGGAGCAGCGCAGCGCCGTGGTGTCCGCCCACCCCCGTCCGGACTTTAAGAACCAGATCCTCGCCGCGTTCACCGAGGGGCTGCGGGACCGGCCCGAAACGACGTTCGGCAATGTCAAGGCCGACGTGCTGGAGCATTTCCTGCCCGGATTCCAGCGCGGGGACTTCGTCGAGGTCATCAAGAGCAATCCGTGGCCTGAGTGACCCCGCGTGCTCAGCGAGACGCAGTGAACAGCTCTGTCCTGCGCGCCCCGGGGATGCCGCTGCTCATTGCGATGACCGGCCTGGGCTTCTCCGGCTACTCCGCTCTGCTTCCCGTCGCGCCGATGTGGGCGGCCCAGGGCGGGGCAGGTCCGGACGGCTCGGGGCTGGTCAACGGTGTGCTGATGCTCTTCACCGTGCTGGCTCAGCTGGTGGTGCCGCTTTCGCTGCGCCGCTTTGGGTGGACCCCGGTGCTGGTAGCGGGAATGCTGCTGCTGGGTCTGCCATCAGCCGCCTTCATCCTCAGCGATGAGCTGGGGCCTGTGCTCGCCGTCTCCGCGCTGCGCGGCCTTGGCTTCGGGGTGCTGACCGTCACCGGCAGCGCACTGGTCGCTGAGCTGGTCAACCCCGCCCACCGCGGCAGGGCCATCGGCGTCTACGGGCTGGCCGTCGCTGGGCCTCAGGTGCTCTTCGTCTCCACGGGGCCCTGGATCGTCGATCAGCTGGGCTTCGAGCTGATCTTTGCCGTCGGCCTGCTGCCGGCCGCGGCGGTGGTGCCGGCGTTCATCTTGGGACGGCGGGTCGAGCGGGTTCCCGAGGCCAAGGAGCGGGCACCCTACGGCAGTCTGCTGCGCCCGATGGTGCTTCTGCTGGCGGTGACGTTGGCCGGTGGCGCGCTGATCACCTTCATGGCGCAGATGAGCCACAGCGCGGTCCTAAGCATGGTGGCCCTACTGTTCATGACGGTCGCTGCGGCACTGACCCGCTGGCTGGTTGGCATGCTCTCCGACCGTTTCGGCCCCCGCACGTTCGTATGGCCGCTGGTCCTCATCACCACAGTGGGCATGGCTGCCATTGCCTGGGCGGTGTACGACCCGCAGGCCACCCAGGTGCTGCCGCTGCTGCTCGGGGCCAGCTTGGTGGGCCTCAGCTACGGCGGACTGCAGAACCTCACTCTGGTGATGGCGTTCCAAGTGGTGGAGAGGCCCCACTACGGCTCAGCCAGTGCGGTGTGGAACATCGGCTTCGACACCGGAACCGGCCTGGGTGCGGTGCTCATCGGCGCGATCGCCGCAGGAGCCTCCTTCAGCACCGCCATGGTCATCGGCGGCGCGATATCCCTGCTGACCCTGCCGCTGGCACTGCGCAGAAGGGTGCACTGATGCGCTGCGCCGGATCGCAGCCTCTGCTGAGCAGCTAGCCGAGCTCGCGGTCGTGGCAGGAAAGCGCGGGGCTCATGTGGGCCGCGGGTCGCATCAGTCGAAGGAACGCGACGGCGAAACCCCCGCACAGCGCCCCCAAACCGCCGGCCGCCATATCGGAGATGGTGTCTGCGTAGGTGATATGAATCTCTTCGGTGATGTAGGTGTAGCCGAGCCACTCGACCATCTCCCAGATCGCGCTCAGTCCCAGGCCGAGCATGGTGGTGAGCACCAGGGCAGCCGTGCTGGTGAACTCCGGAGCTCCTGGAGCCGCCACGAACCGCAGATGCGCGAAGAGCAGATACAGTCCGGCAGCCAGCACCCCGCCGCCGATCAGATGACTGAGCAGATCCCACCAGGAGATCGTGGTGTATAGATCCACGACATTGCTCCACGCAGCCACCAGCAGCGTACCGGTCAGCACGCTGTCCGCCCCGGCTCGCAAACCGATGAACCGGGGAGCGACCAGCCCAGGCAGCATGAACGCCACAATGCCAGCATCGGTCAGGTCGAATAGCACTGCCGCGATCACCACGCTGAGTGCCCCGAGGATCCGCAGGACCTCGGCTGCCACCTCAGGCAGGGTCTGTGGGGGGCGCAGAAAGTTCTCAATCATGGGCTCTACTCATCCCGGGGCAGTGCGTCCGCAGACAGCGATATCAGCGCCTGCACCGGCAGATGATCGGATGCCCATCCGTCGTCGTACTGGTGGGCGTTGATTGCCGCACGGAGCACCCGAATGGCCGGTGAGACCAGGATCCAGTCGACGCGGCCGCGGTGCTGGCACGGCGCTCGGTAGTTGGCGAAGGTGTCCCACTCCTGACTGTCGTGCTTCTGCGCCTCGGCCCAGGAGTCTGTGAGTGTGTCCCGGTCGAGCAGCTCACGCAGTGGTGCACTCCGCGGACCTGCGTTGAGGTCACCGGTGACGACGGCGGGCAGCCCACTCTCGGCCGCAGCCCCTCGTACCGCTTGTGCTGAACGTCGTCGCGATCGCTCTGAGAGGTGGTCGAAGTGTGTGTTGAGCGCCAGAAACGTCTGTCCGGTTGCCCGATCGTGGAAGGAGGCAGTCACCAAGATCCGGGGAATGATGTTCCCCCACGAGACGGAGCCCGGCCGGTCCGGTCGGTCAGAGAGCGCGGTCTGGTTCCAGTCGAGCAGTTCAAGCCTTTCGGCGTCATAGAGGATCGGGCATCCTTCTCCCCTGCCTCCGGTCCCCCTGCCGCGGCCGACAATCCCGTAGCGCATCCCCAAAGAGCTGCGGAGGAATTCGGCCTGGTCGGTTCGTGCCTCCTGAGCGCCGAGCAGGGTCGGCCGCTCGGCGCTCAGCAGGGACCGGAGGCGCGGGGCGCGAGTGTTCCAGCGGTCTGCCCCACGCGCGGACGGCAGCGTCCGCCGGCGTCGAACGTTCCAGCTCATGACCTGCAGAGCCGGTGCCGCAGCAGCCCCGAAGAGCGCCGAGTCATCGGTGTTCATCGGACCTCCCTGGAGCAGGGTTGAACCCTGGGAGCCCCAGCATCCGGGCCCACCTCAGCGGAGGAAAGTCACCGGGCCAGTGGGTAACAACAGTGCGAAAGCCCCGGCGGATGCGGCGTCGGAAGGAGCGCACGCTGCTGAACGGGCGCATCGAAATTCCCATGGCCGACGATCTCATGTGCCCCACGCGATAGTGTTCTCCGATGTGGAAGGACAGGTCGAGATCGTCATGCAGCTCGGGGTCGGCTCGGTGCACGGTGGTCCGGATAGCCTGCCAGGCCGCCCGGCGCATGGCTAGGTTTGACCCGAACAGGGGCCGGTGGCCCAACGCCGCTGTCGACACCATCGTGTAGGCGCACAGGTAGGTGAGCGCCAACGGGCTTCGAAGAAGGACCGGGCCATCGGTGAATCGCCCTGAACCGGTCAGTGCGGAGATCCTGGGCTGCTCGTGGAAGGCCGTCACGACGTCGTCAATCCAAGAGGGCGCAGGTGTACAGTCGGCGTCGAGCCGGAGGATGAGATCGCCCGCCGCCGCATCGTAGCCTCGCGAACTGGCCGCGGGTATCCCCGGTTCAGGACAGTCGAGCACCTTTGCCCCGCCGGCTGCGGCTGCCGAGGCGGAATCGTCTGTCGAAGCGTTGTCCACCACGATGATCTCGTCGGCTGGCCGGGATTGGGCGCGCAACGCTGCCAGACACACAGCCAGTGCAGCACTGTCATCTTTGACCGGGATGACGACCGACACTTCTGTGTCCGCCTCGAGCGGGTTCTCCTCGGCCCTCTCCACGTCACCTCCGGTTTTGGCTGATCACACCCCAGGCTAGTTCCTCAACTGGGTCGTCTTTGGTTGATACCGGCCATGCAGTCGACAACCGCACGTACTTGCCAGGCCTCACGGCCATCAGGGCCAGCAGCGGAGGCGCTGCGATGTCAATGCGGGCCGCGGTGGGGCTGAAGGGCTGAGCTGAGGTGGTGAGTCATGGGGTGCCCGACGGCGGCCATGGAGAACCTGGTGGTCAGCTCATCGCCCACCAGGCGGTACCAACGAGTGGTCGCATCGACTGTCTTGGCACTGGCGGCGTTCACGACCCGAGAGCGCAGCTCGGCAGCGAAGCCCTCAGCCTCGAGCACCAGAGCACCCTCTGCCAGCTCGGTCTGCCCAGTGGGCTGGGCCAGGATGAGTTCAAGTCGACCCTCACCGGGCAGACGCAGATAGCCGGTCTCCACGTGCATCGGGGCACCAGCAGGCGACCACGTGCGCTGAGCATAATGCAGAAAGGGCTTGCCGAGATCGGTAAACGTGATCTCCTCGGTGTATTCGAAGGGGTCGATCGTGGGGTACTCACCGCACCCGGTCCCCCGCCACGTTCCGAGCAGGCTCGCCACCGGCTCCAGGCTGGGATGAATCTCCATAGCGGGAGTCTATGTCAGCTGAACAGCGTCATCGCGTATGCCACGAACACCGCCAGGTGAACCGCACCATGAGCGGCGCTGACGCGCTTGGCCAGCACAGTGTTCATCCCCAGCAGCAGACTGACCGCCAGCAGAACGACGTGGGGCAGCGACTCCGCGAGGATCACGGTCTGGCCCGTGGCGGCACCGATGAGCAGCACGGCTGGAATCGTCAGTCCCACGGTGGACACCAGCGCGCCGTGGCACAGGTTGATCACCCGCTGTGCCTCACCGCTGAGTCCCGCGCGCACGGCCGTGATCCCCTCGGGGAGGAACACAATCATCGCGATCAGTAGACCGGCCAGCGCGATGGGGGCATTCATGCGCGCCAGTCCGTCATCAAGCAGTGCTGCCATGTCGTGTGAAAGCAGCACAATCGGAAGCACCGTCCCCACCAGGACCGCCGCGCGGGTCAGTACCTCACGTCTATGGTCGCGCAGCAACTGCCCTATGCCGCCGGAGGTTGCACTGTCGTGGTGATCTCCAGCCACGGCCAGCGACGCAGGCTCCCGGTAGTCGCTGGCTTCAGCAGTGGTCTGACGCAGCAGAAAGAACCCGTAGACGGCCAGGGTGATGACCACCACGACTACCTGCTGCCACGCCGTGTAGGCACCCCCTTTTCCGGTGACTCCGGGCATGATGAGGCCGAACGTGACCAGCACGATCAGCATAGCCAGGTACGTGGAGGAGCCGGCGCTGTTCAGTCGCAGAGACCCATGGCGCAGCGCGCCGACCAGAAGTGCGAGACCGACCACCAGGTTCAAAATCACCATGCTCACCGCCATGACCGAGTCCCGGGCGATGGTGGCCGACTCCCCCGGTCCCAGCATCACCGCCATGATCAGGATCACCTCGATGACGACGATGGAGAGGGTGAGAACCAGTGAACCGTAGGGGTCGCCCAATCGTCGTGCCAGATGCTCGGCCTGCTGCACCACACCGAAGGCGCAGTAGGCGATGATCACCACCAGCGCGGCCAGCACCGCGCCGAGCAGAAGATGCGGCAGCTGCGCACCTTCAGGCGCTGCAACGGCTGCTATGACAACCGAACCCCACCCGATCAGGAGCCTCAGGGCCACACTGCCGCTGAGGATCGAACGCACGCTGACGCTGTCGCACTGCTGCTGAGAGTCCATCGATAACCATTCTCACGGGGCCGTCCCCGTTCAGAGAATCACGGCCCAGGTCGTCCCAGCCGTGGCGGCGCAGAGCGCACCGCATGAGACCGCGGCCATTCTAACTCACCAGCCCAGGCTGCACCTCTGGGTCGAACCCGCGCTGCCCCAGGCGCGACCCGAACACCAAGCATGTTTTGCAGTCTCTGCAATTATGCAGGTAGTGTATCCACAGTGAATGAGAGTGCGATTCCCAATGTGGGCTTGCGAGAGCGGAAGAAGCTGCAGACCCGCCGAACCATCCGAGGCGCGGCTCTGGATCTGGCGATTGAGCTTGGCCTGGAGAATCTCACGGTCGAGGCCATCGCAGATGCCGCCAACATCTCGCCGCGGACATTCTTCAACTACTTCGCCCACAAAGAGGATGCTCTGGTGACCGACGCCGCCGCGGTAGCTGTCGCTCTGCGTCCGCACATCGTGGCCCGGCCGTCCCACGAGTCGCCCTTGCACGTGGTCCGAGCCGTCATCACAGAGTATGACCCGTTCTCCTTGGTGAACGCGGACCGACAACGCGCCCTGGCGCGGCAGAAGCTGGTTCAGGAGAATCCGCGTCTGCTGGCCCGCCAGCTGGGAGTCTACGCGATACTGGAGGCGGAGTTAGCCCAGGCGGTCGCGGAGCGGCTCGACGTCGACCCGGAGGCAGACCTGCGCCCGGCACTGGTGGCCAGTGTGGCAGCCGCAGCCATGCGCGTCGCTGTGCGACGCTGGACGGCTGATGATTCGGCTCAGCTGACTGAACTGCTCGTCGCCTGCTTCGACGAGTTGGAAGGGGGTCTGCTCGCTGCAGGCACCGACACCGACTGATGGCGGCTATCACTCAAGACCAACGCTGGCGGACTCCGCCGCCAGGACCACTGATCCAGCAGAGAGGGACTTCTGCGATGAATGACTCCGACCGGACCGATGCGTCCAATTCCATGCCGGTCAACCGCAACGTGGTGCTGGCGGTACTGGTCTCCGGTGCCTTCGTCATCATCCTCAATCAGACCCTGCTGAATACGGCCCTGCCTGCCTTCATGGAAGATTTCGGCATTACCGCCAATGCCGCACAGTGGGTGACGACTATCTTTATGTTGGTGAATGGGATCATGATTCCGGTCACCGCATTCCTTATCCAGAAGTTCACCACCCGTGGACTCTTCCTCACTGCCATGGGTCTCTTCAGCGTCGGCACCATCATCTGTGCGCTAGCACCGGTGTACCCGGTGCTCTTGGCAGGGCGCGTGGTGCAGGCGGCAGCCGGTGGTCTCATCATCCCGCTGATGCAGACGATCCTCTTCGCGATCTTCCCAGTGCATAAACGCGGTGCGGCCATGGGGACCTTCGGGCTGGTAATCTCCTTCGCTCCGGCGATCGGTCCGACCCTCTCCGGCTGGATTGTGGACAACCTGCCCTGGCAGACCCTGTTCTACATGATGCTGCCGATCGCTCTGACCGCCATGGTGATCGCCTACTTCATCCTCAGAAACGTCACCGAGCGCACCTACCCCCCGGTGGACGTACTCTCGATCATCCTCTCCTCATTCGGCTTCGGCGGCCTGCTGTTCGGATTCGGCGGTGCCGGCGACGCCGGATGGCTCAGCCCTGAGGTGCTTGCCCCACTGGCGATCGGTGCTGTGAGCCTGGCCCTGTTCATCTGGCGCCAGCTGAGGCTGGAACAGCCTCTCCTGGAGCTGCGAGTGCTGCGCTTCACCATGTTCACCCTCAACACAGTCCTTGGCATGTGTGTCTTCATCGCCATGATCGGTGGAATGCTCATCATCCCGGTATACATGCAGGATATGAGCGACTTCACCGCCATGGAATCCGGACTGGCGCTGCTGCCGGGTGCGGCAATCATGGGCCTGATGTCTCCGATCACCGGGCTGATCTTCGACCGCGTCGGAGCGAAGTGGCTTGCCGCCCTAGGCTTCACTCTGCTGACCGGCGGGACGTTCATGCTCACCACCCTCTCGGTCGACACCACCTTCACCTACCTCGCCGTCGTCAATGCGGTGCGAATGCTGGGAACGGCCATGGTCATCATGCCCGTCACGACGGCGGCCCTGAATCAGCTGCCGCAGCGACTCATCCCCCACGGCACAGCACTGAACAACACGATGCGCCAGATCGCCGCCTCCGTCGGCACCGCGGTGCTGGTCAGCGTCATGGTGGGAGCGGCCCGCGACCCAGAGGTGTACGGGGCCGCCGGCGCGATCCATGGGGCGAACGTGTCGTTCTTCATCGCCGGTGTCATCAGTCTGCTGGGCCTCGTCGGCTCCTTCTTCATCAAACACTCCCACGGACCGAAGGAGCCTGCGGCCGACTCCGAGGCCTGAGGCCGGGGACGTCGAAAAGCTGCTTACCCCTCCCGAGTCTCCCAGCGTAGACTGGCGCGATGGAGACTAGCGACTGCATTTTCTGCGGAATTGTGAACGACCCCTCCCAGTCCGAGGTGGTGTGGGAGGACGAGGTGACCCTCGCCTTCATGGACATCAACCCCACCAATGCCGGACACGTGCTGGTGGTTCCCCGCGAACACCACACGGCCCTGACGGATCTTCCGCCGGAGACGGCCGCCCACGTGATGCGCGTCGGCCAGCGCATTGCTCAGGGAATGAGGGACTCCGAGCTGAACTGCCAAGGCATCAACCTCCTCATGTCAGAGGGCGCGGTGGCCAATCAGGTGATCTTCCACTCACACCTGCACGTCCTCCCCCGCTATGAGGACGACGGGTTCATCGTCAAGGCCGGAGACGGCGGCCCCAAGGAAACCCTGGCGCAATCGGCAGAGCTGGTGCGCAGCGCACTCTCGGAAGGCTGACAAGCCTCCCGAGAGCTGGGCTGAGCAGCGTCCCAATAGTTGCACTGAGCAGGACGTTATGGCGCGCGGGCCATGTCCCTGACCATCGCTGCATGTCAGGTGGTGAGGGGGAAGGTGTGGGTGGGCAGCCAGAGGTCTACCACTGGTGGCCTGCTGGGTCTGGGTCTGCTGGCAGGGGGCCCGGTGTCGCCGCGGGGTGGTGGGTGCAGGTGGCCGTGGGATTTCAGCCGGTGATGGCGTCTGCACAGGGCTTGAAGGTTTTTAGCGGTGGTTTTGCCGCCTGAGTCCCATGGTGTCTGGTGGTCGAGGTCGCAGCGTTCTGCGGCGACGGTGCAGCCCTGTGTCTGGCAGTGTCCGTCTCGGAAGATGATCGCCTCCCGCAGCCGCTGCGGTGGGTACCGGCCGGCATAGGTGACGGTGAGGACATCGACGTCGGCGTCATCTGGCCGGGGGCGGGTGATGCCTTCGTACCAGTTGTGCTCCGCGTCGGGGTCGCCGGCGAGGGCGCGTGCCTGGTCGGCGTCCAGCGCCCAGGACCGGTCGGCTGCGATTGCTGGTTCGTTGGTCTGGCCGGTGAGGGTGGCTTCGGGGATCATGATCATGATCTTCGCCTCCACCGGTGCCGGTTCACCAGTGGGGTTGGTGCGCAGCCAGGCGGAGAAGACGTCTGCTTCCCGCTGAGCCAACGTCGGCACCTCAGTACCCGCCTCGGCACTATGCTGGCCGGGCTCGGCGTCCGCCGGGTGCATCTGGGTGTCGTTGGCCACGGTGTCTGTGGAGGCGGTGTCTGTGGAGGCAGTGTCTTTGGCGGCGGCGTGTTGGCGGCGGGTGATGATTTTCAGCCGTTTTTCGATGGCGGCGGCTTCGATAGTGGGCAGGAAGGCGGAGACGAAGCTCATCCCGTTGGGCAGGTGGGTGAATTGCACATGCCGCCGGGTGTGGGTGGTCTTCGTCAGACGCATGTAGGCGTCAAAGTCGGTGGTGGCGATGTAGCGGGCCAACCAGTGGGCGAAGTCGCTGGTGCTGCGCGCCGCCGCCTGCTCGGCGGCCGCGGCGTCGACGATGGCCAGCACCTGGTCATCGAGCTCACAGCCGGCGTCAACGATCTTACGCAGCCGGGGAAGGTCGATCAGCCCGGTGTGGAAGGCCTCCCACGTGGCGGGCAGGTAGTTGCGGGCGAAGCCTGCCGCCTCCAGGATGATCCCGGCGGTCATATCACTGACCCCCAGCAGCTGGCCCGCCTCAAGGTGGGCATCCCGCACTGCTTCCTGGTGCGGGATCCCACCCTCAGAGCGGCACTCGGCCACCACCCGACTCGTGTAGTCCAACAATGCGGTCAGCTTCGCCGCCTCCGCGGTGCGGGCCGCAGCCTGGTGCTCCCAGGCCGCCGCCAGCTCCGGCTCAAAGCCCAGGAGCTCCAAAGCCGGGGGCATCGGCGGGTCAAGAACTGGCAGCTGATCCATACCCACCAGCCTAAATGTGGGGTAGGACACGCCCACTGTCACCCAGCCGGGACCAGGTCACTGTTGCTTCGGGGCGACCTCGCGGACCTGACCAAATTTCAGGGCCGTCCAGAAGTCCCCGCGCACGTAGCGCTGCTCCGGGTCCGGCTCAAAGTCCCAGGGCCGGGCGGTGCCGTACTGCAGCGCCTCGGCCACCAGCCGACGTCGTGCCTGACTGCTTAAGACCTCGTTCTCCAGTGCGGTGAGGTCGTACTGTGCATCCAGCTCTGCCCGCATCCGGGCAGCCACCTCGGCGTACTCTGAATCGGCAGCCACATTGTGCAGTTCGAACGGATCGGCGACGAGGTCGAACAGCTGATCCGGGTCACCCGGGCACATCACGAACTTGTGCTGGCCGCGCACCAGTGTCAGCTGCGGCCGCTGGGTGCCCTCGGCCAGGTACTCGATGACCACGTCACGGTCCTCCGGCCCGGCCCGGCCGTCGGCCTCTCGGCGTGCGGCCTCCAGCAGGGAGATGCCGCGCCGCGGCGCGGGGCCCGCACCCTCAGCCACCTCGTCCGAGCCGGCACCCGGCTGCTCGGCCGGCACCTCAGCCAGCTCCAGCAGCGTGGGCATCAGGTCCAGCAGGGAGACCGGGTTCGCATAGCGGCCCGTGGGCACCAGGTGCTGCGGACCGGAGACGATCATGGGCACCCGGGATGACTCCTCGTAGGGCGACATCTTGTACCACAGGCCCTTTTCGCCCAGCATGTCGCCGTGGTCGCTGGTGACGATGATGACGGTGTTCTCCAGCAGGCCCAGCAGCTCTAAGCGCTGCCGGATCCGACCGATGTGATCGTCGATGTAGCTCACGGCCGCGTAGTAGGAGCGCCGTGCCCGGCGCACCTCCTCCGAGTCCGGGTCCCGCTTGTCGAACCCGCTCATCCGCCGCAGCCGGTGGCTGTGCGGATCCTGGTCCGCGCTGGGGACCTCCGGGTGCAGCGGATCCGGGATGTCGACGTCGTCGAAGCGGTCCCAGTGCTCCCGGGGCGGCTCGTACGGGTCGTGGGGATGGATGAAGCTGGTGACCATCAGGAAGGGGACGTCCTCGTCGGCGTCCTGGTTGACCCGCACCCGGTCGTTGAGGTGGCGCAGCGAGCGGAAGCCCACTTCGTCGTCGAAGTCCTGCTGGACCGTCGCGGTGGAGACCCCGGCGGTGAAGACGGCGTCGGCGTCGTGGTACCACTGCAGCCGCTCCTTCAGGTCCCGACTCCAGTCGGGGACCATGTCCATGTCCGCCGGGTAGACGTCGGTGGTCAGCCGCTGCTCGAACCCGTGGTGCTGGTCCGGTCCGATGAAGTGCATCCGGCCCACCAGTGCGGTGTGGTAGCCGGCCAGGCGCAGACGGTGGGCGAAGGTCGGCGCTGAGGCGGCGAAGTCGGCGCCGTTGTCGTAGCAGCCCAGGTCGGAGGGCATCTGCCCGGTCATCATGGAGGCACGCGAGGGCGCGCACAGCGGCGTGTTGCAGTACGCCCGGTCGAACACTGCCCCGTCTTGGGCAAGGGCGTCGATATTGGGGGTTCTGGCAGCTGAGTCACCGTAGGCTCCCAGGGCCTGCGCGGCCATCTGATCAGCCTGGATGACGACGATATTGGGTCTCATGATCGGATGTCCTCTCGTGTGTCGCCGAATCCTGTGTCGCCGGACTCGTGCGGCTGTTCGGTATGGTGAGTGCCGTTTCCGGTCTCGGGCTCCCAGCCGTCGGCCCACTCTCCGCTGTGGAAGTCGAAGCCCACCGGCTCACCGTTCTCGTCGGTGCGCTGGTACCACTCGGTGTAGTCCGCGTGGGTCGAATCCACATCCGCACCGGCTCCCTCACCCGGTTCGGCCGGAACGACCTGGAGGTTGAAGTCGTCGTCGTAGCGGTCGACGCCGACCACCACGGCATTGCTCACCGCGGTCTCGGCGTAGCGCTGCCGCAGGGTGCGCGGGTCAGTCCTGAGCTCACGGAACCACGCGATGATGATCAGCAGCATCACCACGGCGAAGGGCACAGCGGTGATGATCACCAGTGACTGCAGTCCCTGCAACGCGGACTCGTTGCCCAGCAGAAGCATGACCAGAGCGATGCCGGCCATGACCAGCCCCCAGAAGACCACCACGAGCTTCGGCGGGTTCTGGCTGCCGCGGGTGGTGAAGATGCCCATCACCACGGAGGCGGAGTCGGCCGCGGTGATGAAGAAGATCGCCAAGATGGCCATGATCAGGATCGGGAATATCTCGGAGAAGGGCAGGTTCTCCACGATGGAGAACAGCACTTCGGGAGGGTTGACCTCCTCGATCTCTCCCAGGGTGCCGTCACGGAACATCGAGATGGCGGCTCCGCCCATGATCCCGTAGGCGACGAACAGCAGGGCCGAGGGGATCAGGATGACGCCCAGCACGAACTGCCGGATCGTCCGGCCGCGCGAAATGCGGGCGATGAAGGTCCCGACGAATGGTGACCAGGAGATCCACCAGGCCCAGTAGTACACAGTCCATGCGGACTGGAAGTCCAGGGTCTCTTCACCCCAGGAGGCCGATCGCGACATCAGCTCGAACAGCGATCCGACGTACTCGATCACCGCGGAGGGCAGCAGGTTCAGCAGCAGCAGAGTCGGCCCCAGCAGGAAGATCAGGCCGGTGAAGCCCAGGGTGAGGACGATGTTGGTGTTCGACAGATAGCGGATGCCGCGGGCAACGCCGGAGACTGCGGAGATCACAAATCCGATCGCGAGCACGGCGATGATGAGCACCATGACGGTGTTGGTCAGTTCGGAGGCGCCGGTGACGATGACGACGCCTTCACCGATCTGCAGCACTGCGATGCCCAGGGCCGCAGCGGTGCCGAACAGGGTGGCGATGATCGCGAAGATGTCCACCAGCTGACCGGCCCATCCTTCGGAGTGCTTCTTTCCGAAGAGGCGTTCGAAGATCGAGGACATCAGCAGTGATCGGCCCCGACGATAGGCTGCGTAGGCGACGGCGCCGCCCACCAGCGCGTACATCGCCCAGGCGTGGAAGCCCCAGTGGTAGTAGGTCTGCGCCAGAGCGTGGTGCATGGCTTCGGTGGATTCCGCCTCGTGGGTCATCGGCGGCGGGTTGATGAAGTAGGTCAGCGGCTCAGAGGGACCCCAGAACATCACTCCGATGCCCAGTCCGGCAGCGAACAGCATCGCCACCCAGGAGAAGGTCGAGAACTCCGGACGCTCTCCGTCCTTGCCCAGGGGGATCTTGCCGTAGCGGCTCAGAGCCAGTGCCAGCATGGCTACCAGCACCACTGTGGCGACCACGTTGAACAGCCACCCCAAGTTCGTCATGGTCCAGCCGTAGGCCGCGTTGGCGACCTCACTGACACTGGCGGTGTCGACGATGCCCCAGATCACGAAGGCGACGGCGAGGAGGCCGGCCACGGCGAGGATCAGCTTGTCGACTCCGTAGCGGCGGCGCTGCTCGTCGACGCCGATGCCGGGCACCAGTGCCGGGTGGATGTTGTGCGGGTACTTCGGCCGCACATAGTCGAGATTCGTCAGGAAGTCTCCTGAGCGCCGCTCTGCCCGCTCCCGGCCCCTCGACTTTCTGGAACGATCAGTCGGCTCGTCCTCGTTCGTCACTATGAAGCTCCCTTCTCAGGTGCGATCGTTGGTGGCCATGACCTGCTGAACCGGCGCGGCAGCACAAGCGTGCGCGCAGTATCCGGCGCGGATCAGTAAGAATCGGTCGCTCCACTCTAACCGCAGGAGACCCGGCCCCCACCAGTCAGGCCGGGCTCGGACGAGACTGATGCGGCCACGGATGCCCTCTGTGCCGGTGAAACACTGACGACCCATGGCACACTGAAGACATGGACTCAGTCGCCGCGCTGCTCCAGAAACATGTCGATGCCGGCGCCCTTCCCGGTGCTGTCGCCGTGCGTTTCAGCGAGGGCAGTGCCGCGACCGTGACGGTCGGCACTCAGGATATGGATTCGGACACCCCGATGTCTGCCCAGACGCTGTTCCTCTGGGACTCACTGACCAAGCCGCTGACCGCCGCGCTGGCACTGACGTTCGTCGCAGAGGCCCTCATCACCTCCCTGCAGGAGGGCCCCGCGCCGCGCACCCTGGACCGCGAGTCCTTTCTGAAGGCCGCGGCCGAGCTGCCGCTGGCGCATCAGCCGGGACGCGGCTGGACCTACAACACGGGCAGCACCCTGCTGGGACTGCTGCTGGAGCGGATCGCCGACCAGCCCCTGGATGAGCTGATGGCCCAGCGCCTGACCGAGCCGCTTCGGATGCAGAGCACGCGGTGGTGGGTGCCGCCGTCGCGCCATGCTCAGTTCGCCGGCAGATACCAAACCACCGGCGAGTCCGGCGCACCACTGAAACTGATCGACCCGGCCGATGGTCGCCACGCCGCACCGCCGTCGTTCCCAGACGGGGCAGGCGGGCTGATCGGCACCGCTGAGGACTGGTTGGCCTTCGGCAGAATGCTGCTCGACGGCGGAGAGTCCCGTGGGCGCCGCATCCTGCCTGAATGGCTGGTGGAGGCAATGATGACCGATCAGCTCACCGCTGAGCAGCGCCGCCAGGCCGGGTTCTTCCTCGACGAGGGCGAAGGGTGGGGCTTCGGCGGCAGCGTGCGCGCAGACGGCTCCTACGGCTGGGCCGGCGGCGCGGGGACCACAGCACGCGTTGACCCACGACGACGCCGGATCGCCGTCGCCTTCACCCAAGTCGCCCTCAGCGACCCGGCGGGCTCTGCCCTGCTCCGCGACGTCGAGGGCCTCCTTCTCGCCGAGAACGGGTGAGGCCGCACCATGTTCGCTGACGTTGACCGCACCACGCAGCCCACCCCTGACCCGGACGCCGCGGCACGCACCACGTGCGCCGTCGCGGGCGGCGGTCCGGCAGGGCTGGTGCTGGGGCTGCTGCTGGCCCGTGCCGGCATCGAGGTGACGGTGCTGGAGAAGCACGCCGACTTCCTGCGGGACTTTCGCGGTGACACTGTGCACCCCTCGACGATGGGACTGCTCGATGACCTGGGGCTCTTCGAGCGGTTCGACGCGTTGCCGCAGACTCAGGTGAAGCATGTGAGGTTCGCCGGCCCGGACGGCGAGGACACGGTGCTGGTGGACTTCTCCCGGCTTGCCCAGCCCCACCCCTACATCGCGATGGTGCCACAGTGGGACCTGCTCGATCTGCTTGCCGAGGCCGCCGCCGCGGAGCCGACGTTCACCCTGCGCACCGAGCACGAAGTGACCGATGTGGTCAGTGAGGACAACCGCGTCGTCGGCGTTGACTACACCTCGCCGGACGGCCGCGGCCGGCTGCTCGCCGACCTCACCGTTGCCTGCGACGGGCGCGGCTCCGCCGTCCGCCGCGGGGCGGGACTGCCCACCAAAGAGCTGCCGGTCGGCTTTGACGCCTGGTGGTATCGGGTCCCCACCGAGCACCGTGTGGGCGACTCACTTCTTCCGCGGACCAGCAGAGGGCAGGTGGGCGTCGCGATCCCCCGGGAAGGGTACCTGCAGGTGGCGCAGCTGGGGCTGAAGGGCACCGACCGCGCGGTCCGAGCTCGAGGGGTCCGCGCCCTTCGGGCCCAGACGGCGGAGCTCTTCCCTGAAGTTGCCGACGACGTTGATGGGATCAGCTCCATGGATGAGGTCAAGCATCTCGACGTACGGGTGGACCGGCTGCGCCGCTGGCACGCTGCCGGCGTGCTGTGCATCGGCGATGCCGCGCACGCGGTGTCACCGGTGGGCGGCGTCGGCATCAATCTTGCGGTGCAGGACGCCGTGGCCGCCGCCCGGCTCCTTGCAGGCCCGCTGGTCCGCGGCGCGCTCCGAGGCTCCGATGGGAACCGGGTGCTGGCTCGGGTACGCCGTCGTCGTGCGAGTCCCACGGTGCTCACTCAGGGGCTGCAGCGGATCATGCACGCCCAGCTGGTCATGCCTGCCGTCCGGGGCAGGACTGTTCGGCCGCCGCGTGCGCTCATCGGCCTGGTGAATCGGCTGCCGTCCCTGAGTGCGGTGCCCGCCTTCGTCATCGGCGTCGGGCTCCGCCCCGAAAAGGTTCCCAGGTGGGCACGGCGTCGCGCAGCGCCGAAGCAGCGAGCGTGACGCTACCGGAACAGTCGCCGCACCACCCGGTGCAGCACACGTCGTCCCCCGCGCTTACCCATCGCCTGCGGACCGCGTCGGACAGCGCGTGCGTCCCCGCGCAGTCGCCGGGCACGAAGTAACCAGTTCAGCATGTCGACCTCCTCATGAAGTTCAGCGCGGTCAAAGCCTACGCCCTTGGACTCAGCCCCGCTGGTTACGGTTAGCCCTGCGTTCCAGGGGTGCGCGCAGCATTCGCACCCACAGCGAGCGCCGGGCTGACTGCACCGGCGGCCCGCCCAGCTCAGCCTCCGCGCGGTCAAGGCTCTCTTCGATGAGTGCGTCGTGCAGGGGCCGGAAGAACAGCGGCCAGGTGACTCGGGCGGACCCGGTGGTGCCCATCATCAGTTCGTGGCGCAGTTCGCTGGCGTCCGGGCCGGTCGAACCTCAGGGTCGGCCACTGGTCGCTTGGCCACAGCCGATCATCGGCGGAAGACAGCGTGTTGCTGACAGCGTTGCGTCTCGATACAGCAGCTGCGCACTTCTGTGATCTTCGCGGTCTTGGAGGTGCTGGCGAAGCGGAGGGCGTGGCTGAAGTCGATCCGTCTGCCTTCCGATTCCAGGTAGCCGTCGCACGATGCGAGGTGCGTTGTCGCGGTCGGTGGGCAGCTTGATCTCCATGGATGTTCCTTTCAGCTCGACGAGGACGGCCCGGGTGCGATGACATCGAGTCCAGTTGAGCGAGCCGCTTCAGCGAGCCTGTGATCGTAGGTGAGTACGGCGTCGACGTCGAGACGCATTGCGGCTTCCAAGTGCAGGGCGTCGAGGGTGCGCAGATGCGGCATCGGCAGCAGGCCAGCCGAACGGAAGACAGCCCGGTCAAGAACCGCGAGCGAAACACCTTCAAGGATGCTGGTCACCTCGAACTGGTCGACACCCTCACGGACAGCCATGCGACGCAGTTCAGTCTCCAGCAGATCACAGGCGACAAGCGTGGCAGGGGTCTGATCAAGCCAGGTGACCAGCGCGGAGGTCTCGGACTGTTCCACCAGCAACGCTCCGAGGGCGGAGGTGTCGGCATAGACGAGCGGAACCTCGTTCACACGCGGTCCTCACGCAGTTCGTCGATGATCTCGGCCATGGTGCGGTCAGTCCTCTTACGCTGTGGGTTCAGCGCCGCCCAGCCACCGACCCGCTTGGCCGGGCGAGCAATCGTCAGGGTGCGCGCCGGTGTGTCCACAGGGACGAGGCGACCCACGGGGACGCCGCTATTGGTCAGCACGAAGGACTGCCCCTCGGAGACCGCGCGGAGAACACGCCCAGACTCATTGCGCAGCTCGCGCTGCGACAAGCTTTCCAATGACGATTCGCTGACACTCATATTGTCAGCGTAGCACGAGCGCTACACCACACGTTCAACGTCGTCGAAGAGTGCGCGCAGCACCGGAACCGGACCGTGTGCCGCCGGGACCAGGTCGCGCATCCGACCGCCCCCTGCCCGCGCGGTCCCGCCACAGCATGATGACCAGAGAGATGCCCAGGCCGAGCAGAATGACGGTGAACGGGGCAGCCGCGACCACAGCAGCGCCGCGAAGACTGTCCGACCCACCGCTGAGGAGCAGTACGGCAGCGAAGGCCGCGGCGAACGACCACATCAGCCGCATCGGACGCGGCGGCTTCATACTCCCGCCCGACGTCGTGCTGCCAAGCATGAACGACGCCGAATCGGCGGAGGTGATGAACAGCAGAGCTAACACCGGAACGAGCAGCACCAGCAGGAATCCGGTCAGCGGCAGCGTGTCGAACACAACCAGCGTGGCACTGGATTTGGCTTCCTCGGCCCTGTCGGCCACCGACACGGCACCACTGAGCTCACGCTCCAGCGAAGTCCCGCCGAAGACCGAGAACCACACGACGCTGACCAGGCTGGGCACCAACACGACACCAGTGACGACGCCGCGGATCGTGCGACCGCGGGATATGCGCGCAATGAATGTCCCCACGAACGGCGCCCATGCGATCCACCACGCCCAGAAGAAGGCGATCCATTCCCTGGTCCACGCATCACCGGGTGCGCCCTCCGTCGCCAGGCTCATCGGCACGAAGGCAGACACGTAATCCACAACGCCGGTGCCGAGCGTGGAGAGAATCGAGGCCGTCGGGCCGGTGACGAACACGAATGCGAGGAGGACGCCGCAGAGAACGAAGTTGACGAGGCTCAGCATGCGGATTCCCCGCCCCAGCCCCGTCATCGACGAGATGGTCGCGAACGTCATCAGCCCTGCGACGATCGCAATCTTCACCCAGTAGGAATCGGCGATGCCGAACTGCTCGGCGAGGCCGGCATTGAGCTCACCGGTGCCGAGCCCGAGTGAGGTGGCAATGCCGAACAGGATCGCCAGAACAGCCAGGGTGTCGATGACGATGCCCACCCACCCGTCAGCGAATCGACCCAACAGCGGACGCAGTGCGCCGCTGACCAGCATTCCCCCGCGCCGGTTGTGGGCCGTGTACCCGACGGCGACTGCTACCAAGGCGTAGATCCCCCATGCGTGCGGACCCCAGAACAGGTAGGAGTACCGCATGCCCGCGCGAGCAGCCTCCGCAGAGCCGGGATCAGTGGCGCCATACGGCGGGTCCGCGAGATGAATGAGGGGCTCGGCCGCTCCCCAGAACAGGAAGCTGAGCCCAACTCCGGCGCTCAGGAGCATCGCGATCCAGGAGACGGCGCCGAACTCGGGCTTCGCATCGGAGCCACCGAGCCGCCTCCTGCCCACCGGCAACAGCGCGAGCACGACGACGAACACGAGCAGCAGCGACACCGTCACCGGGTAGACAGGCCCGAAGGTCCGGACGACAACCTCGCGGACTGTGACCAGGGACTCAGTCAGCGCCTGGGGGAAGATCAGGCCGAACAGGACGAAGGCGACAGACAGTACCAGCGACGCGTAGAAGACCGGTCCTATGCGTCCCCGCGCCTCCGATTCCTGTTCGTGCGCCCTCATTCTTCCTCAGTCTAGAGACCGACGCCGCCCCGCCCAAGGGTTCGGCCCCCGCACCGCCTGACGAAGAGCACCTACGTCGGTCCAGGCTGGGAGTACTACCTCGGCCGATGGGCTGCAGCGCCTCTGGGAAGGGGCCACTCGAGTAGAAGACTGCCCATGTGCCGACCTCCACCGGGAGTGAGTGGATCAGCGACGAATTCGGCCGCGGTGAATGCCATGCCCTGGTCATCCGTCTCGGCGAGCATCTTCGCCGTGGCAACGTGACGCTCGACCATCCGCGCGACGGCGAGCGCATGCTCGCAGTTCGGCTCGACGCGTTCGAGACGACGACCCGCAAGCATCTGCCCGATCACATTAGGCATGCACATCACCAGTCAGTACATCGACGATCGGTCGCGATCTGATCGTCGAGACGAATGGCGACGGTTCCTCCGCCTCCCACTCGCCGCGCCCGAGCCGAGTCACGTTCACCGGCAGGTCGAGCCGCTCCCCCGCCGCGGTGGCGATCGCCGACAGCGTGCGGCGCGGCGCGGATCCGATGACGAGCAGATCGACGTCGTTCGGAAACGGCCCACTCTCCCCCGCACGGCGCGCAGCCCACGACCCGTAGATGACCACCCGGTCCACACCGTCGACGGCGTCGAAGAGCTCCCGCAGAACAGGGAGAGGACCGTACGTGGCCGCGATGAGATCGCGCATGAGTGGGAAGAGCTGATGCTCCTCATTCGCCCGCACGAGGCGATTGCGCCCCTCGTGGCGATCACGAAGCACATCGCTCTCGATCAGTCGACCAACCTCGCGGTGGACGACCGGCCCGCTCACGCCCGTGCGCCGCCCGAGCTCGGACAGCGAGAACTCGCGGTCAGGATGTCCCAGCAGTTCCGCAAGGATCGCCCCGACCGCGTCGGAACGCACGAACGGCGTAAGCTGCGGAGCGAGAGTCTTCACAGAACAAGAAGATCTCTTCCGGTTATGGGAAGAGTCAAGGGAGCCTGCTCACACGTTGAACCTGAACTCCACCACGTCACCGCACGTGGAAACGTCTGGTGACCAGGCCTTAGGAGCACGGCGCGCTAGGCGGACTCATGTCTAGAGCAACCACGAGAGCATCCTGCCAGGTCAGTAGTCGTAGCAAATCTGCCGTAGCACTACCAGGAACACTGGTGTGGATGAGGATGCGGCGTCCGTGGCAATCGGGATCGTGGAGAACCTGGTATTCCAGGTCGAGTTCGCCCAGATCGGGGTGAATGACCTGTTTGGCACCTCGTATGCAGCGATGCGCAGGCTATTCGACCCAACGGCATGACCCTGATCCGTTCTTGGCCCGTCGCGAAGCCTCGAAGGCACCCCTGCGGGACATGGTGGTGCAGTTTCGCCGCGCTCTTCTTGCCGGGGGCACGCCCGCTTCGATCTCACCTGCAAACTCCTTTGTCATAACCACAGTCTTCCCGACGAGACCAGCAGTCTGAACGACAAGCGGAACGAACAGCTCTTCACAATCCTTCAAGAGCCAAGCGAGGTCGGGGTCGCCCATATGATTCAGGGACTGATGCATTCCTAAGACCAACGCGTTGCCGACCGACGATGGGAGCCCGATGGGCGCAGACCTGTTTATCTCGTACGCGTGGACGTCAGACAAGCACCGCGAATGGGTGCGTCTACTTGCGGCTCACCTGAAGGCGCTTGGGTTCGCCATCCTCATCGATGCGGACGTCGACTATGGCGATGACCTCAACGGCTTCATGCGACGCGTCGGCGACTCCACACGTGTCCTGCTCGTGGCCGACCAGAACTACGTCGAGCGTGCAGATACCATGCCTGATTCCGGCGTCGGCAAGGAGAACCGCTGGATCGCCGAGCAGTACGCCGATCACGGTCCCGCTTGGCTGTCCGCGCTGTTCATCGACAACCGCGGATGCAGGTTGCCGGCGTGGCTCGACGGTTGTATGCCCAAGGGGTTCGACTTCAACCACTCCCCCAGCAGCGAGCAGCAGTTCCCTGGGGCTGCACAGATCGAGGAGCTGTGGCGCTGGATCACTGGGCTGCCCGCGAACCGCGATAGCGCGACACCAATCGCGACCCTCCGGCAACGGGCCACGCGCCTCGAGCAGCAGGATCTACGTAGCGAACCGTCACAGTGGCGCAGCCCTAATCTCGAAGGCGAGGCGCATTTCGAGTACCTTGATGCACCCGGCAACACTTTTACTTGGGGTATCGGAGACTCGGAGTTTGGCCTTCACGTCAGCGGGTGCGGGAATGACTCCGTGTACGTATACAAGGACCCGGTTAGGGCCGTCGCCGTCATCCGAAGCAAGCAGGCGGACGACACTGATCTCGCACGTCACCTGACGCCAGGTCGGACAGTGACTCCACGGGTCGGCCAGAGCGTCGTGCTGATGAACAAACACGGCCGACTGGCGATCGTCAGCATCATCCGAGTCCAGCGTGAGGACACTAGCGGACACGAATACGTCGCCCCGTTCGTTGAATTCCGCTGGCGAGTCGTCGAGTCGTCCTGAGGCTCGCTCCACGTACGCACGGAAGCCACGGATAACTGACGTTTCAGCGCGGCCGAGCATTCCTTCCGTAGCCGAATAGCCTCTGTGGCGAGGTAAACGCGGCAGTCCCGCCCGGCGACGTCCGTGTGTACGTTCACGGTTCCGCAGATGTTCGCCGGATCATCGTGATCAACGACTGCGCCAGAGACGACACCCGACTCGATTCACGATTCCAGTCGACCTGTTCCTCGCCCCGGTACTCGGCAGCAGCCGCGAGAAGCAGTTCCGCACCAGCGGCGTCGACTCGCTTCGCCGCGGTAACAGCTGCCTGTTCTTTGGGGACTATCGCCCCGGTCTCCACCGTATGCAACGCACGCGCCAGAGTCAGAAGAACATTGCGACGATCCCCACCCAGATCCTCAACGAGTGCCGGCAGTGCGGCCAGTTGCGCGTCCTTCAAAAGCGCGAAAGGCACATCAGCGACCAGAGCGCCCAGCGAAGGTCCGTGAAGCACCTGGTGTGATGCCAAAGCTGTCGCCAGCAGGATCACCACATCCGGATCGCGCTCAGGCTCGGACACATATCCCCGGATGAAATCGCTCCTGAGCCACTCCCCGAACTGGAAATCACTCCACGGCGCGGCCACCAGAGGCTCGAGATCGTCGGCAACCAAACTCGTCACCTCAAGCGGGCGACGGTTCGCGACCTCCGGAAATACGTCGGCATGCCCCTTCCACCCCGAAAGCCCGAGCAAAGTGGATACCAACGATGCCCGCTCCTGAGACGTCAGCGACCTGCGAGTCATCAATAGCAGGTCGACATCACTCTCCGGACCGAGCCCCGTCGTCGTGCTAGAGCCGTAGAGGTACACCCCGACGATCCCACCGGGATCGGCCGTGAGCACTCGGTCGAGAACAGTCCCGGTCAGATCGTCCATATCAATGGAGACTACGCACCAGAAGCCCCACGAGGCAACGCTTGTATTGTCCAACCGCGCACGCGGATCGCACAGGTTGAATCGAAGCTCACCCGCACGAGAGTTCGATCCAAACACCCTTCTGACCAGGGCCTTTATAAATTGAACCTAAACTCGACCACGTTCCGTAGCCGAATAATTTCACAGGCGAAGCCGTTCGATGACTTCTCCACAGGCTCAGCCCAGCATTCCGACGGGGCCGCACCATGAATAGGACTCGACACGTCATTCGACGACCTCAACGACTCGACGGCGGTACGTAGCGATACGAAACGGCAGGCGTCAGCTCGCCCTGAGCCTAGAAGTTGCTCGCGAATCCGCTCCCTACCTTATGCTCTCGCCGAGGCATCGAGCGGAACATGGAATGCGCGGACAAACTCCTCGACCAGCGATGCGGGGCCATCAAAATCGATGTCGCCGGAACTCAGCGCCGCCTCAACGTCGCCATCGGCGAGCAGGCGACGTAACCCGGGGCCGCCGAGGCGAAGATCCGGATCGATCAACGGCCCTTCAGTGACGCTGATGTCCGTCTCCCCCACCTTCGCGTTCGCCACGGCGGGTCCGACGACCACTTCGACAGTGAACGGCTCGACCGCCGTCTCGGTGCGACCTGTAAGCAGGGCCGCAGCCAGAGAGCTGTCGGTGGGCCGCTCGCCCTCACGCGGGGCATCCATGCGCCGCGACGCCCAACGGCCGATCGCGAGGAGGATCGACTCGAGGTCCTGCCCGTAGTCACTGAGTCGATAGACGACGTTGCGGCCCTCTACAGCCCGCTCGACCACCCCGGCTCGCTCGAGGTCGCCGAGTCGGTTGGTCAAGATGTTCGAGGGGATGCCCGGGATGCCCTTCCTGAGTTCGTTGAAGCGTTTCGGGTCGACGAGCAGATCGCGCAGGATCACCAGCGTCCACCGCTCACCCAGGAACTCGGCCGCCCGGGCCAGGCCACAGTATTGACCATAGGTCTTCATGGTTGACAGTCTACGAGCGGTAGTTCAATATTGAAAGCGCAGTTTCTTTTCTAAACCTTAGGCTCGAAGACGAGAGGCCGCGATGGCAACGTATGAGGCGAACGGCGTGAAGCTCGGGCTCGATCACTTCGGCGATCCAGCCGCACCGCTGCTCCTGTGCGCAGGAGGCACCACCATGCTGTCCTGGCCCGACGCGCTCTGCGAATCCCTCGCGCGCGGCGATCGGCATGTCGTGCGCTACGACCTGCGGGACTCCGGCACATCGACCACCGTCGACCCCGAGAATCCGGCGTACACGCTACGGGACCTCGCCGCCGATGCCGCGGCGCTTGCCGGCGAACTCGATAACCGGCCCGCCCACCTGGCGGGCATCGGAGTCGGAGGAATGGTCGCCCAGGTTGCCGCTCTCGATCACCCGAAAGCGTTCTCGGCGCTGACTCTCGTCGGAACGCGACCGGTCGCCCCTGGGCCGGTCGACGACGACCTGCCCGACCACGATGAGGCAACTATGGATCGGTTGTTCTCACGTCCCATGCCCGACTGGTCCGATCGCAATGCGGTCGCGGAGTACGCGGCAGGTAGCGCCGACATCCTCGGCGACGACCCCGTGGCCGCTTCGGCGGTCGCCACACGCGCGTGGGACCGCACTCTGAGTGCGCTGCCCGCTGTGCACATGGCCAACCAGCTGGGGATGATGTTCTCCAGGCTCGACTGCAGGCCGCCCTGGCGGGAGCGTCTCGCGGACCTCGCTCTGCCTGCGCTTGTGGTGCACGGTCGTCGTGATCCGTTCTTTCCGGTCGGCAACGGCGAGGTCCTTTCGCAAGAGATCCCCGGGGCACGGCTCCTCGTGCTTGAAGACGCCTCGACGGCAATCCCCGATGCGGCCACAAATGAAGTCGCCACGGCGATGCTGGAACTCTGACGTGACTCCAAACGTGACGCTCGACGGCGCGCACCTATCCACCTATCCACCACTGTGAAGAACGAGAAAGGACTACACATGACTGAGACCACCACTCCTCGATCCACGCTCGGCATGATCTCGCTTATGACGCCCGATCCGCGCCGTCTCGGTGCATTCTGGTCTGAAGTTATGGGTCTGCCGATCGCGGACGGCGCGTCCGATGATCTGGTGATGCTCGACTTCAATCACGAAGTCGGTCCGATCACCTGGATCCTCGAACGCTCCGACGACGTCGCCGTTGGAACCGCGCCCGTCGCGCTCGACATCTACCGCGAGGACGAGGACGAGACCCGCTGGCGCGAGGTCGCCGACCGCGCCGAAGAGTTGGGTGCCGCGAGGGTTTCCGAGCACGAAGAAAGCGCCGTCCAGTGGATCGAAATGCGCGATCTCGACGGCAATCGCTTTCGAGTCTTCGCGCCGCGACGCGTCCCGACAGCGCAGTGTCCGGACACCGAGCTCCGCGGATAGTCGGTCCGTGATCCACACGAAGGACGACCCCCAGACGTTAGACCGAAAATCTAAACTCCACCACGTTGCGCAGCCGAACAACCTCTCGTGAGCGAAGGGTCCTGGCCATGGTGACGACGATTGACCAGTTTGATTGACTGGACCCTATGGACGCCGAACCAACAAATCCATTGGCACGTACCCCACTCCCACTGACGGGTAAGTCCGCTGTCGTCACCGGTGTCAGCCGTCGCGCGGGAATCGGGTATGCGGTCGCGTGTCGACTGGCAGCATACGGAGCGAACGTGTTCTGCCACCACTACGCACCCCACGATGCGGAGCAGGACTGGGGCACGGACGATCTCGAAACGGTCCTTGAAGGTGTTCGAGCCCATCTGATGGGCGACGCGCGCGTGGCAGACATCCACGCGGATTTGACCGAACCTCACGCACCCGAGCAGGTGATCGCCGCGGCCGCGAGCGAATTCGGCCGCATCGATGTTCTCATCTGCAATCAGGCACTTTCAGGGTCGGATGGTGCGCTCGGCGAGCTGACCGTCATGGATCTGGACCGGCACTGGGCGGTCGATGCCCGTGCCTCGATCCTGCTCGCCCAGGCGTTCACCGGACATCACACCGCTGGCGACAATGCCTCGATCGTATTCCTCACCTCGGGCCAAGGTCTCGGTCCGATGCCTGGGGAGGTCGCCTACGCGGCAACGAAGGCCGCGATTTCAGGCGTCACGACGACGATCGCGGACCAACTCGCCGACAGGGGCATCCGGGTCAACACAGTCAATCCCGGACCCGTTGACACCGGGTACCTCACCGACGACATGTGGGAGTTCGTGAAACCGATGTTCCCGTTCGGTCGCTACGGGCAACCAGACGACCCGGCTCGCCTCATCTCGTGGCTCGTCACCGACGAGGCATCGTGGCTGACCGGCCAAACCATCAACTCCGAGGGAGGGTTCGGGCGCTGGCGTCCCCGGGGAAGCTGACCCTCACACGTTGAACCGGAACTCCACCGCGTTCCGGCACTTGGGGCCATCATCGACGCCGCCTCATGCGAAATCGAGGCGGGAGATGATCGCATCCGCGATCTCGTCCACGGTCCGGACTGCTGTGTCGATTTCCACCGCCGCATCAGACCACGCGGCGTAGCCGGCGCGACGGCGACGGACGTCCGCCCAGGTTGGCTCGCCGACGTGGGCGAGACCGCGATCCCTGCTGGCGAGCCGCCGCTCGTGCTCCAGCGCATCGCTGATCACCAGATGCACGAACTCGATACGGGACTCATTGCGCGTCGCCGCACCGCGCCAGGTCTGCCGAGCCTCCTCGCTGTCATTGACCGCATCGACGATGACCGTTTGACCGAGTCGCAGGTTCAGGTCCGCCATCGTGCCGACCGCCTCGTACGCGGCGACACCGACTTGCCAACCTCGCGGCAGGCCACACGCGAGGATCGACTCCTCGACAGCGTCGATGGACAGGTGCATTGACCCCGTACGCGCCGCGACGACGTCGGCAACGCTGGTCTTCCCGACGCCGGGAAGACCAGAGATCACGATGAGATGCCCTGTCACGCGATCTTCAGCGGGGCGATCGCTGCGATCTGCTCCCCCGCCTGGTCCTCGGCGCGGTCCAACTCGTAGTGGCTCTGCAGGTTGATCCAGAACTCCGCCGAGGTACCGAAGTACTTCGCAAGTCGCAACGCTGTATCCGCCGTGATCCCCCGCTTGCCATGCACGATCTCGTTGATCCGCCGAGGCGGGACGCCGATCGACACGGCGAGCTTGTTCTGCGTGATCCCGAAGCCCTCGATGAAGTCCTCCATGAGGACCTCCCCAGGGTGGATCGGGGCGATCTTCTCAGTGGTAGTCAACGATCTCCACCTCCTCCGGACCGGCGTCCGTCCATACGAAACAGATGCGCCACTGGTCGTTGATCCTGATGCTGTGCTGCCCGGCGCGGTCGCCCTTCAGTGCTTCGAGCCGGTTGCCCGGCGGGACCCGAAGATCCTCGATGGACTCCGCCGATCCCACCTGACGAAGCTTGCGCAGTGCGACCCGATGGATCCGAGGATCGATCGAGCGCACTCGCTCACGACGCCACAATCGTTCGGTGTCCTTGCTCCCGAACGATCTGATCACAAGACCAGGATATAACGACCAGCGTCAATAACGCTATACGT
>JBQCZP010000016.1:0-46861 GCA_052089225.1 Nesterenkonia sp.
TTCAGCATGTCAAGCCAGCCGCGTCGTGCCGCCAGGGCTTCCTCGGCATCCTTCTGGCCCTTGCTGTCGCCGGCCTGCTGCGCAGCAGAAAGGTCCGCTTCCAGCTGGGCGATCGTCTCCTGCAGCTGGGTGAGCATGTCGTCCTGGCGTTCGCTGCGTGCAGCCTCCCTGGGGCTGCGCGTTCCGCCCTCGGCCTGCCGGAAAGCGTCCTGCACCTCGGTGATGGCGCGCTCCATGCGCTTCACCTCGGCCCGCGGCACCTTGCCGGCGTCGTCCCACTGCTGCATCAGCTTCAGGTACCGCTCACGCACGGCATCAGGCTTGGTGAAGGGCATCAGCTCCTGCAGCTTGGTCAGGATGTCCTCCTTAGCCTTGAGGTTCTCGCCGTACTCGGCATCGATCTCGGCATTGGCCTGATCCCGTGCGGAGAAGAACACATCCTGGGCGGCCCGGAACCGGGCCCACTGCGCGTCCTCGGTCTTGCGGGGACCGCGGCCGGCGGCCTTCCAGGAGTCCATCAGCCGGTGGTAGGCCTTCGTGGTCGGGCCCCACTCGGTGGAGGACTGCAGCGACTCAGCCTCGGCGATGAGCTCCTCCTTGGCACGCTTGATCTCCGCTGCTTCCTTGTCCCGGCGCACAAAGAAGGCTTTGCGGTGACGCTCAAAGGTGCTGCGGGCCTCTCGGAAGCGCCGCCACAGCGGGTCCTCCTGCGCCTTGGTGAGCCGCGGCGGGGTGCGCTGCTCGGTCTTCCAGGAGTCGAACAGCTCGGTCATCGTCGCTTGGGCGCTCTTCCAATGCTGGGTATCCGGGTCGGCGGCGGCAAGGGCCTCGGCCTGAGCGACGATCTCCTCACGTGTGGCGATCTTGGCCTCCAGCACCGCCTCGTGCTGCTTGGCCTCCTCAGCGGCGATGGCGTCAATGCCTGCCTCAACTTCGCTCAGCAGGCCGCGCAGAGCCTCCGTGTCCCCCACCCAGACGCCGCCCTCGGCCTCTTTGGTCAGCTGCTCGCGGCTTGAGCGCAGGTGGGAGGCGGAGTCCGCCTGAGTGGCCACCCGCGCAGCCAGCAGCAGGGCGCGGTTGTAGAGTTCGTCGAACTTGCGCGTAAAGTACTGCAGCGCCTCCTCCGGGCCTCCGGCGGAGAACTGACCCACATACTGCTCCTCGGCCTGCGGGGAGGTGTTCGCGTTGGCGTCCCCATCTGCGGCGTCGGGCGATTCTGACCGGCGGGTCACCGTCACGTAGACGTGGCCTTCGGCGTCCACACGGGCGCGCTCGCGCACCTCGTCGAGGGAAGTCTGGTGGTATGTGGGCTTGACTGCAGGACTCATGCCATCAAGAGTACCGGCAACGGATATGATGGTCAGGTTTGGCACATCAGTGCCGAAACATCTGCACCAGACCCAAGGAGTCCACCCCGCCCATGGCACGCGCTGCATCCCTCTCCGGCTATCTTGAGCTGCTGCCCGAGGAGCGCATCGTGGAGCAGCATGTGCTCGATACGCTGCGCAGGGTCTTCGAGACCCACGGCTTCGCCTCCATCGAGTCACGCGCCGTCGAACCGGTTGAGGTGCTGTTGGACAAGGGCGAGATCGACAAGGAGGTCTACGGGGTCTCCCGGATCCACGACGACGCCGAGGCCGAGGCCAAGCAGGCTCTGCACTTTGACCTCACGGTGCCCTTTGCCCGCTACGTCACCGAGAACGCCGGGCACCTGGCCTTCCCCTTCCGCCGGTATCAGATCCAGAAGGTCTGGCGCGGCGAGCGCCCACAGGCCGGCCGGTTCCGTGAGTTCACCCAGGCGGACATCGACATCGTGGGCGACGGTGAGCTGCCGGTCCGCTCCGACGTTGAGATTGCTGTGGTGATGGCCCGTGCGCTGGACGCGCTGAGCATCGGGGACTTCACGCTGCGGGTCAACAGCCGCAAACTCTCCGAAGGCTTCTACCGCGCCATCGGCATAGAGGACACCGCCGCAGTGCTGCGCGCAGTGGACAAGCTGGAGAAGATCGGCCCGGACCGCGTCGCCGCTGAGATCGCCGAAACTGCCGGCGCCACGCAAGCCCAAGCCCAGCAGGCCTTGGCCCTGGCTCAGATCCGCACCGCCGAGCCCGATGTGGCCGACCAGGTGCGCCGGCTGCTGGATGAGGACGCCTCGGCGGACACTGCGCTGCTGGAGGAGGGCCTGGCCGAGCTCACCATGGTGATGACTGAGCTCAGCACGCGCGTGCCGGGCCGCGCCGAAGCTGACCTGTCGATCGCCCGCGGACTGGACTACTACACCGGCACTGTGATCGAGACGGTGCTGCACGGGCACGAGGAGCTGGGCTCCATCTGCTCCGGCGGCCGCTACGAATCATTGGCCACCAAGGGCAGGCGGACGTTCCCCGGCGTCGGGCTCTCCATCGGCGTCACCAGGCTGCTTTCGAAGCTGCTGGACTCCGGTGCGCTGCGCGCCTCCCGCAGGGTGCCCACCGCCGTCTACGTCACACTGAGCTCCGACGGGGACTGGGCTGCCGCCCAGCACGTGGCTGATCAGCTGCGGGACCGGGGAATCAGCGCCGAAGTGGCGCTGAGCGCGGAGAAGTTCGGCAAGCAGATCAAATATGCTGACCGCAGAGGCATCCCATTCGTGTGGTTCATCAACGACGACGGCGGCCACGAGGTCAAGGACATCCGCTCCGGCGAGCAGACGCAGGCCGAGCCTGCTGCCTGGTCTCCGCCGGCCGAAGACCTGGTGCCACAGATCATCACCACCACTGAGCAATGACCCCCTGAACAACCCAGCACCACCGAAGACCCTTAGGAAGGACGCTGTGCTCCGCACTCACACCACCGGCGAGATCAACGCCGAACTCATTGGTCAGACTGTCACCCTGAGCGGCTGGGTGGCCCGTCGCCGCGACCACGGCGGAGTGGCCTTCCTGGATCTGCGTGACGCCGCCGGTGTGGCGCAGGTGGTCGTCCGCGATGAGAAGGACTTCGACCCGCTGCGCAACGAGTTTGTGCTCCGGGTCACCGGGGCGGTGGAGCGCCGGCCCGCCGGCAACGAGAACCCCGAGCTGTCCTCCGGTGAGGTGGAGGTCCTCGCCGAGGAGACCGAGATCCTCAACACCGCTGCGGCCCTTCCCTTCCAGATTGATGAGCACGTCGAAGTCGGCGAGGAGGCGCGGCTTCGGCACCGCTACCTGGATCTGCGCCGCGAGGGACCGCAGCGGGCCCTGCGGCTGCGCTCGGAGGCGAACCGGATCGCCAGAAACTACCTCCACGAACAGGCCTACACCGAGGTGGAGACGCCGACCCTGACCCGCTCCACCCCGGAGGGTGCACGCGACTTTGTGGTGCCGGCCAGGCTGGCCCCCGGTTCCTGGTATGCGCTGCCGCAGTCTCCGCAGCTGTTCAAGCAGCTGCTGCAGGTCGGCGGCATTGAGCGCTACTACCAGATCGCACGGTGCTACCGCGACGAAGACTTCCGCGCCGACCGTCAGCCGGAGTTCACCCAGCTGGACATCGAGGCCAGCTTCGTGGATCAGGAAGACATCATCGGCCTCACTGAGGGCTTGGTCGCCCGGCTCTGGAAGCTCATCGACGTCGACCTGGACACTCCGGTGCCACGCATCACCTATCACGAGGCGATGCGCCGCTATGGCACGGACAAGCCCGACCTTCGGTTCGACCTGGAGCTCACCGAGCTGACCGACTACTTCAGGGACACCCCATTCCGGGTCTTCCAGGCACCGTATGTGGGGGCTGTGGTGATGCCCGGGGGCGCCTCCCAGCCACGGCGCACGTTGGACGCGTGGCAGGACTGGGCGAAGCAGCGCGGTGCCAAGGGTCTGGCCTACGTTCTCGTCGGAGAGGACGGCGAACTCGGCGGACCTGTGGCCAAGAACCTCTCGGAGGCGGAGAAGGCCGGCCTGGCTGATGCTGTCGGCGCCTCCCCCGGCGACTGCGTGTTCTTCGCCGCCGGTGAGACCTCACCCTCCCGCGGACTGCTGGGTTCGGCCCGCGATGAGATCGCCGAGGCCGTCGGGCTGATCGATCACAGCAGGTGGTCCTTCGTCTGGGTCGTCGACGCCCCCATGTTTGAGCCCGCCGCCGAGGCGCGGGCAAGCGGCGACGTCGCCGTCGGTGCCGGTGCGTGGACTGCGGTCCACCACGCGTTCACCGCCCCCAAGCCGGAGTACGCCGAGACCTTCGACCAGGACCCGGGCCAGGCGCTGGCCTATGCCTATGACCTGGTGTGCAACGGCAATGAGATCGGCGGCGGCTCCATCCGTGTCCACCAGCGGCAGATGCAGGAGCGGATCTTCGACGTCATGGGCATCAGTCAGGCTGAGGCCGAGGAGAAGTTCGGATTCCTGCTGGATGCCATGAAATATGGTGCGCCTCCGCACGGCGGCTTCGCCTTCGGCTGGGACCGGGTCGTCGCGCTGCTGGCCGGCGAAGACTCCATCCGCGAGGTCATCGCCTTCCCCAAGACCGGCGGCGGCTATGATCCGCTGACCGCAGCGCCGGCGCCGATCACTGCACAGCAGCGCAAAGAGGCCGGTGTGGACGCCAAGCCGGAGCCGCAGAACCAGCAATAGGCTTAGGGCCCATGAGCGACGACCTCTTCAGCTCCGACGAGACGGCCCAAGCCCGGCGAGCCCGCAATACCCCGCTGGCGGTGCGCATGCGCCCCGAGACGCTGGATGAGGTCCTCGGTCAGCAGCACCTGCTGGGTGAGGGATCTCCCCTGCGTGTGCTGGCCGAGGGCTCCTCCGGTCCGGCGGGCCCCAGCTCCGTTCTCCTCTACGGGCCGCCGGGCACCGGCAAAACCACGATTGCCCATGTGATCGCCAAGGGTGGCCAACGCAAGTTCGAGCAGCTCTCTGCCATCCGCGCCGGCGTCAAGGATGTCCGCCAGATCATGGACCAGGCATTGGCCGACCGAGACCTGCGCGGCATTACTACAGTGCTGTTCCTCGATGAGATTCATCGGTTCAACAAGGCCCAGCAGGATGCCCTGCTCCCTGGGGTCGAGAACGGCTGGGTGATCCTGGTGGCCGCCACTACGGAGAACCCCTCCTTCAGCGTGATCGCCCCCCTGCTGTCACGATCGCTGCTGCTGAGCCTGCACTCGCTGACCCGCGAGGACCTTTCGGGGCTGCTGGACCGGGCCCTGACCACCGAGCGTGGGCTGAACGGTCACTACGACCTCGACGACGACGCCCGCGACCATATCCTGCGAGTCTCCGGCGGCGACGCGCGCCGGGTGCTGACCATCACCGAAGCCGCGGCTGCGGTGACCTCCGGCCGCGGTGAGACGACGATTGCGGCCGCCGACGCCGAGCAGGCCGCTGACTACGCCGTGCAGCGATACGACAAGGACGGCGATCAGCACTACGACGTCGTCTCGGCATTCATCAAATCACTGCGCGGCTCCGACGTCGACGCCGCGCTGCACTATCTGGCGCGCATGATCGTCGCCGGTGAGGATCCCCGGTTCATCGCCCGGCGTCTGGTGATCGCCGCTGGTGAGGAGGTCGCCATGGCCGATCCCTCGGCTCTGCAGTCCGCTGTGGCCGCTGCGGACGCGGTCCAGCTCATCGGGATGCCGGAGGCACGCATTCTTCTGGCCCAGGCGACGGTCCACATCGCCACTGCGCCGAAGTCCAACGCCTCCTATGAGGCTCTTGGTGCTGCGATCGCCGATGTGCGCGCCGGCAGGGGTGGGCCCGTGCCGGCCCATCTTCGGGACTCGCACTATGCCGGCGCCGAGCGTCTGGGCCACGGCTCCGAGTACGTCTACGCCCACGACCAGCCGCATCACGTCGCCGCCCAGCAGTATCCCCCCGATGACCTGGTGGGCGTTGACTACTACTCCCCCAGCCAGAACGGCCATGAGCGCGCGGTCGCCGACCGGCTGGACCGGCTGCGAAGCATCATCCGGCACCAGCAGCCCTGAAGCTCCTCAGCGCCAGCCGCCCTACCCACAGCATAATCACCCTCTTATCAGGTCATCATCGCCGTACACAAGGGTGATGACCCGATAAAAGGGTGATTCTGTGATCAGAGAGCTTCGGTCACGGCAGCGCTTACTCGCCGCGGGTGATGCTCCCCTGCGAGGACTCGGCTGCCTGAAGCCCGCCGTCGTCATGGTGGTCGTGCTCCAGGGCCTCCTGGTACTCCTCGCGGGACACCGGGGCCACCCGGTCTTCGAACCACATGCGGTTGAGCCGGGCCCGGACCTTCTCCACGGCGGTGACCTGACCCTTGGCGTTGGGCCGTGGGCCGCTGGGCAGCGGAGCGTCGTAGGAGGTCAGGGTCCACAGCTCGTGGTCGCTGAGTCGGGTGTGCCGTTCGTGGAACCCTCCGTCGGGCGACACTTCGATCACACCGGCCTCATGGCCGTGCAGAGCAGTCTCACGGTCCTTGCGCTGCAGGGCCAGGCAGATGCGTTTGGTCAGCAGGTAGGCGATGACGGGTCCGACGAAGACCAGCACACGCGACCAATAGGTGATGTCGTTCAGCGAGAGGCTGAAGTGCGTGGCGATGATGTCGTTGGAGCCCATCCCCCACAGGATCATGTAGAAGGTCATAGTCGCGGCACCAACAGCGGTGCGGGTGGGCGCATTGCGCGGCCGGTCCAGCAGGTGATGCTCCTTCCTGTCACCGGTGATCCACGCCTCGATCCAGGGCCAGATGAAGACCCCCAGGAACATGATTCCCACAGGGATCATCGGTATCAGCACCGGCAGCGCCAGGGAGTTGCCGCCCCACGGTGTTGGTATCACCCATTCCAGGGAGAAGTCTCCGATGAATCCCGGCATCAGACGCAGTACGCCCTCGAAGGGGCCGATGTACCAGTCCGGCTGGGCCCCTGCCTGCACGGGTGAGGGGTCATAGGGCCCGTAGTTCCACAGCGCGTTGATCTGGAACGTGCCGGAGATCAGTGCCAGGATGCCGAACACGATGAAGAAGAACCCGCCGGCCTTGGCCGCATACACCGGTCCGACGGGGAAACCGACCACATTGCGTTCGCTGCGGCCCGGCCCGGGGAACTGGGTGTGCTTGTGCACCACGACCATGAACAGGTGCACTGCGATCAGCATCAGGATCAGTCCCGGCAGGATAAAGATATGCAGGGTGTAGAGGCGGGGTATGACCTCGCTGCCCGGGAACTCTCCGCCGAAGAGGAAGAAGCTGATGTAGGTGCCGACCACTGGGACGGCCTTCAGCATTCCGTCGATGATGCGAAGACCGTTGCCGGAAAGCACCTCATCGGGCAGTGAGTAGCCGGTGAAGCCAGCACCCAGGCCCAGGATCAGCAGGGATGCGCCGACCACCCAGTTGAGCTCGCGCGGCTTGCGGAATGCGCCGGTGAAGAAGACACGCAGCATGTGCACACTCATCGCAAGGATGAACAGCAGGGCGGCCCAGTGGTGCAGCTGACGCATAAACAGGCCGCCGCGCACGTCGAAGCTGAGTTCCAGGCTGGTGGCGTAGGCCATGGACATGTCCAGGCCCTGCAGCGGCGCATAGGAACCGTCGTAACGGGTGGTGGCCATCGAGGGGTCGAACCAGAACGTCAGATACGCACCGGAGAGGACCAGGATGATGAAGCTGTAGAGCGCCACCTCACCGAACATGAAGGTCCAGTGGTCCGGGAAGACCTTGCGGCCGAACTCGCGGACCAGGCCGGTGCCGCCGACACGCTTATCCACGTAGTTGGCGATCCGGCCGCCGCTGGTCTTCGGCTGATACTCATCGACCTCGAGGTACTGAGCCTCGGTGTACGTCTTGTCAGAGGCGCTCATGCTTCGCCACGCTCCCAGTAGGTCGGACCGACAGGTTCGGTGAAGTCGCTGCGGGCCACCAAGAACCCGTCAGCATCCACGGTGATCGGCAGCTGGGGAAGCGGCCGGCCAGCAGGGCCGAAGATGACTTTGAACTCCTGCGCCGCGTCGAACGTCGACTGGTGGCAGGGGCACAGCAGGTGGTGGGTGTTGCTCTCGTAGAGAGCCACGGGGCAGCCCACATGGGTGCAGACCTTCGAGCAGGCGATGATGCCCTCGTGCGTCCAGTTCTCCCGGCCGGGGCTGGTGTGCGTGAAGTCTTCTGGGTTCATCCGCATCAGCAGCACCACGGATTTTCCCTTCTCCGCGATCCGCTCACCATGGCTGGAGATCTCTCGCAGATTCTCCGGGATCACGTGCATGGCCGAACCGATCGTCAGATCCGCAGCACGGATCGGCGTGCCGGTGGGGTCGCGGACCAATCGCACGCCCTCATCCCAGAGTGTGTGGCGCATGCGCTCGAAGCCGAAGTCCTCGGTGCGGTCCAGGTCGCGGAGCATCACGACCGCGGGAAGCGGCGCCACCAGCGCGGCAGCGATGAGGGTGTTGCGCAGCAGCGGACGGCGCTTGATCTGTGTCTCGTCGATCACATCGGTGGCGATCTTCTCCGCCTCGGCCCGGTCCTCCTCGGTACGCAGCGGGCTGCGGTCCTCGATGATCTCGTGGTCCGGCATCAGCGTCTTCGCCCAATGCACGATGCCCAGCCCGATGCCGAGCATGGCCAATGCGGTGCCCACGCCCAGAAGCGTGTTCTGCAGGCGCAGGGCACCCATGTCCCCGTCCGTCCGGCCGATGACGAAGTACCCGATGAAGCTGAGAACCGTGCCGACGATGGAGAGGATGAACAGCGTGGAGACTTGCCGCTCATTGCGTTTGGCGGACTTCTCATCCACATCCGCGAGCCGCGGACGGTGCGGGGGCAGCCCGGGGTTGTCGACGGCGGCCGCCTCGGAGCCTCCCTCGCCGGCTGGGACGACGGCGCCCGTTTCGCCGTTACCGTGCTCGGCCATATGGTTTGTGTCCTTTGCTGTGTCTTAGGTGCGGTATAGGTGCTTGAGTGATCTCTGTGATCGGCCTAGGAGGACCGGGAGGTCAGCCAGACCATCGAGCCGATCAGCAGCGCCAGTCCGAGCGTCCAGATCAGCAGCCCCTCAGAGACTGGTCCCAACGACCCGAGTGAGAATCCACCGGGCGAGGACTGGAAGTGGTCGTTCTTCAGGAAGGCAATGATGTCGCGCTTGTCCTCCGGGGGGATGTTCGCATCGTTGTAGACCGGCATGTTCTGCGGCCCGGTGCTCATCGCAGTGTAGATGTGGACCGGATCGACCCCATCAAGGGTCGGCGCGAACTTCCCCTCGGTGAGTGCGCCGCCGGCTGCTGCGGCGTTGTGGCACATGGCGCAGTTGATGCGGAACAGCTCACCACCGCGGGAGGCGTCGCCCTGGTCCGCATCCAGGTACTCATCCTCGGGCACAGCCGGTCCGGCGCCCAGCGATGCCACATAGGCGGCCATCTGGCTGGTCTGCTCATCATTGAACTGCGGGGGCTTCTGCTGGGCCTGTGGTCCCTGCATCTGCAGCGGCATCCGGCCGGTGCCCACCTGGAACTCGACTGAGGCGGCTCCGACACCCACCAGGGAGGGGCCGTTGTCGGTCCCGTCGGCGTTCATACCGTGACACGTGGCGCAGTTGGAGACGAAGAGTCGTTCGCCCTCCTCCACCTGCTCGGTGCTGTATCCATCGGGCACGTTGGATGCCTGCGCTTCGTTGACCGTTGTCGCAGCGGCGTAGAGTCCGCCGGTGAGCAGCAGTCCCAGAAGGAGCAGCGCCACGAACGCGAACGGGTGGCGGCGCTTCTGCGTCAATGCCTTCACTTAGCCGGTGTCCTTTTCTTCTCAGGTGCGTGGGTCGAGCGTATTGGGTGTGGGGCCGTCAGACGAACAGCGGCAGCAGGTAGACCACACCGAACAGTGCGATCCAGACGACGTCCACAAAGTGCCAGTAGTAGGAGATGACCACCGCGGCGTGAGCTTCCTTGGAGGTGAACTTCACGCTGTAGTAGGCGCGGGCGACCACGAAGAGGAAAGCGAAGAGGCCCAGGATCACGTGGATTCCGTGGAAGCCGGTGGTGATGTAGAACGCTGAGCCGAAGGAGTTGGCCTGGATAGTCGTCCCGTGGGACACCAGCTCGGCGAACTCATAGGTCTGACCTGCCACGAATACTGCACCCAGCAGGAAGGAGAGGATGTACCACTCCACCATTCCCCAGTGCTTCACCTGCCAGATGCCGCCGGTGCGTCGGGGCTGATGACGCTCAGCAGCGAAGACGCCGAACTGTGCGGTGAATGAGCTGCTGACCAGGACGACGGTGATCAGTGTGGCCAGGGCGACGTCGAGCTCGGCGCTGTACTCGGCCCACATCTCGGGCTGCGTGGAACGCAGCGTGAAGAACATGGCGAACAGGCCGGCGAAGAACATCAGCTCGCTGGTCAGCCACACCATGGTGCCCACAGACACCATATCTGGGCGGTTGGGCAGCGTGCGCGACGGAGCGTTGGGAGCTTGGGTTGCAGTGGTCACGAAGCCATTATGTCCTGAAAGGCACCTGCTTTGCCATTGCGCAGCAGGGTGTGGCGCACCAATACACCTGCGCGTCGCGGCTGCTTCCGCGTCATCCCTGGGATCGGCGCCGGTGACTGGTGCCGAAAGTTGCACAATTATTTCTACAGCGCGTAGTAAACACGAGACAGCACACCACTTCGTCAGCCCAAAATGTCGCGGCACCCGTTGAAATCGATAGGCTGAGGACTATGACCGCATCATCAGCATCCGTCTCCACGACATGGCCCGAACTGCTGGAAACTCTGATCGCCGGCGAAAGCCTCAGTCAGCAGACCGCCGCGTGGGCTATGGGTCGGCTGATGAGCGGGGAACTGGCTGATGCTCAGATTGCTGGGTTCCTCACTGCCCTGCGGGCGAAGGGCGAGACGGGCACGGAGCTGCTGGGCCTGTCTGAGGCCATGATGGCCAAGGCCGAGCCGATCTCAGTGCAGGGCTCAGCCGTGGACATCGTAGGCACCGGGGGTGACCGCTTAGGCACTGTGAACATCTCCACCATGAGTTCTCTGGTGGCCGTGGGCGCCGGTGCTCGCGTGGTCAAGCACGGCAATCGGGGAGCCTCCACCACCGCCGGTGCCGCGGACGTGATCGAAGCGCTGGGGGTGAACCTCACCCTGGGTGCAGATCGATTGGCCGCTGCCGCCGAGCAGGTGGGCATCACGTTCCTCTTCGCCCAGCATTTTCACCCGGCAATGCGCCATGTGATGGCTGCACGCAAGCAGTTGGGGGTGCGCACCGCGTTCAACTTCTTGGGGCCCCTCTCAAACCCGACCCGACCCGAGGCTCAGGCCCTGGGCTGCGCGTCGGAGGAGCTTGCACCACCGCTGGCGGAGGCATTGGCGGCTCGCGGCACCCGTGGCATGGTGTTCCGCGGCCGGGACGGCCGCGACAAGATCACCACCTCTGCGGCGACAGATCTGTGGGAGGTGCGAGACGGCGCAGTCACTCACTACGAGATTGCGCCGGAGGATTTCGGCGTCTCACGCTGCGCCGTGACTGATCTTCAGGGGGGAACTCCCCAGCACAACGCTGCTGTGGTGCAGCGCCTGTTGGACGGAGAGCCCGGGCCGATCCGCGATGCGGTCCTCATCAACGCTGCGGCCGGACTGACGGCCCTGGATGCCGAGGCTGCAGGCGATGCGGTCTCACGGATCAGGGCCAACATGGATCGGGCGGCGGAATCCATCGACTCCGGTGCGGCCGCTGACGTGCTGAAGCGCTGGGTGGCCTTCACCTCGTAGGCCGACGTCGCGGTCAGTCCTCGGCGTCGTGTCCGAAGGGGTCTGGGTCAACACCGGGCATCCATGAGTTCCCGGGTCCCGTCCAGCCTTCGCGCTTCTTCGCCTTCTTCCACCGTTTGGCGTAGCGCTCATTGAGCCTGTTGACGTAGAGGTAGCCGTCGAGGTGATCGTATTCGTGCTGCACGATGCGCCCGAACCATCCGGTCACCTCAAAGCGCAGCGGGGCTCCCGCCGGATCGAAGCCGCTGAGTTCTGCGTGGTCGCTGCGTTTGAGCGGGAAGCTGTACCCCGGCGCTGACAGACATCCCTCAACCTCGTCCTCCGGGTCGGGCCGCTCCTGGGACACTCTGCCGATGAGACGAAGGACGGGGTTGACGATGGCTCCCCGCGGCGGCGCCTCTCCGGTGTCGCCGTCGTACTTCCAGACGAAGACACGCAGGCCGACGCCGATCTGCGGTGCGGCGAGCCCGACGCCCCGGGAGGCGTGCAGGGTCTGTTCCATATCGGTGATGAGCTCGCGCAGCTCGGCGTCGAAGCTCTTCACCTCGCGGGCACGCCGATGAAGCACCGGCTCCCCGTGGATCACGATGGGGTGAACGGTCATGAGGGTATTGTGCCGGCGGCCCTCAGTGGGCGTAGGTCTTGCGGTTGCCTTCCATGACCCAACCGGTGATGAAGAAGATGACCGGAAGCGCCGAGAGGTAGAGGACCCACCAGTCGATGGCCAAGCCGAAGGTCACGAAGGCCAGAGCGGCGCCGAGACCCAGCGGCCACCAGCTCCAGGGGTAGAAGTCCCCGTAGTTTCCACTCATATCGGAGATTTCGCTGTCCGGGTCGTCTCCGAACATCTCCTCCTGCGCGTTCTTCGCCGTGGACCGCAGGTACCACCACAGCATGAATCCCATCCCAGCGGTGAGCAGCAGCAGCGGGAAGCCGGCCAGCTCACCCATTCCGGTGGCCCACCCGTATGCGATGGTGACAACCAGGAGGAACACACCGATGCCGCCGAAGAGAATATAGTTGGTCTTCATAGCTCTCCCTAGACTCCCGACTTGTCCTGCTGGTCAGCTGGGCCGAAGATCATACCCGCCGGACTCTGCAGGCTGTGCCGCTCCGAGAGCTCCGGATGGTGAAGGTCAAGTGCCGGACGCTCCGAACGGATGCGCGGCAGCGAATGGAAGTTGTGTGCCGGTGGTGGGCAGCTGGTGGCCCACTCCAGGGAGCCTCCGAAGCCCCATGGGTCGTCGACGAGGACGCGCTTGCCCTTGCGGTGGGTGATCCAGACGTTCCAGAAGAACGGGATCAGTGAGGCGCCCAGCAGCATGGAGAACACGGTGGAGAATTGATTCATCGCAGTGAACCCGTCCTCGACCATGTAGTCGGCGTAGCGCCGGGGCATTCCCATGACTCCCAGCCAGTGCTGGATCATGAAGGTGCCGTGGAAGCCGATGAACAGCATCCAGAAGTTGATTTTGCCCAGCCGCTCGTTGAGCATCTTGCCGGTCCACTTCGGCCACCAGAAGTAGAACCCGGCGAACATGGCGAACACCACAGTGCCGAAGACCACGTAGTGGAAGTGGGCGACCACGAAGTAGGTGTCTGAGACCTGGAAGTTCAGCGGCGGGCTGGCGAGGATGACTCCGGTCAGCCCGCCGAACAGGAAGGTGACCAAAAAGCCCAGGCTCCACAGCATCGGCGTCTCGAAGGTGAGCGAACCTCGCCACAGGGTGCCTATCCAGTTGAAGAACTTCACTCCTGTGGGCACCGCGATGAGCATGGTCATCAGGGCGAAGAACGGCAGCATGACTGCGCCGGTGACGTACATGTGGTGCGCCCAGACCGTCACCGACAGGGCCGCAATGGCGATGGTGGCGTAGACCAGGCCCTTATAGCCGAAGATCGGTTTGCGGCTGAAGACGGGGAAGATCTCCGAGACGATGCCGAAGAACGGCAGGGCGATGATGTAGACCTCCGGGTGTCCGAAGAACCAGAAGAGGTGCTGCCACAGGATGGCGCCTCCGGATTCTGGGTCGAAGATGTTGCCGCCCAGGCGCCGGTCGAAGCCGAGACCGGCAAGTGCCGCCGCCAGCGGCGGGAAGGCCATCAGCACCAGGATCGAGGTGATCAGGGTGTTCCAGGTGAAGATCGGCATGCGCCACATGGTCATACCCGGTGCGCGCAGGCAGATGATGGTGGTGATGAAGTTGACACCGCCCATGATCGTGCCGAACCCGGTGAGGAACAGACCGAAGACCCACAGGTCCCCGCCGACGCCCGGCGAGTAGGTGGTGTCAGACAGCGGCGCGTAGGCGAACCAGCCGAAGCTCGCCGCTCCCTGCGGGGTGAGGAAGCCCAGCATCACCACGATGGAGCCGAAGGTGAACAGCCAGTAGGACAGCGCGTTCATGCGCGGGAAGGCCACATCCGGCGCCCCGATCTGCAGGGGCATGATCGCATTGGCGAAGCCGACGAACAGCGGGGTGGCGAAGATCAGCAGCATGATCGTACCGTGCATCGTGAACAGCTGGTTGTACTGCTCCTTGGTCTGCAGGAACTGCATACCGGGTTCAAAGAGCTCGGCGCGGATGATCAGCGCCATCACGCCGCCGATGCAGAAGAAGGCGAACGATGTCATCAGGTACATGTACCCGAGCGTCTTGTGATCAGTGGTGGTGAGCCAGTCGACCACGATCTTGCCCTTGGAGACGGGCACTGTGCGCGTCACCTGGCGTGACTGGTCCGAGGAGTATTCCAACGTCGTCATTGTTGCTCAGCTCCTCCGGTGAGGGTCTCTTGATCGTAGAGATTGGGGTTTCGATTGTACTCGTCACCGCGGTGGCCCTCGTCGAGGGTCTCAAGATACTCGACGAACTCGTCCTCTTCGACCACCTCGACGTTGAAGAGCATCTCGGAGTGGTACTCACCGCACAGCTCGGCGCACTTGCCGTCGAAGGTGCCGGTCTCCTGAGGGCTGAGGTAGATGTAGTTCGTGCGGCCGGGGACCATATCGCGCTTCTGCAGGAAGGCCGGCACCCAGAAGGAGTGGATGACGTCGCGGGACTTCAGCTCGAAGGTGACGTCGTGGTCCACCGGCAGGTGGATGGTCGGCAGCGTCTCGCGGACGCCCTCTTCGCCGGTGAGGTTGGCCTGCACATCGGCCTGATGGACCTCGTACTCAGTGCCGTCGTCGGCGGTGTAGGTGTAGTTCCAGTCCCACGCCCACTGCTTGCCGTAGACCTCCAGAGTGAGATCCGGCTCCTCGTAGGGGTCATCGATGGAGCGCTGCACCTGGTCGGTGTAGAAGAAGAGCACGCCGACCATGATCAGCGGCACCACGGTGTACATGATCTCCAGCGGCACGTTGTAGGCCAGCTGACGGGGGTATCCGGTTTCGCCCTTGCGGCGGCGGTAGGCCACCATGCACCAGAGCATCAGCCCCCAGGTGAGCACACCGATGGCCACAGCGGCGATCCAGGAGTTGATCCACAGATCGGTGATCTCTGCGGTGTTGGACGTGGTGTCCCGACTCCCCGGCAGCCAACCCCGCCGTGCGGAGCTGTCCTCGGCACAGGCGGTGAGCACCAGCAGGGTCACCCCGGCCAGGGCGAGCGACTTCGCCGTGCGGCTGAAGCTGCCGGTCGTCTTCTGCGAAGAACTCACAGACGGCCCTTCCTCTTCACTTGGTGTGCGAGTGACTCGCGCACGTTCATTTGATCGCGGTCGTTGCCTGCGGGCGGGTGCCCCCGGCGCCGATGAGCGACATCATTACGCTGGGGATAAGACTACTACGACTGGTAGTAGTCCGGCGGGCCAGACACCCGGGGCGTGGCAGCCGGACACAGAGAAACCCGCGCTCCTGCGGGGAACGCGGGCTTCAATATGACTTCTACATTACGTAGAGAAACTGTGTCGGCTCAGTTGAAGGAGTCTCCACAGGCGCAGGATCCTCCGGCATTAGGGTTATCGATGGTGAACCCCTGTTTGGAGATCGAGTCTTCGAAGTCGATCTTGGCGTCCTCCAGGTAGGGCACGCTCATCTTGTCCACGATAACCTCGACGCCGTCGAACTCGCGCAGCGCATCGCCGTCGAGGGTGCGCTCATCGAAGTAGAGCTGATAGATCAGGCCGCTGCAGCCGCCGGGCTGAACGGCGACGCGCAGGCGAAGATCGTGGCGCCCCTCCTGCTCCAGCAGTGAGGAGACCTTCTCCGCGGCGGACTCGGAGATTTCGACCTTGTGGGTCTTGTGCCCCTCCACTTCGTTTCCCCGGATCTGAGGCTTTTCTGCGGTCTCCTGGGTTGGAGTGCTCATCGCGTGTCTCCCTCTCCTGGTGTGGCGGTATTGCGTCCTTGAAGGGTATCAACCAACTCTGCTCCCGCATCATTCCCGAGTGTCTCACCAGCGGCAGTAGACTGGTGCGGTGCTTGGACGTAGGAAGAAGACCCAGAATGAGACAATCGCCCCGGAGCCTGCAGGCCCGCCCCCTGAGGCGCCGCCGGCGAAGAGGCTGCCCGAGAAGAAGGGCGTGCCCACTCCGACTCGCAGGGAGCAGGAGGCTGCCCGCAAGCGCCCCCTGGTCGCCAACAACCGCAAGGAAGCTCGGAAGCGGCAGCGCCAGCAGGTCGCTGAGGATCGGGCCAAGATGCGCCATGCCATGGAGACTGGCGAGGAGAAGTACCTTCCGACTCGTGACCGGGGCCCGCAGAAGCGCCTCGCGCGAGACTACATAGATGCTCGCACCGGCATCGGGGAATGGCTGCTGGTCATTGTGCTGGTCTTCCTCTTCGCCTCATTCCTCATGACCGAGCAGGCGCGCACGCTGGTTGCCTTCAGCCTGTGGGCTGTGATGTTCGCAGTGATCGTCGAATGCTGGTGGGTCGCTCGACAGGTGCGCAGGCGCATTGAGGAGAAGTTCGGCGTGGGCCAGATGGAGAAGGGCATCCGCTTCTACTCAGCGATGCGCGCACTGCAGGTGCGGCGGCTGCGCCTTCCCAAGCCGATGGTCAGGCGCGGCGAGCGCATCAGCTGAGGCGGCGTGCCCCCATTCGGGCCAAGCCACGGTTGATGCGCCGGGCCCAGAACGGCCCCTGGTAGATGAATGCGGAGTAGCCCTGCACCAGGTTCGCGCCCAGCTGCAGCCGTTCGGCAGCCTCGGCGGCCGTCGTGACCCCGCCCACAGAGATGATGGTGACCCCGGAAGGAAGTCTGCGCCGCAGGCGGACCAGGATTTCTTTGGAGCGTTCGGCCAGCACCGGGCCGCTGAGTCCGCCGGCGCCGGCGGCTCGGACCTTCTCCTCAGCCGTGGCCAGACCGCTGCGCGAGACTGTCGTGTTGGTGGCGATGACGCCGTCCAGCTCCAACTCGGCCACCAGATCGGCGACGGCGTCGACGTCGTCATCGGCTAGGTCCGGGGCGATCTTCACCAGCAGCGGCACGTGTGAGCCTGCCGCGGCGTCGGCCTCCTCCCCCACCGCCCGCAGCAGCGGCCGCAGCCCATCGATCTGCTGCAGCTGGCGCAGCCCTGGGGTGTTGGGGCTGGATACGTTGACCACCAGATAGTCGGCCAGCGGTGCCAGCTCCCGGGCGGACAGCAGATAGTCCTCCACAGCCCCTTCCAGGGGGACGATCTTGGTCTTACCGATGTTCACCCCGATCACCGGTGCGTGGCGGCCGGCCTCCCGCAGGGCAGAGGCGCGCCGGCGGGTCCGTTCCAAGCGGGTGCGAACCGCCGAGGCCCCGTCGTTGTTGAACCCCATGCGGTTGATCAGAGCCCGGTCAGCCAGCAGCCGGAACAGCCGTGGTCGCTCATTGCCCGGCTGCGCCCGCGCGGTGACGGTGCCGATCTCCACATGGCCGAATCCCAGGCTCCCCAGGGCAAGCACTGCGGTGGCGCCCTTGTCGAAACCGGCAGCCAGGCCGAAGGGTGAGGGCCAGTCCAGCCCGAGCGCATGGGTGCGCAGACTGGGCCCCGGACGGGTGAGCGCCTCCAGTATGCGGCCCGCTCCCCCGCGATGGGCGGCGCGCAGTCCGGAGACCACCAGCGAATGGGCCTGCTCCGGGTCCATCCGGGAGAACACCGTGCGAAAGACGGCGCTGTACAGGGGTGCGGGATCGATCATGCTCCCGATCATATCGGTCAGTGGTCGAGTCCCAGGCTCTGCCTAGACTGGAACCTATGACGACGCCGACATCATCTCGTGCCCAGCGGGGCGCCGAATCCGACTCGGCCGATCAGGGCGCTTGGCTGGACGAACTGAGCACCGGGCACCTGGAGGACTCGCCCCCCGGCGTATGGGTCCAGGACTATCTGCCGGGCTGCTCGCGCATGACGCTGCCGCTGGGTGAAGATTTCGAGGGCCCCGTCTCCGCCACCCTGGTGCGCTTGGACCGTGAGCCCTCCGGCCGGTCGGATGAGCATCTGGGGGCCCCGGTGCTGCAGATCCATGGATGGTCGGACTACTTCTACAACCTGCCCACTGCCCGGTCCTGGGCCGACGGCGGCCACCGATTCTACGCACTGGATCTGCGCAAATACGGCCGCAGCCTGCGTTCACATCAGACCCCGGGCCATATCGAGAGTCTGCAGCAGTACGACACCGAGATTGCTGCGGCCCTAGCGGTCATTGCGGAGGAGAACCCGCAGACGCCGGCGCCGATCATCAGCGGCCACTCCACCGGTGGTCTGGTCGCTGCCCTGTGGGCGGAGCGCAATCCCCATCGCATCGGTGCCCTGGTGCTGAACTCTCCGTGGCTGGAGCTGCCCGGCGACGCCCTGGCTCGGGCGGCGGCAGAAGGCATCGTGACACCGTGGGGCGCGGTGAATCCCACGGCCACCCTGCGGGTCCCGAGGCTGGAGAGCTATTGGGAGTCCCTCTCCGACGAAGCGCAGGGCCAGTGGCGCCTGCACCCGTTGTGGCGGCCCCGAAAGTCCTTCCGGATGACCCTCGGGTGGCTCAAGGCCGTCTTCGCCGGCCACCGTCGGATCTATGAGGGTCTGGACATGGATGTGCCGGTGCTGGTGCTGCTGTCCACCGCAACAGTCTTCCGCGCCCAGTGGACCCCGGAGCACCAGCAGAAGGACAGTGTGCTCGACGTCGAGCTTCTGGCCCGGCGCGCAGTGCGCCTAGGTCGCCACGTCACAGTGGTGCGGCTGCCGGGAGCGATGCATGATGTCTTTGCCTCCGGCGAGCAGGTGCGGCTGACTGCCTATGCGGAGACCGCACGCTGGCTGCAGGGCTACGCGCCCCAGCGCCCGCCGCCGCGTTCATCATGAAGCTGTTGACGCATCCCGAGGAAATTTCCTCATGAACGGTCAACAGCATCATGATCCCCAGGACTTCCGGGCTCAGCCTCCGGCGGCGAACCGATCGACCGCGCCGCCGTAGCGACGATCACGCTTGGCGTAGATCTCGATGGCTTCCCAGAGGGTGGTGCGGTCAACATCGGGCCAGAGCGTGTCCAGGAAGACCATCTCCGCGTAGGCGGACTGCCACAGCAGGAAGTTGCTGATCCGCTGCTCACCGGATGATCTGAGGAACAGGTCGACGTCGGGCACGTCCGGCTGCTGCAGGTGGGCTGCGACACTGGATTCACGGATGCGCTTGGGATCGATCTCTCCGCGGGCGGCCTTCTCGGCGATGGTCCGCACGGCATCGGCTATCTCCGCCCGACCACCGTAGTTGACGCACATCGTCAGTGTGGCCCGAGTATTGTTGCGGGTCAGCTCCTCAGCCGACTGCAGCTCCCTGATGACTGATCGCCAGAGCTTGGGGCGCCGGCCGTTCCACCGGATCCGCACCCCCCAGGAGTGTAGGACGTCGCGCTGACGGCGCAGCACTTCGCGCGAGTAGCTCATGATGAAGCGGACCTCTTCGGGGGAACGCTTCCAATTCTCGGTGCTGAAGCCGTAGACGCTGACATGTCTGACCCCGGACTCGATGGCTCCGGCCATGACTTCCATCAGCGAATGCTCCCCCGCGCGGTGGCCCTCGGTGCGCGGCAGTCCACGCTGATTGGCCCACCGGCCGTTGCCGTCCATGACGACGGCGATGTGCGCGGGGATCAGCTCAGCGGGAAGAGTCGGCGGCACCGCTCCCTGCGGGTGCGGCCAAGGGTCCTGGTACGGCGCGGTGTTCTTTGACTGCCCAGTATTCTTGGACGGCACAGTGTTCTTGGATCCGGGTGCGGGCATGGGTTTATTGTGCCAGCCGCAGCGAGGTCAGACGTCGCTCCAGCTGATGCTGGGCGTAGTCGGTGGCCACGGCCACCGCCTCGTGGCGCAGGTCCGTGGAGGAACTGGTGGCCTCATCCCACTGCCCGTGCTGCAGAGCGTGGAGCAGCTCTGCGGTGCCCGCACTGATGGTTCGAGTCCCCGGCGGCCTGCAGTCGCCGCAGACGGGGCCGCCGGATCCTGGGTGGAATCCCAGGTGGGCCCCGGGGGCGGCGCAGGCCACGCAGACTGACCAGGTCACCGCCCACCCGGCAGAGCCCAGTGCGCGCAGCAGAAACGAGCTGAGCACCAGATCCGGTGCGTGGACCCCGCGGGCTAAGGCGGAGAGCGCCCCGTGCAGCAGGTCGAACTGCCGCCGGTCCGTCTCATCCTGTGTGTCGGTGAGCCGTTCGGCAGTCTCCGCCATGATGGAGGCGGACGTGTACTTGTCGTAGTCGGCGGCGATCATGGCGCCGTAGCTGCTGCGACTGACGGCCTGGGTGATGATGTCCAAGCTGCGGCCGTGGACGAACTGCACGTCGGCCACCATGAATGGCTCCAGGGTGGCGCCGAACTTGGACTGCGTGCGCCGAACCCCTTTGGCCACCGCGCGCACCAGTCCGTGAAAGGTCGTGAGCACGGTGATGATCCGGTCGGCCTCACCCAGCTTCTGGGTGCGCAGCACGATGCCCAGATCACGGTAGCTGCGGGAGGCGAAGTTGCTTGCCGCCATGCTGCTTCGCCTCCCTCACTGAATCACCGGCCCCGGGTCGGGGCAGGGCCGCCTCAGCAGCCAGAATAGTCCTCCAGCAGCTCACCCGTCGCGAAGGGCGCGGTTGACCGCAGAGATCACCGCCTGCAGCGAAGCCAGTGTGGTGTTGTAGTCGATGCCCACTCCCCAGAGCACACGTTCACCGATGGCCAGCTCCACGAAGCTGGCGGCCTGGGCGTCGCCGCCCGTGCTCATCGCGTGTTCGGTGTAGTCCAGCAGCCGCACGTCCACGCCGTCACTGGCCAGGATCCTCAGCAGCGAGTCGATGGGGCCGTTGCCCTCGCCGCGCAGCTGGCGCTGATCCCCATCGGTGCGCAGGTCCACGTCCATGGAGAAGTCGCCGGCAGCGGTGGACGAGGTCTTCACCTCGCCCAGCCGGTAGTGGCCCCACTGCTGGTCGCCGTCGTCGGAGGGAAGGTACTCGTCCTGGAAGGTCTCCCAGATCTGATCGGCGGTGACTTCCCCGCCGCCGTCGTCGGCCCGGCGCTGGATGACCCCGGAGAATTCGACCTGAGCCCGACGAGGAAGCTCGAGGCCGCGCTCAGCCTTCAGCACATAGGCCACGCCTCCCTTGCCGGACTGGGAGTTGACGCGGATGACGGCTTCGTAGCTGCGGCCGATGTCTTTGGGATCGATCGGCAGGTAGGGCACCGCCCAGGTGATCTCCTCGCGCGGCAGCCCTTCTGCCTCGGCGCGGGCGTCCATGTGGTCGAAGCCCTTGTTGATGGCGTCCTGGTGGGAGCCGGAGAAGGCGGTGAACACCAGGTCTCCGCCGTATGGTGAGCGCTCCGGCACCGGCATCTGGTTGCAGTACTCGACGGTGCGGCGGATCTCGTCCATGCTGCGGAAGTCGATCTGAGGATCCACGCCCTGGCTGAACAGGTTCATCCCCAGTGTGACCAGGTCGACGTTTCCGGTGCGCTCACCGTTGCCGAAGAGGCAGCCTTCGATCCGGTCAGCGCCGGCCATGAAGCCCAGTTCGGCGGCGGCCACTCCGGAGCCGCGGTCGTTGTGCGGGTGCAGTGAGAGGATGATCGAATCTCGGCTGCGCAGGTTGCGGTGCATCCATTCGATGGAGTCGGCGTAGACGTTGGGCGTGGCCATCTCCACCGTTGCCGGAAGATTCACGATCACCGGACGCTCGGGGGTGGCGCCCAGCACATCAACGACCTCACTGGAGATGTGGGCTGCAAAGTCCAGCTCGGTGCCGGTGAAGGACTCAGGGCTGTACTGGTAGACGATCTCGGTCTCGACCGCGGAGGTGGCCAGCAGCTGCTCCTCGAACTTCTTGCAGAGCCGGGCGCCGCTGGTGGCGATGTCGACGATGCCGGCCTTGTCCTGCTTGAACACGACCTCACGCTGGACCACGGAGGTGGAGTTGTAGAGGTGAAGGATTGCCCGCGGGGCGCCCTCCAGCGCCTCGAAGGTCCGTTCGATGAGGTGCTCCCGGGCCTGGGTGAGGACCTGGATGTAGACGTCGTCGGGGATCTTGTTCTGCTCGATCAGCTGACGGACGAAGTCGTAGTCGGTCTGTGAGGCGGCAGGAAATCCGACCTCAATCTCCTTGTAGCCCATACCCACCAGCAGGTCGAACATGCGATGTTTGCGTTCCGGGCTCATCGGGTCGATCAGCGCCTGGTTGCCGTCGCGCAGGTCCACCGCGCACCAGCGCGGGGCTCGGTCGATGATGGTGTCCGGCCAGGTGCGATCAGGCAGATCAGTGGTGATCTGATCCTGAAACGGGGTGTAGCGGCGGAACGGCATTTCAGAGGGCTTCTGCAGCTGGCGCATAAAACTTCCTTAGATGTGTGGCGTAAGAATGTCCGCGAAGGTCGAAATGTGGGCGGCTCAGAAGCGCCGGATACTCCGCAGCGGGGATTCGACCTGGAAGTTTGTCCGCGGTGACCTACACGCGCACAAGCTCTTCCCCGCTGCGGCGGAGAAGCTCTAGTAGCAGTGCGCTGTGGTGAATGGTCTGCACGCTTGTCACGCTAACACGGACCGACGCCGGATTCACCCTGCGCGCACCACGCGTCGTCCCGTCGTCAGAAGCCCAGCCGGTTGAGCTTCTTGGGGTCACGCTGCCACTCTTTGGTGACCTTGACATGCAGGTCCAGGTACACCGGGGTCCCGAGCAGCTTCTTGATGCCGGTCCGGGCGTGGCTGCCGATCTGTTTCAGCCGCGCACCGCGGCGGCCGATGATGATGGCCTTCTGCGAGTCGCGCTCCACATGGATCGTCGCGTGTACGTCCAGCAGCGGCTTGTCCTGCGGACGGTCCTCACGGGGAATCATCTCCTCCACGGTGACTGCGATGGAGTGCGGCAGCTCGTCGCGCACATCCTCCAAGGCTGCTTCGCGAATCAGCTCGGCGATCATCATCGTCTCCGGCTCGTCGCTCAGCTCCCCGGTCGGATAGAGCGGCGGAGACTTCGGCATCATCGCCGTCAGCTCCTCAGCGACCACATCCACCTGGTCTCCATTGACAGCAGAGACCGGGATGATCGCACTGAACCCCTCGGCCTGCCTGCCGTCGCCGGCCAGATGCTCACGGCCGAGCTGATCCACTGCCATCAGGTGCTCGGGCAGCTGGTCTTTGGCCACCTTGTCCACTTTGGTCACCAGCGCCACCACCGGCTGATGCGACACTTTGGTCAGCTCGGCGGCGATGAACCTGTCGCCGGGTCCGATCCTCTCGTCAGCAGGCAGACAGAACCCGACGACGTCGACCTCGCTGAGTGTGTCGATCACCAGATCGTTGAGCCGGGAGCCCAGCAGCGTGCGCGGCCGGTGCAGCCCGGGGGTGTCCACCAGCACCAGTTGGGCATCCTCGCGGTGCACGATCCCACGGATGGTGTGCCGGGTGGTCTGCGGCTTCGATGAGGTGATGGCCACCTTCTCGCCCACCAGGGCATTGGTCAGCGTCGACTTGCCGGCGTTGGGCCGGCCCACGAAGCTGGCGAATCCCGCCCGGTAGTTCTCGTCGTGCTCAGGGAACTCAGGGAGGTCGCCGATCAGTATGGGACGGTCGCTGCTCATGGTTTCACCTTCTGTAGGGGTGCCGTTCTGGGATGGGCTCCCGTGTCGGCTGCGCGGGCAGGTTCGGACTGTGGGCCAGGGTCGGCGTGCTCCAGCCGCAGCACCTCGTCCTCACTGTCGGTTCCCACTCCCCCGCGTGCGCCGCGGCGGTCCTCAGACTCCCAGGCCAGCACGTGGGAGACCCGATTGCGCCGGCCGGTGAGCCGGTCCGCGCGCAGCACCACACCGTCGATCTCTACCTCGGAGCCGGCAATGGGCACCCGTCCCAGGTGCTTGGACAGCAGCCCTCCGACGGTCTCGACGTCCTCCTCATCATCGAGGTCGAGGGAGAACACATCGGCGAAATCGTCCACGCTCATCCGCGCCGAGAGCCGACGTCGCCCGTCGTCCAACTCTTCGAGCTCTTCGACCTCCTGGTCGTACTCGTCCACAATGTCGCCCACCAGCTCCTCAATCAGGTCCTCCATGGTGACAAGGCCTGCGGTGCCGCCGTACTCATCGATGACGACGGCGACGTGCGTGGATTCGCGCTGCAGCTCGGAGAGGAACTCGCCCACCGCCTTCGACTCGGGCACATAGCGGACGTCGCGCTGCAGCTCTTCGACGAGGATCGATGCCGTGCCGCGGCCGGAGTACGCGTTCGGAACGCGGCCCAGCTGCAGCATGTGCTCCAAGTAGGCGAGGTCCTTCAGGTAGACCATTCCGGTGATGTCGTCGGCGGAGCCCCGGGTCACCGGCATGCGTGAGTGCCCTGACCCCAAGAACAGCGTCATCGCCTCATCCAGGTTCGCCTCGGCGTCGACGGTGGTCATATCGGTGCGCGGAATCATCACAGAGCGCACCCGGGTGCTGGAGAGGTCGAGCACCGATTCGATCAGCTCCGCCTCATTGTCCTCCAGAACGTCTGATTCGTTGGCCCGGGCGATGTAGTTCAGCAGTTCGTCGTCGTCGAAGAACCCTTGGTCGCCCGCGGTTCCGGGCAGGATCTTGCGGCCCAGACCCGCCAGCCAGCCCGGCAGCGGGCCCAGCGAGACACGCAGGGCCCGGACCATGCGGGCCGTGGTCGAGGCGATGGGCAGGTGGTAGGCGCGGCCGATCGTCCGCGGCGAGGCGACGGCGCTGACGAGCCCTGCCGCCGCCAAGGCCACGCCGGCGGTGAGCGCGCCGAGCTCCAGGTCTCCGATGAGCAGCATCGCGGTCAGGGTGATCAGCACCAGTGCCGCAGTGGTCAGCACCCAGCGCCAAATCTGAAGGGCCAGGGTGTGCGGGTTCGGCTGGGCCAGGATCATCTGGACGGCACGGGAGCCGTGCTTCTCAGCTATCTCCTCCGCCTCTTTGCGGCTCAGGCGCAGAAAGGCCGCCTCCGCCGTGGCGAGCAGGAAGGCCAGGGCGGCCGAGGCCACCGCCGCGCTGATCAGCAGCGTGATGGTCATCGCTCACCCCGGGGGTTGGTTTCGGTGGGGTCGGTCTCGGTGGGCACAGGGGCGCAGCGGCCGAGGAACTCCTCCAGCAGCCGCTTCTGCAGGGTGAACATTTCGGTGCGCGATGCTGCCTCGTGGTGGTCGTAGCCCAGCAGGTGCAGCACCCCGTGGGTGGTCAGCAGGCAGAGTTCATCAGTCAGCGGGTGGCCGGCGGCCTTCGCCTGGTCCTGCGCCACCGCAGGGCACAGCACGACGTCGCCCAGCGTCCCTGCCGCTACCGGGCTGTGGGCGCTTCCGGGTCTGAGCTGATCCATAGGGAAGCTCATCACGTCTGTGGCCCCGGGCAGGTCCATCCACTCCAGGTGCAGCCGTTCCATCTCAGCCGGCTCCACCAGGGTGAGGGCGAGCTCCACCGCACCGCCGAGACCGAGCTGCGCGTAGAGGAACGCGGTCAGGTCGGTGAGCTCAGCCAGCTGCTCGGCGGTGACGAGCCGACTGTCGCTGGCGTCCTCGACAGAGACGGTCACTGCTTATCCACGTCCTCTGCGATCTGCCACGCCAAATAGGCGGCTGACAACGATAGACGACGTGGATCACCGGATGACTCGCTCATCGTCGGCTCCTGTTGTTGTGCCGCTCATAGGCGTCGACGATGCGCCCGACCAGCTCGTGGCGAACCACGTCTTCGGACCCGAAGCGGGAGATGGAGATGTCCTCCACGCCCTCGAGGATCTCCAGCACGGTGCGCAGCCCGGAGTCGGTGCCGCGGGGCAGGTCGATCTGGGTGATGTCGCCGGTGACCACGATCTTGGAGTTGAATCCCAACCGGGTCAGAAACATCTTCATCTGCTCTGCAGTGGTGTTCTGCGCCTCGTCCAGGATGATGAATGAGTCGTTGAGGGTCCGTCCGCGCATATAGGCCAGCGGGGCCACCTCGATGGTGCCGGAGGCCATCAGCTGCGGGATCGACTCCGGCTCCAGCATGTCGTGCAGCGCGTCGTAGAGCGGGCGCAGGTAGGGGTCGATCTTGTCGTTCAGCGAGCCCGGCAGGTAGCCCAGGTTCTCTCCGGCCTCCACGGCGGGGCGGGTGAGGATGATCCGGTTGACCTCTTTGGCCTGCAGGGCCTGCACCGCCTTGGCCATCGCCAAATAGGTCTTGCCGGTGCCGGCCGGGCCGATGCCGAAGAGCACAGTGGAGGCGTCGACGGCGTCCACATACTCCTGCTGGTTGATGGTCTTGGGGCGGATTGTTCTGCCCCGGTGGGAGAGGATGTTGGTGGCCACCATGCGTGCGCTGGACGGAGCGTCCTGGGCGCGGACCATCGTGGAGATCTGTTCGATGACCTCTTCGCTCGCGGTGGCGCCTGAGGCGGCCAGAGTCTTCAGCTGGGTGAGGATCTCCACAATCTGGGCGGCATCCTGGGCCGGTCCGGTGACGGTGACCTGCTGGTCGCGCAGCCCGATGTCGGCCTCCGGATAGAGGCCCACCAGGATCCGCAGCGCCAAGTCTTGGATGCCCAGGGTCCGGAACATGGTCTCGGGGTCGGCGAAGTGAACTTCGCGCTCAGTGGGGGTCACTGTGGCAGTCTCGGTAATCAGGTGCCTCACTCTGTCGGTCAACGGGTGCTTCCAGTCTACGGCCAACGCCAGTTTCAGTCAGCTGTGCGGCGGCTCCTCTGCTCTCCGCAGCCTCATGCGTCACCAGTCCCACCGACCCAGCAGGAGCTGAGTTCCGGCAACGGCGGCCGGCCCGGCGCTGGAGCTGCGCAGCACATGGCGCCCCAACCGTGCGGTGCGGGCCGAAACGTCGGTGAGCAGCTGCAGTTCGCGATCGCTGATCCCGCCTTCGGGGCCGACCACCAGGTGCAGCTCATCCACCTGCGGCTGCGCCCCCGACGCCCCGAGGCCCTTGAGCACAGTGTCCAGCGAGGTCTCTTCGGCCTCATGCAGCACGACGACGCCGGCCCGCTGCCCGGCCTGGCCGTAGGCCTGCACGTATTGGGCTGTGGTGTGCAGCGGCCGGACCTGCGGGATCGCAGTCCGGCGAGTCTGTTTTGCCGCGGTGGTGACGATGTTGACCCATTCGGCATGCTTCTTCGCCTCACGGCCGGACTTCCACCGCGCCACCGAGCGTTCGGCCTGCCAGGGGATCACCGCATCCACACCCAGTTCGGTCGCTGCCTCCACCGCTTGGAGGTCTCGGCGGTCCTTGGCCAGCGCCTGAACCAGCACCAGGCGCGGCAGCGGCGGCGCCTCAGTGAGCACGTCCACGATCTGCACCTGCAGCTGGCCGACAGCCACCGCGATGACCACGCCCTCGGCCCGCAGCCGCACAGTGTCGGAGAGCTGGACGGCTTCACCGGAGGCCAGCCGCATCACCGTGGCCGCATGGTGGCCCTCGGCTCCGTCCAGGGTGAGGGTTGAGCCCGGCTCAGCGGCGTCCAGCGCCCCGGGTGTGAGATGGAACAGCGGAGCAGTCACAGCGGCCTAGGCGCATTCCCCTGAAAGGCTGGTGTCTTGTCGGCTCAGATCGACTCCCAGGCCTCACGGAGCCTGCTGAACATGCCCTTGGACTCCGTGGTCGAGTCTCCGGGCTCCTCCTCGCGCTCCTCAGCAAGCAGGCGCAGCAGCTCCTTCTGCTTCTCCGAGAGCTTTCCGGGTGTCTCGACCTTCAGGTGTACCTTGAGTTCGCCGCGTCCGGTGCCGCGCAGGTGTGCCACGCCTTTGCCGCGCAGAGTGATGGTCTCCCCCGACTGCGTGCCGGATTTGACCTCGATCTGCTCTTCGCCGTCGAAGGTGTCCATGGTGATGGTGGTGCCCAGGGCGGCGGCGGTCATCGGCACGGTCACTGCAGCGTGCAGGTCGTCGCCGCGTCGGGTGAACACCTCGTGGGGCTTCACATCAATTTCGATGAACAGGTCGCCCGGAGGGCCTCCGCCCAGGCCGGCCTCGCCTTCGCCGGGCAGTCGAATCCGGTTGCCCCGGTCGATGCCGGCGTCGATCTTGACCTTGAGGTTCTTGCGTTCGCGCACCCGGCCCTGGCCGTCGCACTCCTGGCAGGGGTCTTCGATGATGTCGCCGAAGCCCGAGCAGCGGGCACAGGTCTGAGTCTGGATGACAGTTCCCAGGATCGAGCGCATCGGGCGCTGGATCTGGCCGTGGCCGTGGCAGTCGGGGCAGGTCGTGGAGGAGCTTCCGGGCCGCTTGCAGGAGCCGTCGCACACCGAACACGTGACCGCGGTCTCGACCTCCAGCTCCTTGGTGGAGCCGAAGACGGCGTCGCGCAGGTCGACGCGGACTCGCAGCAGGGAGTCTTGGCCCCGGCGGGTGCGTGAGGCGGGACCGCCGCCGGCACCGCCGCCGCCGAAGAAGGTCTCGAAGATATCGCTGAATCCGCCGAAGCCTCCGGCTCCGCCGAAACCACCGGCAGAGCGGCCGTCGGGGTCTCCGGTGGTGTCGTAGTTCTGTCTCTTCTCCGGGTCGGAGAGCACCTCATAGGCCCGGCCGAGGGCTTTGAACTGCTCTTCGGCGTCTTCGGCCTCGTTGACATCGGGGTGGAGCTTGCGGGCCTTCTTGCGATAGGCCTTCTTGATCTGCTCCGTCGATGCGCCCCGGTCTACACCCAGTGCCTCGTAGTGATCAGTCAATTCTTATCCTTCAGAAAGTATGCGGGACAAATACCGTGCCATGGCGCGGACCGCCGACATTGTAGAACCGTAGTCCATTCGGGTCGGACCCACCACGCCGAGCTTGGCCCCGTCCCCTCCGGCTTCGCTCGGAGCGTATTCTGCGGCGACCACTGCGGTCTCTGCCAACGAAGCGTGAGAGGTCTCCTGACCAATGCGTATGGAGAGTCCGCGACGGTCCTGCTGCATTTCGTGCAGCAGCCGCAGCAGCACCACCTGCTCCTCCAGCGCTTCGAGGATCGGGGCGATCGAGGGGCCCAGGTCACCGCCTGACTTGGCGAGGTTAGCAGTACCGGCCATGATGATGCGATCCACGCGCCCAGATTCCAAGACCGTCTCCACGGCATTGGCGATCACTGCCATGGCTGGCTGCAGCGTCGGCTCCACGGCGCCGATGAGGTCATCCAGCGGCAGCGGCACCGCGGAGGCGGAGCGGTGGTAGAGGATCTCGGAGAGTCTCTGGCCGATCAGGTGCAGGCTCTCCTCGTCCACCGGTTCCGCAAGGGTGACCATGCGCTGCTCGACTCGGCCGGAGGAGAGGATCACGATGGTCAGCGCCTTCTGCGGGGTCATCTGCACCACGTCGATGTGGCGGATCTTGGCTGAGGAGTGCTGCGGATGCTGAATGACGGCGACCTGGTTGGTGAGCATCGCCAGCAGCCGCACGGTCTGCTCCATCATCGTGTCGTAGTCGTCTGCGGCCTCGGCGAGAATGTCCACGGCGCGCCGCTCGGCTGCAGAGAGCGGCCGCACTTCGGTGATCCGGTCGACGAACAGCCGGTAGCCCTGGTCGGTGGGGATGCGACCGGCGGAGGTGTGTGGGGCCACGATGAGCCCCTCGTCCTCCAGGTAGGCCATGTCGTTGCGGATGGTCGCCGGCGAGACCTGCAGGTTGTGCCGGTCCACCAGGGCTTTGGAGCCCACCGGTTCCCGGGTGTGGACGTAGTCCTCCACGATGGCGCGAAGTACGTGGATCCGCCGCGTATCTGACAAGGTCTCACCTCCCTTCATCCGCACATCCGTTAGCACTCTCAGTATCTGACTGCTGATTGTAGCCAACGCAGTGTTTCCCACGCATATCCGGGCTGCGGACTTGCTAGGCTCCCATACCTGATGAACTTCCCCACTGACTGGGGCTCCTGGGGAGCCCAAGACCTCTCTGAACGACGACGCCGCAGCGTCAAGCAGGTGCCGCAGGCCGAGGCCGCTGTGGGCACGGTCGTCGAGGAGCGCGAGTCCGGCTGGGTGGGCGCCGTGGTCGGCGTCGAGGCCGCCGGTGGTCTGAAGGTGGTCCGGCTGGAGGACCGCCGCGGCCGAGTCCGCAGCTTTCCGCTGGGCTTCGGGTTCCTCATCGAGGGTGAGTCGGTGGAGCTTACTGCCCCCACGCGCACCAAGCGGCCCAGCGGCCCGCAGCGAACCGCATCGGGCTCCTTCGCGGTGCGTGAAGCCCCGGCCCGCACGGCCCGGGCCTCGCGCATCTGGGTGGAGGGCACCCACGACGCCGAACTGGTCGAGAAGGTCTGGGGCGATGACCTTCGCCTGGAGGGAATTGTGGTGGAGCCGCTGCACGGTGCCGACGATCTCTCCGCCGCGGTCAGCGACTTCCGTCCGGGCCCGCATCGTCGGCTCGGCGTGCTGCTGGATCACCTGGTGCCCGGGTCCAAAGAGTCTCGGATCGCCGAGCAGGCCATGGCCCTGCCCGGCGCCCGCGGAAATCTGCTGATCCTGGGGCACCCCTATGTGGATGTGTGGCAGGCGGTCAAGCCGCACCGGGTGGGGCTTGAGGCCTGGCCGCAGATTCCGCGCGGAACCGACATCAAGGTCGGAACGCTGGCCGCGTTGGGGTGGCCGCATTCCGATCAGCGAGACATTGCCCACGGGTGGAAGCACATCCTCTCCCAGGTGCGCAGCTACGCCGATCTGGAGCCCAGTCTGCTGGGCCGGGTCGAGGAGCTGATCGACTTTGTCACCGTCGACGATTCGTGATGTGCCTCACGGGCACAGACACGCCTGTGCGTTGAGCCAGAGTTCTTTCAGCCTCTGCCCGTAGAATCTGCGCATACGAGGCACACTGTGACCCAACGACCCAGGAAAGGACAGTCCGCCTGTGAGTAACGAGCATGACCGGCAGCAGTCCGCGCACCGTGGAGCTCGCCCCACCGCGTCCCAGCGGCTGCGGGGCTCCGATGCGCCTGCACCCATGCTGACTCGCCAGGAGGACACCCGGTGGGCCACCCTGTCGCACTTCGGTGCGGTGGCCGGCTGCCTGCCGGCTCTGGTGATCTACTTCGTCTATCGCGAACGTGGCCCCTTCACCACGCAGGAGTCCAAGGAGGCGCTGAACTTCACGCTTCCGCTGACCCTGGTCGTCTTGGTGTTCTACGGCTTGGCGTTCGTTCCCGCCATCGCACCCATCGCTGGCCTGGGCGGAGTCTTCGTCTGGGCATTCATGGCCATCTCGGGGCTGATCGGCGGATCAGAGTGCAATAAGGGCCGACCCTACCGGTACCGGCTCAATCTGCGCCTGATCCAGTAGTCATCCCAGCAGCTGCCGGGTCACTGCGTCTGCCAAGAGCCTGCCCTTCAGGGTCAGCACTGCCCTGCCCTGCGGCCACCACGACGACGCCGCGGCCGCATCCGGTTCGATCAGCCCTTGGTCGACCAGCTGATCCAGCTGCGCCGCGGTGATCTGCTCACCGCCGCCGCGCTGCAGCGCAGGCAGCTGGTTGTACTCTGCGATGTCCAGGCCCTCAGCAATGCGCAGCCGCAGCATGAGGTGCTCCAGGACCAGGGCCTGGTCGTCCAGCAGCTCGCGGCCGTGGCCGGCCGAGACCCCCTGGTGCAGGCGTTGGGCGTAGGCGGCGGGGTGTTTGGCGTTCCACCAGCGCAGCCCGGCCAGGTGGGAGTGCGCACCGGGGCCCGCCCCCCACCAGTCAGAGTCCAGCCAGTAGTTCAGGTTGTGCCGGGAGCGGGTGGTGTCCCCGGTGGAGAAGTTGGAGACCTCGTACCAGTGGTAGCCGGCCTCGGCCAGCAGCTCATCGGCGATCAGGTACTTATCAGCCTGATCATCGGGGTCTATGTCGGCCAGTTTTCCCCGCCGGATCTGTGCCGCCATCGCGGTGCCGTCCTCGATGATCAGTGAGTACGCCGAAATGTGGTCCGGCCGCAGCCCGATGGCGCTGCGCAGGCTGGTCCGCCAGTCCTCCAGGGACTCCCCCGGGGTGCCGTAGATGAGGTCCAGAGAGGTTTCTAGGCCGGCGTCTCGTGCCGCTTGGTGGGCGGCGGGCACATTGGCCGGATCATGTGTGCGGTCCAGGACCTTCAGCACCTCGGGCACGGCGGACTGCATGCCCAGACTCACCCGGGTGAAGCCTGCTTCGGCCAGAATCTGGGCAGATTCGGCAGTGACGGTGTCCGGGTTGGCCTCAGTGGTGATTTCGGCATCAGCTTCGAACCCGAACAGCTGCTGCGCCCGCTGCAGGATCCGTGCGAGATCCTCTGCCGGCAGCAGCGTGGGGGTGCCGCCGCCGAAGAAGATGGTCTGCAGCCGCCTCGGCGGCGCCCCGGCGCTCTGCAGGGCGGAGGCGGCGAACTCCAGTTCGCGGATCAGGGTGTCCGGGTAGGAGTCCCGGGAGGCGCCGGGGCCCAGGTCCTCTGCGGTGTAGGTGTTGAAGTCGCAGTAGCCGCAGCGCACTGAGCAGAAGGGAATGTGGACATAGAGCCCGAAGGGCCTATCGGCCCGGGAGTCCAGAGCCTCCAGCACAGGCGGCGGGAACGACCCGTCGGCTGGGACCGGGTCACCGATGGGCAGGGGCGCGGGCATATGGGATGCTACTTCTTCGCTTTCTCGCCGCTGGGCGCACTGTCGGAGCTCAGCGCAGTGATGAAGGCTTCCTGCGGCACTTCGACGGTGCCCACCATCTTCATCCGCTTCTTGCCCTCCTTCTGCTTCTCCAGCAGTTTGCGCTTACGGCTGATGTCGCCGCCGTAGCACTTGGAGAGCACGTCTTTGCGGATGGCCCGGATGTTCTCCCGGGCGATGATGCGGCTGCCGATGGCAGCTTGGACGGGCACCTCGAACTGCTGGCGCGGGATGAGGTCCTTCAGCTTGGAGGCCATCTTCACCCCGTAGCCGTAGGCCTGGTCTCGGTGGGTGATGGCGCTGAACGCGTCGACCTTGTCCCCCTGCAGCAGGATGTCGACCTTCACCAGGTCAGCGCTCTGCTCCCCGGTGCCCTGCCAGTTCAGCGAGGCGTAGCCCTTGGTGCGCGACTTCAGGTTGTCGAAGAAGTCGAACACGATCTCTGCCAGGGGCATGCTGTAGCGGATCTCCACCCGCTCCTCGGAGAGGTAGTCCATCCCCTGCATGGTTCCGCGGCGGCCTTGGCACAGTTCCATCACCGGGCCGATGAACTCTGCGGGCACAATGATGGTGGCATCGACGATCGGTTCGCTGATGTCGGCGATCTTACCGTCGGGGAACTCCGAGGGGTTGGTCACCTGGTGTGTTTCTCCGGACTCGTCGGTGACCTCATACACCACGTTGGGCGCGGTGGAGATCAGCTCCAGGTCGTACTCCTGCTCCAGGCGCTCCCGAGTGATCTCCAGGTGCAGCAGCCCCAGGAAGCCGACCCGGAAGCCGAAGCCCAAGGCGGTAGAGGTCTCGGGCTCGAAGCTCAGCGCAGCATCGTTGAGCTGCAGCTTCTCCAACGCCTCACGAAGCACCGGGAAGTCGCTGCCGTCGATGGGGAACAGCCCGGAGAACACCATGGGGCGAGGCTCCTGATAGCCGCGGATGATCTCATCGGCCGGCCGGGTCTGGGAGGTGACGGTGTCTCCGACTTTGGACTGGCGCACATCCTTCACCCCGGTGATCAGGTAGCCGACCTCACCCACCCCCAGTCCCTTGGTGGCCTGCGGTTCGGGCTGGGAGACGCCGATCTCCAGCAGCTCGTGGGTGGCGCCGGTGGACATCATTCTGATCTTCTCGCGGTGGCCGAGGCTGCCGTCGACGACGCGGACGAACGTGATCACGCCGCGGTAGGTGTCGTAGACCGAGTCGAAGATCATCGCCCTCGCCGGGGCGTCTGCCTCACCCACAGGTGCCGGGACCTCTTCGACGATGCGGTCCAGCAGCTCCTGGACGCCTTCGCCGGTTTTGCCCGACACGCGCAGCACGTCCTCAGGCTCACATCCGATGAGCCCGGCGATCTCGTCGGCGTACTTATCCGGCATGGCTGCCGGCAGGTCGATCTTATTGAGCACCGGAATGATCACCAGGTCGTGCTCCATGGCCAGGTACAGGTTGGCCAGAGTCTGAGCCTCAATGCCCTGTGCGGCGTCCACCAGCAGCAGTGCGCCTTCGCAGGCATCAAGCGAGCGGGAGACTTCATAGCTGAAGTCGACGTGGCCGGGGGTATCGATCATGTGGAACGTATAGGGGCCGCCCTCATACTCCCAGGGCATGCGCACTGCCTGCGATTTGATGGTGATGCCGCGCTCACGCTCAATGTCCATCCGGTCCAGGTACTGGTCCTTCATCTGACGTGGCTGCACCACGCCGGTGAGCTGGAGCATACGGTCAGCGAGGGTGGATTTGCCGTGGTCGATGTGGGCAATGATGCAGAAGTTGCGGATCAGCTCCGGATCGGTGTTGGCGGGCACCAACGACGTGCTTGCCTGAGAACTCACGTGTTCAGTCCATCCTTCGCGTCGGGGTCAGACCATCATATAAGTGAAGGCCCCGCACGATCAGATCGTACGGGACCTCCCCTGAAGTTTGCCTCCGGCTGCCCGCAGCGGGCACCGGCAACTGACCTCAGAGCGCGTCGACCACCTTGGCGATGCCCGACTTGCGGTTGGCGGCCTGATTGCGGTGGATGACTCCCTTGGAGGCAGCCTTGTCCAGCTTGCGGGTCGCGGAGCGCTGCGCCTTGACCGCAGCGTCCTTATCGCCGTTCGATGCAGCGGCGCGGACCTTCTTCACCGCGGTCTTCACGTCCGACTTCACCGCCTGGTTGCGCAGGCGACGCTTTTCGTTGGTGAGGTTGCGCTTCTTCTGAGACTTGATGTTTGCCACGTGTTATTCCTTACGTCTGCTCTGTGATGACCTGCGCTGCCTGATGTACGCATCAGCGCACGACGACGACCGAAGATTTCAGTGGTGTGGGGCACCATGGCGATCCGCCGTCTGCTCTTCAGGCAGAGGGGCCCATGAGCAGCCGCGGCTGATTATGCCGTCGTCAGGCAGTGCGTGACCCGGCTGAGCGGGTTCTAGACACTAGCCATCAAGCTTAGCAGACCTAGCGTCCCACTCCCGAGGCGATGGCGGCAATGGCCTTCTCCACCGCGTACTCGGGAGTGCGCGAGACGCCTTTGACCTCAGCGTCGGCCTGGGCGACTGCCTCCACCGCATCGGCTGCCCGGGCTGGGGTCCAGCGCCGGGCGGTCTCGGCGGCCTGCTTCAGCTGCCACGGTGGGAGCTGCAGGGCGGAGGCCAACTGGCCCTGTGATCCGCGATGGTCCACCAGCGCTGCGATCTGTCGACCCAGCCGGGCCAGTGCGGCGGTGATCGCCACTGGGGAGACCCCGGTGGCCAGGGCGTGGCGGTAGAGCCGCGCGGCGGCCTCAGCCCGGCCGTCGAAGGCGGCGCCGGCCACTTTGAAGGCGTTCGCCTCCACCCTGCCGCCGAAGTACTGATCCACATGGTCGGCGGTGATCTCGTCCTCGACGTCACGCATCAGCTGCTGGCCGGCCCCGCCCAGGTCGGAGAGGCTGGAACCGGCTGCGGCCACCAGCGCACGGGCCGCATCCGGCTGGATGCTGCGCTGGGCGGCACGGAACTCCTGGCGCAGAAAGTCGAGCTTATCGGCGTCGGACTTCACCGGGGAACAGTCGATGACCACCGCGCGTTTGGCCAGCGCATCCACCAGCTTCTTACCGCGGTTGCCGCCGCTGTGACGCAGGATGAGCGTCACGTCGTCGTCGGGCGGCTCTTCCAGGTAGCGCAGGGCATCGGATAAGAAGGTGTCGTTCATCTGGGCGAGGTCCTCGACCAGGATGAGCCGCGGCTCACCGAACAGCGACGGTGAGGTCAGCGTGGACAGCTCCCCCGGCCCAGCCTCGGCAGCGTCCATGCGGGTGTACTCGAGGTCGGGGTACTGGGCCTTCAGCGTGGCTTTCACACGGTCCAGCGCCCGGGTGGCCAGGTAGTGCTCGGAGCCTCTGAGCAGCATCAGCGGCGCGGGTTCAGCGGTGCGGAAGGTGACCCCGGATGCTGAGCCGGAGCCCTGACTGCTTCTGCCGCGCGGTGCCATGGTCTCATCCTAACTGTGCAGCTGGACGCTGCGCCCGGCGAAGAGGCCGGCGATCAGCAGGAGGGCGGCCAGTCCGGTGCAGGCCCACAGCACCGGAGTCCAGGTGCCGGCGGTCTCGTAGAGCGTTCCGGCCATGACGGGGCCGGCAGCTGCCAGCAGGTATCCGAATCCCTGGACCATGCTGGAGAGTCTGCCCACCTGGGCCGGTGTTCCTGCTCGCAGTGAGATGAAGCTCAGCCCCAGCATCAGCAGTGCCCCGGATGCGAGTCCGCAGCTCAGCGCCCAGACGGGCATGAGCTGCGGCAGGTGAATCATGCCCAGCAGGCCGATGAGCATGAAGCTGGTGATCACTGTGGCGATCCCGCGCTGATCCCAGGTGCGCTGCATGATGTGGCCGATGACCAGGCTGCTGAGCACGCCGACGGCCTGAAACACGGCCAGCCAGAAGCCCGCTTGGGCCTGGCCCGCACCGTGCCAGGTCTGAACCGCCGGAAACCAGGTCAGCAGCACGAAGAACAGTGAGGACTGCAGCCCGAAGAAGACGGTGACCTGCCAGGCCAACGGTTGGCCGATGACTGCGGTGGACGTGCTGGGCGCTGCCGGCGTCCGGGCCGCCGAGGCTCTCTGCTGCCGACGCCGACCGCGGCGCAGGGTCCAGGCAGCTGCCCCCAGCAGAGCCATCACAGCAGGTGCTGCCAGTGCCCCCGGCCAGTCGAAGAGCTCTGCCAGCGGTACTGCCGCCGCGGAGAAGCCGGCCGCCGCCCCCACCATGGTGGCGGTGTAGATGCCGGTCATCAGAGGCACCCGGTCGGGAAAGTCACGTTTGACCACCGCAGGCACCAGCACGTTTCCCACCCCGATGGCGGCGGCCAGCACCACGGTCCCCAGGAAGAGGGAGGCCTCGGTGCTCAGCAGCAGGTTCTGCGGTGCCGCGCGCAGCAGCGTTCCGCCGGTCAGCAGCAGCAGGGCGCCGAATATGGTGGGCTCCAGCCCGAAGCGGGCGCCGAGCAGGTGCACTGTGGGTGAGACCAGGGCGAAGGCGATCACCGGGATGGCGCCCAGCAGGCCCAGCAGAGTGGGGCTCAGGCCGGTGTCGGCACCGATGGTCTCAATCAGCGGGCCGACCACTGTGATCGCCGGTCGCAGGTTGATCGTGACGACCAGAACGGTGCCCAGCAGCAGGAACTGACTGGGCGCGCGTGAAGACATCTGCCCCAACTCTATAGTCAGTGGGTGCTCTCGGTGCCCGCATGGGCGCGCGGGGATTTGATGATCTTCATCGGGAAGGCGGAGTGGGTCACGCTGACACCGGGGATCATCAGAAGCTTGGTGGTCAGGAAGCGCTCATAGGAGGTCAGGTCCGCTACGGCCACCCGGGCGTGGTAGTCGGGGGTGCCGAAGAGCCGGTACAGCTCCAGGACCTCGTCGAAGGCCCCCACCGTCTCCTCGAACTGCGGGACGGTGTCCTGGTTGAGCTGTTTGAGCTCGATGGACACGCCGACTTCGAAGCTGCGGCCCACAGATTCGGGGTTGATCTGCGCGGTATAGCCCAGAATGACCCCGTCGGACTCCAGCTTCTGGACCCGACGCAGGCACGGCCCGGGCGTCAGCCCCACCTGTTTCGCCAACTCAGCGTTGGTGATCCGGGCGTTCTTCGTCAGCGCCTCCACGATGGCGCGGTCCACAGAGTCCACCCATGAAGTGTTTCATCACCGGCCAGAAAGCTCAGCCGGGCCCGATGGCATCCCACATACTGAAACTCGACGACGATGGCGCACTGCCCCACGCCCCCACCCACGGCCTGCGTGGCCGATTCTGCCCGTCCAACAGGGACTCCGGGCTGCTTATAGCGGCAGATTCGGCCACCGAAGCCGGATCTGGGGCCGCTGGAATGGGGCGGCTGGAGCGGCCCTCACAGCGTGCGCAGCAGCTCCAGGGTCCGGTCCAGGCTGCGGGCCCCGTCGTCCTCCGAGGTGATCCGGTGCCTGATTCGCAGGGCCCCATCGAGCAGAAAGCTGACGCGCTGCGGCCCTCCGGTGTGCTGATTGAGCACCCCGTACCGGTGGGCGACTGCCCCGTGGGGCCAAAAGTCACTGAGCAGATCGAACTGCGGCAGCTGCTCGGGCTGGCCGTCCGGCGCGTGCTGTTCGGCCGAGTCGAGGCTGCTGACCAGCTGACCGGCATAGGCCCGCAGGGTGTGCACGGAGTCGCAGCTGATGCCCAGCACCGATGCTCCGGTCTGCTGCAGCTCCTCCCACCGCAGGTGCACCTCGCGAAGCTCTGATCCGCAGACTCGGCTGAAGGCGAAGGGGTAGAACATCAGCAGCACAGGCGCCCCGGATGCGGCGGCCAGCTCCACATTCTCGCCGTGCTGATTGCGCAGTGTGAAGTGGGGGGCAGCTGCTGGGTGCTGAGTCACCGGTGATTCACCGGGTGATCAGGCCTTGCGCTGAACCAGCCGGGTGGCGGCCCAGTTGGCGCTGACCCCGGCGGAGGAGGTCACGTGCATGCCCGCGTTGGGGGCCGCGTCCTGGATCTCCACCGGCGGCACGTAGCCCTCACGGCCGGAGCGCGGAGTCATCAGCCACACTACTCCGCCCTCGTCCAGTGTGGTGAGGGCATCCACCAGGGCGTCAGCCAGGTCGTCGTCGCCGTCGCGGAACCACAGCAGGGCGACGTCGACCACTTCCTGCTCGTCCTCATCGATCAGCGGCTCGTCAAGGTGCTCCTCCAGAACGTCTCGGAGGTCATCATCGACGTCGTCATCGACTCCGATCTCCTGAATCAGGGTGTCGGGCTTGAGCCCGAGCTCGTTGAGAAGGCTGGTGTCGTCGACCACGTTGGTGGCGGCATCGTACTTCTGTTCCACATGGTCAACGTTACGCGGAATCATGCTCAGGCGGTAAGTGCAACGCCACACGCAGCAGGTAGAGTTGCGTTCTACGAGCCCCGACGGCGGAAATCCTGGCCGCGGTGCGCTCCCATGGACCTCGAAGGCCCTACCACCCACGGGCCGCAGAACGACCCGAGAGAAAAGGTGCCCACCCATGAGCGCTGGTGAAGAGACGTCGCATATTCGTAGTGGTTTGGTTGATCAGTTGCCGGATGTTGATCCGGAAGAGACGGCTGAGTGGTTGGCGTCTTTTGATCAGTTGGTGGAGTTTCACGGCACTGAGCGTGCGGAGTATATGATCCGGACGCTGCTGCAGCGCGCCGGGGCGAAGTCCATTGGTGTTCCGATGGTGACGACCACGGACTATGTGAACACGATTCCTTCTGATCAGGAGCCGGTGTTTCCTGGTGATGAGGAGTTGGAGCGCCGGTACCGGCGTCTTCTGCGGTGGAATGCTGCGGTGATGGTTCATCGTGCTCAGCGGGAGGACATCGGGGTCGGGGGCCATATCTCCTCCTACGCCGGAGTGGCCACCTTGTATGAGGTGGGCTATAACCATTTCTTCCGGGGGGCTGATCATCCTGGTGGCGGGGATCAGATCTTCTGGCAGGGCCATTCCTCCCCGGGCAACTATGCCCGCGCCTACCTGCAGGGCCGGTTGACTGAGGAGCAGCTCAATGGGTTCCGGCAGGAGGCCTCGAAGGCGCCCAACGGACTCAGCTCGTATCCGCATCCGCGGCTGATGCCAGGGTTCTGGCAGTTCCCGACGGTGTCGATGGGGATCGGGCCGATGAATGCGATCTATCAGGCCCAGTTCAACCGCTACCTGCACAACCGCGGCATCAAGGACACCTCGGAGCAGAACGTGTGGGCCTTCCTCGGTGACGGGGAGATGGATGAGCCCGAATCCAGGGGCCTGCTGCACTTGGCGGCCAATGAGAACCTGGACAACCTGCATTTTGTGATCAACTGCAACCTGCAGCGTTTGGACGGGCCGGTGCGCGGCAACGGCAAGATCGTCCAAGAGTTGGAGGCCTTCTTCCGCGGCGCCGGGTGGAACGTCATCAAGGTCCTCTGGGGCCGGGAATGGGACGAGCTGCTCGAAGCCGATGACGACGGCGAGCTGGTGCGCATCATGAACGAGACCCTCGATGGGGACTATCAGACCTATAAGGCCGAATCCGGCGAGTTCGTCCGGGAGCACTTCTTCGGCCGCTCGGCGAAGACCAAAGAGATGGTCGCCGACATGAGCGATGATCAGATCTGGGGCCTCAAGCGTGGTGGTCATGACTATCAGAAGGTCTACGCCGCCTACCAGGCCGCGGCAGCCACCAAGGGCAAGCCGACGGTGATTCTGGCGCAGACGATTAAGGGCTATGGGCTGGGGCCCAGCTTCGAGGGCCGCAACGCGACCCACCAGATGAAGAAGCTCACCGTCGAGGATCTCAAACGCTTCCGCGATACCCTGCGCATTCCGGTCAGTGATGAGGCGTTGGAGAACGATCTCTACGATGTGCCCTACTACCACCCCGGTGAAGATGCTGAGGAGGTCCGCTACATCGCCGAGCGGGAGAAGCACCTCGGCGGCGCCCTGCCGCAGCGACCGGCCGGGACCACCACGCTGGAGCTGCCTGGGGAGAAGACCTACGCCCAAGCCAAGAAGGGCTCCGGCAAGCAGAAGGCCGCGACCACCATGGCGTTTGTGCGCCAGCTCAAGGACCTGATGCGCGATAAGAACATCGGTGAGCGGATCATGCCCATCGTCCCCGATGAGGCCCGCACGTTCGGGATGGATTCCTTCTTCCCCACCGCGAAGATCTATAACCCCAAGGGCCAGAACTATCTCTCAGTGGACCGGGAACTGATGCTGGCCTACAAAGAATCAGCCAAGGGCCAGCTGCTGCACCCCGGCATCAACGAAGCCGGCGCAGTCGCCGCCTTCACCGCCGCGGGCACCAGCTACTCCACCCACAACGAGCCGATCATCCCCTTCTACGTGTTCTACTCCATGTTCGGGTTCCAACGCACCGGCGACTCCCTCTGGGCAGCAGCAGACCAACTGGCCCGCGGATTCATCATCGGCGCCACCGCCGGGCGCACCACCCTGGTCGGCGAAGGACTCCAACACTTGGACGGACATTCGCCGCTGCTGGCCTCGACCAACCCCGCGGTGAAGACATTCGACCCCGCCTACGGCTACGAGATCGCCCACATCCTTCAGAACGGGCTCTACGAGATGTACGGCGACCACGACGGCGACCACAACGTGATGTACTACATCACCGTCTACAACGAGCCCGTCACCCACCCCCCACAACCCGAGAACCTCGATGTTGAGGGCGTCAAACGCGGCATCTACAAGCTCTCCGCCTCCACCACCGAGGGCGAGAAGGTCCAACTGCTGGGCTCCGGGGTCTCCGTGCCCTGGGCGTTGGAAGCCCAGCAGCTGCTGGCCGAGGACTGGGGAATCTCTGCTGATGTGTGGAGCGTGACCAGCTGGAACGAACTGCGCCGCCAAGCCCTCCACGTCGAACAGACAGCCATGCTCGACCCTGAGCGCGAACCCGAAACCCCCTTCATCACCCAACAGATGGCCGGCGCTGAAGGCCCGATCATCGCGACCACCGACTTCATGGCCGCCATCCCGGATCAGATCCGACAGTTCGTGCCCAACGAGTTCGCCACCCTCGGCGCAGACTCCTACGGCATCTCCGACACCCGCGCCGCAGCCCGCAGGCTCTTCCGCATCGACGCCCACTCCATGGTCGTCCGCGCGCTGCAGATGCTCGGCAAGGACAAGGAAGCCGACCAAGCCATCGAGAAGTACGACCTCACCAACGTCAACGCAGGCACCTCCGGAACCCCCGACGAGGAGTGACCCAGCACCACCGAGACGGCGTCGTTGGTTTGTAGGGTCTGCACAAAGTACGCTCGATCCCTATGAGCGTGGACTCCGGCAAGCTGCCGCCTGCGGTGAAGGTCAGCGATGAGGCACTGAAGGTGCTGCAGCGAAACTCCGGGGCGCTGACCACCACGGTGGGTCAGCACCTGGAGGAGCGGCTCACCTGGTACAAGCAGCTGGGCACTGAGGAGCGCGCCTCGCTGCGCCTGATCGCTCAGCGCGGGATCCAAGGGCTGATCAACTGGCTGCAGGACCCCGCCTCGCGGAACCTGCCGCTGGTCAATGAGCTGCTGGGGCCGGCGCCGACCGACCTGATGCGCACCATCTCGCTGCAGCGGGCGCTGCAGCTGATCCGCACCATCGTCGAGGCCGTCGAGCAGCGACTGCCCGGGCTGATGCCCGTTGATGACCGGCAGCTGATGCGCGAGGCCGTGCTGCGCTACTCCCGCGAGGTCGCCTTCGCCATCGCTGACGTCTACGCACGAGCCGCAGAGTCGCGCGGAGCGTGGGATTCGCGGCTGGAGGCCCTGCTGGTGGACGCTGTACTGCGCGCGGAGCCCACCGAACAGATCGCATCCCGCGCCGCGGCGGTGGGCTGGCAGAGCCAGGAGCGGATCGTGGTGGTGATCGGCGGCGCCCCGGATCAGGCGGACTCGGTGTTCATGTCGCATCTGCGCCGCCAGTGCATCCGCTTCGCCGCTGACGCCGTCGTCGGAGTTCAGGGCGACCGGCTGATACTGCTGCTGGGCGGGGTCACCGACCTGCCCGACGGTCTTCACCGGGTGCTGCCGCACTTCGGTGCCGGACACGTGGTATACGGCAGGCACGAAGGGCCCATCTCCCAGTCCTCGCGCTGTGCGCAGTCAGTCTTCGCCGGGTTCTCCGCTGCTGACGCGTGGCCCCGAGCCCCCAGGCCGGTGGCCGCTGAGGATCTGCTGCCCGAACGTGCCCTGGCCGGTGATCAGCACGCGAAGCACTTTCTGGTCACAGACATCTACGCACTGCTGCAGCAGGCCGGCCACAGTCTGCTGGAGACCGTGGAGTCCTATGTGCACACCGGCCACTCCTTGGAGGCCACAGCGCGGGAGCTCTTTGTGCACACCAATACAGTGCGCTACCGACTCAAGCGGGTCACCGAGGTCACCAACTGGGACCCCATGGAGCCCCGGGACGCCTACGTGCTGCAGACGGCACTGGCACTGGCACTGGGCAGACTGTAGAAGAATTGTAGAAAAGCTACAACGTACCCGGCCCCGACGTGGTCGCCCCGGTGCAGGACGAAGCAGCTCTGAGGATGGGAAGGTGGAGACTGTGCTCGCAATCGTATGTCCAGGACAAGGCTCCCAGACCCCCGGCCTCCTCACCCCGTGGTTGGAGGACCCCGGCGCTCGTGACCTGCTGAGCGGCTTCGCCGATGCCGCCGGCACCGATCTGCTGCGCCACGGCACCGAGTCTGATGAGGACACAATCCGTGACACCGCGGTGGCCCAGCCGCTGATCGCTGCGGCCAGCCTGCTCAGTGCAGAGGCGCTGGGTCTGAGCCCGCAGAGGATCGCCGACCTCGGTGACCGCGTCGTCGTCTCCGGCCACTCGATCGGCGAGATCCCCGCCGCCGCCCTGGCGGGGGCGCTGAGCACCGAACAGGCTCTGAACCTCATTGCCCTGCGCGCACAGGCCATGGCGCAGGCCGCCCACGCAGCCCCGACCGGGATGGCGGCGGTGCTCGGCGGTAAGGTCGATGAGGTGTTCGCGGCCGTTGAGTCCGCCGGACTGACTGCAGCCAACGTCAACGCGCCCGGCCAGGTGGTGGCAGCCGGCTCCCAGGAGTCGCTGGACCGGCTGGCTGAGAACCCGCCGGCGCGCACCCGCGTCATTGCGCTGAATGTCGCAGGCGCATTCCACACCAGCTACATGGCCCCGGCCGCGAAGAGCCTGGCCGAGGCTGCCGAGGCCACACAGGCCAAGGACCCACAGGTGGCCCTGCTCTCCAACCGGGACGGCACCAGCATCAGCGCCGGCTCCGAGGTGCTCAGCCGCATCGTCGCTCAGGTGACCAGCCCGGTGCGCTGGGACCAGTGCATGGAGACGATGACGGCCATGGGCGTCACCGGCGTCCTGGAGCTGATGCCCGGCGGTACCCTGGTGGGACTGGCCAAACGGGGCCTGAAGGGCGTCGCCTCCTTTGCGCTGACCTCCCCGGAGGACCTCGACGCCGCCGCAGACTTCATCACTGAACACACCCGCTGATCCTCAGCAGACCGAAAGGCCCTACCGACGTGACCGCCGTCCGCTCCGCAGCCCCCCTGACGCAGACCGTCCCCACTGAGGCGACCGCCGTCGTAGGTCTGGGCGCACACCGGCCCGACATCGTGGTCGACAACGAACAGATCTGCCAATGGATCGACTCCTCCGATGAGTGGATCAGAAAACGCACCGGGATCATCACCCGCCATCGCGCCCCGGCGGACGTCTCCGTGGTCGACATGTCCTTCGGCGCCGCCACCGAAGCCCTCAGCGACGCCGGCATCGAGGCGTCCCAGCTGGGTGGGGTCATCGTCTCCACGGTGACTCATCCGTACCAGACGCCGTCGGCGGCCGCGGACCTGGCTCACCGGCTGGGGGCCACCCCGGCTGCCGCCTACGACATCTCCGCCGCCTGCGCCGGCTACTGCTACGGGATCGGCCAGGCAGATGCGCTGGTGCGCTCCGGCGCTGCCGAGTATGTGCTGGTCGTCGGAGTGGAGAAGCTCAGCGACGTGATCGACAACCATGAGCGCTCCATCTCCTTCCTGCTGGGCGACGGAGCAGGTGCGGCCGTCATCGGGCCCTCAGACACCGCGGGCATCTCGCCCTCAGTGCTGGGCTCCAACGGGGAGAAATGGAGCACCGTCTCCATGGACAACTCCCTGCTGCGGCTGCGCGACGCACTCTTCGACGCCCAGACCACAGGCGATGCCACCCGGCTGTTGGATCCCGAGGAGCGGCTCTGGCCGACGCTGCGCCAAGACGGACAGACCGTGTTCCGCTGGGCCGTGTGGGAGATGGCCAAAGTGGCCAAGGAGACGCTTGAGGCCTCCGGGCTGCAGCCGGAGGATCTCACCGCCTTCGTACCGCACCAGGCCAACATGCGCATCATCGACGAGCTCGCCAAGCAGCTGAAGCTCCCCGAGCACGTGCTGATCGGCCGTGACATTGCAGACGCCGGCAACACCTCTGCGGCCTCCATTCCGCTGGCACTGCACCGGCTGCGCAGCGAGAACCCGGAGATCAGCGGCGGCTACGCACTGCAGATCGGCTTCGGCGCCGGCCTGGTGTACGGCGCCCAAGTGGTCCGCATCCCATAGAATCAGCCCGTCAGGAAGTATCCTCCTGAGGGACCAGAACCGCACAACCGAAAGGAAGCACCCAATGGCTGACAAGAGCGCGATCCTCGCAGGACTGGCTGAGATCGTTGAGGAGGAGACCGGCTTGGAGACTGAGGAGGTCCAGCTGGAGAAGTCCTTCACTGAGGACCTGGACATCGACTCCATCTCGATGATGACCATCGTGGTCAACGCCGAGGAGAAGTTCGACGTGAAGATCCCGGACGAAGAGGTCAAGAACCTCGCCACTGTCGGCGACGCCGTCGACTACATCGCTAACGCCCAGGGCTGAAACGTCCCTTCCGAAAGGAGCCCCATGTCACGCCGTCTCGTTATTACCGGACTCGGTGCCACCACCCCAATCGGCGGTGACGTGCCCAGCCTGTGGGAGAACGCGCTGACAGGGACTGCCGGGGCCAAGACCTTGGAGCACGACTGGGTCGAGGAGTACCAGCTGCCGGTCACATTCGCCGCAGAGGCCTCCAACGAGCCCTCTGAGGTGCTCAGCCGGCCCGAGACCCGGCGGATGGACCGCTCCACTCAGTTCGGCATGGTGGCAGCGCGGGAGGCATGGACCGACGCCGGACTCGCCGATGCTGAGCTCGACCCCGAGCGGGTCGGGGTCAGCTTCGCCACCGGCATCGGTGGGGTGTGGACGCTGTTGGACTCCTGGGACACGCTGCGCAACAAGGGGCCGCGGCGCGTGCTGCCGATGACCGTGCCGATGCTGATGCCCAACGGCGCAGCAGCTGCGATCAGCCTGGATCTGGGCGCCCACGCGGGAGCGCGGACTGCGGTCTCCGCCTGCGCCTCCGGCGTGGAAGCCCTGATCATGGCCATGGACATGCTCCAGGACGGCGACGCCGAAGTGGTGGTGGCCGGCGGCACCGAAGCAGCCATCCATCCGCTGCCCATGGCAGCCTTTGCCAATATGCAGGCGCTCTCCCGACGCAACGATGACCCGGCGGCCGCCTCACGACCCTACGACGTCGACCGCGACGGTTTCGTCATGGGCGAAGGCGCCGGCGCCCTGGTCATTGAGACTGAGGAGCACGCCAAGGCCCGCGGCGCCACCATCTACGCCGAACTGGCCGGCGGCGGCGTCACCTCCGATGCGCACCACATCACCGGCCCCGACCCGGAGGGGCGCGGGGCCGCCCGTGCACTGCGCAAGGCACTGACCTCTGCGGGTGCGACTAAGGAGGACGTCACCCACGTGAACGCTCACGCCACCTCCACCCCGGTGGGCGACGTTCCGGAGTACACCGCCATGAAGGCTGCCTTCGGCTCGCACCTGGACAATGTCTGCGTCTCGGCCACCAAGTCTCAGACGGGGCATCTGCTCGGTGCCGCTGGTGCGGTGGAATCAGTGCTGACGGTCAAAGCTCTGACCGATCGCAGGGCCCCGGTGACGATCAATCTGGCGGACCAGGACCCCCAAATCCCATTGGACGTGGTCAGCGGCTCACCGCGAGACCTGGGTTCAGAGGATCAGATCGGCATCTGCTCCAGCTTCGGCTTCGGCGGCCACAACGCCGTCGTCGCCTTCCGCACCGCCTGAGACGC